>NZ_JBITXM010000013.1:0-369277 GCF_044544705.1 Streptomyces sp. NPDC053541
ACCGCCGCGGCGAACGGCGCGATCTTCGCCTCCGCCAGCGCACGGACCGTCTCCCGGAGCATCTCGTGCTCCTCCGACGGACGATACAGATCGAAATCAGCCGAACCGGCCACCGTCATTCACTCCCACGCGTGCTAACTACCGTTAAGTAACTCAAAGGGTAGGGCGAGACCGGGCCGCGATCCAGGGCCCGACTATGCTCGGGCTGGCAATTCGCCCGACCTCGACTCCTCACTGGAGACCGCATGGCCCTCAAGATCACCGTGATCGGCACCGGCTACCTCGGCGCCACGCACGCCGCGGCCATGGCGGAGCTCGGATTCGAGGTGCTCGGGCTCGACGTGGTGCCCGAGAAGGTGGAGACGCTGGCCGCCGGGCGGGTCCCGATGTACGAGCCGGGCCTGGAGGAGCTGCTGGCGCGGCACGTCGCCGGGATCGAGGGCTCCAGCGGGCGGCTGCGCTTCACCACCTCCTGGGAGGAGGTCGGCGCCTTCGGCGACGTGCACTTCGTCTGTGTGAACACCCCGCAGAAGCACGGCGAGTACGCCTGCGACATGAGCTACGTGAACGCCGCCTTCGCCTCCCTCGCCGGGGTCGTACGGGACGGGGCCCTGGTCGTCGGCAAGTCGACCGTGCCGGTCGGCTCGGCCGAGCGGCTCGCCGGCGTGCTGCCGGAGGGCGTGGACCTGGCCTGGAACCCGGAGTTCCTGCGCGAGGGCTTCGCCGTCCAGGACACCCTGCACCCGGACCGGATCGTGGTCGGCACGGCCGAGGGCGCGCGCGGCGAGCGGGCCGAGAAGCTGCTGCGCGAGGTGTACGCGGTGCCGGTGGCGGAGGGCTCGCCGTTCGTGGTGACCGACTATCCGACCGCCGAGCTGGTGAAGACCTCCGCCAACTCCTTCCTCGCCACCAAGATCTCCTTCATCAACGCGATGGCGGAGGTGTGCGAGGCGGCCGGCGGCGACGTGGCCAAGCTGGCCGAGGCGATCGGGCACGACGAGCGGATCGGCAGCAAGTTCCTGCGGGCCGGCATCGGCTTCGGCGGCGGCTGCCTGCCCAAGGACATCCGGGCCTTCATGGCGCGCGCCGGCGAGCTGGGCGCGGACCAGGCGCTGACCTTCCTGCGCGAGATCGACTCGATCAACATGCGGCGCCGCGCGTCCATGGTGGAGATGGCCCGCGAGGCGCTGGGCGGCGGCTTCCTCGGCAAGCGGGTCGCGGTGCTCGGCGCGACCTTCAAGCCCGACTCGGACGACGTCCGCGACTCGCCCGCGCTGAACGTGGCCGGCCAGATCCACCTCCAGGGCGGCCAGGTCACCGTCTACGACCCCAAGGGCATGGACAACGCCCGGCGCCTGTTCCCGACGCTCGGGTACGCCGAGTCCGCGCTCGACGCGGTGCGCGGCGCGGACGTGGTGCTGCACCTGACCGAGTGGCGGGAGTTCCGCGAGGCGCTCGACCCGGCGGAGCTGGCCGCGGTCGTGTCGTCCGCCGTCATCCTCGACGGCCGCAACGCACTGGACGGGGCGCGCTGGCGCGAGGCCGGGTGGACCTACCGGGCGATGGGCCGTCCGCGCGCCTGACGGCGTCCCGACGACGACGGCCGAGGGGCCCGGTGCCGTGCGACACGGCTCCGGGCCCCTCGGTGTCTCCCGTGACGGTTCTCCGTCACGGCTCTCCGTCACGGCTCTCCGTCACGCGGCCTTCAGCCGGGTCACCCGGGAGCGGAACTCCGTCTCCCGCAGCGCGCGCGTGATGTTGCCGTGCGCGAGGGCCACCAGGTCCGGGGCCTGCCAGTCGCGGCGCAGGAGCTCCGCGAAGAGCGGGACGTAGCCGGTGGACGGGCTGGTCGGGTGGGAGATGCCCAGCGACCGGGGGCCCGCGAGGGCGCGGAGCCGGTCCAGGGCGTCGGCGGTCGCCGCGGCGTCCGGGGTGACCGGGATCATGCAGACGCCGTCCTTCTCGCCGAGCAGGCGCAGCACGTCGTCCGGCAGGACGTCCGGGTCGGCCTCGGTGAGCAGGACCGGGGCCCGGCTCACCGCGAGGGTCTGGCGGACGGTGTCGTGGTCGGCGCCGGCCAGGTCGACCGCCAGGCCGAGCCGGTTCATCTCCCGGACCGCCTCGCGGGCGAAGCGGTCGTAGCGGGTGAGGCTCACCGCCCGTACGCCGAGCGCGTGGTACGCCCGCAGGGTGGCGGGCGAGCCGCCGACGGCCGCCCAGCTCACCGGGCCGAGGACGACGGCGACCCGGCCGCAGTTGCGGGCGTGCTCCATCTCCGAGGTGGTGTGGGCGAGGCGCAGGTCCTCGGGGCAGGCCGCCACGAGGGCGCGGACCGCGTCGATCCGGCGCAGGGTGCCGAGGACGCCGTCGTCGGCGTCCACGCGCAGGGACCAGAGCTGTGCTCCCGCCTCCGCGGCCCGTTCCGGGGGAAGGTCCTCCGGGTCCGGGTCGGTGACGCGCGGCGGTTCCGTGTGCCCCTCGACGACCGGCTGCGCGGCGAGCAGCGCGCGGGCCCGGGTCGACTCGTCGAGGGGCCGGGGATGTTCGGGGGGATCGGCGTCGCCCGCCGAGGCGGCGTGGGCGACGGTGAAGGTGGTGGTGGGATCGTCCAGCAGATCTGCCATGGGTGACTCAACTCCGTACTACTGAGGCAGTACGGCAACCGTGCCACCGGCCCCGCCGCCGGGCGCGGCGGACTGGGCCGTCCGGGGGACGGCGGCCCGGGACGCGCGAAGGCCCCCGCCGGGGCGGGGGCCTCACTGACGGGCCGTCACTTCACCGGTGCCGTCCGGTGGTTACGCGTCGAAGCCGGCGATCGTCGCGATCGACGGGCCCCGCAGCGCCTGCTGCTCGCGCGCCACCGCCTCGGCGTCGCGCAGCACCCGCACCGCGTTGGACCAGGTCAGCTTCGTGAGGTCGGCGTGCGACCAGCCGCGCACGAGGAGCTCCGCGACCAGGTTCGGATAGCCGGCGACGTCGTCCAGGCCGGCCGGGGTGAAGGCCGTGCCGTCGTAGTCGCCGCCGATGCCGATGTGGTCGATGCCGGCGACCTCGCGCATGTGGTCGAGGTGGTCGGCGACCGTGGCCGCCGTGGCGACCGGGCGCGGGTGGTCGGCCTCGAAGGCGCGGTGGACGGCCATCGCCTCCGGGGTGGTGGCCAGGTGGTGCAGGCCGTGGGCGCGCATGTTCTCGTCGGCGCGGGCCGTCCACTCCACCGCGGCGGGCAGGATGAACTTCGGCACGAAGGTCGCCATCGCCACGCCGCCGTTGGCGGGCAGCCGCTCCAGGATCGCGTCCGGGACGTTGCGCGGGTGGTCGCAGACCGCGCGGGACGAGGAGTGCGAGAAGATCACCGGCGCGACGCTGGTGTCCAGGGCGTCCCGCATCGTCGACTCGGCGACGTGCGAGAGGTCCACGAGCATGCCGCAGCGGTTCATCTCGCGGACGACCTCGCGGCCGAAGGCGGTGAGGCCGTCGTGCCGCGGCTCGTCGGTGGCCGAGTCCGCCCAGTCGTTGTTCTCGTTGTGGGTGAGCGTCATGTAGCGCACGCCCAGGGCGTACAGGGCGCGCAGGGTGGCCAGCGAGTTGTTGATCGAGTGGCCGCCCTCGGCGCCCTTGAGGGACGCGATCCGGCCCTGCTCGCGGGCCGCCTCCATGTCGGCGGCGGTCCGCGCGGGCGCGAGGTCCGTCGCGTACCGCTCGACCAGCCGGTCGACGGCGTCGATCTGCTCCAGGGTGGCGCTGACCGCGTGGTCGCCGGCCAGCCGGCCCGGCACGTACACCGACCAGAACTGCGCGCCGACCCCGCCGGCGCGCAGCCGGGCGAGGTCGGTGTGCAGGGAGGCCGAGCGGTCGCCGGCGATGTCCAGCGCGTCCAGATCGTAGCCGCACTGCTCGCGCAGCGCCCACGGCAGGTCGTTGTGCCCGTCGACCACCGGGGCGGCGGCGAGCAGTTCCCTGGCCTCGGCCAGCCGCTCCGCCGCCGCGCTCACTGGGCGAACCCGAAGGAGCCCGAGCCCTCGACCTTCTGCCGCAGCCGCTTGCCCTTCTCGGTCGCCTGGTCGTTGAGCTCCTGCTGGAACTCCCGCATGCGGGCGAGCACGTCGGGGTCCTGCGCGGCGATGATCCGGGCGGCGAGCAGGCCCGCGTTGCGCGCGCCGCCGACCGAGACGGTGGCGACCGGGACGCCGGCCGGCATCTGCACGATGGACAGCAGCGAGTCCATGCCGTCGAGGTACTTGAGCGGCACGGGGACGCCGATCACCGGCAGCGGGGTGACCGAGGCGAGCATGCCCGGCAGGTGGGCCGCGCCGCCGGCGCCCGCGATGATCGCCTTGAGACCGCGGTCGGCGGCCTCCTCGCCGTACGCGATCATCTCGCGCGGCATGCGGTGCGCGGACAGGACGTTGACCTCGTACGCGATCTCGAACTCGTCCAGGGCCTGGGCGGCGGCCTCCATGACGGACCAGTCCGAGTCGGAGCCCATGGCGATGCCGATGAGCGGGGTGGCAGCGGCCGGATTACTCAACGATCGTTCCTCGCAGGTAGTCGGCGGCGTGACGGGCGCGCTCCAGCACGTCGTCCAGGTCGTCGCCGTAGGTGTTGACGTGGCCCACCTTGCGGCCCGGCTTCACGTCCTTGCCGTACATGTGGATCTTGAGCTGCGGGTCCCGGGCCATGCAGTGCAGGTACCCCTGGTACATGTCCGGGTAGTCGCCGCCCAGAACATTGCACATCACGGTCCACTTCGCGCGCGGGCGCGGGTCGCCCAGCGGAAGGTCGAGGACCGCCCGGACGTGGTTGGCGAACTGCGAGGTGACCGCGCCGTCCTGGGTCCAGTGGCCGGAGTTGTGCGGGCGCATGGCGAGCTCGTTGACGAGGATCCGCCCGTCACGGGTCTCGAAGAGCTCGACCGCCAGGTGGCCGACCACGTCGAGCTCCTTGGCGATCCGCAGCGCCAGCTCCTGGGCCTGCCCGGCCAGCTCGTCGGAGAGGTCCGGCGCGGGCGCGATCACGGTGTCGCAGACGCCGTCGACCTGACGGGACTCGACCACCGGATAGGCCACCGCCTGGCCGTGCGGGGAGCGGACGATGTTCGCGGCGAGCTCGCGCGCGAAGTCGACCTTCTCCTCGGCGAGCACGGGCACGCCGGCCTTGAAGGCGTCGTGGGCGTCCGCCTCGGAGCGCACGAACCACACCCCCTTGCCGTCGTAGCCGCCGCGCACGGTCTTGAGGATGATCGGGAAGCCCCCGCCCTCGGCGGCGAAGGCCGCCGCGTCGGCCGGGTCGGCCACGATGCGGTGCCGCGGGCTGGGCGCGCCGATCTCGTCGAGCCGCGCCCGCATCACCCCCTTGTCCTGGGCGTGCGCGAGGGCCGCGCGGCCCGGACGGACGACGACGCCGTCCGCCTCCAGGGCCGCGAGGTGCTCCGCGGGCACGTGCTCGTGGTCGAAGGTGATCACGTCACAGCCCCGCGCGAAGTCACGCAGCGTGTCCAGGTCGCGATAGTCGCCGAGGACGACCTCGCTCACCACCTGGGCCGCCGAGTCCTGCGGGGTGTCACTGAGGAGCTTGAACTGGATGCCGAGCGGGATGCCAGCCTCGTGCGTCATACGAGCGAGCTGACCGCCGCCGACCATGCCGACTACCGGGAACGTCACCCTCTTAGGGTATCCGCACAAGTTCCGGAGCCTCGTCCGGCTGTGCTTTGTCACAGCAGGGGTGGGCTCGCACACGGATCGCGCACAAGCCGGGCGTGCGCCGTGGGTGCTGGTTAGCATGGCTGGGTTGACGCCGATCCGGCGTCGGCCGGAACGCTTCCGGAACCGGACAGGACTGAGCCATCACGATGAGTGAACCCGGCGCGCTGCGCATGCGAGTGGACCGGCTCGTCCGCGAGGTCGCCAAATTCGGCGTGGTCGGCGGACTGGGCGTCCTGGTGAACCTGGGCGTCTTCAACCTGGTGCGCCACGTCACCGAGCTTCCGGTGGTGCGGGCGAGCATCATCGCCACCGTCGTGGCGATCCTCTTCAACTACGTGGGGTTCCGCTACTTCACGTACCGCGACCGCGACAAGTCCGGGCGCACGAAGGAACTGGTGCTGTTCCTGCTGTTCAGCGTCGTCGGCATGGTGATCGAGAACGGCGTGCTCTACACGGCGACCTACGGCTTCGGCTGGGACACCCCGCTGCAGAGCAACTTCTTCAAGTTCTTCGGCATCGGCGTCGCGACCCTGTTCCGCTTCTGGTCGTACCGCACCTGGGTGTTCCGGGCGCTGCCGGCGAAGGAGGCGGTGCACGCCGCCGAATCGTTCCTGGAGCAGGCGCCGCGCCAGGCCGGCCGCAAGCAGCCCGACCGGGTCTGAGCCCGGGCGGAGCCGCGGCGCCTCAGCGGACCGGGCGCTCCTGCTCCCGTTCCGTACGGCCCCTGACCTCCCGGCTCAGGAAGAGCGCGAAGACCGGCGGCTGCTGCTGGAGCAGCTCCAGGCGTCCGCCGTCCGCCTCCGCGAGGTCCCGGGCGACGGCCAGGCCGATGCCGGTGGAGGAGCGGCCGCTGACCGCCCGCTCGAAGATCCGCGCCCCGAGGTCCGCGGGCACGCCCGGCCCCTCGTCGGTGACCTCGATCACCGACTGGTTGCCGGTGACGCGGGTGCGCAGGGCGACGGTGCCGCCGCCGTGCATGAGCGAGTTCTCGATCAGCGCCGCCAGGACCTGGGCGACCGCGCCGGGGGTGCCGACGGCCCGCATGCCCTGCTTGCCGGAGTGCACGATGGCCCGGCCCGCGCTGCGGTAGGCCGGCCGCCACTCCTCGATCTGCTGCTTGATGACCTCGTCGAGGTCGAAGGCGACCGCGGAGCCGGTGCGCGGGTCGCGCGAGTTGGTGAGCAGCCGCTCCACGACGTCGGTGAGCCGCTCCACCTGGGTCAGCGCGATCGTCGCCTCCTCCCGGACCGTCTCCAGGTCGCCGGCGACGGCGACCTCCTCCAGGCGCATGGACAGCGCCGTCAGCGGCGTACGGAGCTGGTGGGAGGCGTCGGCGGCGAGCCGGCGCTCGGCGGTGAGCATCCGCGCGATCCGCTCGGCGGAGGCGTCCAGGACGTCCGCGACCCGGTCGAGCTCGGGCACCCCGTAGCGCTTGTGGCGGGGCCGCGGGTCGCCGGAGCCGAGCCGCTCGGCGGTCTCGGCGAGGTCGGTCAGGGGCGAGGCCAGCTTGTTGGCCTGGCGCACGGCGAGCAGCACCGCGGCCGCGACGCACAGCAGCGCCACGGCCAGGATGATCAGCAGGGTGCGGCGCACCTCGGCCATGACGACCGAGCGGGCCTCCTCGACGACCACGGTCTCGCCGCGCTCGCCCTCGGCGAAGCCGCTGATGACGCTGCCGCCGGGCGGGGAGCCGATCTCGATGGGCGCGCGGCCCGGGATGCGGATGACCGCGTACCGCCGGCCGCCGCTCTGGTCGGCCAGGATGTCCGGGTTGACCGGCTCGCCGCCGATCAGCCGGCTGTCGACGATGGAGGCGATCCGCACGGCCTCCGTGTCCACCCGTTCCTGGGCGCCGGCGGAGACCGTGCGGGTCTCCACGATCAGCAGGGAGCCGCCGAAGACGGCGATGACGACGAGCACCACGGCGAGCGTGGAGTTGATCAGACGGCGGCGCACGGGAGGGGATCAGCTCTTCTCGACTGGCTCTGAGCGGCTAGCTCTTCTCGAAGCGGAAGCCCACGCCGCGGACGGTGGAGATGTAGCGCGGATTGGCCGCGTCGTCGCCGAGCTTCTTGCGCAGCCAGGAGATGTGCATGTCCAGGGTCTTGGTGGAGGACCACCAGGTGGTGTCCCAGACCTCGCGCATCAACTGGTCGCGGGTGACCACCCGGCCCGCGTCGCGGACCAGGACCCGCAGCAGGTCGAACTCCTTGGCGGTGAGCTGGAGCTCCTCGTCGCCCATCCAGGCGCGGTGCGACTCGACGTCGATCCGCACGCCGTGGGTGGTGGGGGCGGCGGCCGGTTCGGCGGAGCCGCGCCGCAGCAGGGCCCGGACCCGGGCGAGCAGCTCGGCGAGCCGGAAGGGCTTCGTCACGTAGTCGTCGGCGCCGGCGTCCAGGCCGACCACCGTGTCGACCTCGTCGGCCCGGGCGGTGAGCACCAGGATCGGCACCGTGTGCCCGTCGGCGCGCAGCCGGCGGGCGACCTCCAGGCCGTCCATGCCGGGCAGGCCCAGGTCGAGCACGACCAGGTCCACGCCGCCCTGGAGTCCGGCGTCGAGCGCGCTGGGGCCGTCCTCCCGGACCTCGACCTCGTACCCCTCTCTCCGCAGGGCGCGGGCCAGCGGTTCCGAGATGGAGGCGTCGTCCTCGGCGAGCAGTACACGGGTCATGAGGTGATGGTAGTCCGCGCCGGGACGGTGCCGGGGCGTGATCGGCGGGGGCGGGGGGCCGTCACCGGACCCCCATTGGATCTTGAGTCGTAACTTGCTCATGACCTTGGAATGAACGAGGTTGGTTCCACGGACGCCTGTGATCCATCTCTCAAGTCCTTCCATATCCGGCAGTGTCGTGCCGTATGGTGTCGAGAGTTCTGTAGCGGTAAACGGGGACCTTTGGCCGGGTTGGTGAGCCAAGGGTCTCTTTTCTGCACGAGGCGGCCGTCGGCAGCCTTGAGGACGGTGAATGACCTGTGGGCCGGGTCCTGGTGCGACGTCGCACCGGGGCGTGGATCCCGGAGGGGCGCGACCGCGCTCCCCCCGGTGCCGGCCTCCCCCACCGGGCGCCTCCCGCTCACGAAGCGCGCGTCCCGACAGAGCAAGGATCGACATGGCGTCGAGCATGACGACGGCTTCTTCCGGAACCTCCGGTTCCGAGAAGACCTTCTTCGGCCACCCCCGGGGTCTGGCCACCCTCTTCATGACCGAGATGTGGGAGCGCTTCTCCTACTACGGCATGCGGGCCCTTCTGGTCCTCTACCTGGTCTCCGGCGGCGCCGACGCCGCGACGGGCAGCCAGGGCGGCGGCCTCGCCATGACGGCGGCCACGGCCACGGCGATCTACTCCGTGTACGTGTCGATGGTCTACCTCATGGCCATGCCCGGCGGCTGGTTCGGCGACCGCGTCTGGGGCGCCCGCAAGACGGTCGCCATCGCCGGCTTCGTGATCATGGCGGGCCACGCCTCGCTCGCGATCCCGGGCCAGGCGGCCTTCTTCGCCGGTCTCGCGCTCGTCGCCGCCGGCTCCGGTCTGCTCAAGGCCAACATCTCCACGATGGTGGGCCACCTCTACGACGGCCCGGACGACCCGCGCCGTGACGGTGGCTTCACGCTCTTCTACATCGGCATCAACCTGGGTGCCTTCGTCGCGCCCTTCGTCGTCGGCACCGTCGGCGAGAAGGTCAACTGGCACCTCGGCTTCGCGCTCGCCGCGGTCGGCATGGGCATCGGCCTGCTGCAGTTCCTGCTCGGCACCAAGCACCTCAGCGCCAAGAGCGACGTGGTCCCGAACCCGCTCTCGCCGGTCGAGCGCAAGAACGTCCTGGTCAAGGTCTCCGTGGTGCTCGTCGCCGCCGCCGTCTTCTACGGCGCGGTCATCGCCCTCGGCATGTACACCCTGAACTGGGCGCTGGTCCCGATCACCCTCGCCGGTCTGATCATCCCGGTCGCCGTCCTGGTCCGCATCAAGCGCGACAAGGACCTCGACAAGACCGAGCAGTCGAAGATGACCGCGTACATCTGGTTCTTCGTCGCCGCCGCCGTCTTCTGGATGATCTACGACCAGGGTGGTTCGACCCTGTCGCTGTTCGCCGACGACAAGACCGCCGACACCGTCTTCGGCCTCGGCTTCCCGGCCACCTGGTACCAGTCCCTGAACCCGCTGTTCGTCATGGCGCTGGCCCCGGTCTTCGCCTGGCTGTGGCTGTGGCTCGCCCGCAAGAACCAGGAGCCGAACACCATCGTGAAGTTCGCGATGGGCCTGGTCCTGGTCGGCGCGTCCTTCTTCGTCTTCATCGTCCCGATGAACATGGCGGGCGACGGCACCAAGGTCTCCCCGATGTGGCTGGTCTCGATCTACATGATCCAGACCATCGGCGAGCTGTGCCTCTCCCCGGTCGGCCTCTCCGTCACCACGAAGATGGCGCCGCAGAAGTACGCCTCCCAGATGATGGGCGTCTGGTTCCTCGCCGTCACCGCCGGTGACTGCACCACGGGTCTGCTCTCGCTGGCCGGTGTGGACCTGAACGGCACCGGGATCATCGGCATGCAGGCGGCCCTCGCCGTCCTCGCCGGATTCGCCGTGTGGGCCTACCGCAAGAAGGTCCAGTCGCTCATGGGCTCCGTCCACTGACGTCGCCCCCGGCACACGCCGTACGGCTCTGAGGGCCGCCGCACCGGAATCGGTGCGGCGGCCCTCCGCCGTTTCGCGCTCCGCCGGCTCAGCGGCGCAGCCGCGCCCACGGGGTGAACGTGAACACCGCGCCGCCGAGCAGGATCACCGTGCCCGCGACCAGGGCGAGGGCACGCAGGGCGCCGCCGTCCTCGGCGCCGGTGTCGGCGAGCCCGCCACCGCCCGAGCCGGAGCCGGACGCGGTGGTCGCACCGCCGTCACCGCTGCCGCCGGACGCGCCACCGGCCTGCTTCTCGGTGTCCAGGGTCAGCGAGGCCCGCACCGAGCCCTTGACCTCGCAGGGGATGACGATCGGCGAGCCGCCGAGGGACACGCTGATGGTCAGCTTGCCGGGGCTCAGGGTGGCCTTGCCGCTCGCGCCGGGCTTGTAGGTGCCGGTCATGTCGGTGAGGTCGACCGGCTTCCCGGCCTCCAGGGGCTCGGGGTTGGGCGCGCCGGTGACGGTGACCGTGCCGCTGTCGGCGCCGCCGATCCGCACCGCCATGGAGGGCTTGAGGGCGCCCTTGGGGAGGGCGGCCGGGCTGTTCATGACGCCCTTGGCGGTCTTGACGGTGAGGTCGTAGGAGCCGCCGTTCTTCTTGGCGTCGACGGTCACCTTGGAGCTGATGGACGCCGGGCCGGGGGCCTGGCAGGCGAAGGCGACGGAGACCTCCTTGCCGGGGAAGTCGGTCTGCCCGCCGGAGCCGCCGGTGCCGCCGGACGCGGTGGTGCCGCCGGAGGTCGAGCCTCCTGCCGCGGTGCCGCCGGAGGTGGTCGTACCGCCGGAAGACGTCGTGCCGCCGCTGGTGGTCGTACCGCCGGAAGACGTCGTGCCACCGCTCGTCGTCGTGCCACCGGAGGACGTCGTACCGCCGGAACTCGTACCGCCGCCCGCCGTCACCTTGATCGTGGCGCCGACCGCGACCGTCTCCTTCGGGGAGCACTTGGTGTCGGTGGACATCGGCTTGGAGACGTTGATCGTGTACTTGTCGGGCGTCAGCGTGATCTCGCCCGCCTTCTCCAGTTTCAGCCTGCCCTTCATGTCCGGCAGGACCATCGGGCTGTTCTTCGGGATCGGCGGGTTCTGTCGCGGCCCCTCCACGGCCAGGGTGCCGCTCGCCGCGCCGCCGACCTTGATCACGCCGGTGGGCTTCACCGTGTCCTTGTCGAGGTCGAGGACGTCCGGGTTCTTGGACGCGGCCTCGACCGTCTTCCAGACCACCTCGACCTCGTCGCCGACCTTGGCCTCGGCGGGCGCGGTGATCAGCACCTTCGTGGTGCCCTGCACCGGCGGCAGGCCGGAGATGGAGGGCGGGATGCACTCGGTCCGGTACGAGACCTCCGCCGCCATGGCGGGTGCGGCGGTCAGCAGGATCCCCGCCCCGCCGAGCATCAGCGCGACGCCCGTCGCACCGATCCTCCGTGTCGTCGTGCGTGTCGTCCTCACGCCTGTCCCTTCGTCGTCGGGCTGGTCTCTGACGGTGCGGAGTCAGGGGTGAACCACGGCAGGATCGCCGTGGATTCGGATGCGGATGCGGATGGGGATGCGGATACGGGGGCGGAGGCGGGGGTCGGGGCGTGTGCGGGGGTACGGCCACGGGCCCGGCGGCCGCCGAGCGGCGGGCGGACGCGGTCCACGACCGCCATGCCGATGCGGAAGAGGGCGGCCGGCACGACCAGCGCGAGCAGGACCCAGAACAGGGTCACGCCCCAGGGGCGGCCGACGCCCCAGGGCTGTTCGACCAGGACCGTGCCGCCGTGCCGCACGGACACCTGGTAGTCGCCGTGCGCGCCGGCGGTCAGCTCGACGGGCAGCCTCACCAGGGCCTTGCGGCCCGGTTCGATCGTGCCGCGCCACTGGCGCTCCTCGTACTGCGGCGCGAACACCCCGTGGCTGGTGCCGACCTCGAACACGGGGTCCTTGACCGGCGTCTGGCCGAGGTTGCCGAGGGTCACGACGATCTCGCGCCGGGCCGGGGCACCGAACCACACGAGGACCCCGCTGGAGCCCTCCAGACGGGCCGAGGCGAGCACCGCGAGCCGGGGCCGGCCGGCGGACTCGGGCAGCGGGGCGGTGGGGTGGCCGGCGACGGTGAAGGCGACGTCCGCGGTGTCCTGCTGTCCGGTCACCCCGGCCACGTGCACGACGCAGGGGCAGGGCACGGGCGGTTCGGCGACCGGGAGCTTCGTGCTGAACGCGCCCCGGGCGTCGACCGTGGCGGCGCGTCCGTCGGTGTTGGCGCAGGAGTTGGTGCCGCCGACGACGCCCCTGCCGGGTTCGGCCCGGCCGCAGACCAGCAGCATGAGCAGCGCGCCCGGTTTCCAGCCGGAGCCGCTGACGGTGATCTCGCCGCCCTTGCCGCCCTCGGTCCGCGAGAGCGCGACCCGCGGCCCCTCGGCGGCGGTGGCCGGGCCGGTCGGGGCGGCGTCGGCCGTGGCCGGCAGCAGGGCCAGCAGCAGCGCGGCGAGCAGCCCGCCCGCCGCCGTCCGCAGATGCGTCATCGTCTCCTCCGTCGTAGCGCGTACGCGGTCGTGCCGGCCGCCGCGAGGAGGGCGGCCGCCAGGGCGCCGACGCCCGCCGGTGAGGCGAAGGAGGCGTCCGCGCGGGCGGTCGCGGGGGCCGCGCCGGGGGCGGCGGCCGTCAGGCGCACGGTGACCGCGTCGAGCGCGGGCGGGTCGGGCCAGGGGGCGGTGCGGGTGAGCCGCTCACCGGGGCGCAGCCGCACCGGCAGGGCCTCCTCCGGGCGGTCCAGGACGGTGCCGAAGAGGCCCTCGGCGCGCACGGCCAGGCGCGGGGCGAGGACGGTGTTGCCGCGGTTGACCAGGGTGTAGCGGAGGGTGCCGGAGCGTTCCACGCGCACGTCCTCGACGGTGAGCGCGGCGAGCCGGGGCCCGCTCACCCGCAGGTGGAGCGGGACGGTGGCGGCGCGCCCGGCGGCCTCGGCGCGGACCGCGCCGCGGTGCTCGCCGGGCGGGGTGTCGGCGGTGACGGTGACGGCGAAGGGCACGTCGGCGCGGGTGCGGCCGGGCACGGTCACGCTGCGCGTGGCGAAGGCGAGGGCGAGGGGCGTGCCGGTGCCGGTGAGGGTGACGGTGAGCGGGCGCGGGCCGGGGTTCGTGACGGACAGGGTGTCCTCAAGGACGCTCCCGGCGGCGCCCTCCAGGTAGACGTACGGGCGGCCGGCGGCGGGCGCGGCGGTCCAGCCGGGGGTCGGCGCCGCGGGGACGGCCGGGGCCGCCAGGGCCGCCGGGGCCGCCGCGAGCAGGGTGGCGGCGGTGAGCGCGGCGCCCGCGAGGGCCCGTACCGCTGCCCGTACCCCTGCCGGGAGCCGTACCTCCGCCCGGGCCCGTACCCCTGCCCGCACCCCCCGCATCAACGTGCCGTGTGCCGGGCCGTGCGCCGGGTGAGCCAGAGCACGCCGGCCGCGCCGGTGAGGAGCACGGTGCCGCCGAGGGTGCCGAGGGCGGCGGCGGAGTCGAGCGGGCCGGTCTTGGGGAGCTCGCCGCCGGAGCCCGTACCGCCGGAGGGACCGCCCCCGGAGCCCCCCGCACCACTGGAGCCGCCGGAGCCGCCGGCCGCGGTCACGTCCAGCTCCAGGGCGGGCTTGGGGCTGTTGGTGGGCTTGCAGGTGGCGGCGTCCATGCCGAGCGCGTGGACGACGAGGGTGCCGGCCGTGAAGGTGACCCTGCCGCTCTTCCTCGGGGTGTACGTGCCCGTCAACTGCCCGATCTTGATGGGGGTGTTGGGCGGGATCGCGACGGCGTTCGGCACGCCCTTGACCTGCACCGTGCCGCTGTCGGCGCCACCGACGACCAGCTCGGCGCGCGGGGTCATGACCCCTTTGGGCAGCTCGACCGGGCTGTCCGAGACGCCCTTCTCGAAGGACATCGTGATCGTGTAGGCGTTCCCGCTCTTCACCGCCTTGATGTCGACGGGCGAGACGGCGCTCTTGGGCCCGATCTTCGTCTCGCAGGCGTAGTCGACGTCCACGACGGTGGCGTGGGCGGCGGGCGCGGAGAGCAGCACGGCCGAGCCGGCCACCGCCACCGTCGCCGTCAGCGCACGGGCCACTCTTCTCCGGTTCGGCACGTTCGGCACCTCAAGCACCCCTCACCGCACTCACCGCAGCATTGCTGACGGTTCATCAGATCGGCCGTCAAGGTACGCCCGGGGCCCTGCGGAGGGAAGAGAGAGCGCTGTGAAAGTCCTATGCGGGGGCGGCCAGTTCGGCCCAGACCGTCTTGCCCGGGGCTCCCGGGACCCGGTCGATGCCCCAGGCGCGGCAGAGCCGCTGCACGATGAACATCCCGTGGCCGCCGGGGCGGCCGGCGCGGTGCGGGGTGCGCGGGGCGGGCTGACCGGCGCCGCGGTCGGCGACCTCCAGACGCAGCACGCCGCCGAGGCGGAGCACGCGCAGGCTCTCCGGACCCTCGGCGTGCAGGCAGGCGTTGGTGACCAGCTCGGAGACGACGAGGAGGACGTCCTCGGCGGCGGCCCGGCGGTCGGCGGTGGCGGCGGGCAGCCAGCCCCACTCGTGGAGCAGCTGCCTCGTGAAGTCGCGGGCGAGCGGGACGGTGCCACTGGCCGACCCGAGGGCGAGGGTGCGGACCTCGGGGTCGCCGGAGGCGGTCTCCTTCAACGCTTCACCTCACCGATACCGATTCAACCGATTGACGAGTTCAGGACAGGGGGCCGGGCGGGCCGGGGCCGGTCCGCCCGGCGCGGGGCGGCGGCCCGGCCGCTCAGCGGGGATCCGGGAGGGCGGTGTCGAGGGTGTCGTGGAGGGTGAACACGGCGTCCGCCCCGGTGATCTCGAAGACCCGCGCCACGGCCGGCCGCATTCCGGCCAGATGGACCCCGCCGCCGGCGGCGTCGGCTCTCAGCCGGGCGCCGAGCAGGACGTTGAGTCCGGTGGAGTCGCAGAACTCGAGGCGTGAGCAGTCGAGTACGAGGCGTGTGCGGCCCTCGTCGAGCGCGTGGTCGAGTGGCGCACGCAACAGTTCGGCGGTGTGGTGATCGAGCTCACCCACCGGGGTGAGCACCTCGCTCGCCCCCACGGTCCGGACCTCGACCCGAAACCGCTCGGGTGCGCTGCCGATGTGCTGGCGGTACATGCGTCGAACCATACAAGCGCACCGGCGTGCACCGCACACAAGCTCCACCCCGAAACAGCCCAAAGCAGACAATTGCCACTTGCAACCATCGGGGTCGAGCAGGTAGGGCTAGTAAGGACCACGTTTCCCACGGCCGGCTTCGGAGGCGCCGCAAACCGCACGCGAGACCACGATGGAGGAGACCCCATGTCCCCCCGCCTCGACGTACCCCTCGTACCCCTCGAGGTGTCGGAAGGCGCGGACCCCACGCGCATGCCGCCCCTCGACGAGATCGCGCCGCAGGACGCGCGCGCCCTCTCGAAGAACCTGTTCGCCCGGCTGGGCGAGCTGGAGGAGGGCACCCACGAGTACGCGTACGTCCGCAACACCCTGATCGAACTCAACCTGGCGCTGGTGAAGTTCGCCGCCTCTCGGTTCCGCACCCGCAGCGAACCGATGGAGGACATCGTGCAGGTCGGCACGATCGGCCTCATCAAGGCGATCGACCGCTTCGAACTGACCCGGGGCGTCGAGTTCCCCACCTTCGCGATGCCGACGATCATCGGCGAGATCAAGCGCTTCTTCCGCGACACCTCGTGGTCGGTGCACGTCCCGCGCAGGCTCCAGGAGCTCCGCCTCGACCTGGCCAAGGCCGGCGACGAACTCTCCCAGCGCCTGGACCGGGCGCCCACCGTCGAGGAGCTGGCCCGTGAACTGGGCATCGGCACCGACGAGGTGGTCGAGGGCATGGCCGCGGCCAACGCGTACACCGCGAGCTCGCTGGACGCCCCGCAGGAGGAGTCCGACCCCGACGGTTCGACCCTCGCCGACCGGCTCGGCTACGAGGACCACGGCCTGGAGGGCATCGAGTACGTCGAGTCCCTCAAGCCGCTGATCGCCTCGCTGCCGCCGCGCGAGCGGCGCATCCTGTCGCTGCGCTTCACGGCCGGGCTGACGCAGTCGGAGATCGGCGAGGAGCTGGGCATCTCGCAGATGCACGTGTCGCGGCTGCTCGCGCGGACGCTGGCGCGGCTGCGCCGGGGGCTGACCGCGGAGGAGTGAGGCCGCCGGCCGCTGGCCGCCCTACCAGCCGGTCCGGGCCTCGCCGAGGAGCCGGCAGCCGGCGCGGGCGGCGAGGTGCCGGACGCGGTCGGGCGGGCAGCGCTTGTCGACGTGCAGGAAGACGGTGTGCGTGCCCGCGGGCCGCGCCGCGTCCGGCTCGACCTCGTCGGAGCGGAAGGACACCTGCACGCCGTCGTACTGCGCGGCCCCGTCCGCGCCGGGCCAGCGCCCCCGCCAGCCGATCACCGCCGGGTCCTGACCGACGGCCTCCAGGAACGGCAACTCCGCGTCGGCGGGCGCCTCTTCCTCGAACACCCACACCGGCAGCGCCCCCGCGCGCCCGCCCTCCGCCCACGGGTCGTACGCCTCCCCGTCGGCCCCCTCGAACAGCGCCCCCGGCACCACCCCGGCCACCTCCCGCACCCGCCCCGGCTCCCCCACCAGCGCCTCCAGCCAGCGCCCGTCCCGCACCTCCTCCAGCCCACGGCACAGCTCCCGCGCCCGCGCGTACGCGGCGTCGGCGTCATCACTCCGGAAAACGGGATAGGCCCGTGCGTGCCCCATGCGGAAACCCTCGCACGCGAAGGCCCCCGATGCGGTTGCATATCCGTGTGCCCACCCCCGCCACCACCCGCGCCACCGGCCCGACCGGCTTCCGGTAGCCCGCCAGGACAGCCCTGGCGGTCGCTCCCGGAGGAGTCCCCGTGTCGCGCACCGCCCACCACGTCCCACCCGCCCACGCCGCACGGCCCGAGCGCCCCGGCGCGCCCTGGCACGCGGTCCTGCTCCACGACCCGCGCCGCGGCACCCGCCGCTCCGTCGCGTTCTTCTCCTTCCCCCGCCACCAGCACGACCCCACGGTCGCCCGCCTGTCAGCCACCGGGGAACGCCGCGCCCGCGCCCGCCTGCGCACGGCCCTCACCGCCGCCGTCCGCCTGGCGAACACCACCCCGCAGGACCGCGACACCCTCGACGTCCCGCCCTGCCGCCACCGCCGCTCGGCACTGTGGCTGGCGTGAGCGCGGGGGCCTGCCTCACTGCGGGCGCATCAGGTCCAGGTCCTCGCCCCAGGCGTCCAGGACCGCGCCGTGGCCGGCGGTGCGGGCGGTGGACTCGACGCGGGCGAAGAGGGTGCGCTGGGCGGCCGGGGTCGGGGTGGCGGCGAGGCTGGTCAGGGTGGGGAGGAGGGTCGCCGTGGGCCAGTCCGGGAGGGGGTGACGGGTCAGCTCCCACTCCAGGTACTTGTTGTACGGGCGGGGGCGGCGGGCCAGGGTGAAGAGGAGGTCCAGGAGGTGGGAGAGGCTGTCCGTGGCGTCCAGGCGGGCGGCCAGCGCGTGGCCGTGCCGGGCGTTCTTCAGGGAGCGGTAGTGGGAGTTGGCGTAGGCGTCGAGGAAGTCCGGGGCGAGCCGGGCTGACTCCGCCTCCGTGAGGACCGCCTTGGCCGCCAGGATCGCGGCGATCTCCCCGTCCAGCCGGTCCAGGACCACCCGCGCCCGGGCGAGCGCGTAGCGCTCGAAGCCCGGCATGCCCAGCGCCCGGAAGGCGCTCAACGAGACGATCACCAGGTCGAGTTCGGGTGTGCGGTGGCCCGCGAAGCGGCCGAGGTCGCTCGTCGCGCCGTCGGCGAGGACGACGTAGAGGTCGTGGTCCGAGTGGGCCGTGGGCATGCCCTCGTGGGCCTGGGAGCCCTTGAGGACGAGGCCCACGACCGCCGGGTCGGCCGCCGCGAGGCGGACGAACTCCCCGTACCTCACAGCGTCCCCACGCACGCCTCGTTGCCCTCCGGGTCCGCCAGGACCCAGTGGGACGGGGCGTGTTCGGCGGTGACGAGGCGGCCGCCGGCCGCGAGGGCGGCGGCGATGCGGGACTCGGCCTGGTCGTGGGGGACCCAGACGTCGACGTGGACGCGGTTGCGCTGGGGGCGCGGGGTGGTCATCCGCTGGAAGTAGAAGGCGGCGTTGCGGCGGCCGGGGTCGACCAGGTCCTCCGGGCTGCCCGCGCGGTGGACGTAGCCGAGGAGGGCGTGCCAGAAGGGGGTGACGGCGGGGATGTCGAGGGCGTCGAGGGTGACCTGGACGCCGGTGAGGGCCGAGGGGTCGGCGGTCAGGCCGAGTTCGGCGGCCAGCGCCGAGATCCGCCGGGCCAGTTCGGGGTCGCCCTCGGTCAGCCCGTACAGCTCGTCGGTGAGGGTGATCAGGCGGACCGTCACGCCGTCCGGCCGCAGGTCCACGTCCGGCGCGCGGTCCGCGGAGCCGGGCAGCGCGGCGAGCGCGGCCACGAAGGCGGCGCCCTCGGCGAAGGTGCCGGTGCGGTAGTGCGCACAGGCTCCCTCGCCCAGGACCCGCCAGTCGTCCAGGCCGGGCTCCTCGCGGAAGGCGGCCGGCCTGATCTTCTTCGGAGGTGTGGGAGTGGTCGTCATGGGGGCCCAAACTAGCCGCGCCCTCAGACGGTCCGCACACCCTTTCGCCAGACCTCCGCGACCAGCGGCACTCCCGGCCGGTAGGCCAGGTGCACGTGGGAGGGGGCGTCCAGGACGATCAGGTCGGCGCGGGCGCCGGGGGAGAGCCGGCCCACGTCCGTGCGGCGGAGCGCCGCCGCGCCGCCGGCGGTCGCGGACCAGAGCGCCTCGTCGGGGGTCATCAGCATGTCGCGGACGGCGAGCGCGATGCAGAAGGGCATCGAGGAGGTGAAGGACGAGCCGGGGTTGCAGTCCGTGGACAGCGCGACCGTCACGCCCACGTCGAGCAGCCGCCGCGCGTCCGGCCACTCCGCGCGCGTGGAGAACTCCGCGCCGGGCAGCAGCGTCGCCACCGTGTTGCCCTGGGCGAGCGCGTCGATGTCGGCGTCGGTGAGGTGGGTGCAGTGGTCGGCGCTCGCCGCGTCCAGCTCGACCGCGAGCTGCACGCCGGGGCCGTACGTCAGCTGGTTGGCGTGCACCCGGGCCTGCAGGCCCTTCGCCTGGCCGGCCTTGAGGATCGCGCGGGCCTGGTCGCCGTCGAAGGCGCCCTTCTCGCAGAACACGTCGACCCAGCGGGCGTACGGCGCGCAGGCGTCCAGCATCGCGCCGGTCACCAGCTTCACGTACCCGGCGGGGTCGTCGGCGTAGTCGGGGGACACGATGTGCGCGCCGAGGTAGGTGACCTCGTCGGTGTGCTCGGCGGCGATCCGCAGGGCGCGGGCCTCGTCCTCGACGGTGAGGCCGTAGCCGGACTTGGTCTCGAAGGTGGTGGTGCCCTGGCGCAGCGCCTCCCACATGTAGCGGGCGACGTTGGCGGAGAGTTCGGCGTCGGTGGCGGCGCGGGTCGCGGCGACGGTGGTGCGGATGCCGCCGGCCTTGTAGGGCTGGCCGGACATCCGGGCGTTGAACTCGGCGGTGCGGTCGCCCGCGAAGACCAGGTGGGAGTGGGAGTCGACGAAGCCGGGGACGACGGCCCGGCCGCCGGCGTCGGCCCGGTTGTCAGTGGCGGGTGCTTTGCTGGATTCACCGACCCAGACGACGCGGTCGCCCTCGATGACGACGGCCGCGTCCTGGATCAGTCCGAGTGCCGAACCATCACCGAGGGAGGGGTCGTTGGTGACGAGACTTGCGATGTTCGTGATGACGGTGGCGGTCGTCGCCACGGCGCTGTTCGCGCTCGTGGGGGCGGGGTTCGCCACCGGGTTGTTCGTCGCCGCGGGGCCGTTCATGGTGAGAGGTGTCTCCTTCAGCCGCGCAGGGCGGCGATCGAGTCCGCGAGGGCACGGGCCGTATCGGGTACGGAGCGGTGGACGCCGTCCCGGACCACGTGGCGGCCGCCCACGACCGTGTGCCGCACGTCCGCGGCCGACGCTGCGAATACCGCCGTCTCGGCTGCCAGACGCGGTTCCGGCCCCGCTGTCCTGACGGAGTCGAGCGCGAGCGTCGTGAAGTCGGCGAGCGCGCCCGCCTCCAGGCGCCCTGCGTCGGTCCAGCCGAGGGCCGCGTGGCCGTCCTCGGTGGCCGCGCGCAGCAGGGCCGCCGCGGTCCAGTGGCCGCGGGTCCGGGTGCGCAGGCGCTCGTTCAGCTCCATGGCCCGCGCCTCTTCGAGGAGGTCGATGACGGCGTGGCTGTCGCTGCCCAGCGAGAGCGGGGAGCCGGCCCGCTGGAGGGCGACGGCGGGGCCGATGCCGTCGGCGAGGTCCCGTTCGGTGGTGGGGCACATGCAGGTGCCGGTGGCGGTCGAGCCGATGAGCTTGATGTCGCCGTCCGTCATGTGGGTGTTGTGGACGCCCGTGGTGCGGGCGCCGAGCACACCGTGCTCCGCCAGGAGCTGGGTCGGCGTCATGCCGTGGGCGGCCTGGCAGGCCTCGTTCTCGGCGGTCTGCTCGGAGAGGTGGACGTGCAGCGGGGCCCGCCGTTCCTCGGCCCAGCGGGCGACGGTGGCGAGCTGCCCGGCGGGGACGGCGCGGACGGAGTGGACGGCGGCGCCGATCCGGACGCCCTCGCGTTCCTCGAGGGCGGAGACCCGCTCGGCCCAGGCGTCGGCGGTGCCGTCGGAGAAGCGCAGCTGGTGCTGTTCGGGGGCGGCGCCGAAGCCGGAGGAGAGGTAGGCGGTGTCGAGGAGGGTGATGCGGATGCCGGCCTCGGCGGCGGCCGCGATCAGGGCCTCGCCCATGGCGTTGGGGTCGGCGTAGGGGGTGCCGCCGGGGGCGTGGTGGAGGTAGTGGAATTCGCCGACGGAGGTGATGCCGGCGAGCGCCATCTCGGCGTAGACGGCCCGGGCGAGGGCGAAGTAGCTCTCGGGGGTGAGCCGCTGGGCGACCCCGTACATGACCTCGCGCCAGGTCCAGAAGGTTCCGGAGCCGACCTGGACGGTGCCGCGCAGGGCCCGGTGGAAAGCGTGCGAGTGGGCGTTCGCCAGGCCGGGGACGGTGAGGCCGCGCAGCACCTCGGCGCCCGGGGGCGGGGTGTCCTGGCCGGTGCGGACGGCGGTGATGCGCCCGTCCGCGACGTCCAGGGCGACGCCCGGCTCGGCGTGGGTGCCGAGCCAGGCGTGCTCCAGCCAGTAGGTGGTCACCTGCACGCGAGGCCCTCCAGTACGTCGGCGAGTGCGTGGACGCCCGCGACGCAGTCGTCCTCGGCGGCGAACTCGGCCGGGGAGTGCGAGACGCCCGTGGGGTTCCGTACGAACAGCATGGCGGTCGGGATCGAGGCGGACAGGATGCCGGCGTCGTGTCCGGCGCCGGTGCCCAGGACCGGGATCTTGGTGCCGGTGGTGTCGGCGAGGATCCGGCTGAGTTCCTCGCGCAGCGCGTGCCCGAACTCGACGACCGGGGTGAAGGACTCGCGGACGACGGCGAGGTCGACGCCCCGGCGGACGGCGTGGTCGCGGGCGGCGGCCTCGATGCCGGCGACGACGGCGTCCAGGGACTCCTGGTCGGCGGCGCGGGCGTCGAGCCAGCCGCGGACCAGGGAGGGGATGGCGTTGACGCCGTTGGGCTCGACGGCGATCTTGCCGAAGGTGGCGACGGCGCCGGCGAGTTCGGCCTCCTGCCGGGCGGCGAGGACGGTCTCGGCGTACGGCAGCATGGGGTCGCGCCGGTCGACGAGCCGGGTGGTGCCCGCGTGGTTGGCCTCGCCGTGGAAGTCGTACCGCCAGCGGCCGTGCGGCCAGATGGCGGAGGCGATGCCGACGGGGTCGCCGGACAGGTCGAGGGCCCGGCCCTGCTCGACGTGGAGTTCGACGAAGGCGCCGATCCGGGCGAGCCGTTCGGGGTCGTGGCCGATGGTCTCGGGGTCGTGGCCGGCCGCCTCCATGGCCTGCGGGAGGCTGATGCCGTCCGCGTCGCGCAGCTCGAAGGCCTTCTCCTTGGTCAGCTGGCCGGAGGTGAGCCGGGAGCCGACGCAGGCGAGCCCGAAGCGGGCGCCCTCCTCGTCGCCGAAGTTGACGATGGCGAGGGGCCGCTTGAAGGAGACCCCGCGGGCGCGGAGCTCGTCGAGCGCGGCGAAGGCGGACACGACGCCGAGCGGGCCGTCGAAGGCGCCGCCGTCGGGCACGGAGTCCAGGTGGGAGCCGGTGACGACGGCGTCACCGGCGGCGGGGTCGCCGAGCCAGGCCCACTGGTTGCCGTTGCGGTCGGTCTCGACGTCGAGCCGCCGGGCCTCGGCCTGCATGCGGAACCACAGCCGGCAGTCGGCGTCCGCCTCGGTCCAGGCGTAGCGGCGGTAGCCGCCGGAGTCCGCGTGGCGGCCGAGGGGGGCGAGGCTGCGCCACATCGCGTGGAAGGAGGGCGAGTCCGGCCGGCCCCCGCCGGCCGTGCGGCCGGCGGGGGTGGCGTCGTGGGCGGAGGTCACGCGGAGTCACCCTCGCGCATCGGGATGCGGACGCCCTTCTCGTCGGCGACCCGCTCGGCGATGTCGTAGCCGGCGTCGACGTGGCGGATGACGCCCATGCCGGGGTCGTTGGTCAGCACGCGGCGGATCTTCTCGCCGGCGAGCTTGGTGCCGTCGGCGACGGAGACCTGGCCGGCGTGGATGGAGCGGCCCATGCCGACGCCGCCGCCGTGGTGGAGGGAGACCCAGGAGGCGCCGGAGGCGACGTTGACCATGGCGTTGAGCAGCGGCCAGTCGGCGATGGCGTCGGAGCCGTCGAGCATGGCCTCGGTCTCGCGGTACGGGGAGGCGACCGAGCCGCAGTCGAGGTGGTCGCGGCCGATCGCGAGCGGGGCGGCGAGGGTGCCGTCGGCGACCATGTCGTTGAACATGGCGCCGGCCTTGTCGCGCTCGCCCTGGCCGAGCCAGCAGATGCGGGCGGGCAGGCCCTGGAAGTGGACGCGCTCGCCGGCCATCTTGATCCAGCGGGCGAGGGACTCGTTCTCCGGGAAGAGGTCGAGGATCGCCTTGTCGGTCTTCGCGATGTCGCTCGCCTCGCCGGAGAGGGCGGCCCAGCGGAACGGGCCCTTGCCCTCGCAGAAGAGCGGGCGGATGTAGGCGGGGACGAAGCCCGGGAAGGCGAAGGCGCGGTCGTAGCCGGCCAGCTGGGCCTCGCCGCGGATCGAGTTGCCGTAGTCGAAGACCTCGGCGCCGGCGTCCATGAAGCCGACCATGGCCTCGACGTGCCGGGCCATGGACTCGCGGGAGCGCTGGGTGAAGCCGGCCGGGTCCTTGGCGGCGGCGTCGGCCATGTCCTCGAAGGCGATGCCGACGGGGAGGTAGGACAGCGGGTCGTGGGCGGACGTCTGGTCCGTCACGATGTCGATCGGCGCGCCCTCGGCGAGCATCTGCGGGAGCAGCTCGGCGGCGTTGCCGAGGAGGCCGATGGAGAGCGGGCGGCGGGCGTCGCGGGCCTCGGTGGCGAGCTGGAGGGCGTGCGCCAGGTTGTCGGCCTTGACGTCGAGGTAGCGGTGCTCGATGCGGCGCTCGATGGCGCGCGGGTCGCAGTCGATGCAGAGGGCGACGCCGTCGTTCATGGTGACGGCGAGCGGCTGGGCGCCGCCCATGCCGCCGAGGCCGGCGGTGAGGGTGATGGTGCCGGCGAGGGTGCCGCCGAACTTCTTGGCGGCGACGGCGGCGAAGGTCTCGTAGGTGCCCTGGAGGATGCCCTGGGTGCCGATGTAGATCCAGGAGCCGGCGGTCATCTGGCCGTACATGGTGAGGCCGAGGGCCTCCAGGCGCCGGAACTCCTCCCAGTTGGCCCAGTCGCCGACCAGGTTGGAGTTGGCGATGAGGACGCGCGGGGCCCACTCGTGGGTCTGCATGACGCCGACCGGGCGGCCGGACTGGACGAGCATGGTCTCGTCCTGCTTGAGGGTCCTCAGCGTGCGGACCATGGCGTCGAAGGAGCGCCAGTCGCGGGCGGCCTTGCCGGTGCCGCCGTAGACGACGAGCTTGTCGGGGTGCTCGGCGACCTCGGGGTCGAGGTTGTTCTGCAGCATCCGGAGGGCGGCCTCCTGCTGCCATCCCAGGGCGCTCAGTTCCGTACCGCGCGGTGCCCGTACGGGTCGGGGTCCTGACATGGCGGTGCCTCCTCGGTTCTGCATGCCGACGTCGCTGACGTCACAGACGTATTCACTCAGGTATTCACATCCTGACCCGATGAATAGTTTTAGTCAACAGCTGCGCGGCCGACCCACCGGGTGGTGCCATGGACGCATGACGCTCTCCGTACGCGACCGGGCCGTCCGCGCCGCCGTCGAGCACGGCCTGCTCTCCCCCGCCGAACCCGTCACCGCCCTCCTCGACACCGCCGGCATCCGCGCCTCCGCCGCCGCGCTGACCAGCGCCTTCGCCGCCGTCACCGACGCCCCCGTGCTCCACGCCTTCGCCGTCAAGGCCTGCCCGCTGGTGCCCGTGCTGCGCCTGCTGCACGAGGCCGGGCTCGGCGCCGAGGTCGCCAGCCCCGGCGAGCTGGCCCTGGCCCGGGCCGCCGGCGTCCCCGCCGCCCGCACCGTCCTCGACTCCCCCGCCAAGACCCCCGAGGAACTGCGCCACGCCCTCGCGCTCGGCATCGCGGTCAACGCCGACAACCTCCAGGAACTGGCCCGGCTCGACGCCCTGGTCGCAGCCAGGCCCACCGCCTCGCCGCTCGGCCTGCGGGTGAACCCCCAGGTCGGCGCCGGCACCATCGACGCCCTGTCCACCGCGACCCCGACCTCCAAGTTCGGCGTGGCCCTGCGCGACGAGGGCGCCCGCGAGGCCGTCGTCCAGGCCTACCTCGACCGCCCCTGGCTCACCCGGCTGCACACCCACACCGGCTCCCAGGGCATCCCGCTCGCCCTGATGGCCGAGGGCGTCGCCGCCGGATACGCGCTCGCCGAGGAGATCAACGCCAAGGCCGGCCGGCAGCAGATCGACACCTTCGACATCGGCGGCGGCCTCCCGGTCAACTTCGCCTCCGACGAGGAGACCCCCACCCACGCCGAGTACGCCCGGCTGCTCGCCGCCACCGTCCCCGGGCTCTTCGACGGGCGCTATGCCCTGGTCACCGAGTTCGGACGGTCCCTGCTCGCCAAGCACGGCACCGTGCTGGCCCGGGTCGAGTACACCAAGACCTCCGGCGGCCGCCCCATCGCCGTCACCCACGCCGGCGTCCAGATCGCCGCCCGCACCGTCTACGTCCCCGGCGCCTGGCCGCTGCGGATCCTCGCGTACGACGCCGAGGGCCGCCGCCGCACCGGCGACGAGGTGGTCCAGGACGTGGCCGGACCGGCCTGCTTCGCCGGGGACCTGCTCGCCACCGGCCGGGCCCTGCCGCCGCTGCGCCCCGGCGACGTGGTGGCGGTGCCGGACACCGGCGCCTACTACTTCGCGCACCACTACGCGTACAACAGCCTGCCCCGGCCCGCCGTGCACGGATTCACCCCGACGGACGACGGCTCGATCGCCTTCTCCACCGTGCGCCCCACCCAGAGCCTCGACGAGATCGTGGCCGAGTCCGGCGGCGCCCACGCCGACGCGCTGGTGCGCGCCCCGGCGCCGGATGCTGCCATGGAGGCATGACCGCAGGCACCTCCGTCGTCGTGGAACGCCGTGTCGCCGCCTCCCCCGGGCGCGTCTGGGAGGCGATCACCGACCTGCCCGAGCTGCCCCGGCTGCTCACCGGCGTCGAGAAGGTCGAGGTGCTCACCCCGGGCGGCTTCGCGGTGGGCACCCGCTGGCGCGAGACCCGGCGGATGCTGGGCCGGACGGCCACCGAGGAGATGACGGTGACCGTGTGCGAGCCGCCCGAGCGGTACGTCACCGTCGCCGACTCGCACGGGATGCACTACGTCTCCGAGCTCACCCTGCGCCCCGAGGGCCCCGCGGTCGCCGCCACCGCGACCGTGCTGCGGATGACCTTCACGGCCCGGCCCGCCCACGACCGCAGCCCCGGCCCGCTCACCCGGCTGCTCGCCCGCTTCGGCGGCCGGGCGGTGGGGCGGGCCCTCGGCAAGGACCTGGACGAGATGGCGCGGGCCGTGGAGAGCCGGGGCTGAGCCCCTGACAAATTCCGTTGGAAAATGCCAGAACCCCTCCCTGGAGCCGCGACGTTGAGTAGCGTCACCGTTACTGCCGTTCGTCCGCACGCCGCATCGGGAGGGGATCTCGCGTGCCCGGAATCGACGAGTGCCTGCTGGAGGCGATGAGCCTGCCGGGGGCGCGCGGGGCCTGGCTGGTCGACTGGACCAGCGGACTGGCCCTCGGGTCGGCGGGCGAGTCACCGGTGGGCGACCACGAGACCACCGCCGCCGAGAGCGCCGAACTGGCCCGCGCGGCCGCCGAGTTCGAGTCGCCCGCCGGCGAACCGGCCACCACCGGATCGGCCGCCGTGGAGACGGCGCCCCAGGCCGCCGCCCCGCCGGTCGAGGACCTGATCGTCACCACCCGGGTCGGCTACCACGTGATCCGCTTCGTCGAGACGGACTTCGACAGCAGCGTCTTCCTCCACGTCTGGCTGGACCGCTCCACCGGCAACCTCGCCCTCGCCCGGATCAGGCTCGGCGACCTCGCCGAGAGGCTGGTGCTGGGATGACGCCCGCCGCACCGGTCTCCCCGATGCTCACCCGCCTCGTGGCGGAGCGGGCCACCGGCGCCCTGCTGCGCGACCACGGCACGCTCTACCTGGTCGACGGGCGCGTCGTGCACGCGGAGAGCCCCAGCGCCCCCGGCGTCGACGTGCTGCTCACCGCCGCCGGCCGACTGCCGCGGGCGGGCTGGGACGAGGCCGTCGACCGGGCCGGGGCGCGCGGCGCCGTCGGCCGCTTCCTCGTCGACAGCGGCCGGCTGCACGACGGCGAGCTGGAGATCTGCCACCTCGGCGCGGTCTTCGACGCCGCCTTCTTCGCCCTCGCGCCCACCACGGGACCGACCCGTTTCCGCTACGGAGTGGCGCACTGGTTCGGCACCGTGCGGCCGGTCGACACCGGCACCGTCGAGCGCGAGACCCTGCGCCGCCGCGCCCTCCTCGACAGCGTCTGGCCGTGGCCGGCCGTCGACCACGCCCCCGTGGTGCCCCGCCCCGCCGCCCCCGGCCAGCCGGTCGGGGCCCGCCACCGGGCGCTGCTCGCCGCCGCCGACGGGGTGCGCACCCCCGGCGACCTCGCCCGGCTGCTGGGCCGGCCCGCCTTCCACACCCTGCTCGACGTGCGCCGGCTCGCCGCGGCGGGCCTGGTCGAGACCCCGTACGACGCACCGCCGCCGGCCCCGCCCGCCGTCCCCGCGTGGCTGGGCGAGGCGGCCGCCGTCAGCGATCCCGACGTCGCCCTGCTCCGCCGGCTCCGTGACGCCCTGGAGGCAGCCCTGTGATGCGGCGTGCTCTGCGCCTGCGCGCCGAGAGGAGACAACTGATGACCGCAGAAGCCGAGGTGCTCGGCGAGCTGAGACGACTGCGCGCCCGGCTGCCGCAGCTGACCGGGGCGCTGGCGGCCAGCGCCGACGGCCTGGTGCTCGCCCAGGACGCCGTGGCGGGCGAGGCGGAGGCCGTGGCCGCGCTGACCGCCGCCGCGCTCGGCGTCGGACAGCGGCTCGCCGACTGCACCGGCCAGGGCGGCTTCCGCGAGCTGCTGGTCCGCGGCGAGCACGGCTACGTGGCGACGTACGCGGCGGGCGGCTCGGCCGTCCTCACGCTGCTCGCCGAGCCCCGGATCAACGTCGGCCGGCTCCACCTGGAGGCCCGCCGGTCCAGCGCCCGGATAGGCGAGCTGGTCGACGGCGCACTGACCCGCCGGGACCCGGACTGACCCCGGAGCGCCTGGAACTCCCCCGCGCTGCCCGGCGCTCCCGGGGCTCCCCCACGACTTTTCCCCCGTCCCACTCCCACGAAGGAAGAAGCGAAGCATGGCGAACACCGAGACCTCCCTCAAGGAAGCCGCCCAGATCGAAGGCACCATCGGTGCGGCGCTCGTCGACTACACGAGCGGCATGGCCCTCGGCGTCATCGGCGGCGGCAAGGACTTCGACCTGGCCGTCGCGGCGGCGGGCAACACGGACGTGGTCCGCGCCAAGGTCCGCACGATGGAGATGCTGGGCATCCAGGACGAGATCGAGGACATCCTGATCACCCTCGGCGGCCAGTACCACCTGATCCGGCTGCTCAAGTCGCGTGGCGCGAACGGCCTCTTCCTCTACCTGGCGCTCGACAAGTCCCGGGCGAACCTGGCGATGGCCCGCCACCAGCTCAAGCGGATCGGCGACGAGCTGGAGATCTGAGGCGCCGCCCGGGAGGGCGCGCTCAGTCGACGAACAGGCCGCGCGCCGCCGCCTTGGCGTCGAACTCCTCCAGGCGGGCCTGGGCGTCCGGCAGCTCGTCCGCCATGGCCTCCAGGAGGACCCGGCCGAGCAGCATCGGCGCGCACGCGGTGTCGAAGGCCAGGCCGGTGCCGACGGCGGCCGGGATGAGCAGGTCGCTGTGGGCGGCGACGGGCGCGAAGGCGGACTCCGCCACGGTCACCACCGTCAGTCCGGCGGCCCGGGCGTGCGCGAGCGCGTCGACCACCTCGCGCGGGTGCCGGGGCAGCGCGAAGCACAGCAGGGCCGAGGCCCCGGCCCGCACGGCCGCGTCGATGCGGTCGTCGAGCATCGAGCCGCCCTCGTCGAGCAGCCGGACGTCCGGGTGCACCTTGCCGGCGAAGTAGGCGAAGCCGCGGGCCTGCGAGGAGGCGGCGCGCAGGCCGAGCACCGGCAGCGGGCGCGAGCCGGCGAGCAGCCGGCCGGCCCGCTCGACCGGGGCGGGGTCGGCGAGCAGCTCGGCGAGGTGCCTGAGGTTCTCGATCTCGCCGAGCACGGCCTGCTGGTACTCGTTGTGCTCGGCGTGCTCCTCGGCGACCGCGGGCACGCTGTCGCGCAGGTGCTTGCGCAGCGCCGGGTAGCCGTCGAAGCCGAGGGAGACCGCGAAGCGGGTCACGGAGGGCTGGCTGACGCCGGCGAGCTCGGCCAGTTCGACGCTGGAGAGGAAGGGCACGTCGGCGGCACGGCGCACCATGCAGTGCGCGATGCGCCGCTGGGTCGGCGTGAGCCGGTGCCCCTCGAAGAGCGCCTGCAGCCGTCCGGCCGGGCTGTCGCTCATGCCTGCCGTCCCCCTTCCCCTGTCCGCCTATTCAGTCACCTGGAACTCTGCATGAGCATATGCAGACAGGCAAGCAGAGGGCACGGGGAACGAGGGGAGGGCGCGGGGAATGGGTTGCGCGGGGACCGCCGCACCCCCGTTTCCGGGGGGCGGGACGACGGCGGTCCCCGCGAGGGACACGGGCCCGGGTCAGGGCCGGTCCGCGTCCGGCGGCGTCGTCTGGAAGGTCCGGGAGCCGCTCCGGAGGTCCGTGACGCCGACGGGAATCACTCTGCACGGGCCTTGTTAAGGGGGTGCTGCGGGTACGTGTCGCGCTCGTACCGTTTGCGCGAACGGCGCCGCGGCACCCCCGTCACGGCCTCAGTGCTGGCGGCCGCCGCCGCTCGCGGCGAGGAAGGCCAGCAGGTCCTGGCGGCTGACCACGCCGGTCGGCTTGCCCTCGACCAGCACGATCGCCGCGTCCGCGTCGCCGAGCACCGACATCAGGTCGGCGACCGGCTCGCCCGAGCCGACCTGCGGCAGCGGGGCGGACATGTGGTCCTCCAGCGGGTCCTCCAGGGAGGCCTTCTGGGTGAAGAGCGCGCTCAGCAGCTCGCGCTCGACGACCGAGCCGACGACCTCGGCGGCCATCACGTCGGGGTGGCCGGCGCCCGGCTTCACGATCGGCATCTGGGAGACGCCGTACTCGCGCAGCACCTCGATGGCCTGGCCGACGGTCTCGTCCGGGTGCATGTGGACCAGCGAGGGCACGTCGCCGGAGCGGTGGGTCAGCACGTCGGAGACGGTGGCGGAGGAGGTGTCCTCCAGGAAGCCGTAGTCGGCCATCCACTCGTCGTTGAAGATCTTCGACAGGTAGCCGCGGCCGGAGTCCGGCAGCAGCACCACGACGACGTCGTCCGGGCCGAGCTCCTTGGCGACCTCCAGCGCGGCGACGACCGCCATGCCGCAGGAGCCGCCGACCAGCAGGCCCTCCTCCTTGGCGAGGCGGCGGGTCATCTGGAAGGAGTCCTTGTCGGACACCGCGACGATCCGGTCGGCGACGTTCCGGTCGTAGGCGGTCGGCCAGAAGTCCTCGCCGACGCCCTCCACCAGGTACGGGCGGCCGGAGCCGCCGGAGTAGACCGAGCCCTCCGGGTCGGCGCCGATGACCTGGACCTTGCCCTTGGAGGCGTCCTTCAGGTAGTTGCCGGTGCCGGAGATGGTGCCTCCGGTGCCGACGCCCGCGACGAAGTGGGTGATCTTCCCCTCCGTCTGCTCCCACAGCTCGGGACCGGTGGTCTCGTAGTGCGAGCGCGGGTTGTTCGGGTTCGAGTACTGGTCGGGCTTCCAGGCGCCGGGGGTCTCCCGCACGAGCCGGTCCGACACGTTGTAGTACGAGTCCGGGTGCTCGGGGTCGACCGCCGTCGGGCAGACGACGACCTCGGCACCGTAGGCCCGCAGCACGTTGATCTTGTCCGTGGACACCTTGTCCGGGCAGACGAAGATGCACTTGTAGCCCTTCTGCTGGGCCACGATCGCGAGGCCGACGCCGGTGTTTCCGGACGTGGGCTCGACGATGGTGCCGCCGGGCTTGAGGGCGCCGCTCTCCTCGGCCGCCTCGATCATGCGCAGGGCGATGCGGTCCTTGACCGAGCCGCCCGGGTTGAAGTACTCGACCTTGGCCAGGACGGTCGCCTGGATGCCGGCGGTGACGCTGTTGAGCTTCACCAGCGGGGTGTTGCCGACGAGGCTGATCATCGAGTCGTGGAATTGCACCGTAGTCTCCGGGGTCTCCGTAATGGTGCTGCCAGCGTATTCCGTGGAATGCGTAGCCGGAGCCGCTTACGGGGCAGGACTAACCGAGACGGCTCGGATGCGGCCTGAAGGAGGTGGCGGCCCGGATGTCCAGGGCGAGGGTGGCGCGGCGGATCGCGGCAGGCGCGGCGTACGGCGGCGGGAGCATCGGCCTGCTCGGTGTGGCGGCCGTGGGCGTGCTGCTCGCCGAGGTCGCGCTGGCCAAGAAGTCGGTCGGGGGCGGGGTGGCGCCGCTGCCGCCCGGGTCGGACGGGCGCTACGGGCGGGAGTTCGGCCCCGAGGAGCCGCTGCGGCTGGCCCTTCTGGGTGATTCGACGGCGGCCGGGCAGGGCGTGCGGCGGGTCGGGCAGACCCCGGGCGCGCTGCTGGCCTCCGGGCTCGCGGCGGTGGCCGAGCGGCCGGTGGCGCTGCGGAACGTGGCGCTGTCGGGGGCGCGCTCGGACGACCTGGAGCGGCAGGTGTCGCTGCTGCTCGCCTCGCCCTCGGGGCCGCCGGACGTGGCCGTGATCATGATCGGCGCGAACGACGTCACCCACCGGATGCCGGCCACCCAGTCGGTGCGCTGTCTGGCGGCGGCGGTGCGGCGGCTGCGCACGGCGGGCGCCGAGGTGGTGGTGGGCACCTGCCCGGACCTGGGCACCATCGAGCCGGTCTACCAGCCGCTGCGCTGGCTGGCCCGACGGGCCTCGCGGCAGCTCGCGGCGGCGCAGACGATCGTGGTGGTCGAGCAGGGCGGGCGCACGGTGTCGCTGGGCGACCTGCTGGGCCCGGAGTTCGCGGCGAACCCGCGGGAGATGTTCGGCGTGGACAACTTCCACCCCTCGGCCGAGGGGTACGCGACGGCGGCGATGGCGCTGCTGCCGACGGTGTGCGCGGCGCTCGGGGTGTGGCCGGAGGCCGACCGGTTCGACGCGGAGCGCCGGGAGAACGTGCTGCCGGTGGCCAAGGCGGCCGCGGAGGCGGCCAAGGAGGCCGGTACGGAGGTCTCCGGGGGGCGCGCCCCGTGGGCCCTGCTCAAGCACCGCAGGCGGCGCCGGTTGCCGGTGCCGGACGAGGGGCACGTACCGGACGAGGACGGGCGCAGGGACGCCTCCGCGCCGCTCCAGCGGGACTGAGCGCTCTCCGGCCCGGGGCGGCGCGGCCGTGGCCGGCCGCGCGGCCGGCCCGGCGCCCCACTGAGCAAGCGCTTAGAAAAGAGGTCCGCATCACACGCCGATCCCGGTGACCCGCGCGGTACGTGCAGGTAACTTCCCTTTCTGTCCGCCCACTCCGCACCCCTCCTGGAGCCGTGATGCCCGAAGCCGTCATCGTCTCGACCGCCCGCTCCCCGATCGGCCGGGCCTTCAAGGGCTCCCTGAAGGACCTGCGGCCCGACGACCTGACCGCCACGATCATCCAGGCCGCCCTCGCCAAGGTCCCCGAGCTGGACCCGCGCGACATCGACGACCTGATGCTCGGCTGCGGCCTGCCCGGCGGCGAGCAGGGCAACAACCTGGGCCGCATCGTGGCCGTGCAGATGGGCATGGACCACCTCCCCGGCTGCACCATCACCCGCTACTGCTCCTCCTCGCTGCAGACCTCCCGGATGGCGCTGCACGCGATCAAGGCGGGCGAGGGCGACGTCTTCATCTCGGCCGGCGTCGAGATGGTGTCCCGCTTCGTGAAGGGCAACTCGGACTCGCTGCCCGACACGCACAACCCGTTCTTCGCCGAGGCCGAGGCACGCACCGCCGAGGTCGCCGCCTCCGAGGGCTCCACCTGGCACGACCCGCGCGAGGACGGCCTGGTCCCCGACGCGTACATCGCCATGGGCCAGACGGCCGAGAACCTGGCGCGCTGGAAGGGCGTCACCCGCCAGGAGATGGACGAGTTCGGCGTCCGCTCGCAGAACCTGGCCGAGCAGGCCATCAAGAACGGCTTCTGGGAGCGCGAGATCACCCCGGTGACGCTCCCGGACGGCACGGTCGTCTCGAAGGACGACGGCCCGCGCGCCGGCGTCACCCTGGAGGGCGTCTCCGGCCTGAAGCCGGTCTTCCGCCCCGACGGCCTGGTCACCGCCGGCAACTGCTGCCCGCTGAACGACGGCGCCGCCGCGCTCGTGATCATGTCCGACACCAAGGCGCGCGAGCTGGGCCTGACCCCGCTGGCCCGGATCGTCTCCACCGGCGTCTCCGGCCTCTCCCCCGAGATCATGGGCCTGGGCCCGGTCGAGGCGTCGAAGCAGGCCCTGAAGCGGGCCGGTCTCACCACCTCCGACATCGACCTGGTCGAGATCAACGAGGCCTTCGCCGCGCAGGTCATCCCGTCCTACCGGGACCTCGGCTTCGACCTGGACAAGGTCAACGTCAACGGCGGCGCCATCGCCGTCGGCCACCCCTTCGGCATGACCGGCGCCCGGATCACCGGCACGCTGATCAACAGCCTGCAGTTCCACGACAAGCAGTTCGGCCTGGAGACCATGTGCGTGGGCGGCGGCCAGGGCATGGCCATGGTCATCGAGCGGCTGAGCTGAGCCGTAGCGGAGGGTAGGGGGCGCCCGAGGAACGAGGGCGGGACCTGCCCGCAGCGGTGGCGAAGCTCAGCGCGACCACAAGAGGCGAGCGGCTGAGCTGAGCCGTAGCGGAGGGTAGGGGTCGCCCGAGGAACGAGGGCGGGACCTGCCCGCAGCGGTGGCGAAGCTCAGCGCGACCACAAAAGGCGAGCGGCTGAGCCAGTGGCCTTCCGGGCCGCGGGCTAACCGCCCCGCGTCCAAGCCGTGACCGAATCTCCCCCAGGATGTGACATACATCCCGGGGGAGAGTCGTCTTCCCAGGTCACAGGGGTTTCGGGACCAAACACCCGGCCCAAATACCTGTCCATTTCGTGACGTAATGCACTGACAGGCGGCGCGACCTCAGGACACTCTGATGTAGGAAGTCGGGGGATCGACTCGGAATCGGGAGTACGTCAGTGAGCGCACTGTCTCTTGCCCTGCTGGTTTCCACGGCCGCTGCCACGGCCGTGGGCGCCGCCGCCCTGCACTCCGCCCACGCTCTCCGTAAGCAGATCATCGCACTGCGTGGCGAGATCGCAAGCGCGCAGGGCGCGACCGTTCCCCAGGCCCGCCAGTCGCCCGCCGGCGAGATACGCGCCGCGGTCGCCGAGGCCCTGGCCGAGGAGCGCGAGCGCGAGCTCGCCGAGGCCCGCGCCTTCTGGGCCGCGCAGGAGGCCCGGGACGCCGCCGACGCCCCGTCGCTGCTCGGCGGACTGGCCGGCCCGGCCGAGGAGGGCCCGTACTTCGTCCCGCGCCAGACCGACTTCGTGGGCCTGGAGGCGATGGCCCTGGAGGCCATGGAGGCGGAGGCCGCCGCACTCGACGGCCCGGGCCGGGAGGCCGCGCAGGATCCGATGGAGCTCTTCGACACCTTCGACACCTTCGAGGAGTTCCCCGAGCTGACCGGTGAGCTCACCGGCGCCGGCGAGTACCCGGAGGACTCACCCGAGCTGGCCGCGGCCCGCCGCCGGCACCCCTCGCACCCGGACTTCGTGCCGGTCCGCACCCCCGTGGTCACCGACCACGAGCGCACGGTGGCGCGCCTGGAGGAGCTGGCCGACACCCGGACCGCGCTGACCGACGTCCGCCCCGGCCCGCTGGGCACCCTGGACGTCTACGTCTTCGCCGACGGCACCACGCTCTGCATGACCCCGGGCCACCGGGAGACCGCAGAGCGCCTCGCCGAGGCGCTGCGCTCCGGCCGCGCCCCGGTCCTGCTGGGCGGCTCGGGCGTCTCCGGCGCGTACGCCCTCACGTTCTCCTGCGGCGAGGCGGCCGAGGACAACGTCTACATCCTCGCGGACCGCGTGATCGCCAGCATGTAGCCCGCCCCGCCCCGCTCCCCCGGGCGCCGCGACGGCGCCCCCGGAGGCGGCCGCCCCCGATCCCGCCGGACGGCCTCACAGCCCGGCGCGGGCCTCCGCCTCCCGTACGAGTTCCACGGCCTCGTCCAGGTCCCCTCCCGGGGCTCCTGCCGGGGCCGTACGCATGCTTTCGGCCAGATCCGCGGCGGCGACGGCGAGTTGGTCGGCGACCACGAAGATGCCCGCGTCGGGCATGGTCCGCGGCTCCCGCTCCGGGTCCTCCAGGCGCTGCGCCCGGGCGGCCAACTCCCTGGCCAGGGCCAGCCCCTCGGCGGCGGCCCCGCGCTGGAGGCGGCTCTGCGGGGCGGCCCGCAGCCGGTCGGCGAAGCGCTCGGCGGCGGCGGTCAGTTCGGTCGTATCGCGCACCCCGCGACCCTACGCGCCGTCCGGGGACCATTGCCAACGGGCGAACCCTCGGGCACGGTGACGTGAAGGAGCACAGGCACAACGCGTCCGGAGGCGCCGATGTCCCACGCATTCTCCGAAGAGACCCACCGCAACCTGCTCGCCCGCATCCCCCGATGCACCGGTCGTGAGATCTCCGACTGGCTGCGGGCCGTCGAGGAGGGCCCGTCCCTCATCCGCTTCGAGGAGAAGGTCAGCTGGCTGCGCGGCGAGCACGGCCTCGCCTACGGCCACGCGAAGGCGATCATCCACGAGTACGACCTGCGCCGGGCGGCCCGCCGGATGCTGTGACGGAGCCGCCGCGGCTCACTTCCCGACGTGACGGCCGAGGAAGTCGCGGACCAGTTCCGCGATCTCCTCGCCGTGCGTCTCCAGGGCGAAGTGCCCGGCGTCGAGGAGGTGGATCTCGGCGTCCGGCAGGTCCCGGGCGAAGGCCTCGGCGCCGGCCGGGCCGAAGATCTCGTCGCCCCGGCCCCAGGCGGCGAGCAGCGGCGGCCGGTGGGTGCGGAAGTACTCCTGGAAGGCCGGGTAGCCGTCCAGGTTGAACTGGTAGTCCCAGAAGAGCTGGAGCTGGATCTCCTGGTTGCCGGGCCGGTCCAGGCCGGCCTGGTCGAGGAGCCAGGTCTCCGGGCCGATCCGGTCGAGCCGGTCGGCGGGCACGCCGTGGGTGTACTGCCAGCGGGTGGCCTCGGGGGTGAGCAGCGCGCGCACGCCGTCCTCGTGGCCCGCGCGGTCCTTCGCGTGGGCGAAGAGCACGTCCCAGAAGGGCGTGAAGCCCTCCAGATAGGCGTTGCCGCTCTGGGTGACGATCGCGGTGATCCGCTCGGGGTGACGGGAGGCGATGCGCAGGCCGATGGGCGCGCCGTAGTCCTGGATGTAGAGCGCGAAGCGGTCGACGCCGAGCCGGTCGAGCAGCTTGAGGGTGATCTCGGTGAGCTTCTCGAAGCTGTAGTCGAAGGCGTCCACGGGCGGTGCGGCGGAGGCGCCGAAGCCGATGTGGTCGGGCGCGATCAGGTGGTACGAGTCGGCGAGCTCCGCCATGAGGCCCCGGTACATGTGCGAGCTGCTCGGGAAGCCGTGCAGCAGCACCAGGGTGGGCCGGTCGGGGTCGCCGGCCTCGCGGTAGAAGACCTCCAGACCGTCGACGGTCTCGGTGCGGGCGCGCAGGGCGAATGCGGACATGGCTGTCTCCCGGAGGGTCGTGACGCGACATGGAGAACGATCGTTCTCCCTCTGCCCGGTAGAGTAGGAGAACGATGGTTCTCCCCGCAAGGGCGCTTTTCGAGGAGTGATCGGTGATGGACGCGGAGACCGCGGAGCTCAGGCTCCTGGAAACGGCCGAGGCGCTGTTCGACGAGAAGGGCGTCCAGGCCGTCGGCATGGACGCCATCCGCAGCGCCTCGGGGGTCTCCCTCAAGCGCCTCTACCAGCTCTTCCCGTCCAAGGACCACCTGGTCTGGGCGGTCCTGGAGCGCCGGGACACGGCCGTGCGCGAGGCCATCGCCGCCCATGGCGCCACCCACGCCACCACCCCGTACCAGCGGGCCCTCGCGGTCTTCGACTACCTCGGCGACTGGTTCGCCGACCCCGGCTTCCGCGGCTGCGCCTTCATCAACACCTTCGGAGAGATGGGCGGCATCTCCCCCGACATCGCCGGCCTCGCCCGCGGCCACAAACAGGCCCTGCGGGACTACTTCGCCGAGCAGACCGACGCCCTGAACGCGCCGCCCGCCCTCGCCGACCAGCTCGCCCTGCTCGCCAACGGCGCCATGGTCGTGGCCGGCATCAACGGCACCTCCGAGCCGGCCGCCCGGGCCAAGGACGCCGCCCGGGTGCTGCTCGACGCCCACGTCGCGTAGCGCCGGGCGCGGAGAGGGCCCGCGCACGCGGAAGGGCCCGCCCGGCGGATGCCGGACGGGCCCTCCTCGGTGCCGTGCTCACACGGCGGAGCGTCAGTCGTCGCCCTGCAGGATCGACAGCAGCCGCAGGAACTCCATGTAGATCCACACCAGCGTCATGGTGAGGCCGAAGGCCGCCAGCCAGGCCTCCTCGCGCGGAGCGCCGTACGTGATGCCGTCCTCGACCTGCTTGAAGTCCAGGGCCAGGAAGCAGGCACCCAGGATGATGCCGATGACACCGAACAGGATGCCGAGGCCGCCGCTGCGGAAGCCGAGGCCGTCACCGCCGCCGAAGACGGCGAACAGCAGGTTGACCGCCATCAGCAGCATGAAGCCGATCGCGGCCGCGATCACGAAGCCGTAGAAGCGGCGGGTGACGCGGATCCAGCCCATCTTGTAGGCGATCAGCACGCCGGCGAAGACCGCCATGGTGCCGAGCACCGCCTGGGCGACCACGCCGTCCGCGATGTACGTCGACACCGCGGCGGAGATCACGCCGAGGAAGACGCCCTCGAAGGCCGCGTAGGCCAGGATCAGCGCGGGGACCGGCTTGCGCTTGAAGGACTGGACGAGCGACAGGACGAGCGCCACCAGACCGGCGCCGACGCCGATGGCGTACGACTTGTTCAGGTTGGCGGGGTCGACCGGCAGCAGCAGCCAGGACAGCACGGCGGTCACGACGACGGTGCCGAGGGTCATCGCCGTACGGCTGACCACGTCGTCGATCGTCATCACATTGCCGCGGACCTGCTGCGGCGCGCCGAACGAGGCGTCCTGCGGCGCGTACGGGTTGGTGGCGTACGGGTTGGCGGCACCCTCGGCGTAGGGGTTGCCGGTGGCGTACGGGTTGGTTCCGACGCCCCCGGCCTGCGGCTGCTGCGCGCCCGCGTAGGCGTTGTCGCGGCTGAACCCCCGTCGCGAGAAGACCGGGTTGCTGCTCCTCATCTCACTCCTCCATGGCCGCACTGCGCGGCCTTGCGTCAAGAGTAATAGGAAGGCAAAAGGAACCCCCTCGTGCTCGGGGAGGATCTTTATACGATCGTTTCGAGCGGGAGCGGCCGAGCCCGCGCCCCGGGGGCGCGAGAAGTGCCCGGAACCGGATTCGAACCTGTTCCGAACCCCCCTCTGACCTGCGGTGATGCGCTGACCTTTACGTTTCGGTCCGCCTTTTCCCGTCCGCGCCCGGCTAGGGCCGTCTGGCCGCGCTCCAGTGTTCCCATGGGAACACGCGCCGGGAACACGCTGGTCAGCACCTGAGGGGGCATCAATGGCCTGATCTGGTCGGCAGGTCAGGCCGAGGGACGCGCTTCGGGCGGTAGCCGGTCCCCCAGGCGCCGGAGGACCTGGCGCTGCACGCGCTCCGGCAGACCCTCCAGGATGGTGAGGATCGCCGAGGCCTGCGGATCGACTTCTTCAGTGGGGGCGGCGGGGCTCGTCGAGGCCGGCACCTCCAAGGTTGGAGTGCCACCCTCCCTCGCGAGGTTCACGCCACCGCGCGCCCACCCCAGGGCGATCTCCAACTTCCGATATGTGGTGGGGCTGACCCTTACGCCTTTCCGGATCTTGGCGAGGGTCTCGATCGAAAAGTCTGCACGCTCCGCGACCTCGGTGAACTGCATCCCTGCCTCCGAGATGCGCTGCTCCACCGCGGCGCCGAGTCTGGCGAGCTCCTCGCCGTCGTCGTACCCATCACCCGTCATGCGGCTGAGGCTACCCGCCGACTCCAAAGGGCTCCAATGCTGGATTTGGCCACCTGACCGGATTTCACGAGACCCCCACGTTCACAGGGCAGCCCCCCGCAAGGTGGGACGACGTTGGACTTACGCGAGCCCCAGATACGCCAACACATCCCAATCTTGGGTTGACGAACTCCAACATTGGAGTATGTTGGAGCCATGTTGAGCCTCCGGATCGACGGCCGAAAGGTCCGCCGCCTGCGTGAGGGACGCGGCCTCTCTGTCGCCGACGTCGCGCAGGCCGCCGGCCGCAGCAAATGGGCCATTTACAAGATCGAGCGCGGGCAGAACCAGCCCTCGCCGCACGTGTACGCCGCCCTGCGCACCCTGCTCCAGGCGACGGACGAGGACCTCGTGGCGGAGGGGGACTGATGGCCTTCAACCGCAACTACTCGCTGGAGGAGGCGGCGGAGCTGCTCGGCTGCGCGCCGCGGTTCCTGGAGGACAACCTCCGCCGCCTGCCTCACCAGAAGCTCGGAAAGTCGGTCGCCTTCGACGACGACGAGCTGATGGAGATCAAGAACATGCACCGCGTGCGGCCGACGGCCGTACGCCCGAGCGCGGACAACGGGCCGCGCACCCTCGCGCAGATCCGCCCCAAGGGCGCACGCGCTTCCTGACCCACTGGGAACCGAGGCCCTGCCCGGCCTCGGCGACCCGTGCGGAACCTCACCTGTTCTGAATCGAGGAACCGTGACCCACCGTACCCAACTCCCGAACTCTTCCCCGCTCGTGCGGGCTACGGACGGCTCCCGCTGGCGCGCGGCCGGCCACGCGCCGGACGGCGAGCAGCTCTACGTCCTGGACGGCGTGAACCCCGACACCTGCGCCCAGTGGGTGCGAGCCCGCGAGTCCGAGCTCGTCGAGATCGTCGGTGCGCTCACCCCGGTCGTCGACCTCGTCAAGGCTGGTGGTGCCGAGTGATCGCCGCCGTCTGCGCCCTCGTCGCTGTCCTGGGCCTGCTCGCCGTCCGCTTCGCCCTCGCCCGCAGCGACCGCCAGTCGGGGGGTGGCCGCTGATGAGCGTCCGCCTCACCGATGCCCGCCTCGCGGAGATCCGCGCGGGCCAGCACACCTACCGCACCGTCGAGCAGCTCGACCGCGACATCCGCGAACTCCTGGAGTACACCGACGAACTGCGCGCCGAGCTGGCGGCGGGGAAGGGCACCGCGACGGGCGGCGAGCTCACCCCGCCGGCGCCTGGCCGCGCCAGGGCCGCCGAGGTTCGGTTCGCCGTGCACGGCTCGGTGCAGCTGCTCGACCCGACCCTGCGGGACCTGGAGCCGGACCACTACGGCCACCCCTACCGCCAGCTCGGCGGCTGGCTCCCCGACGAGCTGAGCGTCGAGCTCCCGCGCGGCACCGAGCACATGGAGCACGCCCACTTCCCGGGCCGCGTCATGCCGACCGAGATCAACGTGCAGGTCGCCACCGCCCGGACCCGCGACGGCTCGCGGTACATGACCGTCGAGTGGCGCCGGGAGCGCCCGTGACGACCGAGCCCGCCCGCGCGCTGCCGCAGCTGGCCGTCCCGTGCCCGATGTGCGGCGCCGCCCCCGGCGACCTGTGCACCAGCCACGGCGGCACCCGCCCGCGCCGCACCGACACCCACCAGGCGCGCCGCACCGCCTGGGCCAACTCCCAGAAGGGCGCCACCCGATGATTCCCCAGCAGCACCACGCCCTCGCCGAGAGGCTCCTCGCGCAGGCCGACACGTGGATGGACGCCGACACCGGCTGGCGCGCCCGCCTGTCCACCGCCGAGCGTCTCGCCCACCGTGCGGCGGACCTGGCGACCGCCCAGGTGCACGCGACGCTCGCCACGCTCCTGCCGATCCTCACCCCCGAGCCCGACCCGGCCCCGGGTGGCGAGCTCGCCGTGTACCGGGCGCAGTTCGAGTCCATCACGCTCGGCCACTACACCAGCCCCGAAGCCGCGCGGTCCCACTGCGAGGCCCTCCTGCTCCGGGAATGGCCGTCCCTGAGCTGCACCTGGGCCGAGGACGACGAGGACGGCATCGCCGAGCTCATCGCCGTCTACGAGGACGGCACGGAGAGCACCACGGCCTACACCGTCACGCCGCTGTCCGTCGCCGCCGCGTACGACGCCGAGGCGGACGAGTGAGCGCCCCGGCCGTCGTCGAGGACGGCATCGCGCACGGCGAGCCCCGCGGCTACTACCAGCACCGCAACCGCAAGGTCTTCCCGATCTGCCAGAACTGCCGTGACGCGTTCAACGCTGAGCAGCGGGACAAGCGGGCTGCGGCGAAGGGCTGGAACCGGGGCAAGGTCGGGGAGCCGACGGCGCCTCGTCCGGTGCTGACGGGCCGGGACTGTGCGGTGTCCGGCTGCGGCGAGCTCGCCAGCCTGCCGCAGCCGGCCGCCCGCATGGTCCGCGTGGTCTGGCCCGGGTCGCGGGAGCCCGCCCGCTGGTACTGCCCCGGCCCGTGCCACGCGTACGGCCTGGCGCTCGCCGAGGTCCGGGCGATCCCGGAGGCACGCCGTGTATGACGTGCTGCCGCTCGCCGTGCTCGTCCTCCTGGTGCTCGGGGCCGCGACCGTGACCGTGGGCATCGTGTGCGCGATGCTCGCGGCCGGCCGGGTCCTGCGCCGCCTCGTCGCCCCTCGCCCGCAGCCCCCCGTGGCGATCCCGGCGCAGCGCCGCGGATGCGTGTGGCTGGCGTGCCACGCGCCTCGCTGCGGGCACCTTCAGACGCCGCACTACCCGGCCGGGCCCGGCTACGTCATGTGCGACCAGTGCGGTACGCACCGCCGCGCCCCCGCCTCGTGACGCGCCGCCCGCCGCCCTGTGACCACGTCGGGCCCCACGGCCTCAAGCGGGCCCGCCTGTACGTGACCGGCTGGTGCTGCGACCGCCACACCCCCGCCGCGCAGGCCGGCCGCCCGGAGCCGCAGCCCGGGCCCGGCTGGCCGCCCGGCTCCTACCTCCACGCCACCCCCGAACCACACCCGCACGACCCGCCTCGGAGTAGCTCATGAGCACGATCCCGACCCCCGCCGACGTCTACCGCCGCCAGGCCCACCCGCTGATCGCCCCCGGCCCCCACGACCCCGCCGTGGATGGTCCGTTCCGCCAGCTGTACGAGCGCGGTATCACCGGCTCCCGGCTCATCCCCGCCACCCAGCTCGTCGCGCTCACCCTCGCCTCGCACGCCGACTGGGAGACCGGCCGCATCCCCGCCGACGACCAGCCGCGCCTCGCCGGCCTCGTCGCCGAGACCGAGCTCGACGCCGGCCGCGTCGTCGTCTCGCTCCAGATCCTCGAGGACCGCGGCTGGATTCGCCGGGCCTCCCGCCGTGAGCGCTGGGACACCGCGGACGCCGAGCTCACGATCCCCAGCCCGATCATGCGCCGCCTCAAGCGCAAGCGTCGCCGCTCCTGACCGGCCCCGCGCCCCGGCCCCGCCCGGCCCCACCCGCACCAACCCGAGAGGCACCCCGTGGACGAGCAGACCCGAGCCGCCGGCAGCGTGCCGAACGACTACGGAAACGCGCTCGCCTGGCGCTGGGCCGGGTCGCTGCCCCGGCCGCTCACCGGCGGATTCCTCACCCTGCTCTACGCGATGCGCGCTATGGCGTCCGCCGACGGCCGACTCCGGTACGAGCGAGGCGGCAAGGCCATCACCATCCAGCAGATCGCCAAGGCCTGCCGCAGCGACCAGAAGGACGTCAGGACCTACCTCCAAGCGGCCATCGCCGCCGGCGTCATCGGCATCGTCGAGGACCCCCGCGGACGGGGCCAGACCCTCGGGCGCGCCACCACCTACACCCTGCTCCTGTGCCCCGCTCCGGACTGGGAGCGCGCCGCCGCGATCGTGCGGCACGCCCAGCAGATCAAGGCCGAGCAGCGCGCCGCCCGGGCCGCCCGCAAGGCCGCCGCCGACGCCCCGCAGGACCCGGCGACCTCGGGGGACAGTCCCCCGAGGGGGTCGGGGGACAGTGCCCCGACGTCTGAAGAGCCACCCTCGGGGGACAGTGCCCCGAGGTCACCCGACGAGGGGTCGGGGGACAGTGCCCCGACGGTGGTCGAGGGACTGTCACCCGAGGGGGTCGGGGGACAGTGCCCCGACCATCCAGGTAGTTACCAGGAACTACACCAAGAGATGGCTGAGGTAGTACCTCAACCACAGGACGGGCGCGGGCGCGCGACGAGCGACAAGACGATCCCCCAGCAGCCCCAGCCAGATGAGCACCGCCGCTGCGCGGCCGGATGCGGCCAGCCCGTCATCCGCGCCGACCGCACGACGTGCAACGGCTGCGAGCGCCGCGCCCAGAAGCCCCACCTGCCCGCCTCAGGGCCCGTACAGGGGGCGTTCCTGATGGCCATGCCCTCCACCAGCCCCCCGGCCCCCCGGCGCACCCCACGAGCCCCTCAGGCCCCGGCCGATCCGTTCGTGCCGCTGCGGACCTGCGGCTGCGGACGCAAGTACCACGCCCCGAAGCCCGGCCGCTGCCCCGACTGCCTCCACGCCGAGCGCGAGCACGCCGTCGGCTGACCGACCACCCACCCGCCCCGGAGACCACGATGACGACCCCTCACGGCACGGTGCCGTGCCCGTCGTGCGGCCAGCCCATCCGCTGGGCCGTCACCGCCGCCGGCCGCCGCCAGGCCCTCAACCCCGACCCCGACGCGGCGGGCAACTCGGCCGCGTACACCGACGGCACCGGCCGCCTGCGCGTCCGCGCCCTCACCACCGAGCGTCCGGCCCTGGAGCACGCCGAGTGGCGCGCCATGCCCCACGCCGCCACCTGCACCCGGCCCCGCCCGCGCCGCAGCGTCCCCCGACAGACCCCGGGCGTGCGGCCCACCCCGTGGCGGGGGTGGCAGCGATGAGCACCACCCACGCCCTCGCCGCCGGCACCCAGCCTGCGGGCGACGCCAGCTGGCGCGAGCTCGGCCTCTGCCGCCAGACCGACCCCGACCTCTTCAGCCCCGAGGAGGGCGATTCGACGGCCGAGGCCCGCCGCATCTGCTTCGCCTGCAAGGTCCGCAAGCCCTGCCTGGACTGGGCCCTCGAACGTGGCGAGCCCGGTGTGTGGGGCGGCACCTCTGCGAGCCAGCGCAAGGCCATCCGCCGCAGCCGCACCCCCATCCGCCGGGCGGCAGCCTGATGTCCGGCCTCGCACTCACCGCCGCGTTCGTCGCGCTCACCGTGCTGACCGCCGCCGTGCCCCTCGGCCACGCCGCCAACCGGGAACTGATCCCGCGCCAGCGCTGGCGCTACTGGGCGCACCGCGCCGGCATCCTCCGCTCGCCCGTTTGCACCTTCCGCGGTGTCCCGTTCGGCCCCGCCCGAGCGCGCCGGCGCCGCGCCCAGGAGCGCGCCGTCGACAACCCGTTCGTGGTCGGCTTCCGCCTCCACGGCCGTCACGGCCTGGTCCTCGACGGCGCGCTGCTCCCGTGCGGCTACTGCCTCGTCGTCGAGTGCGCCGAGGACGGCCTGATCACCGCCGCCCGGTCCCTTGAGGACTTGGTCCGCGGCTACCCCGACGCCTACATCGAATGGCCCGCCCACGTCCCCGAGGAAGGTCCCGGCACATGAGCCTCTGCCTGATCTGCACCCACCCCGCTCAGCAGCCCCGTACGGCCTGCGTCCGGTGCGGTGACCGGCTGCGCGGCTGGCTCGCCGAGATCCCCCGCCAGCTCGTGCTCCTGGCCGCGTCCCTGGAGCTCGGCTCCCGCCCCGCGCAGGGGTACGGCGGCGCCGGCCGCGCACACTCCCCGCTCCCCGTCCGCGGCGACGTCCTCAACCTCCTTGGCCCCGCCGCGGCGGGGACCGTCCGCGACACCGCCCGCGACCAGACCGGGCCCGCGCCGGTCCACGCGACCCTGCACGCCTGGGCCGACCAGCTCGCCGAGGACCTCGGCCACCGCCTGGCGCCCATCAACCCCCGCGCCCCGTACGCCGACTACCTCGCCCGCCACCTCGACCACATCGTCCGCTCGCCGTGGGTCGCGCTCCTGCACGCCGAGCTCGCCGACGTCGTACGCCGCATCCGGGCCATCACCAGCACCGAGCCCCGCCGCCGCGCCATGGACGCCCCGTGCCCGTCCTGCACGGCCTTCGCTCTCGGTCACACCGACTGGCAGACGTACGTCGACTGCGAGGCGTGCGGGCTGCTCCTCACCCCCGCCGAGTACGCCGAGCACCGCGTCCGGGTCATGCCCGCGCTCGTCGAGATCGGCATCCTCATGGTGGCCGCCCAGCACCGGGAGGCCTCGTGACAACCGTCCCGGACACGCCCGCCCGCATCGCCATGCGCCGCCGCGACGTAGCCCGGCTGCGCCGGGACGGCCTGTCGATCCGGAACATCGGCACAGCCCTGGGGATCAGCCGGATGACCGTGCTGCGGGACATCCAGGCCCTCGACCAGACCGCGTCCCCCGCCGCTGAACAGGCGGAAGAGACACCGGATACGGACACCGTGCCGTCTCGCGAGGACAGCGTCCCACCGTCCCGTGACGAGCAAGGGACACCGTCACCTCGACCCGGGACACCGCCTCCGATGTCCCTCGTCCTCGCCACCGACCCACGCCTCCTGGACGACCTCGCCGCCCTCACGCGCACCGGCATCCGCCCCGAGACCGCCGTGCGAATGGCCGTCGCCTTCATGGCCACCGCCTACCGCAACGCCTGGGCCGACGGCCTCTACCCGCCCACCGCCACACCCCGCATCAGCGCCTACCAACTCGCGCCCTACAGCCCCGCCCCGGACACCCACAGCGAGTAACGGGCTGGACATGATCGCCACTTAGCGCAACACTGGTGCCAACAGCACACGTGTGCCCACACACCACATCGGCCCCGCCCCGGCGGGGCCGTCGTCGTTCCCGGAGGTGACACCGTGGCCGCCCTCTACACCGCCACCCAGGCCGCCGAGCACGCCACCCGCTGGCGCCGCCTCACATCCGCCGGCGCCGCCGCCGTCACCCCGACCACCATCCGCTCCTGGGTCAACCGCGGCCACCTCACCCCCGCCGGCCTCGACGAGCGCCGCCGCCCCCTCTACGCCCACGCCGACATCGCCCGCGCCGAGGCCGCCACCCGCGCCCGCGCCCTGCGCCTCGTCGGCATCCCCACGCACACCTGAGGAACCCGCCATGGCCACGCACGCCCTGGAGTTCGAGCGCGGCATCCGCACGGTCGCCGAGCCGAGCCAGCCCGGATGGGCCGAGTACGAGCACGACGGCACCATGCGCGCCTGGTGCAGCTGCGGCCTCGACACCGGATGGGTCGCCACCCGCGAAGCCGCCACCGCCATCCGCGCCCACGCCGAGGAGACCAGGAGCGAGCGATGGCCAAGCGCGACGACCTGACCGAGTACGGCTACCGCAAGGCCCGCGCCCAGTTCCTCGCCGACAACGACGTCTGCCACCTCTGCGGGCACGCCCAGGCCGACGTCATCGACCACGCCGTCCCCGTCGCCGCCGGCGCCGACCCCCGCGACCGCGACAACTGGCGCCCAGCCCACGGCGTGCGCAAGTGCCCCACGTGCGGGCGAAACTGCAACGGCGAGAAGGGCGACCGCGCTGCGCCCCGCCTCGCCACCTCCCGCGACTGGTACGCCGGACCCTGAGGAGACGACGTGCGCTATGACTCGTTCCTCTCCGCCGGCCCCCGCTGCCCCCGGGTCCTCGGTGACGCACTGTGCGGGCTGGACCGAGGCCACGACGGCGACCACCTGCCGTACGTACCCGGCGGCTACCTCCCGCCGCCGCTCCTCACCCCGCTCGACCTCCTCGGCCTGGTACGGCAGGCGCGCCCGGCGTGCCCGCTGTGCGGGGCCCGAGTGACCTCCATCTGGTGCGACGGCCCAGTGGTCGTCTACCGCGAGCTCGAGGACGTCGGGTCCACCGAGTGCGAGTGGTCGTTCGGGCCCTGCGGCTGCAAGGGCCGCGAGATCGTCACCGCCACCCACAACTCGTCCGCCGGACCCTAGGAGCGCCCCATGTCCCACACCGCCCGCATCGACCTCGACGCCACCGGCGCGGCCTCGGTCGAGCTGGACGGCACGGACGTCAGCCGCGCCGTCACCTCCGTCCACGTCCACGCCGAGCACGGCGAGCGCCCTCACGTGACCCTCGGCCTGGCGCTGCACGACATCAGCACCCTGGCCGAGACCCGCATCCTCGTGCCCGAGGACACAGCCGCTGCCCTCGTTGCGCTCGGCTGGACCCCGCCCGAGGACGTCGGCCAGGGCATCGACGTCACCCACCCCGCCCTGCGCGAGGCGGTGCTCGCCGCGCTGCGCCATGCCGCCCGGGCCCGGGCCCCGTGGCTCACCGAGCTGCTCAGGCGCCACGCCCGCATCGAGGGACTGCCCATGCCCACCTACCTCGACCCCCGCTGACGCAGGCATATCCGCAGGTCAGAGGCCTACTCGCTCCGGCTGGCGCGCCCGGGTTCTTTAGCCCGGGCCGCTTCCCAGCCCCGCGCCCAGCTTTCATTTTTCTCCCCCCGGCCCTGACCAGCGCGTATGCGACTCCTGGGCCCCGCTCGACGGGAGGCACCGATGGCCGCACGCACGGCAGAGATCGGCCCGGCCGGGCAGCACGCCGCCCGGGCCGTGGCCCAGCTCCGCGAGGCCCGCGGCCTCGACCAGCGCGCCCTGGTGCAGCTGCTCGCTGCCCAGGGCCGTCCGATGTCGCAGCCGGTCCTGTCCCGTGTCGAGGCCGCCGCCCGTCGCATCGACGTCGACGACCTCGTCGCCCTGGCGGCCGTCCTCGGCGTCAGCACCGCCGCTCTCCTCCCGGCCGCACCCGAGCCCGAGGCCACCGGCATGCGCGGGCCGTCCCCCACGCTCGTGGTCGTCGACGAGCTCGGCCCGGTGAGCGCGGCGCTGGCCGAGGACGTCGAGCAGCTGGGTGACCTGACCGGCATGGAGCCGACCCTGGCCGCCACCGCCGTGCGGCTGGCCGAGCAAATCGACGGCGGCCGGCCAATCCCGTGCGACGAGTGCGGTGCGCTCGTCCGCGGCCTGGTCGACGCCCGGACTCTCCCCCAGCTGACCCGGGAACTGCGGGCCACCGTGGCGGCGCTGCTGGAGGGACGGGCCGTGGATGACGACGACGATGACGGCCTCGATGACCTCGGGGACGTCTGACACCTGGGCGCCGCCACCGGAGTTCGCCGAGGACCTGTTCGAGCGGTACGGGCTCACCTGCCCGCCGCGCTGGGGCACGCCGCGCAACCCCGACTTCCCCAGCCTCGGCCCGAAGCTGTGGCGCGTCATGGAGAAGCTCGGCGCCCCGCCGATGCCGTGGCAGAAGTACGTGTCGGACGTCGCCCTCGAGGTCGACCCGGCCACCGGCCTGTTCGTGCACCGGCACGTCGGTCTGTCCGTGCCCCGGCAGCAGGGCAAGACCGAACTCACCCTCGGCGCCCAGGTGCACCGCGCCCTGGCCTGGCCGCGGCAGAACATTGTCTACGCGGCGCAGACCCGGAGCATGGCCCGGCAGCGCTGGGAAGACGAGTTCTGGGAGAAGATCTCCGCCTCCCCCCTGGCCAAGCGGGCACGCATCCGCAAGGCCAACGGCAACGAGGCGATCCTGTGGCCCGGCAAGCGGTCCCGGATGGGCATCACCGCCAACACCGAGAAGGCCGGGCACGGACCGCCCTTGGACCTCGGGTTCATCGACGAAGCCTTCGCCCACACCGACGACCGCTTGGAGCAGGCGTTCTCTCCGGCCATGCTGACGCGGCTCATGGCCCAGCTGTGGTGGGCGTCCGCGGGCGGCACCGAGGCCTCGGTCTGGCTCAACAAGAAGCGCGAGCAGGGCAGGGCCCTGATCGAGGAACTGTGGGCTGAGGGGAGGCGGACCCGCGTGGCCTACTTCGAGTGGTACGCACCCGAGGACATGCCGCGGGACGACCCCGCCACCTGGCGGGCGACCCTGCCCGCGCTCGGTTACACCGTCACCGAGGACACCATCCGCGCCGAGCTCGACGGCATGGACGCCGCCGAGTTCGACCGGGCCTACCTCAACCGGACCCGCAAGGCCACGCCGCCGGCGGACCCGAACATGCCCAAGGCCGAGTGGGCCGGCCTCGCCGACAAGGCGGCCCGGCCACCCGCGGACCGGATGGCGCTGGCGGTCGACGTCTCCCAGGACCGCAAGCACGCGTCCATCGCCGCGGCCCTCCAGGGCCCGGACGGGCGCGTGCACCTGGAGCTCGTCGACCGGCGGGCCGGCACGGACTGGGTGGTGCCCGCGCTCGTGCGGCTCGCTGCCTTGTGGGATCCGCTGGTCGTGGCGATCGGCGGGTCCGGCTCCCCGGCCGCCTCGCTCATCGACGACCTCAAGACCGCCGGCATCACCGTGCCCGAGGACAAGGAGCGCCCGCACCGCGGGCACCTGGTCGTCGTCCGCTCCGGCGACATGAGCGAGGCGTGCGGCCAGCTGGCCGACGCGCTGCGCCAGGGCACGGTGCAGCACCTCGACCAGCCCCCGCTCACCAGCGCCGTGAACGGGGCCCGGACGCGGCGCCTGGGCGACGCGTGGGTCCTGGACCGGACGAAGAGCTTGGCCGACGTGTCCCCGCTCATCGCCGCCACCCAGGCCCGGTGGGCGCTGCTGACCCGGGGCCCGGCGGTCCTCGACGACTACGACGTGATGAACAGCGTCGGTTGAAAGGAGGCGCCGCCATGTACCGCTGGACTCGGGCCTTTGCCGCGCCGTTCCGGCGCCTGGCCACGGTGGCGAAGCGCGCGATCACGTCCGTGCCGTGGGCGGCCGGCGGACCGTCCACGGCCGAGGTGTCGGCGGCACGGGCCCTGACCCTGATCCCGGTGTTCGCGTGCGTGCGGATCATCTCCGAGTCGGTCAGCACGCTGCCGCTGCAGCTGTTCCGCCGCGACGGCTCCTCGCGCGAGCCGCTCTCCTACGTGCCGCCGCTGTTCTGGGCGCCCGACGCCCAGGGCGACCTGGTGACGTGGCTGTCGAAGTGCCTCACCTCGATGCTGCTGCGCGGCAACGCCTACGGCCTGATCACCCAGCGCGACCCGCTCGGGTTCCCGACCATGGTCGAGTGGCTCAACCCCGACGAGGTGTGGGTCGACGAGACCAACCCGGTGCGGCCCGTGTACTACTGGCGCGGCCGGGAAGTCGACCGGGGCGACATCGTGCACATCCCGTGGGTCGTGCTGCCCGGCCGCGTGGTCGGGCTCTCCCCGGTGGCCGCCTTCGCGCAGACGATCGGCGCCGGCCTGACCATCACCCAGTACGGGATGAGCTGGTTCGCCAACGGCGGCACCCCGCCCGCGGTCCTGAAGAACGCGAACCGGACGATCAACCCGGACGAATCCGAGGAGATCTCCAACCGGCTGGCCTCCCGTATCCGCGCGCGCAAGCCGCTCGTCATCGGCTCCGACTGGGACTTCACCGCCCTCTCGGTCAGCCCCGAGGAGAGCCAGTTCATCGAGTCGCTGCGGCTCAACGCGACGCAGATCGCCGCGATCTACGGCGTGCCGCCGACGATGGTCGGCGGCGACTCCGGCGCCTCGATGACCTACTCGAACGTGGAGGCCGAGGCGAACAACCTGATCACCCTGACGCTGCGCCCGTGGCTGGTGCGGCTGGAGAACGTCTTCAGCAGGCTCATGCCCGGCCGCGAGTACGTCCGCTTCAACGTCGACGCGATGATCCGCACCAGCGTCATCGACCGCTACACCGCGCACGGCATGGCGCTCGCCCAGGGATGGCGCAGCCCCAACGAGGTCCGCGCGCTGGAGAACCTGGCCCCGCTCCCGCCCGGGCAGGGCGGCGACATCTACGGGCCCCGCACCGCTCCCGCTCTCCCGGCGGGCGAGTAGGCCAAGGAGGAATGACCATGGGCGACGCCGAACGCCGATTCACCCGCGGCCTCGTCGAGGTCCGCACCAACGACCAGGCACACACCGGCCGCCGGATCGGCGGCTACGCCGCCAAGTTCAACCGGCTCAGCCAGAACCTCGGCGGCTTCGTCGAGCGCATCGACCCCGCCTTCTTCGCCAAGAGCGAGGGCGACGGCTGGCCCGACGTGATGGCCCGCTACAACCACGACGACAACCGGCTGCTCGGCACCACCGAGGCCGGCACCCTGCGGCTGATCACGGACGGCACCGGCCTGGACTACAGCGTCGACGTCCCGGCCTCGCGCGAGGACGTCTACGAGCTGGTGCAGCGCGGCGACGTCCGCCGGTCCAGCTTCGCGTTCCGCACCTTCGCCGACGACTGGGGCCAGACCGAGGACGGGTTCCCGCTGCGCACGCTGCTGTCCGGCGCCCTCGTCGACGTCGCCCCGGTCAACACCCCGGCCTACCACGACACTTCGACCGGGCTCCGCTCGCTCGCCGACAAGGCGGGTGCCGACCTCGCCGAGGTCCGGGCCGCGGCTGAGGCCGGCCAGCTCGGCCGGTTCCTCGGCCCCAAGCCCCCGGTCACCATCGACCTCGCGCCGAGCGGGCAGGGCGCCACCCACCCGCTCATCGCGATCCGGCAGCGGCGCGCCGAGCTGGAGCAGCGCCGCACCTTCTGAGGCAGGGCGACACCCACCTCGACACACCACCCACCACCTGACCTCGCGGCCACCGGCCGGCGGGGTCGTCGTCATGCCCGAAGGAGGGCACATGCCCGCGTACATCAAGCGCCTCCAGGAGCAGCGCGCCGGTCTGTGGGAGCAGGCCAAGGCCCTGCTCGACAAGGCCGAGGCGGAGAAGCGCGACCTCACCGCCGAGGAAGAGCAGACCTACCAGCGGATCAACGGCGACATCGACGCCATCGACGCCCGCGCCAAGGACCTGGCCGCCGCCGAGCAGCGCAACCGCGACGCCGACGAGGCGTTCCGCCAGCTGCTGGAGAAGGCCCCGAGCCCCGAGGCCCGCGGCTCGGCCGCCGACCAGGAGGTCAAGCGCGTCCGCGAGTGGCTGACCGGCGCGTCCGGTAGCCGCTCCTACGACATCCTCCCGCCCAAGCCCCTGCCTCTGGACCAGCGCACCCTGTCCAAGCTCACGGCGGCCGCTGGCGCGAACACGGTCCCGATCAGCTTCTACAACCGCCTCGTCCAGCACATGATCGAGACCTCCGGTCTCCTGGCCGCTGGGCCTACGGTCCTGCGCACCGCGACCGGTGAGCAGATGCAGATCCCGAAGACCACCGCGCACTCCGTGAGCGCGAGCCGGGTGGCCGAGGCCGGCACCCTCAACGCGAACGAGCCGACGTTCGGCCAGGTCCCGCTCGACGCGTACAAGTACGGGTTCCTGCTCCAGGTCTCCCACGAGCTCGCCAACGACACGGGCGTCGACCTGATCGGCTACCTCGCCATGCAGGCCGGCCGCGCGCTGGGCAACGGGTTCGGCGCCGAGCTCGTCACCGGCACCGGCTCTTCGCAGCCCAACGGTGTCCTGACCGCATCGACGCTCGGCAAGACCGGCGCCGCCTCGGTCGCTGGTGCCCCGTCCGGGGACGACATCATCGACCTCTTCTACTCGGTCATCGGCCCGTACCGGAAGTCCACTTCGTGCGGCTGGCTGATGCGCGACGGCACGGTCGGCACCGTCCGCAAGCTCAAGGACGGCAACGGCAACTACCTCTGGGCCCCGGGCCTGGAGGGCGCCCCCGACACGATCCTCGGCAAGCCGGTCCACACCGACCCGAACATGCCCGCCGTCGCGCTCGCCGCCAAGTCGATCCTGTTCGGCGACTTCTCCACCTACTTCGTCCGCCAGGTCGAAGCCATCCGCTTCGAGCGCTCGGACGACTACGCCTTCAACACCGACCTGATCACCTACCGCGCGATCCTGCGCGGCGACGGCGACCAGGTCGACACCACCGGCGCCATCAAGCACTTCATCGGCAACGCCGCCTGACCGGCCCGGGCGGGCCCCACCCGGGGCCCGCCCGGCGCGCTTTCCCGACCTGACCGAAGGAGCACCACCATGCGCGTCCGTATGCGCGTCAAGATCAGCGGCACCCGCGACGGAGCCGAGTGGCCCGACCGCGGCGACACCATCGACCTGCCCGACGACGAGGCCGAGCAGCTCATCCGCTACGGCGGCGCCGAGCCGACCGAACCCGAGGCCGCCGAGGACACCGTCGACGAGGACCCGGACGAGGGCGGCGACGGCCCGGACGAGGGCGACGGCGGGGAGCCGGACGTCGAGACCGCCACCGTGCCGGACACCAGCGAGAAGCGCCCGACCCGCAGCCGGGCCAAGGGCTGAGCGTGGCCACCGACTACGCGACGGTGGCCACCCTGCGGGAGATGCTGAACGTCCCCGCCGACGACACGTCCCGCGACGGCCTGCTCGCCCGCGCGCTCGCCGCCGCCTCCCGGGGCATCGACACGGCCACCGGCCGCCGCTTCTACCTCGACGCCACGGCGAGCGCGCGGGTGTACCGGGTGGCGGGCCGGACGATGTGCGACGAGGACGGCGAGCAGCTGCTCGTCGACGACATCGGCGCCGCCTCCGGCCTCGTCGTCGAGACCGGCGCCGCCGGCGCGTGGTCGGTGGTCACCGACTACGAGACCGCCCCGGACAACGCGCTCGCCCGAGGCCGCCCGGTCACCTCCCTGCTCCGGACGTCCTGGGGCAGCAGCTCCACCCGCGTCCGCGTCACCGCCCAGTGGGGCTGGCCCGACGTCCCCGACGAGATCGAGCAGGCCACCCTCATCCAGGCCGCCCGCCTCTACCGCCGCAAGGACAGCCCGGAGGGCGTGACCGGCTCGGCCGAGTGGGGCGTCGTCCGGCTCTCCCGCCGTGACCCGGACGTGTGGGCCCTGATCGAGCACTACATCCTTCCCGGCTTCGGGTAGAGAGGAGCACCCGCATGCGCATGTCCGCCATCCGGGCCGCCATCGCGGACGCCGCCCGCACGGTCGTCCTGCCGGCCGGGACCGCCGCGCTCACCACCACCGCCTACGTCCCGGACGCGGTCACCGCGCCGCACTTCTTCTGCGCCGAGTACGAGGCGCAATTCGACCGGGCAATGCGCCGCGCGCTCGACGAGGCGACCCTCACCTGCCGCGTGCTCGTCGGCCGCGCGGACGACCGCGCCGCCCAGGAGATCCTCGACGCACTCCTCGAAGGCTCCGGCCCCAGCTCGCTCAAGCAGGCGATCGAGGCAGCGCGCGGCGCCCCCGGCGAGTACGCGCTCGGCGGCCTGGCCCACGACCTCCACGTCACCCGCATCCAGGGATACCGCTGGTACGAGCACCAGGGGACGCAGTACGTCGGGGCCGAGCTGATGATCCGCATCCTCGGGAAGGGGGCCACGCCGTGAGCCAGATCCTCACCGACGTCCGCCTGTTCGCCGTCGGCGCCGACTTGTCCGGCAACTCCAACAAGGTCGAGCTCGGCGCCGAGCACGAGGAGAAGGACGTCACCAACTACCGGTCGAAGGGCTGGAAGGAGGTCCTCGGCGGGATCGGCTCGGCGGAGATCTCCGGCGAGGGACAGTGGGAGGCCGGCGACCCGAGCAAGGTCGACGACGCCTCATGGGCCCAGCTCGGCGGCCTCGGCCCCTGGACCGTGTGCCCGGGCGAAGCCACCGTCGGCGCGCTCGCCTACCTCACCAGCGCGATGCGCGCCGACTACAAGCTGCTCGACGCGGTTGGCGAGGTCGCCCCCTGGGCCGGGACTGCCAAGAGCAGCTGGCCGCTGGTGCGCGGGCAGATCGCCCACCCGCCCGGCACCGCCCGCACCGCCTCCGGCTCCGGCACCGCGCTGCAACTCGGCGCCGTTCCTGCCGGCGCCCGGCTGTACGCCGCGCTGCACGTCCTGTCCGCGGCCGGGACCACGCCCTCGCTCACCGTCGCGATCGAGTCGGACGACGCGGTCGGCATGGCCACCCCGACCAGCCGCCTCACGTTCGCTGCCGCGTCCGCGCCGGGCGGCCAGATCCTGCGTACCTCGGGCGCGGCCATCACCGACACCTACTACCGGGCCACCTGGACCGTCTCCGGCACGGGGCCCAGCTTCCTGTTCGCTCTCTCCCTGGGAATCAGGTGATCCCCCATGCCCATGATGGTTCTGACCAGCGAGTACCTCAGCCTTGCCGGGACCGACCTCTCCGAGTACACCCGCAAGGCCGAGCTCGCGGTCGAGGTCGAGGAGAAGGACGTCACCACCTACGCCAGCCTCGGCTGGAAGGTCGTCCTCGGCGGACTCAAGTCCGGCGAGCTCGGGTGTGAGTTCCTCCAGGACTTCGCCGCCACCCGCATCGACTCGATCATGTGGCCGCTCCTCGGCACCGTCGTGCCGTTCGAGGTCCGGCCGACCAGCGCCGCCGTCGGCACCTCCAACCCCAAGTACACCGGGTCGGTCCTGGTCAAGGAGTGGAAGCCGATCGAGGGCAGCGTCGGCGACGAGGCCACCTCCGGCGTCAGCTTCCCCACCTCCGGCGCGGTCCTGCGCGCCACCGCCTGATGGCCGCCTGATGGCCGCCGGCGGCCCGCCGTTCGAGCTCGGCGTCGAGACCCACGAGGGCCTGGCCGCGCTCACCCGCGCGATCCGCGCCGAGGCCGACGGCAAGGAACTGCGCCGGGACCTCGCGCGCAACATGCGGGAGTCCCTCAAGCCCGCGGCCACCCTCGCCAAGTCCGGGATCATGGCCATGTCCTCGGCCACCCCCGGCACCTCCCCGGCGCTGCGCTCGGCGATCGCCCGCAAGATCCGGCCCGAGGTGAAGCTGGGCGGACGGTGGAGTGGGGCCAGGATCAAGGCCTTCAAGACCAAGAACATCCGCGGCTTCAACAACGCGCCCAAGCGCACCAACCGCCCGCGGGGCTGGCGCCACCTCGTCTACGGCCGGCCGGACTCCTGGGTCACCCAGCACGGCAAGAGCCACTGGTTCGACCACGCCCTGGAGGGCGTCGAGCCCAACGCCCGCGAGGCCGTCGAGCGGGCCATGGAGGACATGGCCCGCCGCCTCGCCTCACGCATCGGATAGGAGCAGCACACCCATGTACCTCATCTACCAGCCCGAGGGGCAGGACGAGCCCACCCGCTGGCCCTACAACCCGCGCAAGCTGATGTCCGTCGAGCGCGAGGACATCGAGCGCCGCACCGGCCGGAACTTCACCGCCTTCACCACCGACGTCCTGGAGGGCAACAGCCTGTGCCGGCGGGCGCTGCTGTTCACGTTCCTGCGCCGCGAGCACGCCAAGATCCGGTTCGAGGACGTCGACTTCGCGTGGGACGAGCTGCGCCTGGAGTACTCCCGCCAGGAGCTGCTGCGGATGCGTGAGGCGGTGCTGAAGGCCAAGCACGGCGACGAGCTGGCCGCCGCGCTCGCCGCCCTCGACGAGCAGATCGAGACCGCCTACGACGACGAGGCCGAGGGAAAAGCCCCGCTGCCGATCGCCGACTGAGCCAACTCGGCAACGCCGCCCATCTCCTCGGCATCCGCCCGTGGGAGTGGGACCTCATGACCACGGAGCAGGCCGACGCCGCACTCGACTGGCTCGACGCCTACAAGAAGGCGCAGGACGAGGCCGAGGCCAAGATGAGAAGGAGGTGATCCGGTGTCGGACACCTCCCTGGTCTTCAACCTCGTCGCCCGCGACAAGGCGAGCGGCGAACTCTCCGCGATGGGCGAGCGTTTCAACACCGCCGCCATCGGGATCGGCGCCGGGTTCGCCGGGGCACTCGGCGTGAGCATCATGGACAACATGGAGCTGGAGGCCGCCGGCTCCAAGCTCGCCGCGCAGCTCGGTGTCGGGCCGGCCGAGGCCGCCGAGCTCGCCCAGGTCACCGCGAACGTCTTCAAGGACGGCTGGGGCGACTCCGTCGCGACCGTCAACGAGGCCATCAAGGGCGTCTACCAGAACATCGGGGACGTCTCGGCAGTCGAGGGCGGCCTCGAAGGAGTCACCACCAAGGCCCTCGCCCTGGCCGACACGTTCAACCAGGACCTCGCCATGGCGACCGCCGCCGCCGGCCAGATGATCCGCACCGGCCTCGTCGACGACGCCAACGAGGCGTTCGACGTCCTGACGGTGGGGCTCGGCTCGTCCGCCGACAAGGCCGGCGACCTGTTGGAGACGTTCAACGAGTACAGCACGCAGTTTCGCCGGGTCGGCCTGGACGCCCAGACCGCAACCGGTCTGATCGTCCAGGCCATGAAGGCCGGCGCCCGCGACTCCGACCAGATCGCCGACGGCATCGGCATCTTCGGCGAGACCGCACTCAAGGGCGGGAAGGCCGTGGACGAGGCCTTCAAGTCGATCGGGCTGAACAGCAAGATCATGGGCCGGCTCATGCGCGAGGGCGGGGACAGCTCGACCAAGGCGCTCCAGATGACCATGGACGCGCTGCGCGGCACGAAGAACGAGACCGTGCGGCTCAACGCCGCGTCCGCGCTGTTCGGCGACCCCGCGAACATCATGGGCGACGCGCTCTACGCCCTCGACCCGGCGAGCGCCGCCGCGGCAGCCGGGATGGACAAGGCCACCGGCGCCGCCGACCGCATGGCCAAGACCGTGAGCGACAACCCCAAGGCCGCCCTGGAGTCGTTCAAGCGGTCCGTCATGGTCGAGCTCGGCCAGGTCGGCGGCGCCGTCGGCAAGTTCGCCATGGAGCACACCGGCTTCACCAAGGGCCTCGGCTACGCCCTCGCGGGCCTGGCCGGCATCGTGCTCACGGTCGCCGCCGCGCAGAAGGTCTACGCCGCGTACACCGCGATCGCGACCGTGGCCACCACGATCATGAACTCCGCCAGCATGGCGGCGGTCGCCGGGTGGGCCCGGATGCTCGTGTGGGGCCTGGCCACCTACGCCCGGATCGCCGCCGGGGCCGTCGCGTCCGCGGCGGTCACCTCGGCCTCGTGGGTCGGCTCGGCGCTGGTGTCGATCGGCACGTGGATCGCCGCCGTCGTCCGCGCCGGCGCCACGGCCGTGGCCCAGTTCGCGCTCATGGCCGGCCGCGCGGTGATCTGGGCCATCACCATGGCCGCGCAGTGGCTCATCGCCATGGGTCCCGTGGGCTGGGTGATCGCGATCGTGGTCGGCCTCGTCGCGCTGATCATCGCCAACTGGGACAAGATCGTCGCCTTCACCAAGAGGATCTGGCCGATGGTGTGGGGCGCGATCAAGTCTGTCGGTCAGATGATCTGGAACTTCTTCCTCAACTGGACGCTCCCGGGCCTGATCATCAAGCACTGGCAGTCCATCAAGGACGGCACGGTCCGCAAAGCCACAGAGATGGTGAACTGGGTGCGCGGCCTGCCCGGCATGATCGGCCGCGCCCTCGGGAACCTCGGCGGCCTCCTGGTCGAGAAGGGCCGCGACGTCGTCCGCGGGCTGTGGCGCGGCATCCAGGGCATGGGCCCGTGGCTGCGCGACACCCTCGTGGGCTGGGCGGCGCGCATGGTCCCCGGCCCGATCGCCCGCGCGCTCGGCATCGCGAGCCCCTCCAAGGTGCTGGCCGACCAGGTCGGCCGGTGGATCCCCGCCGGTGTCGCCATGGGCGCCGAGGACAACCGCGCCGTGCTCGACCGCACCATGTCCAACCTCGTCCAGGCGCCGTCCGTCTCGGCCACGCTCAACACCTCGGCCGCGGCGGCCCCCACGGTCGCGCCGCTCGCCCGGGCGGGCATGGGCGGCGGCGGGATGGTCGTCGTCCGCCTGGAGACGACCGGCGCCGACAGCGCCATGCGGACCCTGCTGCAGAAGATCGTGCGCGTCGAGGGACGCGGCAACGTCCAAGTCGCCTTCGGGCAGTAAGGAGGTGGCGGCGTGACGTTCCCGCAGACGCCGCTCGACGTGCGCGTGGAGGCCCAGGTCGGCACCGTGTGGACGGACATCACCGCCGACTCCTACACCCGCTCGCCGATCGGGATCGAGCACGGCCGGTCCGAGGAAGCCGTCCGCACCAACCCGTCCAAGCTCGGCCTGGAGCTCAACAACCGCGAGGGCAAGTACAGCCCGCGCAACCCCCGCAGCCCGTACTACGGCCTGATCGGCCGCAACACCCCGATCCGGGTCTCCGTTCCCGGCGCGGAGCCGTACCTCTCCGTCCCCGAGGGGGTCGCCGGCCGGGCCACCACCCCGGACCACGCCTCCCTCGACATCACCGGCGACATCGACGTGCGCGTGGACGTCGCCCCGCGGCTGTGGTCCGGGGCCGGCATCGGCTACGAGCTGGCAGGCAAGTACGCCGGCGCAGGAAGCCGCAGCTGGCGGTTCATGGTGACCGGCGAGGGCGAGCTGATGTTCACCTGGTCACCAAACGGCACGAACGTCTTGGAGCACCGCTCCCCGGTGCTCACGCCGATCGCCGAGCGCATGGCCGTCCGCGCGACCCTCGACGTCAACAACGGGTCCGGTGGCTACACGCTGACGTACTACGTCGCGGACACGCTCGCCGGGCCCTGGACGCAGGTCGGGCAGACCGTCACCACGGCCGGCACCACCGCGATCTTCGCGTCGGCCGCGGCGGTCGAGCTGGGCGACGTCGCCGTCATGGCCTTCACCAACCATGAGCGGCGGATCTACGGCGCGGAGATCCGTAGCGGGATCGACGGCACGGTCGTGGCCGCGCCGTCCTTCTCCGCCCAGGCCCCGGGCGCGACGAGTTTCACGGACTCCACGGGCAAGGTCTGGACTGTCGCGAACGGCGCCAGCGTCTCTGACCGCGCGTACCGGTTCGTCGGCGACGTGTCAGCCTGGCCCGCCCGCTGGGATACCTCCGGCCGGGACGTGTGGGTGCCGATCGAGGCCGCCGGGATCCTGCGGCGCCTCGGCCAGGGGAAGAAGGCCCTGGCCTCGACGCTGCGGCGGCGCCTGCCGTCCCGCGCCGAGCTGCTGGCGTACTGGCCGTGCGAGGAGTCGGCCGGCGCCACCCAGGCCTACAGCCCGCTCACGAACGGTAGCCCCTTGGCCGTGTCCGGCTGGGACTTCGCCCAGGACAACACCCTCAGCGGGTCGGCCCCGCTGCCCGTGATCGCGCCCGGCGGCACCATGCGCGGCACCATCCCCGCGTCCGCGTCGACGACCTGGGCCCTGTGCATGCCCTACCGCGTCGACGGCACCCCGCCCGCCGCCGAGCAGGAGATGCTGTCCTGGCAAAGCACCGGGACCGTGCGGCGGTGGCGCATCACCATGAGCACCACCGTGGCGCGCGTCCTCGGCTACGACGTCCTGGGGGCGACCATCGTGGACGGCGGCTTCGCTGTCGGCGCCGACCTCTTCGTCGGGTGGCACCGCCTGGAGTTCACCGCCACGCAAAGCGGCGGCACCGTCAACTGGGAGGCCAGCTGGACGCAGGTCGGCGGCGGCAGCGCCTCCGGCACCGGCTCGTTCGCGGGCACGGTCGGCCAGGCCACCCAGATCGACACCCGCTTCGGCACCGGTCTGCCCGACATCCGCATCGGTCACCTCACCGCCTGGACCGCCAACGTCATTGCCGCGGCCTACGACAGCGCGGATCACGGCTTCACCGGCGAGGCCGCCGATGCGCGCATGCGGCGCCTGGCCACCGAGGAAGCGGCCACCGTCTCCCTGGTCACCTACGACGGCGACCTCTCCCTCGACGCCGAGCGCCTCGGTCCGCAGCGCCCCGACACCCTGCTCAACCTTCTCCAGGAGGCGGCCGACTGCGACGGCGGGATCCTGTACGAGGACCGCGCGGCGAGCCGGCTCATCTACCGCGACCGCGCCACCCTCTACAACCAGACCCCGCGCCTGGTCCTCGACTACACCGCTGAGGGCGAGGTCGGCCCGCCGCTCGAACCGGTGGAGGACGACCAGCGGACCCGCAACGACGTCACCGTCACGCGGGCCGGCGGCTCGTCCAGCCGTGCCGTCCTTGAGGAAGGTGCGCTCTCCGTCCAGGCCCCGCCCCTCGGCGTCGGGCTCTACGACGAAGAGGTCACCCTCAACCTGTACGAGGACGGCCAGACCGGTCCGATTGCCTGGTGGCGGCTCCACATGGGCACGTGGGACGAGTCGCGCTACCCCACCGTGCGGCTCATGCTGCACGCGGCCCCCCACCTGATCAGCGCCTACCTGAAGCTGAGGGTCGGCGACCGCATCCAGATCACCAACCCCCCGTCATGGCTGCCGCCCGGGCCGCTCGACCTCATCGTTCAGGGCGTGTCCGAGGTCATCGACCAGTACACGTGGGACGCCGTCCTCCCCTGCACCCCGGCTGGCCCCTGGACCGTCGGCGTCGTCGACGACGCGGCGCTCGGCCGGGCGGACACCGACGGCTCGGAACTCACGGTCGGGGTGAACAGCACCGCAACCACGCTGTCCGTGGCAGTGACGTCCGGGCCGCTGTGGACGACCGACCCCGGCGAGTTCCCGCTCGGCATCGTCATCGGCGGCGAGGAGATGACCGTCACTGGCATCACCGGAACGAGCAGCCCGCAGACGTTCACCGTCGTCCGCAGCAGCAACAGCGTCACCAAGTCGCACGTGGCTGGTGCACAGGTACGCGTTGCCCAGCCCGCCGTCGCTGCACTCTAGAAGGGAGCCGTCCGCATGCCTCAGACCTCGTGGGCCGCCGGGCAGCGCATCACCGCCGGCGGCCTGAACGACCTGATCCCGCCCTCGATCCAGCTCGTCCAGCCGTCCACGTCAATCCCGGTGGGCGCCAACACCTACACGCCGGTCCCGTTCGCGTCGGTCGCCCAGACGAACACCCCGTCCATGTGGTCCGCTGGGCAGCCGACGCGGCTGGTGGCCCCGTATGCGGGGACGTTCCTGCTCCACGGATTCATCGGCTGGCCCGGCACCCTCGGCACGGCCGACGCCCGCGGAGAGTTCCGGACCAACGGCTCCGCGACCCCGATCGCGACCGCGAAATGCGGCACCCAGCGAGGCAGCACCGGCAACATGGCGAGCACGCTGAGCGGCGTCGTCATCTTCACCGCCGCCGCCCAGTACGTCGAGCTGTACCTCAACCACGCCGCGGCGGGCGCCGTCGCGATCAGCGCCACGCTCGGCATGACCCGCGTGTCCTTCGCCACCTCCTGACCACCCCACCCCCTGCACGCCCCGCGCCGCTGGCCCGGGGCTCTCCTCATGTCTGGAGGCCCTCATGGCCGCACCACTGTCCGCGGACCGGCTGCTCGCCGCGCTCCGCGCCGAAGGCGTCAAGGTCGTCGAACACGACGGCTGGCGCACCCACAACCGCAACGGCCACGGCGCCTGGGGCCCCGTGCACGGCGTGATGATCCACCACACCGTGAGCACCGGTACCACCTCGTCCGTCCGGATCTGCAACGACGGCTACTCGGGCCTGCCCGGCCCGCTGTGTCACGGCGTCATCGCCAAGGACGGCACCGTGCACCTGCTCTCCGCCGGGCGCGCCAACCACGCCGGCGGCGGCGACCCGTCCGTGCTCCAGGCCGTCATCTCCGAGACCTACGGGGCCCGGCCGCCGGTCCCGCGCGAGCACCAGGGCAGCGCCGGCGCCGTCGACGGCAACGCCCGCTTCTACGGCTTCGAGTGCATCAACCTCGGCAACGGCTCCGACCCCTGGCCCGCCGAGCAGCTCGACGCCATCGCGCGCGTCTCGGCGGCCCTGTGCCGGGCGTACGGCTGGGGCGCGAAGTCCGTGATCGGGCACTCCGAGTGGTCCGACTGGAAGAGCGACCCGGCCGGGCCCGGGATGCCGGGCATGCCCGCCGTGCGCGAGCGCGTGCAGAAGCGCCTCGGCCAGGACCCGGCCAAGCCCAAGCCCCTGGCGCCGAAGCCCGCGCCGCCGGCCTACGAGCCGTTCCCCGGGGCCGCCTTCTTCAAGGCGCACCCGAACTCGCCGCTCGTGACCGCGATGGGCCGGCGCCTGGTCGCCGAGGGCTGCTCCCGGTACCGGTCCGGCCCGGGCCCGCGCTGGACCGCGGCCGACCGCCAGTCCTACGCCGCCTGGCAGCGCAAGCTCGGCTACTCCGGCACGGACGCCGACGGCTGGCCCGGCCCGGCCTCCTGGCGAGCTCTCCGCGTCCCCAAGACCACCCGCTGAACGGAGCCACCATGATGAGCACCGCCACCAAGCGCACCATCCGCACCGTCCTCCAGGGCGCCGCCGGCCTCGCCGTCACCCTGCCCGCGATCGTCGACGCCGCGGGCATCCCCGAGACCCTGCCCTGGGTCGCCGGAACGCTCGCCGTCGCCGGCGCCCTCGCCCGCGTCATGGCCCTGCCCGCGGTCGAGCAGCTGCTCGACCGCATCGGCCTCGGCCTCATCGACGAGAAGGGCCCGGCCTCGTGACCACACCCCCGTCGCCGACGGAGCCGCTCGCCGTGGCCCTGGAGCTGGAGAAGCTGCGGGGCTCCATGGAGGCCGGCTTCGCCCGGGTCGACGGTTCCCTCGCGCTCCTCGTTCAGCGCGGCGACCAGACCGACAAGCAGCTCGCCGACCACGAGACCCGCCTCGACGCCCTGGAGCGCGGACGCTGGCCGCTGCCCTCCATCGCCGCGCTGACCGGCCTGGCCGCGCTCGGGATCACTCTCTACGAGCTCGCCGCCCGCTGACCCAAGATGCCCCCTCCGCTGCGGCGGAGGGGGCATCTTCGCCTTCCTCGCTATGCGCTGCGACGTGCCCGTACGGCGTCCGTGTAGAGCTCCCGTGTGAGGTCCTGTTCGCTGATGCCGAGCTCGGCGAGGACTGCGCGGATGTCGTCGAGAGCGGCCGGCACCTGGTCGTCGTCGACGAGGGTCTCGACCTCAAGAAACGTGCCGTCGATCTCGGGAACCCGGACGAGGGTGGCGAGCACCTTCCGGCCACGGGCCTCGAAGGTGTAGTTGCGGCAGCGCTTTTCGAACGCAATCAGGGGGACGTATCCGAGGCCGCGCACGATCGCGTGGGCGGCCTCGGCGTCCTCGACGCGGGTCTCTGCCTCCGGCTTGGAGCCGGACGCCTCATCGACTGCGGCGCCCTTGTAGGTGAGGACCGTGCGGGTGTCGTCGGGTCCGTGCACGGTACGGATGCGTAGCTCAGCGTCTCGGGCGTCGAGGCCGCCGTCCGGGGCGTCGTAGTACGTGTCCCGGTACACCTCCGGCACGCCGCTCGCGCGCTCATCGAGTCGTCGCAGGACTTCCTCCGGCGCATGCACGCGGGCCTTCAGCTCCGCCTCGATCACGGGTCTCTCCCCTCTCTCACACCGTTCGCTCCGCGCCGTCGAGGAGCGCCTCGAACATCCGCCGGAAGCCGCGGAAGAGCGGCCCGTGCGGCGTCTCCATCACCTTGTAGGTCGCCGACTCGTGGCCTTCCCAGCCCGCGTCGAACGCGCCGAGAAACATGGTGGAGCCCACGCGGATGATCCGCCAAGTGGGTAGCTGGCGGTACCGGTAGACCTGCACGTCCCCTTCGAGTTCACGTAGGCGTGCCTCGGCGAGACGGATCCCGCTGGCGAGCGATTCAGTCGATTCGCCGATCTCGGCTGCGCGCCGGGCGGTGGCCGGCGACTCGGGGTCGAGGAGCAGTACCCGGACCCGCAGACCGCGGCCGCCTTGGTCTCGGGGGAGGCAGTACTCGCGCAGCAGGCTGTCGTTGAGGCCGATGAGCCCGAGGCCTCGTACGGCCAGGACGTCGAGCTCGTCGGCCGCGGCTGCGTGCTGACGGATCTCGTCGCGGGCGGCGGCCTGGGAGGAGTAGACCCGGACGACCTCGGGGAAGGCGGCGAGGTCGAATGCGGCCCCGCCGACACGCTTCTCTCGGCTGGCAGCAAGGCCGAGAAGGTGGCGGGCATCGTCGGGCATCCGCAGGCCGTCGGCGATCCGCTCGTAGACCTCCAGGTCCTTGACCTCCCGACGACCGTTGATGATCTCGTTGACGCGTCCCTGCGACAGGTCGACGGCCGAGGCGATCCGGGCCTGGCTGGCGCCGCTGTACTGCTGCACGTAGCGGAAGACGGCGCCGATGTTCCGTGCGCGCAGGGCCTGTCGGACCTCGGCGCGCTCCCACGACCACGCCTCTAGCTCGATGGGTCCGAGGGCCATGTGACGCCTCCTCATTCATCGTGGGATCGAAATGCATCTCACCGTGAGATTACCGGTCTGGGATCGAAGCACCACCCTCCGTCACATGATCCTTGCGGCATGACTTCTCGGCTCACGGACTGGCTCCCGGCGGGACGCACCATCACGATGCGCCCCGCCGGCACCTGGTGGGACGCCGTACGCGCCCCTCGCCACCTGGGCCTGACCGCGCTCGGCGTCCTCGGCTCGACCAGCGGCGCCGTCATCGAGGACCCGGGAAGCGGCAGCCTCCTGTGGCTCGTCGAGCCGGGACGGTCGGTCAATCTGCGATCGCTGCCCGAGGCCGCCGCGGTCGAGGTCTACAGCGAGACCATGCACGTCCCCGTGCCCGGGCCACAGCGGACCGCTGGCCCCCTGTGGCGCATCCCGCCTACCACCCGCCGATGGGCCACGAGCGCAGCAGCGCTGGAGCAGGCGTTGCGGTACGCCGTCGCCCGCGAGCTCGGCCCGCGCGGCAGCCTGCCGTGAGCGCCCCGGCCAAGTCCGCCGCGGGAGTGCTCCCGGCGTGCGAGTTCGGCGAGCACCGGTGGTGCAAGCCGGGCGAGGTCCGCACCCTCTACGGCGACGTCGTGCCGGGCCTCGGCCGCTGCTGCACCTGTCCCTGTCACAAGCAAGCCCTCAAGGAGAGACCCCGTGCGTAAGCGCGCGTGCGCCCGCTGCGGCAAGTTCGTCAGCCGTGCCGGCGCCCCCACCGTCATCGTCGCGGTCCGGAACGGGGCGGACGTGTTCGCCTGCGCCGACCACCAGGGCGAGCTCGCGGCACCGGCTGGCGATCCGCTCGTGGCGATCGCTCAACTTCAGGACATGGCCCGCCGCCGTCGCGCGGGCGGATGAGCCCCTGCCCGTGGGCGTGACGGCGGAGCCGCCCACGGGCAGGACACACCCCCTCCCGGTGGGATCGGACGGGCCCGCGCCGCCTCCGGTTGCTCCATAGGATGGGCGGGCCGCCACGAGAGGAAATGATCACAAATGCGACCCCAGCGCTTCACCGAGTACCTCCTCGACCTCGCCAAGAACGCACCCGGGGCGACCCGCGTGCAGACCCTCGCCGATGCCGGGGACGCGGCGCACCCCTTCGGCCTGGCCGTCACGAACGGCGGGAGAGAGACCCGCTGGCAGTTCATGGGTCAGCTGCCGGACGGGGCGAAGCACGACGGGTTCGCGGACGAACCGGTGACCGGCACGCCTGCGCCGGCGCTCGGCGACCCGGCCGCGGCCGACGGGCCCGAGGCGTGGCTCGCTGCGGTCCTCGCCGCCGCCGAGTGCCCCGAGGTCGCCGCGATCGAGCGCTGGTCCACCCGCCCCGAGCCGTCCACCCAGGCCGGGTTCACCGTGACCTTCCACAACGGCGCCCGCATGTTCGTGCGCCAACTCTGACCCTCCCCGGCGTCCGGCCGGGGAGTACATCGCACCACCTCAGCACCACCTACACCAAGGAGGACTGATCCATGCGATTCGACCCCGGTCTCCTCGAGGGCTCCTGCCCCGTCTGCGGCGCTGGCGTCGGCGCGCCGCCCGGATCCCCGACCGCTATGCACCAGCGCGGCGGCACCGGCACGGAGACCTGCCCCGGCAGCGGCCAGCCCGCCGTCTAGCCGCGGCGTGAGACCGCCCCGGCCGGCAACCAGTTCCCCTGCGCCCCGGCCGGGGCTATTGCACGAGCTCGGCGAGCGGGACGTCCAGGACGTACGCGATCCGAGCGAGCACGGAGAAGGACGGATTCGCGCGGCCGGCCTCGATGGCCTGGAGCGTTGCTCGGTCCACGTGGGCCGCGAGGAACACCTTCTCCTGGGTCAGGTTCTGGTGGAGCCGAACGGCTCGGAGCCGGGCCCCTATCGCCCTCTGGCGCTCGTTGATCCATGAGTCGTCGTCAGGCAAGTCTCGCACCCGGTCCACGGTTGACCGGGTGCGACCACTTGTCGGCCGAATATATTCAGCATTTTTTGATCTTCATGAGCGCACGTCACCCCCGGCCGCTCGCAAGCGGCCCGCCCTACGGCAGCTGCTGCTCCTCGCTCCCGCCCCACCAGGCCATGAGCTGATCACGCGACCTGAAGCCCAGCGCCCGGCGAAGCTTCAGCAGCTCGCGAGCGACCGTGGCCTCGCCCATGCCCAGCGCCGTGGCCACCTGGTGCTGCGAGTCACCCCGGGCGAGACCGCGCAGGATCTCACGCTGACGGTCCGAGGTCACCGCGCCCTCCATACGCCTCCGGGCCTGCTCCCACGGTGTCGCAGCCACCCAGGCCCGTTCGAACACGGCGCGGGCCCACGCGGTCGACGGGGCATCCTTGACGTGCCACCCCGCGTCCACCTCCTCAGGCACCACGACCTGCTCTACGAAGAGGTGGCGGTCCGCCAGCACCATGCGCGGGGGCAGGTGCTCGCGCGGGCTGACACGCACCTCGCCACCGGCCTCGATGAGCGCCTCGACGGCCTCGACCGTCGGCCCGTGCCCGAGGGCCGCAGGGGCGTAGAGGTAGCGGACGACCCCTCCGCGCTCCAGGAGCGCCCGGTCCCGCTGGAAGCCGCCGGCCTGGACCTCCGGGTCCCGGTCGGCCGGGTCGGCCGGCTGGACGGTGAGCAGCTCCGTACGCGCGTCGCCGACGACTCGCCCGATCCGTTCGTTCATCAGCCGCTTCGTGGGGACGAGCTCGGAGGCGCTGCCGCCATAGAGGCGGTTGGCGTCGTAGAGCTGGGCGAGCAGACCGATGTCGGGGATCTGGGCCATGCGGTCGGCGGCGGCAAGGAGGTCCTGGCGGACGGCCTCGATGAGCTCTCGCACGACGGCGCGGGGGTCGCGCGCTGCGTGCGCGCCGTCGGCCCCGGGCTCGACGAGCCCCAGCTCGACGAGGCGCCGCACCGCGTCCGCCTCGGGTTCCGCTCCGGTGGCCACGGCCTCGTAAGCCCGCAGGTCAGGCCCCGAGGCGGCCTCGGGTCGATCGCGCTCCGAAAACATACCGCTCTCCTTCGCCGTGAGGGGTTTCCATCATCCCGGTTTCCATCACCCGGAAGATCTGGCACATGCGCTACGCACATGCCACAGTACGTACAGCCATACAAACGCGCACACGCGTTCGATTTCTGGTTGATCCTGGGAGGGACCATGCGAGAGAAGATCGCCCGAGCGACCGCCACGCTCCTGCTCGCCAGCGCTGGTGTGATCGGCGCCGCCACGGCGTCCAGCGCGGACGACTCCGGCTGGGGAGCCCCTGCGCCCGTCACCGCCAACGACTCCGGCTGGGGAGCCCCTGCCCCGTCGCCGACCCCGGAGCCCCCGGCGACCGTGGCCGGCGACTCCGGCTGGGGCTAAGCCACAGCCGCCGCGGGAGCCTCGCCCGCCACTCCCCACATGGCGGGCGAGCGACTGTTTCAGGCCCACGCGCACCAGCGCACGGGGGGCACTCGTTGAGACCGGATATGGGTAGCCGGGGATGGGTGAAATGTACGTCGTGTTCGATCTTGTAAGAGCCGTTGTGCTGGGCATCATCGCCATCGGCGTCGTCTCCCTCGTCCTCGCGGGTCGCTCTCTCCAGCGGCAGGTGGACGACCTCCGCGCCGAGGTCGCAGTTGCGCGGATCGAGGGGATCCTCGGCGGCGCAGCCGCGGAGACGGAGGCGCCTGCGGAGCCCCGGCCGCCCCGGCGGCTCGCCGGGGTCGGCGCGTACCTCGGTGCCCTCATCGGTGCTCTCGTTGCGACGTACGGGTCGTGGCTCGTCTGGGCGTAGGCCTGAATGACGATGCCCCTGCCGCCGAGGCCGCTGTAGTCGGCCAGGCCGCAGGGGCATTGTCGTTCCTCGTCCGCGGGGGACAGTCAGCGGATCGACTCCCGCCCGCCTTCGGGCTCCCCGGTCTTCAAGGCCGGGTTGAGGCCGCACACCCGCAGGGCATCGGCGCGGGCCTGCTCGTACGCGGCCACCACCGCGCTGCGGGACAGGCCCCAGGCCTCCGCCTCGGTCTCGCCGCTGGGGCGCCACTCCGCACGCCGTACGAACGGCTCCTCGGTGAAGCGCTCCTCCCATTCCCACACCCACGACGCGCGAGGCTCGTGATCGTCGGGGCACACCACATGCTCGGTGCCGTCTGCGGAGTACAGCGCCGGGCCGACGTGCCAGACCTGGAGGCGCTCCGGCACCTGGTGGCGGACCTTGTTCAGTCCGCCGTTGAGGCCGCCGCCCACGGTGCGCTGCCACCAGTCCGCCGACCACACCTCGACGAGTGCGGCCTCGCCCTTATCGAGCTCCCACTGCCGCGAGACGGCCTGGGCGTCGTCCAGGTCCCAGAAGCCCTCCTTGTGCGCGCCGAAGTGCACGACGTACACCCGGCGAGCGCTGCCCGCAGCGGCCCGCTCGGAGAGCTCGTACGGCACCTCCTCGACGTCGGAGTCGCTCGGGGCCGGCGGGCCGCCGAGCGTCTTCACGATGGTCTCCATGGCGTCGTCGTCGGCTTCCGGCAGCAAGTGCCCGTAGCGGTCCGAGGTCGTCGTGATCGACTCGTGCCCGAGGCGGCGCTGCACGTACGTCAGGCTCCGGCCGGCGGACAGCAGTGCTGCCGCGTGGGAGTGCCGCAGGTCGTGCAGCGTCGGGTGCTTGTCGAGCGGCAGCGCGCCGGCCGCGTGGGCCTTCTCGACGGCAACCAGCCATCGGTCGTAGACCGTGCTGTACGGGAGCCGCTCGCCCTTGCCGTTGTGGTGGACGAGGTTCTCGGCCTTGAGGGATTCCAGGCCGTCGTCCAGGAGCTCCTGGTAAGTCACCTCGTCGAGCCTGATGGTGCGGCGCGACCGCTTCGACTTCGGCGTGCCGAGGTAGTAGCCGCCGCCCTTCGCCTTCGAGCGTCGCTTCCACGCCCGGGTGACGCGGATCTTGGGCTTGCCGTCCTTCGGGTCCCGGAGGATCTGCCGCTTGGCCAGCGCGGTCAGCTCGCTCCACCGCAGGCCGGTCGCGTACTTCCGGCGCACGAGCTTCTTGTCCTCGGGCCTGTCGAGCGCGTCGACGATCGCCTGGACCTCGTGCGGCTCCAGGAAGCACATGTCCTCGTCGCTGCCGTCGTCCTCCACGCCGCCATCGTCGATGCGCGGGAGCGTCACGAGCTCGCACGGGTTCCGCAGCCGCAGGGGCGGCTCCTCCTGCGTGGCCTCCTTCAGAATCGACGAGAGCAGGCCGTGCAGGTTCCTGAGCGTCTTGGGGCTCATGAACTTGTGCTGGGAGCCGCGCCAGACCTTCGTCTCGGCCATCCGGTTGACCCACTGCTGCACGGTCCGCTTCGAGAAGTGCTCGGTGGACCGGACGTCGCAGTGGGCGAACGTCGGCAGGAGGTACGTGCGCAGCTCTTTCTCGATCGCGTCGCGGTAGTACTCCTCGACACCGGTCCGGTTCCGCACCGACTCAAGCGCGTAGACCTCAAAGCGGTATCGGGCGTCGTCCGGCTCTTCGGCGGCGGGGTCGATGTACCCCTGGCCCTTCACCCATCCGGGGGGCCACCGCTGGCCGGCCTCGTCGACGGCCTGCTTAAAGAGGTCGGCCGCGTCCAGGCCCTCGTCGTCGCCATCGAACTTCTCGGTTTGCCACGTCGGCTTGCCGTCGGGGCCCGGCTGTCGCCACTTCACCTGGTAGCTGGTGATCTCTCCGTTGCGGTTCTCCCGCGGGTGCACGCTCGCCATAGCGACCATGGTGTTCCCAAGGTGTTCCCACGCGCCAGAGGGAACGCAGGCGGGAACCCGCCATCTTCGCAGGTGGGAGGCTATATGGAGGCTGGTGCCCGGAACCGGATTCGAACCGGTACGGCCCGAAGGCCAGCGAGGTTTAAGCTCGCCGTGTCTGCATTCCACCATCCGGGCGTGCGCGAAGCTCCGCGTTGGCACAGGAGCCTATCGGGACGCATCGCCCGATCAGTCGAACGATGTCCCGATGTTGTCTTATTTTATTGACACCTGAGGGTGCGTCAGCGCTGGTGGCGGCCCAGGTGACGAAGTGTGACCAGGGTCGCGTCGGCAAAGACGCCGGGGGCGGAATGACGAAAACTCGCCGCAGCGCGCGGACCGACTCCGTCACCTCCCGCACCGCCCCGGCGTCTCGGGGTGGCCGTCATACCTCAGGATGACGGGGCGCCCCCGCGGTCCGACTCCAGAGGGCCCCCCGAACGGGCACGTGGACGGACGTCGGCGTCCGGAACGAACGACACGATGGAGTGGTTCCCGCATCGTCGCAGTGACAGGAGTCGCCCTCGTGACCACCACCCCCACCGTGCACCGCTCGACCGCGGTGGCCGCCCGCGCCACCGACCTCAGCAAGGTCTACGGATCGGGCGAGACCCAGGTGGTCGCCCTCGACCGGGTCACCGTGGACTTCGGGCAGGGCGAGTTCACCGCCATCATGGGCCCCTCCGGCTCCGGCAAGTCGACCCTGATGCACTGCGTCGCCGGCCTCGACTCCTTCTCCTCCGGCTCGGTCCGGATCGGTGACACCGAGCTCGGCACCCTCAAGGACAAGCAGCTCACCCAGCTCCGCCGGGACAAGATCGGCTTCATCTTCCAGGCCTTCAACCTGCTGCCGACGCTCACCGCCCTGGAGAACATCACGCTGCCGATGGACATCGCCGGCCGCAAGCCCGACAAGCAGTGGGTGCAGCAGGTCATCGACATGATCGGGCTGTCCGGCCGGCTCTCCCACCGCCCCAGCCAGCTCTCCGGCGGCCAGCAGCAGCGCGTGGCCGTGGCCCGCGCGCTCGCCTCCAAGCCCGAGATCATCTTCGGCGACGAGCCGACCGGAAACCTCGACTCGCGCTCCGGCGCCGAGGTCCTCGGCTTCCTGCGCAACTCGGTGCGCGAGCTCGGCCAGACCGTGGTGATGGTGACCCACGACCCGGTCGCCGCCTCCTACGCCGACCGCGTGATCTTCCTGGCCGACGGCCGGATCGTCGACGAGATGCTGCACCCCACGGCGGACGGCGTGCTCGACCGCATGAAGGCCTTCGACGCGAAGGGCCGCACCAGCTGAGCCGCGGGGCCCCGCCCCGCCGCCCGGTCCCCCTTCCCGTCCCACCCTCCTTCCAGGACTCCTCCCATGTTCCGTACCGCCCTGCGCAACGTGCTCGCGCACAAGGCCAGGCTGCTGATGACCGTGCTCGCGGTCATGCTCGGCGTCGCCTTCGTCTCCGGCACCCTGGTCTTCACCGACACCCTCTCCCAGGCCTTCCGCAACCAGTCCGCCAAGAGCTATGACGACATCGCCGTCGCCGTCTCCACCGCGCCGAACCAGCAGGACCCCGGGGCCACCCCCGGCCTGTCCGAGCGCACCCGGCAGAAGATCGCCGCCCTCGACGGCGTCGCCGACGCCACCGGCCGCGTGAGCGGCTTCGCCGGCGTGCCGGACAGGAACGGCAAGCTGATCGGCGCCGGCTGGTCCAACAAGGGCACCAACTTCGCCCCCGGCAAGGGCGGCAAGGACTCCGCGTACGCCTTCACCGCCGGCCAGGGCCCGGTGCGGGACGACGAGATCGCGCTCGACAAGGACACCGCCGACAAGGGCGGCTACCAGGTCGGCGACCAGGTCCGGGTGGCCACCAACGGCCCCGTCGAGACCTACACCCTCGCCGGCGTCTTCACCACCGAGGACGGCGCCGTCAACGCGGGCGGCAGCCTCGTCCTCTTCGACACCGACGTCGCCCAGAAGCTCTACCTGCGGCCCGGCTTCTTCTCCGACATCAACGTCAGCGCCCGGCCGGGTGCCGACGCGGACCGGATCCTCGCCGCGGTGAAGCCGCTCGTGGGCGACCAGGCCGACGCCCGGACCGGCAAGGAGCTGGCCGACGAGCAGGCCAAGGACATCGAGGCCGGGCTCGGCGCGCTCAACCAGATGCTGCTCGGCTTCGCCGCCATCGCGCTCTTCGTCGGCGTCTTCCTGATCTCCAACACCTTCACCATGCTGGTCGCCCAGCGCACCAAGGAGCTCGCCCTGATGCGCGCCGTCGGCGCCTCGCGCCGGCAGATCACCCGCTCCGTGCTCGCCGAGGCCGGACTCGTCGGCCTGGTCGCCTCGGCCGTCGGCTTCGTGCTCGGCATCGGGCTCGCCGCCGGGCTGCGCTCCGGCATGAACGCCTTCGGCCTCAAGGTCCCCGCCGGCGACCTCGTGGTCGGCGCCACCCCGCTGGTCTCCGCGCTCGCCGTCGGCGTCCTCGTCACCATGCTGGCCGCCTGGCTGCCGGGCCGCCGCGCCGCGAAGATCCCGCCGGTCGCCGCGATGAGCAGCGTCCACGCGGTCGCCACCACCAAGTCCCTGGTCGTGCGCAACACCATCGGCGCGATCATCACCGCGCTCGGCGCGGCCGGCATCGCCGGCGGTGCCGCCAAGGGCGGCGACGACGGCCGGATGCTGATCGCGATCGGCGCCTTCCTCGCCCTCGTCGGCGTGATCGTGCTGATCCCGCTGCTGTCCCGCCCGGTGATCGCGCTGGCCCGCCCGGTCCTCAAGCCCTTCGGCGTGGCCGGTGCGCTGGCCGGCCAGAACGCGGTCCGCAACCCGCGCCGCACCGGCGCCACCGCCTCCGCGCTCGCCATCGGCCTCACCCTGGTCACCGGCCTCTCGGTGCTCGGCGCCACGGTCGGCTCGGCCGTCGACCGGATGACGACCGACCAGATCAAGGCCGACTACATGATCACCATGGCGAGCGGCGACGGCCTCAACCGGGCCGCGCTGGACGCCGTGCGCAAGACCCCGGGCGCCACCGCCGTCTCCCCGCAGCAGGCCGGCTGGATCGAGGTGAAGGGCACCTTCAAGTCCGTCTCCGGCGTCACCCCCGGCGACATCGAGAAGGTCCTCAACCTCAAGGTCGTGGGCGGCTCCCTCGGCACCCTCGCCGACGGCCGGGTCGCGGTCGACGACAAGACCGCCGACAAGCAGGGCTGGAAGGTCGGCTCGACGCTGCCCGTCGAGTACTCCGACAAGAAGAAGGGCTCGCTGACGGTCGGCGCGGTCTACGAGGCCAGCGAGTTCGTCTCGCCGCTGATGCTGGACAGCAAGCTCCTCGACGCGCACGACCCCAAGCCGTACATCCCGCAGATCTTCGTGAAGATGGACGGCGGGGCGTCGGACGCGGCCGAGAAGGCCGTGATGAAGTCGCTCGGCGACAACCCGGCCATGACGGTGATGGACCAGAAGGACATCCGCGACCAGTTCGGCGGTGTCATCAACATGATGCTCAACATCATGTACGGCCTGCTCGCCATGGCGCTGATCATCGCGGTGCTCGGCGTCGTCAACACCCTCGCGATGTCCGTCTTCGAGCGGCAGCAGGAGATCGGCATGCTGCGGGCGATCGGTCTCGACCGGCGCCGGGTGAAGCGGATGGTCCGCCTGGAGGCCGTGGTCATCTCGGTCTTCGGCGCGGTCGTCGGCATCGGCCTCGGCGCGTTCCTCGGCTGGGCGATCGGCGAGACCTTCAAGCACAGCCTGCCGAACTACGCGCTCGTGCTGCCCTGGGGCCGGATCGGGATCTTCCTGCTCCTCGCCGGACTGGTCGGCGTGCTCGCCTCGCTGTGGCCGGCGCGCAGCGCGGCGAAGCTGAACATGCTGGCCGCGATCAAGGCCGAGTAGCCGCCCGCGTACGGCGAAGGGCCGGGCTCCCGCACGGGGGTCCGGCCCTTCGCCGTACGCACCGGGCGGCGGCTACTCCGTCCACTCCCGGGTGCGCAGCGGCAGCCCGCTCGTGCCCGCGGCCGGGGTCTTCACCGCCAGGAACTGGTTGACGCCGATCCGGTTGCGCTCGAAGGAGACCGCCGAGGCCGCCATGTACAGGCGCCAGATGCGGGCCCGGGCCGGCGAGGTCAGCCGGACCGCCCGGTCCCAGTGCTCCTCCAGATTGGCCACCCAGCGGCGCAGCGTCAGGGCGTAGTGCTCGCGGATCGCCTCGACGTCCCGCACCTCGAAGCCGGCGTCCTCAAGGGTCGTCAGGGTGCGTCCCATCGGGGCCAGTTCGCCGTCCGGGAAGACGTAGGCGTCGATGAAGGCGTCCACCTGGTACGCCTCCTCGTCGGGCTCCGGGCGCCGCGCGATCTGGTGGTTGAGCAGCCGGCCGCCGGGCTTCAGGAGCCGGTGCAGGATGTCCGCGTACTCCCGGTACCGCACGGAGCCGACGTGCTCGGCCATGCCGATGGAGGAGATCGCGTCGAAGGGGCCGTCGGTGACGTCCCGGTAGTCCTGGACCCGGATCTCGATGCGGTCGGTCAGGCCCTCCTCGGCGATCCGCTTGCGGGCGTAGGCCGCCTGCTCGCGGGAGAGGGTGATGCCGACGACCCGCGCCCCGTACTCCCGGGCCGCGTGGATCGCCATCGAGCCCCAGCCGCAGCCGACGTCGAGCAGCCGGTCGCCCTCCTTGAGGGCCAGCTTGCGGGCGATCAGGTCCAGCTTGTCGCGCTGGGCGTCCTCCAGGGTGCCGTCCTCGGTCCAGTAGGCGCACGAGTAGACCATCGACGGGCCGAGCACCAGCTCGTAGAACTCGTTGCCCACGTCGTAGTGGTGACTGATCGCCTGCTTGTCCCGGCGCTTGCTGTGCCGGACGCCGCTGCGGCCGCGCATCTCCTCCGCGGGCGGCTTCGGCGGCGGGAACGGGCCGGCCAGCTTGAGCAGCTCCTTCGCGGCCGCCCTGACCCTCGGGTCACGCACGGTCTCCAGGGCGCCGCGGGTCTGCTCGCCGCGCTCCCAGAGGAGGCCCGCCAGCCGGTCCAGGACCTCGTAGAGGTCGCCCTCGACGTCGATCTCGCCGGCCACCCAGGCCCGGGCGAGCCCCAGCTCCCCCGGCTTCCACAGCAGCCGCCGCAGGGCGCGGCGCTCGCGCACGATCAGTACGGGGCCGTCCGCAGGACCGGCCTCGCTGCCGTCCCAGGCCCGCAGGCGCACCGGGAGCTTCACTCCCAGGACGTCCTCGGCAAGGGCGGTCAGCCGCGACGCGGCGTCGGCCATGGTGCAACACCTCCGTGATCTCGTGCCCCAGAAATGCTTGTCACCATGGGAACACCGTCCGTGGGCGAAGCCATCCCGCCGCGTGCGTAAACAGCGGGAAAAACACGCGAAGGGCCGTCCGCACCACGGATGGCGGACGGCCCTTTTACGGCCTTGCGTGTACGACCGGTCCTGCCGGTCCTACGGGTACTGCTGGTCCTGCGGGGTCAGGAGGCCTTGGCCTTCTCCTGCGCCGGGGCGGCCGGCGCCGGGGCGGGCTTGGCCGCCTCGTAGAACTCCTCGCGGGGGGTCTCCATGGCGCCCAGGGAGACGACCTCGCGCTTGAGGAACATGCCGAGGGTCCAGTCGGCGAAGACGCGGATCTTGCGGTTCCAGGTCGGCATGGCCATGCCGTGGTAGCCACGGTGCATGTACCAGGCGAGCCGGCCCTTGAGCTTGATCTTCATCTTGCCCATGACGATCATCGCGACGCCCTTGTGGAGGCCGAGACCCGCGACGGCACCCTTGTTGGAGTGCTCGTACTCCTTCTGCGGGAAGCCGCGCATGCCGGCCACGACGTTGTCGCCGAGGACCTTGGCCTGGCGCAGGGCGTGCTGGGCGTTCGGCGGGCACCAGGCGCGCTCGCGCGGGACGCCGGCCTTGATCGAGGCCAGGTCCGGGACCTGGGCGTTGTCGCCCGCGGCCCAGACGTAGTCCAGACCGTTGACCTGGAGCTTCTCGTTGCAGTCCACGTGGCCGCGGGGGCCGAGCGGCAGACCGAAACGGGCGAGCGCCGGGTTCGGCTTCACGCCGGCGGTCCACACGATCGTGTTGGAGTCGACCTCGAGGCCGTTCTTCAGCACGACGTGGCCGTCGACGCAGGAGTCCATCGAGGTCTGGAGGTAGATCTCGATGCCACGGCCCTCGAGGTGCTCCTTGCCGTACTGGCCGAGCTTCGGGCCGACCTCGGGAAGGATCTTGTCGGCGGCGTCGACCAGGATGAAGCGCATGTCCTCGCGCTTCACGTTCTGGTAGTACTTCGCCGCGTCGCGGGCCATGTCCTCGACCTCGCCGATGGTCTCCGCGCCGGCGAAGCCGCCGCCCACGAAGACGAAGGTCAGCGCCTTGCGGCGGACCTCCTCGTCGGTCGTCGAGTCGGCCTTGTCGAGCTGCTCGAGGACGTGGTTGCGCAGGCCGATGGCCTCCTCGATGCCCTTCATGCCGATGCCCTGCTCGGCGAGACCGGGGATCGGGAAGGTGCGGGAGACGGCACCCATCGCGATGACCAGGTAGTCGAAAGGCAGCTCGTACGCCTCGCCGACGAGCGGCGCGATCGTGGCGACCTTGCGGTCCTGGTCGATGGTGGTGACCCGGCCGGTGAGCACCTCAGCTCCGCGCACGACGCGTCGCAGCGGGACGACGACGTGACGCGGGGAGATGCTGCCGGCGGCGGCTTCGGGGAGGAAGGGCTGGTAGGTCATGTACGACCGCGGGTCGACGACCGTGACGGTCGCCTCGCCGTAGCGCATCTTCTTGAGGATGCGCCGAGCTGCGTACAGGCCTACGTACCCGCCGCCTACTACGAGGATCCTGGGACGCTCCGTGGTGCTCATGCATCCGAGTATCCACCCCGCTGGAAGGGGTGGCTCGTGCGCCCCTTCACAAGGTTCCGGGACACCTCTGCTACACTCCGCCGCCCACGTGACCCAGGTCATGGTCCAGCAAAGGAACCACTGTGCGGGGACGAACGTTGTTCACCCCTTGTGAACTGGACCGGAGAGCCTTCCTTAACGCTGAACCGGCGGGCGCGTTCACACGATGGAAACAACGAGCGAAGTGGCCTCCGCGCCTGCGAAAGGGCCCTGCGGAGCCCCTCGGAGGGACCAAAGGCCCTCGGAAGGCTCCTCCGGGGCCCTTTTCCTTGTGAAGAACTTCACGAACCTTTTCGCCGAGGCGCCCAGAAGGGGTGCTTCCGGGGCCCCGAAGGACCCCCGGAGCACCCCTGGCAGGCCTCTCAGCGGGGCTCATAGCCGCGCGCTATGCGACGGATAGCGCGATCCCATCGAGGATGTCGTGCTCGCTCACCACGACCTCGGCGGCGCCGGTGCGCTCCATGACCTCCTGGAGCACCAGGGCGCCGGCGACGATCACGTCGACCCGCCCGGGGTGGACGACCGGGATCGCGGCGCGCTCGTCGTGGGTGGAGCCGAGCAGCCGGGCCACCACCTCGTCGACCTGGGCGCGGGTGATCCGGGAGTGGTGGACGCGCTCGGAGTCGTACTCCGGCAGGCCGAGGGCGATGGCGGCGACGGTGGTGACCGAGCCGGCCAGGCCGACCAGGGTCTCGGCCGCGGTGATCGGCACCGTCTCGGCGGCCAGGTCGAGGGCGGCGCGCACGTCGGCGCGGATCGCGGCGACCTCCTCGGCGGCCGGCGGGTCGTGCCGCACGTGCCGCTCGGTGAGCCGGACGCAGCCGATGTCGACGGAGCGGGCGGCCTCGACGTGCCGGTTGCCGACCACGAACTCGGTCGAGCCGCCGCCGATGTCGACCACCAGGCGCCGGTCGTCGCCGTGCAGCTCGCCGGTGGCGCCGGTGAAGGAGAACTCGGCCTCCTGGTCGCCGGTGATCACCTCGGGCTCGACGCCCAGGATCTCCACGACGCCCTTGACGAAGTCCTCGCGGTTCTCGGCGTCGCGGGAGGCGGAGGTGGCGACGAAGCGCAGCCGCTCGGGGCCGACCCCGTGCTCCCTGATCACCTCGGCGTACGCGCGGCAGGCGGCGAAGGTCCGCTCCAGGGCCTCGGGCGCGAGCCGGCCGGTCCGGTCGACGCCCTGGCCGAGCCGGACGATCGTCATCCGCCGGTCCAGCTCGATCAGTTCGCCGGTCTCCGGGTGGAGGTCGGCGACGAGCAGGCGGATGGAGTTGGTGCCGCAGTCGATTCCGGCGACCCGGGTCACTCGGCGGACTCCTTCTCGTCGGTGCACGGCGTCACGCAGGGGCCCTTGGCCCACCACTCGGGCAGCATCGCGAGGGCCTCGTCGCCGAACGGGTTCACCCCGGGGCCTGCGGCCAGCGAGTGCCCGACGAGCACGTGCAGGCACTTGACCCGGTCGGGCATGCCGCCGGCGGAGGGGAAGCCCTCCAGGACCTCGATGGCGTCGCGGCGCGCGATGTAGTCCTCGTGCGCGGCGCGGTAGGCGGCGGCCAGCTCCGGGTCGGTGGCGAGCCGGGCCTGCATCTCCTTCATGACCCCGTTGGCCTCCAGGGTGCCGATGGCGGAGGCGGCGCGCGGGCAGGTCAGGTAGTACGTCGTCGGGAACGGCGTGCCGTCGGGCAGCCGCGGCGCGGTCTCGACGACGTCGGGGTTGCCGCACGGGCAGCGGTGCGCGATCGCGCGCAGGCCGCGCGGCGGCCGGCCGAGCTGGGCCTCGAACGCGGCGACGTCCGCGTCGGTGGGCTCGGTGCGTTCGGTCTGCGGAGGGGGCGTTTCCATCTGGGATCCTGGGTTGGTTAGCGGCGGTCGGCGTCGTCGACGCCGTCCCACAGGTTGTCGTACCAGGGGCGGTCGTCCGCCGCGTCCTGGTCGGTGCGGGGCCGGTGCTCCGCGTCGGGGTCGTTCACGGTGAAGCCGGTCTCGCCGGGCATCACGTAGTGCAGGTGCTCGCGGGCCAGCCGGCGCACATAGGCCGGGTCCTGGAGGCGGGCCTTCTCGTCCCGCAGCTCCTCGACCCGTTTCGCCGCCTCGGCGGCCTTGCGCTTCTGGTCGGCGATCTCGCCCTGCTGGGAGACGTACTGCCGCATCGGGTAGGCGAGCGCCACCACGAGCGAGCAGACCACGAGGGCCAGGAAGGCCGCGCGGCCGGTGAGCCGGGAGCGGCGGGCCTGGCGGCGGGTCTGGGAGCGGTAGACGCGGGCGGCGGTCTGCTCGCCGAGCAGCCTGATCCGGGTCGCGGTCGAGAACCGGTCCCGGTTCTTCACTGCCATGTCCCGTGCCTCCCCTGGTCACCTGATCAAACGTGCGTCCCCGCACACGGTACGGGACCGAGTGCGGGGACGTCCGGAGGTGCCTCACGGCGCCGGTGTCAGCGCTGGATGTCAGCGCCGGATGTCAGCCCTTGAAGCGCGGGAAGGCGCTGCGGCCGGCGTAGACGGCGGCGTCGTCGAGGATCTCCTCGATGCGCAGCAGCTGGTTGTACTTGGCGACGCGCTCGGAGCGGGCCGGGGCGCCGGTCTTGATCTGGCCGCAGTTGGTGGCGACGGCGAGGTCGGCGATGGTGACGTCCTCGGTCTCGCCGGAGCGGTGGGACATCATGCACTTGAAGCCGTTGCGCTGGGCCAGCTCGACGGCGTCCAGGGTCTCGGTCAGCGAGCCGATCTGGTTGACCTTGACCAGGAGGGCGTTCGCGGAGCCCTCCTCGATGCCGCGGGCCAGGCGCTCCGGGTTGGTGACGAAGAGGTCGTCGCCGACGAGCTGGACCTTGGAGCCGAGCTTCTCGGTGATGACCTTCCAGCCGGCCCAGTCGTCCTCGAACAGCGGGTCCTCGATGGAGACGAGCGGGTACGCGGAGACGAGCTCCTCGTAGTACTCGGTCATCTCGGCGGCGGAGCGGGCCTTGCCCTCGAACTCGTACTTGCCGTCCTTGTAGAACTCGGAGGCGGCGCAGTCGAGCGCGAGCGCGATGTCCTTGCCGGGCACGTAGCCGGCCTGCTTGATGGCCTCGAGGATGAGGTCGAGGGCCTCGCGGTTGGACCCCAGGTTGGGGGCGAAGCCGCCCTCGTCGCCGAGGCCGGTGGACAGGCCCTTGGACTTCAGGACGGACTTGAGGGTGTGGTAGACCTCGGTGCCCCAGCGCAGGGCCTCGGAGAAGGACTCGGCGCCGATCGGCGCGATCATGAACTCCTGGATGTCCACGTTGGAGTCGGCGTGCGAGCCGCCGTTCAGGATGTTCATCATCGGAACGGGCAGCAGGTGCGCGTTCGGGCCGCCGAGGTAGCGGAAGAGCGGCAGGTCGGAGGCCTCGGAGGCGGCGTGCGCCACGGCGAGGGAGACGCCGAGGATGGCGTTGGCGCCGAGCGAGGACTTGTCCGGGGTGGCGTCCAGGTCGAACATCGCCTGGTCGATCAGGCGCTGCTCGGTGGCGTCGTAGCCGACGAGCTCCGGGCCGATCTGCTCGATGACGGCGAGAACGGCCTTCTCGACACCCTTGCCCTGGTAGCGGTTGGGGTCACCGTCGCGGAGCTCGAGGGCCTCGAACGCACCGGTGGAGGCACCGGACGGAACGGCAGCACGGCCGGTGCTGCCGTCGTCGAGGCCGACCTCGACCTCGACCGTGGGGTTGCCTCGGGAGTCCAGGATTTCCCGGGCTACGACGACGTCGATGGACGGCACGAGCATCTCCTTCTGGGATGTGACGCTGATTGTGACGCATGCGGCAAGGACTCGTTCGCCTTGCGACAAGAGCCTAACCGGCTCGGGGGCTCCGGCCAGCCGGGCGCCCGCCCCCTGGGACGAAAAAGGACCCAAGGGCACGCGTATGGGGGCGAAAGACCCCGGTTACCGAGGAGTACGAAACCGGCCCGGAGCGGGATGCTCCGGGCCGGCCTCGTCGGTCACCGCGGGGAGGGGGAGGAAGGGGACGACCGCCGGACCGTCCCCCGCTGCCTCGGGTGCTCCGGGACTACTTCAGGTGGAGCTGCTGACCCGGGTAGATCAGGTCGGCGTCCTGGACGACGTCCTTGTTCAGCTCGAAGAGCTTCGCCCAGCCGCCCTTGACACCGTGCGCCTGGGCGATCTTGCTGAGGGTGTCGCCGGGGACGACCTTGTACTCGCCGTCGCCCTTCTTGACCTTCTTGCCGGTCGGGGTGGTGACGGTCTTCTGCGCGCTCTTCTTGGTGCTCTTCGGAGCGGCCTGCTTCGGGGCGGCCTGCTTCGGGGCCTGGCGCTGCTCGCTGCGGGTGGTCGGCTGCTCGGTGGAGCGCTCGGCGGTGGAGCCGCTGTCCGAGGAGGCGGAGCCGCCGTCGTACGAGGCGCTGGAGAGGCCCACGCCACAGCTCGGCCAGGCGCCCTTGCCCTGGCCCGCGAGGACCTTCTCGGCGACGGCGATCTGCTGCGCCTTCGAGGCGAGGTCGGCGCGCGGGGCGTAGGCGGTGCCACCGAAGGCGGCCCAGGTGGAGTTGGTGAACTGCAGGCCGCCGTAGAAGCCGTTGCCGGTGTTGATGGACCAGTTGCCGCCGGACTCGCACTGGGCGACGGCGTCCCACTCGGAGGCGGTGGCGGCCGAGGCGGAGCCCGCGGTCATCAGCGGGGCGGCGACGGCGACGCCGGCCACGCCGACGAGGGCGACGGCGCGGGTGGCCTTGAAGGCACGACGGTGTTTGCCCTTGCCGGAAAGCAGCATGGAAGTTCTCCTCACCGACGCCTGCGAGGTGAGCTGTCGGGTTCGGGCGAGTGAGCTGCCCGGCCGCGTGTCCTTGCACGCGGCTTCACCCCAAGCCGGTCGCCGGCCGCCCGTCTCGGGCGGCCGGGGACGGCACCTACCTTGGGTCCCCCGCTCCTGCCTTCGGCGCTTGCGCGACGACTGTTCCCATCGGATCGGCGGCAGGATTCGGCGTACCGGTCGACGGGGCCCGCGGTGGCGAGCGGTGACGACCGTAGACAGAGACCCGGGAGAAGTTCAAAGACCCTCAACCCGGAAAAATCGCCCCTACTTGCACCCCGTCAGGTCCTGTTTGCCCAGGTGAGGGGTGCGATGAGCAAAGTTTGCGGGCGTGACACGCCAGTTCGGGAAGAGAGACTCATGTCTCACTTGCACAGAACCGGACATATGGCCCTGAACTACTTCGCGGGCGCGGTCGATTCGGGGCCCAACTCCAGGCTCTGACCAGGGAGGATGAGGTCGGGGTCAGAGCCGACCGTTTCCTTGTTGGCGTCGTAGAGGGCGGTCCAGCCACCGAGCAGGCCGTTCTCCTGCGCAATGCCCGACAGACTGTCACCCGGCTTGACGAGGTATTCGCCCGCCTTGTCCGAGGTGCCCGAATCGTTCGCCCCGTTACCGCCGGTCGCGTCACCCTTCGCCCCGTCAGCGGGCGCGGCGTGACGTCCGGACTCGACTGTTCCGCCCGTTGTGTCCGTTTCATCTGTCGCGGCGTCACCCCGGTGCCGGCCCGTGCCGGGCGCGGGGGCGGAGGTCGTCGGATCCGAGGCGCCGGGGGTGCCGGGGAGACCCGGGAGGCCGGGCGTGGCCGGGCTCGCGGGGGTCGCCGGGGTGGCGGGCGCGGTCGTGGACCCGGGGGTGGAGCCGGGGGCCGACGGGGTGCCGGTGCCGGCTCCGGTGGAGGGCGTGGCGGGCGTCGCGGGGGCGGCCGGGGTCGCCGGAGCGGTCGTCCCGGCCGAGGGGGCGGTGGTGGTGCCGCCGGAGCCGGCGGCGGTGCCGGTCGAGGTGCCGGGCAGGCCGTCGGTGCGGTTGGACTCCGGGAGCGGGCCGGTGGGCTCCGCGGGCGTGACGCCCGGGCCCGGGTCGACGTTCGGGGTCCTGCCGTCGTGGGTCAGGCCGGCGATCGGCGCGCAGGTGGCCCACTGGGTGTCGCCCGCGGCGAACGCCTTGTCCGCGACGGCGATCTGCTGGGCCCGGCTCGCCAGGTCCGCGCTCGGCGCGTAGGCCAGGCCGCCGTGCCGCTCCCACCCCTCCTGGGTGAACTGGAGCCCGCCGTAGAGGCCGTTGCCGAAGTTGGCGCTCCACGCGCCGCCCGACTCGCACTCGGCGACCCGGTCCCAGGTCGCCGCGTCGGCGGCGGAGGCGGAGCCGGTGGCGAGCAACGGCAGCGCCATGGCCGAGCCGGTCACACCCGCCGCGACGACGAGCGCGGGGGCCTGGCGGGGTCTGCGGTGACGTCCGTTTCCGGAGCGCATGCGGAGTGCCTTTCGCGTGACTGCTGAGACTGCTGGTGAACGTAGCGGCATTCGAACGCACGTCACAAGTCGATGCAGCGCAGATCACGCGAAGATCACAGCATTGACGCCCCGTCAGTTCGCGGACGTTTTGTGGGAAGCGCTGAACGCGACCGGAAGCGTGCGCAGGCCACGCATGATGAGCCCGCCGCGCCACCGGAGTTCGGCCGGATCGGCCCCGAGTCGCAGGTCCGGCAGGCGAGTCAGCAGGGTCGCCAGCGCCGTCTGCCCCTCCAGGCGGGCCAGCGGGGCGCCCAGGCAGTAGTGGATGCCGTGCCCGTACCCGAGGTGCTGGTTGTCACGGCGCGCCAGATCCAGGGTGTCCGGCGCCTCGAAGCGCGCCGGATCGCGGTCGGCGGCCGCGAGCACCACCAGGACCGGGTCGCCGGCCGGGATGTCCTGCCCGCCGATGGTGAGCGCCTCGGTGGCGAACCGCCAGGTCGCGAGCTCCACCGGCCCGTCGTACCGGAGCAGCTCCTCGATCCCGGTCTCCAGGAGCCCGGTCTCGCCCGCCGCGATCGACTCCTGGAGCCTGGCCCGCTGCCCGGGGTTGCGCAGCAGCGCGTAGACGCCGTTGCCGATGAGGTTGACGGTGGTCTCGAAGCCGGCGAAGAGGAGGATGAAGGCCATGGCGGCGGCCTCGTTCTCGGTGAGGTGCTCGCCGTGGTCGGAGGCCTTGATCAGTCCGGAGATCAGGTCGTCGGCCCCGTCCTGCCGCAGGCCTTCCCTCTTCTTGTGGATGAGCTCGGCGAGATAGCCCCGCATCTTCTTGACCGAGCGCGCCACCCCGCCGCGCGGCCCGCCGCCGTGCCGGATCATCATCCCGGCCCAGTCCCGGAAGTCGTCCTGGTCCTCGGCGGGCACGCCGAGCAGGTCGCAGATCGCGTAGATGGGCAGCGGGAAGGCGAACTCGTGGATGAGGTCGGCGCTCCCCCGCTCCGCGAAGCCGTCGATCAGACGGTCGGTGAGCTCCTGCACCCGCGGCGCGAACTCCGCGACCCGGCGCGGCGTGAACGCCTTCGACACCAGCCGGCGCAGCCGGGTGTGGTCCGGCGGGTCGATGTTGAGCAGGTGCGTCATCAGCTCGGCCTTGCGCTCGCCCGGGATCCCCGTCTTCCCCTTGGCGTGCGCCGGCTCGTCGTGGTGCGCCGGATTCTTCGACAGCCGCTGGTCGGCCAGCGCCTGCCGGGCGTCCGCGTACCGGGTCACCAGCCAGGCGTCGACCCCACTGGGCAGCGTCGCCTTGTGCACGGGCGCGTGCTCGCGCAGCCAGGCGTACGCCGGGTACGGATCGGTGGCGAACTCCCAGGTGAAGAGCTCGGGGGCGGAGGTCGACGACTGCTGGTGCATGCCCCGACCGTAACCGGCCCGCCGCGCGGCGACCCGACCGGAGCACCCGGCGGGGACTTCTTCCGAAGCTGACACACCAGGGCCCGGTCCCGCCGGAGAATGACGAAGTCCACCCGTGCGGTGACACTCCGTGGCTTAGATTCACCGCGTGGATGCCCAGTTGCTCAGAAGTGTGTTCTCGGTCGTCGAGAGGCGGGCCGAGCACGCCGTCACCTTCTTCTACGCGCACCTCTTCTGGCACAACCCGGGCATGCGCGCGCTGTTCCCCGAGGACCTGGCACCGCAGCGGGACCGGCTCTTCGCCGCGCTCACGCATGTGGTGACGCACCTGGAGGACCCGGGGCTCGCGCACTACCTCGGGCAGCTGGGCCGGGACCACCGCAAGTTCCTGGCCACGCCCGCGCTCTACGCCCAGGTCGGCGCCAGCCTGCTGGCCGCCTTCGGGCACGCCGCCGGCGCCGCCTGGACGCCCGAGGCCGAGAAGGCCTGGACCGAGGCGTACGGGCGGGTGGCCGACCTCATGCAGGCCGGCGCCGAGGAGTCCGCGGCGGGCGGCGAGCCGGCCTGGTGGGACGCGGACGTGGTGCGCCACGAGCGGTACGGGGCGGACCTGACGCTGCTCACCCTGCGCCCGCGCCGCCCCTATCCGTACCTCCCCGGGCAGTACGTGAGCCTCAGCACCCTGCATCTGCCGCGGGTCTGGCGCACCTACTCGCTCGCGAACGCGCCCCGCCCGGACGGCACGCTCGACCTGCACGTGAGCCGGATCCGGGGCGGGCTGATGAGCACCGCCCTGACCGAGCGGCTGCGGGTCGGCGAGACGGTCCGGCTGAGCGCACCGGGCGGCGCGCTGACCGCCCGCACCCCGCCGGGCAAGCCCCGCACCTACATAGCCGGCGGCACCGGCTGGGCGCCGGTGCGGGCCCTGCTCGAAGAGGCCGCGCGGGACGAACCCGAGCTGGAGGGGCGCCTGTTCGTGGTCGCCCGGGCCAAGGAGTACCTGTACGGGCGGGCCGAGGCGGAACGCCTGTGCGGGCTGATCCCCGGGCTGCGCGCCACCTACATCACCGCGGCCCCCGGCCGCCCCCGCGACCAGGCCACCGAGCGGCTGGTGCAGGCCCTGCGGGCGGCCGTGAACTGGCCCGCCCACGACGTCTATCTGGCCGGGCCGCCCGGACTGCTCGACGAGGTCGCGGAGGCGCTGACCGGGCTGGGCACCGATCCGGTGCGCATCTTCCACGACCGGCTGCCGGCCGTCGGCCGCTTCCGGACCCGGCCCGGCAGCCGCGCGGAGTGGCTGATCGAGCCCCCGCAGCTGCACTGGCACAACCCGGACGCCCGCGCCCCGCGCGAGGACTGACCGGGACCCGCCGGGGCCTCAGGCCCCGTCCAGGCCCTCCGCCGCGCGGATCGCGTCGCGGTAGAGACGCCCGGCCGCGCGCAGGGCCGCCTCCGGGTCGACCCCGGCGGCCTCGGCCCGTACGGCCAGGGCGAGCAGCTCGTAACCGATGCCCTCACCGGTGGGGAGCGGGACGTCGAGCCTGGCGGTGCGGACCCGGCCCGCGAGCTTGGCGGCGAGCGCGAGGCCCGGCTGGCCGAGGGGGACGCCGTCGGTGACCGAGTCGCGCCGCTTCTCCGCCGCCTTCATCCGCAGCCAGTGCTCCTTGACCTCCTCCGGGGTCTCGGCGGTCGCGTCGCCGAAGACGTGCGGGTGCCGGTGGATCAGCTTCGCCACGATCGTCGCGGCCACGTCGTCCACCGAGAAGGGCTCCTCGGTGTCCTCCTCCGCGATCCGGGCGTGGAACACCACCTGGAGCAGCACGTCGCCGAGCTCCTCGCGCAGCGCCTCGCGGTCCTCGTCCTCGATGGCCTCGACCAGCTCGTAGGCCTCCTCGACGGCGTACTTCGCGAGGCCGCGGTGGGTCTGCCGGGAGGACCAGGGGCAGGCGCGGCGGATCCGGTCCATGACCTGGACGAGGTCGAGCAGCCGGGCGCCGGGCAGGTCGTACGAGCCGGGCAGCAGCTCCAGGTCGGGCATGGCGACCCGGCCGGAGCCGGCGAGCCGGGCGAGCCCGTCGGTGAGGGCCTGGTCGCCCTCGCCGGAGGGCAGCACGAGGACCGTGCGGCCGCCGGCGCAGGCCTCGACCAGTTCCCCGGCGGTCGGCCGCAGCACCTCGACGGCGACCCCGGCCTCCTTCAGATAGGGCAGCTGGGGGTGGTCCGCGTCCGGGCACAGCACCCGGTCCGCCCCGTGCAGCGCCTGCCAGGCCGGCCAGGACAGCAGGCCCGGCGCGACGCGGTGGCTGGCGGTGAGCAGGACGATGCGACCGGGGTTCTCAGCGTTCACCCCTCGAACCTACCCCTCCGCGCGGGGCGGCCCCCGCTCAGGCCCCGGCCTCCGCGGCGGCCGGCTTGGTGATCTGCCGCACCCACGGCGCCGTGTACGTGCCGAGCTGGATCTTCTCGTCGTCCCAGGTGCCGAAGCGCGGGTTCACGTCGATCTCCAGCGCCTTGGAGGCCCGGCTGAAGGCCTCGGTCAGCTTCTTCTGGCCCTCGGGGGTGTTGGTGATCCCGAGCTTGGACGCGATCTTGTTCATGAGGACGGCGCGGCGGGCCACGTCGTCGATCTGGTCGGGTGCCACCCCGCGCTGCTGGAGCAGCGCGGCCGTCATCTGCTGCTCGCCGCCGCTCTGCCGCACGAAGTCGGCGCGGGCCTGCTGGACCTCGGCGCGGGTGACGGTGACGCCGTTGTCCTCGCCGACCTTCCGGGCCACCCGGTCGAAGATCATGTCGTGCAGCTTCTGGCGGCTGAGGTCGCCGGTCTCGCGGATCAGCTGCTCGGCGTTCGGCGAGGCCTGCTGGGCCGTGCGCACGTCCTCGACCTGGGCCTGGAGGCTGGAGACCTCGATCCGCTGGCCGCCGACGACGGCCGCCGCCCCCGGATGGGCGTCGTTGCCGCAGGCGGTGAGCAGCGGGGCCGCGGCGAGCAGCGCGGCGGCGGAGACGGAGAGCGCAGTGCGGCGGTGCAAAGGAGCCTCCCGGCGTGGGTCGTGCGTCAGTGGGACGACCGTGCGGTGATCGATGGTAGGCAGTCGTCGTGGCCCGGGCCACTACTTGGCGGCGACTGTCTCGGTCGAATCGGTCAACGACTCACGTGTTCGGGTGGTGTCGGGTCCCAGCATGATCGTCCGGGAGAGGACGAAGGTGACGGGGATCGCGGCCGCGGCGGCGAGCAGCGGCGCCCACCGGCTGTCGACGCCGGCCAGGTCGACCAGGACGTAGACGCCGACGGTGGTGACGGTGAAGTTCGCCGCGTTGGTCAGCGGGAAGAGCAGGAACTTCCGCCAGGTGGGGCGGGTGCGGTAGGTGAAGTGGGAGGTGAGGAAGAAGGAGCCGACCATGGACAGCGCGAAGGCGAGGACATGGGCGGCGATGTAGGGCAGCCACCTCCCCAGGAGCAGGTAGATCCCGTAGTACGTACCGGTGTTGACGACTCCGACCAGGCCGAAGCGCAACAGCTGCCCGGCGGTGTTCTTCGCCGTCATCGGCGCAGGAGCTCCTCGTCCCTCCGGTCCTCGCGGGGTGCGGGGACGCGCGTGTTGGTCGCCTTCACCAGGTAGTGCGGGCGCCGCTTCACCTCGTAGTAGATGCGGCCGACGTATTCGCCGACCAGGCCGAGCATCACCATCTGGACGCCGGCCAGCGCCGTGACCGTCACGAGCAGGGTGACATAACCGGGGGTGTCCACGCCGTTCACCAGGGCGACACCGACGATCCAGGCGGCGTACGCGAATGCCACGGCGACCAGCACCATCCCGAGATAGACGGCGGCCCGGAGCGGTTTGTTGTTGAAGGAGAGAAGGCCGTCGAGGCCGTAGTTGAGCAGTTTTCCGAACGTCCATTTCGAGCGCCCCTGCTCGCGCACCGCGTTCTCGTACTCGAAGGTGGTCGACTTGAATCCGACCCAGTCGAACAGGCCCTTCGAGAAACGGTTGTATTCGGTCAGCTGGAGAATGGCGTCGACCGTGCGGCGGGACAGCAGCCGGAAGTCGCCGACGCCGTCGACCAGCTCGACGTCGACCAGGCGGTTGATCGCCCAGTAGTAGGCGCGGGCGGTGAGCGTGCGGGTGACCCGGTCGCCGGTGCGCGTGCGCCGGGCGATGACCTGGTCGTATCCCTCGGTGTGCAGCGCCAGCATGCGGTGCACGAGCTCCGGCGGGTGCTGGAGGTCGGCGTCCATGATCACGACGGCGTCGCCGGCCGCGTGCTGGAGACCGGCCAGCATGGCGGCCTCCTTGCCGAAGTTGCGGCTGAAGGAGACGTACCGCGCCCTCGGGTCGCCGGCGGCGATCTCCGCGAGGAGGGGCAGCGTTCGGTCACGGCTTCCGTCGTCCACGTACACGATCTCGAATTCCCCGTCGAAACGGGAGAGTTCGGCCGTCACCTGGTCATGGAAGCGACCGATGATCTCTTCTTCGTTGAAGCACGGGACCACGATCGAGAGCAGCACGGTCCACACCACAACCGGTCCGGATGTCGCCGCCGGATTCCACCGGTGACGCCGAGGCGACCATTGCGTGAACTGCCCGGCGCCGGGGACGATTTCATGATCTGCCCTGTCATATTCGACAGCACGATGAACACCAGGAACAGAATCACGGCCAAAGCCGGAAGGCCGGACGGAAGGCCCAACAGAAGGCCGGACGCAAAAACCTTGCGCGGTTCCGGGCGCGGTCGCGGGCGCGGGCGCGCGGGCGCCCCGGGCCTCGCGGCGCTGCTCACCGTCCTCGCCGTGTGCGCCGGGGACGCCGTCGCCACCACCTTCCCCTTCGGGCACCACCGGCGCAGCGTCAACGACCTGGGCAACCAGTTCCTGCCCTTCCACGCGCGCCTGTGGGACCTGCTGCACGGGCGGGCCGACGGCGGGCTGCTGCTCAACTGGCAGTCCGGCTGGGGGACCAGCTTCCTGCCCGACCTGGCCACCTATCTGACCAGCCCGTTCGCCCCGCTGGTGGCACTGTTCCCGCGGGCCGGTCTGGCGTACGCGCTGTACGCGATCACCCTCCTGAAGGCGGCGACGGCCGCCGCCGCCATGGCCTTCCTGCTGCCCCGGCTCCGGCCGCCGGCCGGGGAGCGCACGCCGTGGTGGGCGCCGGGGCTGCTCGGCGCTGCCTACGGCCTGTGCGGCTGGGCGATCCTGGAGGCCGTCTACAACCCGATGTGGATGGACGGCCTGATCTCGTTCCCGCTGCTGTGCCTGGTCGGCGTGTGGGTACGGGAGGGGCGGCGGCCGCTGCTCGGCCCGCTGGTCGTCGCGGTCTGCTGGACCGCCAACTTCTACACCGCCTACATGGCGACCCTCGGCGCGGCCCTGGTGCTGATCGTGACCGCCCCGCGGTGGCGGGTGGTCCTGCGCGGGGCCCTGACCGTGCTCCTCGGCGTCGGCCTCGCGGCGCCGGTGCTGGTGCCGGTGTTCCTGGGGACGCGGTACGCGTACCCCGGCGTCGTCCGGGACTTCGTGCCGGCCGGCGGCGCGGACCTCGCGGCGCGCCTGATGCCCGCCACGTACGGCTTCTCCACCCCGGCCCTGTTCGTGTGCACGGCGGTCCCGGTGCTCGCCGCCTCGCAGCTCTTCCGGCGCGCGTGGCGGTGGCCGGCGGTGGTGGCGGGGGTCGCGCTGTCCTTCCAGTTCGGGCCGACGCACCTGGTGTGGCACGTCTTCGCGACCCCGAACGGCAGCCCGTACCGGCAGACCTTCGTCCTCGCGGGCGTCCTCGTCATCGCGGCCTGGGCGGCGGTCGCCGACGGCCCGCCGGACCGGCGGGCGCTGCTCGGCGGCGTCGCGGTCGTCGGGCTGCCGGCGCTCGCCGCGCTGGGCAGCGCGGAGGCGACGCCGTGGGGCTGGGCGCTGTTCGCGGCGGGCCTCGCGGTCGTGCTGGTACGGCACCGGCGCCTCGCCCTGCCGCTGCTGGCCGCCGTCCTGGTGGCGCAGGCCGCCGCGACCACGGCCTGGGGCGACAAGGAGCGGCTGCGGCGGCTCGACGACTACCCGCCGTGGAGCGCCGTCGACACCCGGCGGGCCGAGGCGCTCGACCGGGCCGACGGCTGGCCCGCGTACCGCGTGGACTCCGGCCGGCCGCAGACCACCGGCAACGAGCCGATGATGCTCGGCGGCCAGGGCGGCTCCTACTACAGCAGCCTCACGCCCGACGTCCTCACCCGCACCATGGCGGCGCTCGGCGCCGGCTGGACCTCCCGCGGGCGCAATCTGCAGAGCCTCGACAACCCGGTCACGGACGCCCTGTTCGCGGTCGGCGCGCGCCTGCGGGACGGAGAGCCGGTGCGCACGGGCCCGGCGGCGCCCCTGGTGACCGTCCGGCCCCCGGGCCCGCCCCCGGTCTACGGCCCCTCCCCCTTCCGCAACCAGGAACTCCTGCTGGGCGCCCGGGTGTACGAGCCGCCGGCCGCCGGTGCCTGCCGGGTCGGCACCGAGGTCTTCCTGTGGGCCCCGAACCACACGGGCACGGCCGCGCTCGGCGACCGCACGGTCCGGATGCGCGGCCGGCTGCCGAAGTGGCGGGCCGCCCTGGTCTCCCTGGGCGTCCAGCAGGTGCCGGGTCTGAAGCCGCGGATCCCCGCCGGGGGCGAGGTCGCCTGCCTGGACCGCGCCCGCCTGGACACCGCCGTCGCCGCTCTGCGCGCCTCGGCCCCGACCGCCCTACACGTCACCGACACCGGCTTCCGCGCGACCCTCCGCCCCGGCACCACCGGCACCCTCGTGCTGTCGGCGCCGGCGATCCCCGGCTGGCGCTGCGACGGCCGGGGAGCCGGCTCGTACGGCGGCCTCGTCGCCGTCCCGGTGACCGCCGGCCGCACCGAGGTGAGCTGCGCCTTCCGCCCTCCGGGGCTGCGCCTCGGTCTGGCCGGGGCAGGGGTGTCGCTGCTGGTCCTCGCCGGGTGGGTCCTGGGCGGACGAAGGCGCCGGCGAACCCCTCAGGAGGATGTGGCGCAGGTCACATCGGAGGCTGTCACACGTGCTCCGGCCGTCTCGTCATAGGGGTGTAGCGACGATGAGAACGGCACAAAGGAGCCCATCATGGAACCCCGCCTCAACCCCTTCACCAGCCCGACCGCCGGCAAGCTCATCAAGCACCTCTCCGCCGCCGGCAACGCCGTGACGGCGTCCGGCGTGCCGGTCCTGACCCAGGAGCTGGTGAAGATCCGGGCGAGCCAGATCAACGGCTGCGCCTTCTGCCTCGACATGCACACCAAGGAGGCCGAGGCGACCGGCGAGACCACCCAGCGGCTGATCATGGTCGGCGCCTGGCGCGAGGCCACCGTGTTCACCGACGCCGAGCGGGCCGCGCTCGAACTGGCCGAGCTGGGCACCCGCATCGCGGACGGCACGGGCATCCCGGACGACGTCTGGCAGAACGCCGCCAAGTACTACGACGAGGAGCAGCTGCTCGGTCTGGTCGGTCTGATCGCCCTGATCAACGCCTTCAACCGGATGAACGTCCTGCTCCAGATCCCGGGCGGCGACTACAAGGTCGGCCAGTTCGCCTGAGCCGCACGCCCCCGAACGCCCGCGTGCCCCTTCGCCGCAGGACGGCGGAGGGGCACACGGGTGGTGAGGGTGGGGTGGTCAGTACCCGGTCGCGCCGTCGAGCAGCTCGCGGATGATGTCCAGGTGCCCGTTGTGACGGGCCGTCTCCTCGGTGAGGTGGAGCAGGATCCAGCGCAGGTCGACCGTGGCGCCGTCGCGGATGGTGCGCTTGGCCGGGGTGTCCAGGGCGTGCGCGGCGACGAGTTCGCGGTGCCGGGCGGACTCCTCGGCGTACTCGTCGAGGAGCTGGTGGAGCGGGAAGTCGACGGCGATGCGCATCTCGCGGTCGGGGTCCTCGTCGGTCCAGGGTCCCTGGTCCTCCTCGCCGAGGAAGACCACCCGGAACCAGTGGTACTCGACCCAGCGGAGGTGGTTGACCACTCCGCTCACGGTCATCAGGGGCGAGCCCGGCAGGATCGCCTTGCGGGCGTTCTCCGCGGAGAGGCCCTCGCACTTGGCGCGGACGGTGTCACGGGCGTAGTCGAGGAACGTGGTGAGCTGGGTGCGCTCGTCCCACGCGGTCGGCATGTCGTCGATTCTGGTCATCGCGCGAAGCCTCCCCGATCACCGGGACCGGTGTCGAGGCAATTAGGGCCCGTCCGAACTCGATCCGTCCCGGACGGGCCCCAGGCCGTCCCTTCCGGATCTCGCCGGGTCCCGGCGCCCGGGACCGGGCGGCGGCGCCGTCAGCCGACCCGCTTCTCCCGCAGCGTGAACGACTTGGGGGCGCCGCCCGGCTGGGGCTTGCCCTCCTTGTGGCCGACGGCGCGGTACCCGGCGTCCCGGTAGTAGGCGTTCAGGGCCTCGTTGCCGGCGAGGCAGTCGAGGCGGACGAAGGCGCGACCGGCCTCGGCGACCCGGCGCTCGGCCGCCGCCAGCAGGAGCCGGCCGGTGCCGGGGGCGGCGGTGGCGCGGTCGACCATCAGCCGGTGCACGTATCCGGCCACGGGCGGCTGGACGCCCCACGCGGCCTCGTCCTGCCACCACAGCTCCCAGCCCCCGACGACCTCCCGGTCCGCCTCCGCGATCCACACCTCGCCGCCCCCGGCCGCCACGCGCCGGAAGTGTTCCTCGTCCAGCTCCCCCGGCCGCCACTGGCCGGTGACGCCGCGCGCCAGCATCCAGCGGGCGGCGTCGTCGCGGAGGCGCACGAGGGTGGCCAGGTCGGGTTCGGCGGCGAGCCGGAAGCGCAGGCGGGAGTCGGTCACGCGGTGGATCTTCGCACGCCGGACCGCGTCCCCGCCGGACACGCGGTCCGGCGGGGGTGCGGGGCCCGGCCGTCAGCGCCGGTCGAGGCGCAGGATCGCGCGGCCCGGCAGGCCGGCGGGGTGGACCGCGACGCCGAACTCCGGCCGCCGGTCCGGCTCCTGCGCGTGCCGTGCCCCGTGCTCCCGCGCGTACGCGTCCGCGTACCCCTCCGCGTACTCCTGCGGGACGAGCAGGGTCGCCGAGGAGAGGGCGGCGGGCGCGCGCAGGCACCAGGCGCTGAGCGAGGCCGCGGCGGCCGGGTCGGGGGCGAGCGCGACCAGCGCGAACGGCTCGCGCGGGGTCCTCGCCCTGGTGAAGTCGGCCCGCACCACGCCGATTCCGGGCTCGTCACGGGTGCGCGCGGCCAGCCGCCCGGCGGCGGCCGGGTCGGCCTCGTACACCGTGACGCGGGCGCCGTGAGCGGCCAGCGCGCGGACGAGCGCGCCGTCACCGGCGGCGGGCACGAGGACGAGCCCGTCGGCGGCCGGGGCGGCGGCCGTCACGAGCCGGTCGATCGCGGCGGGGTCGACGGAAAGCTCCGCGGCGGAGGTCCGGCGGGCCCGGTCGCGCGGGGCGCGCTGGGCACCGGGGACGGACCTGCCCCGGTTGTCGTGCGAGAAGTTCCCGTAACCGTGCTTGCGGGAGGAGAAGTTGTTCGCCATGGCGGCTGCCCTTTCGGGGTCTTCGAGAGGAATGGGGTCTCGAAGGGCCCTGGGCACGCCCGCGGACGGGTGAAGCCTGAGGGGATCCGCGCGTCCGCTAGCGGGCCTGGGCCCGGTCGCCGCGCAGACGGATGAAGACGGTGCCGTAGCCGCCGAGGGCGGCACTGGTGAAGGCTGACATGCGGACCACGCTAGGGAGACGCCACGGCGCCCGCAAACGAATTACGGCCCGCGCCGGACCGTGCACGCGTGAGGGGCCGTCCCCGTCGGGAACGGCCCCTCACGTGTACGTCGCGGGACGGACGTCAGCTCTTCTTGACCTCGTCGAGGCAGAGGACGAACTTGTCCGAGCCCAGCTGCTGGGCGAGCGCGGAGAGCTCGTCGCCGCACTTGTTCAGGTCGAAGGTGTTGTCGTGCACCTGGACGACCTTGAACAGGTCGGCCTTGCCGGAGGAGCAGTCCTGGGTGTCGACCTTCGGGTCGTTCTCCGGACCGGTCACGGTCACGCAGTCGCCGACCTGGGCGTGGACCGGGGCGTCACCGGTGAGGTGCGGCAGGCCGACCTTGACGGCGACGGCGACGATCACGAGGACGACGAAGCCACCGATCTTCTTCAGCAGGCCGCCCTTCTTCTGCTCGGGCTGGGGCGCGGGCTGCCCGGGCGCGGCGGCGAACGGGTCGGTCGGCTGAGGCGTGGTCATCTCGGAATCCTTGAACGGCGTGGACATGATCGAACGCGCACGTTACACAGCGCAAAACGATCAAATCGGACCCTTCTGATTCGTTTTCCAATCCGGTACGCACTCGTGACTCTGCCGACCCGTCAGACATGGCGCCAGACACGGCAAGGAAACCGCCTAGTAACGCGCGCTGCGCGGGTCCATCTGGCGCTGACGGTCGAGGACCCGGCGCAGGTCGGCGGCGAGCGGGTGGTAGGGGCCCTGGTCGCGTTCCACGTCGTAGAGGAGGGTGGCGAGGTGGGCCACGGCGGCGGCCTGTTCGCCGGTGGCCAGCATCAGCAGGCCGATCCGGTGCCGGATGTCGAAGGCGCGCTGCCGCAGCTCGTGGTCGGTGGTGCCGGCCTGCTCGTGGTACGGCAGGAGCGCGCGGAACTCGGCGAGCGCGGCGGCCGGGTCGCCGAGCTGTTCCAGGCACAGCGCCGCGTCGTAGCGGAAGCGCAGCGTCTGCGGGTCGTAGGGGCCGGCCTCGGCCGAGCGGTCCTCGGCGAGCCGGCGCAGCTCGGGCAGGGCGCGCCGGTACTGCCCGTCGTCCATGAGGGTCGTCGCGTACTGCTTGCGCAGGATGCGGACGACCGGCGAGTGCTCGCCGTGCTCGGCCGCGGCGGCCGGGAGGATGCCGCCGAGGACGTCCACGGCCTGGGTGATGGAGCCCTCGCCGAGCAGCCGCTTGACCTCGTCGACGGCGGCGGCCACGTCGGGCCGGCCGGGCGCCGGGGGCACGGTCGGCGGGGCGGGCACGCCGGCCGGGACGGCCGCCCGGTCGGGCCAGGGGGCGTGCGGGCGGCGGAAGGGGCGGGTCGGGTCGAGCGGCCCGGCCGCGGCTCCGGCGGACGCCGCACCGGGCGCGGGCAGGAGCGGCAGCAGCAGCTCGTAGACCTCCTGGGCGCCGGACGGGCGGTCCTGCGGGTCCTTGGCCAGCAGCCGCAGGACCAGCGCCTCCAGGGCCTCGGGCACCTCGGGCCGCATCCGGCGGACCGGAAGCGGCGACTCGTGGAGGTGGCGGTGGAGCACGCCGAGGGCGGTGGAGCCGGCGAACGGCACTGTCCCGCTGAGGAGTTCGTGGAGCAGCACGCCGAGCGCGTACAGATCGGTGTACGGGCCGACGGCGCCGCCCATCGCCTGCTCGGGCGCCATGTACGCGGGCGTGCCGATGGGCGAGCCGGTGTGGGTGAGCCGGGTGGTGTCGCTGTCGAGGACGGACGCCACGCCCAGGTCGAGCACGGTGACCGTGCCGTCGGGGCGGACCATCACGTTCCGCGGCTTGAGGTCGCGGTGCACGATCGGCACCGCGTGCACGGCGGCGAGCACCGCGCACAGCTGGGCGGCCACGGACACCGCCCACGGCCAGGGGTAGGGCTCGTGCTCGGCGAGGTGGTCGGCGAGGTCTGCGCCCTCGACGTACTGCATGACCAGGTACAGCTCGTCGCCGTCGCTGCCGGCGTCGTGGACGGTGACCAGGCCGGGGTGGTCGACCTGGGCGGTCACCCGGCACTCGCGCACGAAGCGGCGGCGCAGCTCGTCGGCGGCGGTCGCCGGGCCGCTGATGGCGGCGGGGTTGAGCAGCTTGACCGCGACCCGGCGGTCGAGCCGCCCGTCGTAGGCGGTCCACACCTGGCCCATGCCGCCCTGGCCGATCAGCGTGGCCAGCTCGTAACGCCCGCCGACGACCCGGCCGTTCATCTCTCCTGGTCCTTGCGGAGCAGGTCGCTGAGCTCGTCGAGCTCGGCGCGGACCTGGTCGATGCGGGGGCTGGACGGGGCGACCTGCGGGGGCCGCACCGGCGCCGGGGGCTGGGGCTGGACCGGGGGCTGGGGCTGTGCCTGGACCGGGGGCCGGGCCTGGGGGCGGGCCTGCGGGTATCCGTACGCCTGCTGGGGCACGGTGGCGGCGTAGGGGTTGTAGGGCGCGGGCGGCGGGACCGGGCCGCGCAGGCGTATCCGGTCGTGGCGGATGTCGACCGCCAGGTAGTAGCCGGTGAACGCGGCCGCGCTCAGCAGGATCGTCGCCACGACGACGTCCGCCCGGGTGGTCTCGACGTCGTCCGGCATCAGGACCAGACAGACGACGATCAGCACGATGGAGAGGGCGAACAGCACCCAGTCGACCGCGCGGCGGGTCAGCAGGGCGATGCGCAGCGCCGTGGCCCAGGTGAGCAGCCCGATGCTGAACAGCGGCAGCACGGCGAACAGCACCCGCAGCACGATGACCGACGCCGGCACGCCCGGCCGCTGCTGCGGCCCGGCGGGAGGCGGGTAGCCCTGGCCGTACATTCCTGCTCCTGGTGACCTGAAAAGTCCGACTGTCGGGGACGAGCGTATACACCGACTCCGACAGTCACCCAGGGGTTGTGCACAACCGCGCCCGGACCGTTGTCCGGGCGCTGGTCGGGGCCTTGTCCCGGCCCTTGCCCGGGCCCTGGTTCAGGGCGCGACGGTGCCGTCCGCGAGCCCGTCGTACATGCCCTGCACGAGCTGTTCGCCGAGCCGGCCGGCGAGCCGCAGGGCCTCCTCGAACTCGGCGAGGGCGCGGAACCGGGCGCCGTAGCGCCGCTGTTCGGCGAGCGGCAGCCGGGGCAGCTGGAGGCGCCGCACGTCGAGCCGGGTGGCGGTCGAGGCGTACGAGCTGGCCTGCCGCTTGTTGGCGGTGGCCCGCAGGAAGCCGGCCAGGAACCAGGGGTCGACGGCGGCCGGGTCGGGGCGCAGCAGGTGCACGTTGCGCCCGAGGGCGGCGCCGGCGGTGGCCGGGTCGACGACCCGGGCGACCGCGCCGCCGCCGAGCACCGGGACGACGACGTCGCCGACGGCGAGCAGCACCGGGTCCTCGGCGGGCTCGCCGGGCGGGGCCTCGGGCAGGGTGCCGGAGGGCGGCTGGGCGGCGAGGACGTCGGTGTCGGTGAGGAGCCGGACGGGGGCGCCGGGGCGGGCCGAGCCGGCGCCGCCCGCGTGCAGGGTGAGGGCTCCCGCGCGGGCCAGTTCGCCGACGGTGGTCGCGGTCCGGTGCGGTCCTGGGAGGCCGGCGGAACCGGGGGCGCCGGCCGGGTCCGCGGCGGGCGGCGGGGTGAGCTCGCGGGTGCGGCGCAGGGTCTCGGTCAGGCGCTCGCGCACCCCGGCCAGCTGCGCGGCGCCCTCGGCGGCGGCGGGCGGCGGCAGGTGGCGGGCGGGGGCCAGGTCGACGTCGTCGTCGAGGAGTTCGATGACGGGGACCGAGCGGCTCTCGCCGGGGGTCTCGGCGAGGGTGCCGTCCTGGAGGAAGGGGCGCCAGGCGCCGAGCACGGCCGTCTCGACGGCGGGCCAGTCGGGCCGCCGACCGCTGCCGCCGGGGGCGGCCGTCCCGGTGGTCCCGGCGGCGGTCTCGGTGGCGGTGTCGACGAGCAGCAGTTCGGCCGGCGGGCGTTCGCCGGGGACGGGCCTGCGCAGCACCCACAGGTGCAGCGGGATGCCGTACGGGGGCGCCGCGCCGGCCGGCAGGGCGACGACGGCGCGGAGCGCGCCCCGGCGCAGCAGGTCGGCCCGGATGCGGCGGCCGGAGCGGCGGGAGGCGGCGGCGGGCGGCATGAGCAGGACGGCGGTGCCGCCGGGGCGGACCCGGGCCAGGGCGTGCTGGACCCAGGCCAGTTCGGACTCGGTGCGGGCCGGGAAGCCGTACTCCCAGCGCGGGTCGTAGGCGAGTTCGTCGTGGCCCCAGTTGCGTTCGTTGAACGGCGGGTGGCACAGCACGGCGTCGGCGGCCAGGGCGGGGAAGGCGTCGGCGCGCAGGGTGTCGCCGGGCAGCACGCGCACGTCGGTGCTCCGGCCGGTGGCGAGCGCGAGGCGGAGCGCGCAGAGGGCGGCGAGGTCGCGGTCGGCGTCCTGGCCGTGCAGGGCCGTGGCGGTGGGGGCGGCGGCGCGGAGCAGGGCGCCGGTGCCGCAGGCGGGGTCGAGGACGCTGTCGGCTGGTCCGGCGAGGGCGGCCATGAGGGCGGCCGGGCCGGGCGGGGTGAGCGTGTACTGCCGCGGGTTGGCGTCCAGGTGCCGGCCGAGCAGGAACTCGAAGGCCTCCCCGGGGCCGCTCTCGGCGGCCAGCTCGGCGGCGCCGCGCACGAGCGGGACGGACGGGGCGAGGTCGGCGGCGGTGGGGGTGCGGACGGCGCGGTCGGCGCCGAACCGCTCGGTCAGCGTCTCCTCCAGGGGTACGGGGAGGAGTTCGGCGAGGCGGTCGTCGGGCGCCGCGGCGAGGGCGGGCCAGGCGCCGGCCCGGTCCCGGACCAGGAGCAGGGCGCAGCCGGCGTGCACGAGGGCGGTGACGGCGCCGGCGGGGTGGGCGGCGACCTGCTGCCAGACCCGCTCGCCGAGCGGGACCTCGGCGAGCTTGCCCTGGGCGCGCAGCCAGGACTCGACGTCGGCGAGGGCGAAGGACGGGCTGGTCTCCGTGCCGCCGACGGGCCGGGGGAAGTCGGCGTGCCGGCGGCGCCAGTTGCTCACGGCCGCCCGGCCGACTCCCGCGAGGCGGGCGATCCCCGCGGCGGTCACCTCTGCTGCGCTCTCCGGCACCTGCCACCCCTCTCGTCCCGCCGACTGGCGTGCGACCCCGAACCTCGTGTGGCGCCGATCCTACCGACGAACGCAAGAGCCGACCCTTCACAGCGTGAGCGGACGCATTTTCCGTGAACCGTGTTGACTCGGTTCACAGGCTCTGCTGTCATTGATCCATCGCGCCAGACAAACCCACTGTCCGGGAGGACACACTCATGTCGTACGACACGCAGCTCCCGCACGCCCCCGCTCCGGTGGCCATGCGGAACGGCCTCGGCACCGCGGCCCTGATCCTCGGCATCATCGGCACGCTCTCCGGGCTCGTCCCGCTCTTCTTCTGGCTGGCCGGCATCCTCGGCCTGATCGCCCTGATCCTGGGCCTGGTCGGCACCGGCCGGGTCAAGCGCGGCGAGGCGAACAACAAGGGCGTGACGGTGACCGGAGCGGTCCTCGGGCTCGCGGCCCTGATCCTCTCGGTGGTCGGCGCGGTCATCACGTTCACGGCGGTCAGCGACGCGGTGGAGGAGATCGACAAGACGCTCAAGGACTCCGCCCCGGCCACCCCGGGCGCCAAGGGCAAGGGCCAGACCACGGGCAAGGACGCGGCGGCCAAGGCGCTCACCGCCGACGAGACCGCCGCGTACGACGACGGCCTGGAGATCACCGTCTCGGCGCCCAAGACCTTCACGCCCGGCGAGTTCGCCGTCGGCCACACCGAGGGCAACAAGGCCTACAAGGTCACCGTCACCATCGAGAACAAGGGCAAGAAGGCCTTCGACACCGCAGGCACCCTGCCCACCGCCCGGGCCGGCAAGGACGGCGCCGACGCGGAGATGATCCTCGGCGACAAGGGCCTCGACGTCGCCTTCGAGGGCTCGGTCCTGCCCGGCAAGAAGGCCACCAAGACCTTCGCCTTCGACGCGCCCGCCGACGCCAAGCTCCTGACGGTCGAGATCGCCCCGGCCATGGGCCTGGACCACGACGCCGCGCAGTGGGACCTGAAGATCGGCTGACCCGGCCGCCCTCCCCCACCCCCCACTCCCCCGCATCCCGTGCCGCTCCCCCGGCACGCACCCCCGCACCACCCCGATCCCCCCGGAGAAGCACCATGTCTGCCACCGTCCGCCCCCGCCGCCGGGCCGCCCTCGTCGCCACCCTCTGCGCCGCCGTCGCGCTCGGCGCGGGCGCCTGCGGGCCCTCCTCGGACTCCGGGCCCCAGGCCTCGGGCCCCTTCGGGGAGTTGAGCGGCCCGCAGATCCTGGAGAAGGCGATCAAGGAGACGAAGGCCGCGAAGTCCCTGAGCCTGGACCTGGACCTGAAGACCTCCGACGGCCCGCTCAAGGCCTTCGTCTCGACCGACGTCCAGGGCCGGTGCACGGGCACGATGACGATCGGCACCACCGGCACCGCGGAGCTGCTCCGCCCGGCCGGCGGCGGCCCGGTCTACCTCCGCTACGACGAGGCCTTCCTCAAGGAGCAGGCGAAGGGCGAGTCGCCCGAGGTCCAGGCGGCCGTGCTCAAGCAGATGAAGGGCCGCTGGCTGAAGACCGACGCCAAGGACCCCGACACCAAGGACATGCTCGAACTGTGCGACCTGAAGGCGCTGCTCGCCGACTTCGAGCAGACCACGGCCGGCACGGTGCAGGGCGAGGAGACCACGGTCGGCGGAGCGAAGGCGCTGACGCTGACGCAGCGGTACGAGGGCAACGAGAAGGACACCTTCTCCGTGGCCACCGAGGGCCGCCCGCACCTGCTGAGGATCGTCACCACCGGCGGCGACGAGCCGGGCACGATCACGCTGTCCGGCTACGACAAGCCGGTCACGGCCACCGCCCCGCCGAAGAAGGACGTGGTGGACGAGAAGGACCTCGGCTGACGCGCCCCGCGCGCACGGCCCGCAAGGACGCGAAAGGCGTGACGGCCTCCGGAGGGGGGTGGCCGTCACGCCTTTCGCGTGCCGTACGAGAGGGGCGGGGTCAGAGCCTGTGCTGCACCCATATGTTGGGCTCGACGTAGACCGCGTAGCCGCGGGCGGTGTCGCAGTGCACCGGCACCAGGGCGCCGGGGACCTCGACCGGGCCGTCGGTGTCGAAGGGCAGCCCGGTCCAGGACCGCCACTGCTCCACGGACCCGCCGATCGTCATCGAGGCCGGCGCCACCTTCACCACGGTGCCGCCCGCGCGCACGTGCACGCGCAGCCACGGGTCGTGCGGCAGCCCGTCGGACGCGCGGGTGCGCCGCGCGTACTCGTGGATGGAGGCCGCGGCCTCCAGGTGCTTGCCGTTCGGGCGCAGCGGGGCGACGAGCCGGGTGTGCCCGAGGCGGCGGGCGTTGTCCCGCATGGCCGCGAGCATCCGGTGCGAGACCCCGAGGCCCAGCGCGCCCGTGTCCACGGTGATCTCGATCGCGCTCACCGTGTCCGGCGTCCGCCCGGCCCGCAGGTCGGAGAACGCCCACAGCAGCACCTGGTCCCACCCGGTGTCCGGCAGCTCCCCGCGCCCCTCCTCCGCCAGCCGGAACGGCACGCTGAACCCGCGCGCCACGACGTCCTCGCCGTCCGGCCCGTCGGTCGCGACGAGCACGTACTCCGGGAACTCGGCCACGATCCGCCCGATGTGGCTCCACCCCACCGGGTCGTACATCATGAACTCCGGCCAGAGGTCTTTCATCTGCCACAACTTCCCGGCGAGGCCGGGCCGCTCGGCGAGCGTGGTGATGTGCACGTCCATGCGCCCGAGGCTAACGGCACACCGGTGACGGGCCGTAACGATTTTCCGCGCAGGTGACGGGCGGATCCGCCCGTCACCTGCCGGGCTCACACCTTGCCGATGCCGAGCGTGTTCTCCGACGGCAGCAGGCCGGAGCCGATGACGGTGAGCCAGGGGGCGCCGAGGAGGTCGGCGAGGCGGGTGGTGGCCGTGGGGCCGAGGGTGGTCCAGGGGGCGGAGGCGAGGGCGTCCGTGCGGGCTTCGACCTCGGCGCGCAGCGCGCGGCCGGCGTCGGTGGCGGTGCCGTCGGGAGCGAGCAGGCCGCGGGCCGCGAGGCGGGCGCGGGCGGCGGACCACTCGGCGGCGCGCCAGCCGCGGCTGGCGAAGGTGGCCTCGGGGGCGGCGCCGATGGCCGCGAAGGAGACCAGGGACTCCACCGGGTCCAGTCCGGCGGCGGCGAGCGCGACGAGGTGCCCGTCGCCGCGGTGTTCGCGCAGGATCGTCGCCGCCTGCCACAGCACCAGGTGCGGGGCTTCCGGCCAGGGCAGTTCGGCGTGCGCCGCGGCCAGCGGGCGCCCGGCGAGCGGGGCGGCGAGGGCCGCGCGGCGCGCCAGGTCGGCGGCCTCGGCGATCCCGTCGCCCGCGAGGACCTCCTCGCCGAGGAGCGTGCGGTACGTGCGGTCGACGGCGCGCAGCCGGGCCGCGAGCACCTCGGCGGGCGGGGCGACGGACCAGACGGCGGGAACGTACCGGGCGACCATCGCGGGGCTGAAGGAGTAGAAGGCCGAGGCGACCCGCTCCGCCCCGACCGGGCCGATCGCGGCGGCGCGCCAGGCGAAGTAGCCGGGCCAGCGCTCGGTCACGTCGTAGCCGAGCGCGGCGGCCTCGGCGAAGGCCTCGGGGGCGTAGTAGTGGACGGCGTGCAGGGGTTCGAGCAGGTGCCACATCTGCCGGACCCGGCCGGGCTCGACGAAGGCCGGCCCGCCGGCCGGCCCGGGCTCCACGACGGCCGGCTCGTCGGCCCCCGCGTGGCCCCGCTCGGTCCGGGTCTGCGTGCTCACGGCGTTCGTCGCGTCCACGGTGTCCATGGCGTCCTCCCTCGGCAGCACATCTTGTCACTGACTAGATTCCTCCCCGCCCCCGAACTTGTCAATGACTAGATCCCGCGTACGCTGCTGCCATGACCACCACCGGCAGCACCCGGCGCGGCTACCACCACGGCGACCTGCGGCGGGCCGTCCTCGACGCCGCCCTCGACGTCATCGCCGCCGACGGGCCCGGCGCGCTCAGCCTGCGCGACCTCGCCCGGCGCGCGGGCGTCTCGCACGCGGCACCGGCCCACCACTTCAAGGACCGCACCGGACTGCTCACCGCGATCGCCGCCGAGGGGTACGAGCTGCTCGCCGCCGCCCTCTCCGGCGCCCCCGGGCTGCGCGAGCGGGGCGTGCGCTACGTCCGGTTCGCCGCCGCGCACCCCGCGCACTTCCAGGTGATGTTCCGGCCCGACCTGCACCGCCCCGACGACCCCGCGCTGCTCGCCGCCAAGGAGCGGGCCGCCGCCGAGCTCCGGGCCGGGGTCGCCGCCCTGCCCGCCGGCCCCGGGGACTCCCCCGGTCCGCGCGACACCGGCGTGGCCGCCTGGTCGATGGCGCACGGCTTCGCGACCCTGCTGCTCACCCACAACCTCGACGCCGCGCTGGCCGGGCGGGACCCGGGCGAGGTGTTCGGCGCACTGGCCGGACTGCTCGGTTCCGCCGGAGCCGTCGATTCCGCTCAACTCCCTTCCCCCGCAGGGGAATAGCCGGGAGCGATCACGCCTTCTCCCTGTCGCACACGGACGGTCACGAAGACGACGGGGGAACACACATGTCCAGCCGCACCACCCGGCGGAGCGCGGGGCTCGCCCTGCTCGCCGCCCTGGCCCTCACCAGCACCCTCACCGGCACGCCTGCCACCGCAACCCCGGCCACCGCCGCCGCGCAGCCCGGCTGGCACGGCGTGTGGGCCGCCTCCCCGCAGGCGCCGACGGCCCCCTTCGGCCCCAACTGGTCCACGCAGGGCTTCGCCGACCAGACGGTGCGCCAGAGCGTGCGGCTCTCCGCCGGCGGCACCCGGGCCCGGATCGAGCTGAGCAACCGCTACGGCGACGCCCCGCTGCGGATCACCGGCGCCACCGTGGCCCGCACCGCCGGGGGCGGCGCGGTCGAGCCGGGCTCCGTCCGCCCGCTCACCTTCGGCGGCGGCCACGGCTCCGTGACGGTCCCGGCCGGGGGCACCCTGCTCAGCGACGGCGTGCCGTTCACGACCCGCGCCCTGGAGTCGGTCACCGTCACCCTCTACCTCGCGGGCCCCACCGGCCCCGCGACCTTCCACCACTTCGCGGGCGCCACCAGCTACCGCGCGGCGGGCGACCACCGCTCCGACGCCTCCGGCGCGGCCTTCACCGAGACCAGCAGCTCCTGGTACTACCTGTCCGGCGTCGAGGTCTCCGGCGGCCCCGCCACCGCCCGGCCGCACCGGCGCGACGGCATCGTCACCTTCGGCGACTCCATCACCGACGGCGTCGGCGCCACCCACGACGCCGACAACCGCTACCCCGACGAGCTGGCCGAGCGCCTCGCCGCCGCCGGCCGCCCGCGCCCGGTCCTCAACCACGGCATCGGCGGCAACCAGGTCACCAACGACACCACGTGGGCCGGCGAGGCGGCCCTCGCCCGCTTCCGCGAGGACGTGCTGACGGAGCGCGGCGTCGGCACGGTCGTCCTCCTGGAGGGCATCAACGACATCGGCGGCAGCGGCCCGGCCTACCCCGGCGGGCCGACCCCCGAGGTGTCCGTGAACCGGCTCATCGAGGGCCACCGGGCACTGATCCGCCAGGCCCGCGCCCACGGCATCAAGGTCGTGGGCGCGACCCTCACCCCGATCAAGGGCTCCTTCTACGACACCCCGGAGAACGAGGCGAAGCGCGAGGCCTTCAACGCCTGGGTCCGCACCTCCGGCGCCTACGACGCGGTCGTCGACTTCGACCGGGCCGTCGCCGACCCCGCCGACCCGGACCGCATGCTCCCCGCCTACGACTCCGGCGACCACCTGCACCCGGGCGACGCCGGGTACGCGGCGATGGCCGCCGCCCTGGACCCGGACGCGCTCTGAGCCGAGGGGGACGTACGGCGCGGGAAGCGGAACCCGCGCCCCGCGCCGTACCCCCCTCGACAGCCCGGAACCCACGTCACGGGCCCGGAACCCACGTCACGGGCCCGGGACCCCGGTCACGAACCCAGGATCTCCGTGAGGAACTCGCCCGTCCACGCGAGCAGTTCGCGGCCCACCACCGGCTTCCCGCCGATCTTCCCGGTCGTCGGGCGCGGCACCAGGATCTGGTGCACGGCCGGCTTGATGACCGTGCGCGGGTAGAGGCGCTTGAGGCGCAGCTCCTGCGACTCGCGGAGCTCCACCGGGGCGAAGCGGATGTTGGGACCCTGGAGCACGATCTCGCCGACCCCGCAGGCCCGGGCCAGCATCCGCAGCCCGGCGACCAGCAGCAGGTTCTCCACCGGCTCGGGCAGCTTGCCGTAGCGGTCGGTGAGCTCCTCCCGCACCGCCTTGATGTCGGCCTCGGAGTTGGCGGAGGCGATGGCCCGGTAGGCCTGGAGGCGCAGCCGCTCGCCCGGCGCGTAGTCGTGCGGGACGTGCGCGTCGACCGGCAGCTCGATCTTGACCTCCAGCGGCGGCTCCTCCTCCGCGCCGCCCTCCAGGGAGGCCCGGTAGTCGGCGACGGCCTCGCCCACCATCCGTACGTACAGGTCGAAGCCGACGCCGGCGATGTGGCCGGACTGCTCGCCGCCGAGCAGATTGCCCGCGCCGCGGATCTCCAGGTCCTTCATCGCCACGTACATGCCCGCACCCATCTCGGTGTGCTGGGCGATGGTCGCCAGGCGCTCGTGCGCGGTCTCGGTCAGCGGCTTCTCCGGCGGGTAGAGGAAGTAGGCGTAGCCGCGCTCGCGACCGCGGCCGACCCGGCCGCGCAGCTGGTGCAGCTGGCTGAGGCCGAAGTTGTCGCCGCGCTCCACGATGAGCGTGTTCGCGTTGGAGATGTCGATGCCGGACTCGACGATCGTGGTCGAGACGAGCACGTCGAACTTCTTCTCCCAGAAGTCGACGACGACCTGCTCCAGCGTCTGCTCCGACATCTGGCCGTGCGCGGTCGCGATCCGCGCCTCGGGCACGATCTCGCGCAGCCGGGCCGCCGCCCGGTCGATCGACTCGACGCGGTTGTGGATGTAGAAGACCTGGCCCTCGCGCAGCAGTTCGCGGCGGATGGCCGCGCCGATCTGCTTCTCCTCGTACGGGCCGACGAAGGTGAGCACCGGGTGCCGCTCCTCCGGCGGGGTGGTGATCGTCGACATCTCGCGGATGCCGGTCACCGCCATCTCCAGGGTGCGCGGGATCGGGGTCGCGGACATCGTCAGCACGTCGACGTTGGCGCGGAGCTTCTTCAGCTGCTCCTTGTGCTCGACGCCGAACCGCTGCTCCTCGTCGACGATGACCAGGCCGAGGTCCTTGAACTTCGTCTCGGAGGAGAACAGGCGGTGGGTGCCGATGACGACGTCGACCGAGCCGTCCTTGAGGCCCTCCAGGGTGGCCTTGGCCTCGGCGTCGGTCTGGAAGCGGGACAGGGCGCGGACGTTGACCGGGAACTGCCCGTAGCGCTCGGAGAAGGTGCCGAAGTGCTGCTGCACGAGCAGCGTGGTGGGCACGAGGACGGCGACCTGCTTGCCGTCCTGGACGGCCTTGAAGGCGGCCCGGACCGCGATCTCGGTCTTGCCGTAGCCGACGTCGCCGCAGATCAGGCGGTCCATCGGGACCGTCTTCTCCATGTCCTCCTTCACCTCGGCGATCGTGGAGAGCTGGTCGGGCGTCTCCGCGTACGGGAAGGCGTCCTCCAGCTCGCGCTGCCAGGGGGTGTCGGGGCCGAAGGCGTGGCCGGGGGCGGCCATCCGGGCGCTGTAGAGCTTGATCAGGTCGGCGGCGATCTCCTTGACCGCCTTCTTCGCGCGCGCCTTGGTCTTCGTCCAGTCGGCGCCGCCGAGCCGGTGCAGGGTCGGGGCCTCGCCGCCCACGTACTTGGTGACCTGCTCCAGCTGGTCGGTGGGGATGTAGAGGCGGTCGCCGGGCTGGCCGCGCTTGGCGGGGGCGTACTCCACGAGCAGGTACTCGCGGGTGGCGCCCTGCACGGTGCGCTGCACCATCTCGATGTAGCGGCCGACGCCGTGCTGCTCGTGCACGATGTAGTCGCCGGCCTCCAGGGTCAGCGGGTCGATCGTCTTGCGCCGCTTGGCCGGCATCCGCTGCCCGTCCTTGCCGGCGGCCTTCTGGCCCGACAGGTCGGTCTCGGTGAGCACGGCGAGCCCGAGCGCCGGGTCGACGAAGCCGTGGTCGATCGCGCCGCAGGCCACGTGCACGACGGAGGGCGCGATGTCGGCGAGGTCGGAGGTCAGCCGGGCGGCGATGCCCTCGCCGCCGAGCACCTCGACGGTGCGGGCGGCCGGGCCGTGCGCCTCCGTGACGTACACGGTGCGCCAGCCGTCGGCCAGCCAGCCCTTGGTGTCGGCGAGCGCGCGGGCGGTGTCGCCGCGGTAGCTCTCCGGGGCGTGCATGCCGAGCTTGAGGGTGTCGGAGGAGAGTTCCTCGTCGGCGGCGAACGGCGACACCGACCACCACATCATGCCGAGCTCGCGCGCCCGGTCCCGGACGTCCGCGATGCCCCACAGGGAGGCCGCGCCGACGTCGATCGGGGCCTCGCCGCCGCCGGCCGTGGCCGCCCAGGAGGCCTGGAGGAACTCCTGGCTGGTCGCCACCAGGTCGGCGGCCCTGGTCCGCACCCGCTCGGGGTCGCAGACGACCGCCATGGAGCCGGCGGGCAGCACGTCGAGCAGCAGCTCCATGTCGTCGACGAGGACGGGGGCGAGTGACTCCATGCCCTCGACGGCGATGCCCTCGGCGATCTTGCCGAGCAGTTCGCCCAGCTCGGGGTGCTGCTCGGCGAGCGCCGCGGCCCGCTCCCGCACGGTGTCGGTCAGCAGCAGCTCGCGGCAGGGCGGGGCCCACAGGCCGTGCTCGGCGACTTCGAGGGAGCGCTGGTCGGCGACCTTGAAGTAGCGGATCTCCTCGACGTCGTCGCCCCAGAACTCGATGCGGAGCGGGTGCTCCTCGGTGGGCGGGAAGACGTCGAGGATGCCGCCGCGGACGGCGAACTCGCCGCGCTTCTCCACCAGCTCGACCCGGGAGTACGCGGCGGCGGCGAGGCCCTCCACGATGGCGTTCAGGTCGGCGGTCTGGCCCGTGCGCAGCGCCACCGGCTCCAGGTCGCCGAGGCCCTTGACCTGCGGCTGGAGCACGGAGCGGATGGGCGCGACGACCACGCTGACCGGGCCCGCGGCGGGGTCGTCGGCGGACGGGTGGGCGAGCCGGCGGAGGACGGCGAGGCGGCGGCCGACGGTGTCGGAGCGGGGCGAGAGGCGCTCGTGCGGGAGGGTCTCCCAGCTGGGGTAGTCGACGACGGTGTCCGGGTCGAGCAGCGAGCGCAGCGCCGCGGCGAGGTCCTCGGCCTCGCGGCCGGTGGCGGTGACGGCGAGCACGGGCCGGCCGGCCTCGCGGGCGAGCGCGGCGACCGCGAAGGGGCGGGCGGCGGGCGGGCCGACCAGGTCGACGTGCATGCGGTTGCCGTCGCGGGCGGCCGTCACCGCCTCGGCGAGGGCGGCGTCTCGGACGACGACGTCAAGCAGACCGTGCAGGCTCATGGGGCTTCCATCCCGGCGTGTGGGCAACGCGAACCGCCCGACACGTCTCACGGGCCGGGGGTTTCCCAGCCTACGTCGCCCCGCCGACAGCCGCCGCTGAACGGGGCCGGTCCCGGTCCCGTACGCGCGCGTGCGGCGTACGGGACCGGGACCGTGGGCCGGAGGGGCAGGGCCCGGGGTGCGGCCGGGACCCGTCCGGCGGACCGGCCGTGACCCGCCGGACGGGCCCTAATCCGTCGCGATGGCGTTCAGGACGTTCATCCGGCCCGCCCGGAAGGCCGGGACCAGGGCCGCGAAGAGGCCCACGAAGGCCGAGCCGACGAAGACGCCGACGATCGTCGGCCACGGGATCTCCAGGACGCCGAGGCCTTCGAGCGCGAGCAGCTTCTGGGCGGCGGTGCCCCAGCCGAGGCCCAGGCCGAGGCCCAGGAGGGCGCCGAAGAGGGCGATGACGACCGACTCCAGGCGGATCATGCGGCGCAGCTGGCGGCGGGAGAGGCCGATGGCGCGCATGAGCCCGATCTCGCGGGTGCGCTCGACGACGGACAGCGCGAGGGTGTTCACGACCCCGAGCACGGCCACGACGATCGCGAGGGCGAGCAGCCCGTACACCATGTTGAGCAGCTGGCCGACCTGGTCCTGGAGGTCCTTCTTGTAGTCGGCCTGGTCGGCGACCTTGTACTGCGGGTACGGCTTGAGGGCGTCCTTGAGGGACTGGTAGGCGGCCTCCTCCTGGCCGTCCTTGGCCGTGCCGAAGACGATCATGCTGCGGGGCAGCTTCTCCGCCGGCAGGTACTGCTCGGCGGTGGTGATCGCGGTGTACTTCACGCCCTTGTCGATGTTGTTGTCGTCGGACGTGATCGCCGCGACCCGCAGGGTGGCCTGCCGGCCGCCGGTGAAGGCGACGGTGAGGCGGTCGCCGAGCTTCACGCCGTGCTCGGCGGCGTAGGCGCTGCCGACGGACATGGCGCCGGGGCCGTAGGCGTCGGTGAGCGTGCCGGCGGTGGTGTCGCGGCGCACGTCCTGGGCGTACGTGGGATCGGCGGCGACCAGTCCGGTCTTCTCGGCCCGGCCGCGCGGGTCGGTCACGGTGGCCTCGACCCACTTGTACTCGGTGACGTGGTCGAGTCCGGCGGCCTTCTCCACGGCGGCCTGGGCCTGCGGGACGATCGGCTGCCCGTTGGTGGACTGGACGATGAAGTCGGCGCCGACGGACTTGTCGAGCTCCTCGGTCGCGGAGGCGACCATGGAGGAGCCGACGACGGAGAGGCAGGCGACGAGCGCGAGGCCGATCATCAGGGCGGCGCCGGTGGCGCCGGTGCGGCGCGGGTTGCGCAGCGCGTTGCGCTCGGCCATCCGGCCGACGGGTCCGAAGATCCGCAGGACGACGGCGCCGAGGGCGCGGACGACGGCTCCGGAGAGCAGCGGGCCGACGACGACGAAGCCGAGCAGCGAGAGGACCACGCCGAGGCCCAGCCACATCGAGCCGGGGCCGGCCTCGTCGGCGCGGGTCGCGGCGTACAGCGCGGCGGCGCCGGCGGCGGTCAGGACGATCCCGAGGGCGCCGCGGACCCGGCCGGCGCGGGCGTCGGCGGGGGTGCCGGACTCGCGCAGGGCGGCCATCGGGGAGACCTTGGCGGCCCGGCGGGCGGGCACGAAGGCGGCGAGCAGGGTGACGACGACGCCGAGGACGAGGCCGACGACCGGGGTGGTCCAGCGGACCGTGAGGTCGCCGGTGGACAGCTCCATGCCCATCTGGGACATCAGCTTCATCAGGCCGACGGCGAGGCCGACTCCGGTGGCGACGCCGGCGGCCGAGCCGACGACGCCGAGGAGCAGCGCCTCGACGAGGACGGAGCGGTTGATCTGCCGGCGACTGGAGCCGATGGCCCGCATGAGGCCGATCTCGCGGGTGCGCTGGGCGACCAGCATGGAGAAGGTGTTGACGATGAGGAAGATGCCGACGAGGAAGGCGATGCCGGCGAAGCCGAGCATGGCGTACTTCATGACGTCGAGGAAGCCGGCGACGTCCTCGCGGCCGGCGTCGGTGGCCTCGGCGGCGGTCTGCAGCTTGTAGTGCTCGCCCTTGGGGTCGCCGAGCTTCGCGGCGACGGCGGCCTTCAGGGCCTCGTCGCTGACGCCGTCCGCGGCCTCGGCGGTGATCTGGGTGAACAGGCCCGGCTTGCCGAGGAGTTCGCGCTGGGCGGTGGCGGTGTCGTACCAGACGACGGTGGCGCCGGGGTTGGTGACCTTGAACTCGGCGATGCCGGAGATCTTCGCGGTGAAGTCGCCGGTGACGGCGATGGTGCGCAGCTCGTCGCCGATCTTCAGGTGGTGCTTCTCGGCGGTGCCGGCGTCGACGAGGACCTCGGTGGGGCCGCGCGGTTCGTGGCCGGAGGTGATCTCGACCGAACGCAGCTCCTTCGGCGCCCAGTTGCCGGCGATGGTGGGGGCGCCGGAGGTCGGGCCGACGTTCTCGCCGCCGGCGTCGACGACGGTGACGGACATCGAGGTGACGGCGCCCTGGACGTCGCGGGCGCCCTGGACGCCCTTGATCTGCTCGACGAGCGCCGCGGGCAGGGTGGCCGGGCGGCCGCTCTGCGGGATCTCGTCGTTCTCGGCGGCGTCCTTGGGGCTGACGCTGACGTCGGAGGCGGTGGTGGCGAAGAGCTTGTCGAAGGTGGTGTTCATGGTGTCGCTGAACACCAGGGTGCCGCAGACGAAGGCGACGGAGAGGAGGACGGCGACGGCGGAGAGCGCCATGCGGCCCTTGTGCGCGAGGAAGTTGCGCAGCGAGGTCTTGAGGACGGTGCCGCTCATGAGGCCCGCCCGCGCGCGTCGACGTCGGGGGTCTGGGGGCGTCCCCCGGAAAAGAGGAGCATGCGATCGAGGACCTGATCGGCCGTCGGGGAGTGCATCTCGTCGACGATGCGCCCGTCGGCGAGGTAGAGGACCCGGTCGGCGTAGGAGGCGGCGACGGGGTCGTGGGTGACCATGACGATGGTCTGGCCGAGCTCGTCGACGGACTGGCGCAGGAAGCCGAGGACTTCGGCGCCGGCGCGGGAGTCGAGGTTTCCGGTGGGCTCGTCGCCGAAGATGATCTCGGGCCGGGCGGCGAGGGCGCGGGCCACGGCTACGCGCTGCTGCTGGCCGCCGGAGAGCTGGTTCGGGCGGTGGGAGAGCCGGCCGGCCAGGCCGACGGTGTCGACGACCCGGCGCAGCCACTCGCGGTCCGGCCTGCGGCCGGCGATGTCCATCGGCAGCGTGATGTTCTCCAGGGCGCTGAGCGTGGGCAGCAGGTTGAAGGCCTGGAAGATGAAGCCGATGCGGTCGCGCCGGAGCTGGGTGAGCTTCTTGTCCTTGAGCCCGGTGATCTCGGTGTCGGCGACGAAGATCTGCCCGGAGGTCACGGTGTCCAGACCGGCGAGGCAGTGCATGAGCGTGGACTTGCCGGAGCCCGAGGGCCCCATGATCGCGGTGAAGCGGCCGCGGTCGATGTCCACGTCGACGTGGTCGAGCGCGACGACCCGGGTCTCCCCGGTCCCGTAGGCCTTGACGACCTGTCGCGCCCGCGCGGCGACGGCCGTCCGCCCTCCCGTACCCCCGTGTGCGGGGATGGTTGCAGCCGAAGTCACGGTGTTCTCCTAGGTTTGCGTACGCGTGCGATGGCGCGTTCGAGTCTGGTTTCCGGACCCGGGCCGGGGCACTGGTGCCAGGCGCACTCTTCGTCCTGGGGTTCTCCACAGGGCCGGACCCGTAAGAACAAGCTAAGGACGGCGGGGGCCGGGTCTCGTCCTCCGCCGGGACGAAGCGTCCCTGGGCTGTATGGGGGAGGCGCCCCTAGGGGTTCCTCCACCCCTGGTCGGAGTGAGAGGCTGACCCGGGCACGCAGTTAGATGTACGAAGCATCCGTCGCGGGCGGGGCGGGAGAGGGGTGGAGCGAGGTGTCCGAGGCCACGGCGCGACGGACGGAAGAGACGGCGGGAACGGGCGGCACCCGGCGCGGGCCGGTCGTCGCGGCCCTGATGCTGGGCATGGCGCTCGCCGCGCTCGACGGCACCATCGTGTCCACCGCCGTCCCGCAGATCGTCGGCGACCTCGGCGGCCTGTCGGTCTTCTCCTGGCTGTTCTCCGGCTATCTGCTGGCCGTCACGGTGACCCTCCCGGTGTACGGCAGGCTCAGCGACACCTTCGGCCGCAAGCCGGTCCTGATCGCCGGCATCGTGCTCTTCCTGATCGGCTCCGTGCTGTGCGCCTCCGCGTGGAGCATGGGCTCCCTCATCGCCTTCCGGGTCGTCCAGGGCCTCGGCGGCGGCGCCCTCCAGGGCACGGTCCAGACGATCGCCGCCGACCTCTACCCGCTGAAGGAACGCCCCCGCATCCAGGCCCGGCTCTCCTCCGTGTGGGCCGCCTCCTCCGTGGCCGGCCCGGCCGCCGGCGGCCTGCTCGCCGGATACGCCGACTGGCGCTGGATCTTCCTGATCAACCTGCCCGTGGGCCTGCTCGCCCTCTGGCTGATCGCCCGCCACCTGGCGGAACCCGCCCGCACCGCGCCCCCCGCGCGCGTGCGGATCGACTGGGCCGGGGCGCTCGCGATCTTCGCCACCGGCGCCGTGCTCGTGACCGCGCTCGTCCAGGGCGGCGTCGCCTGGCCCTGGCTCTCCGCCCCCTCGCTCGGCCTGCTCGGCACGGCCGCCGCGCTCGCCGCGCTCACCGTCGTCATCGAGCGCCGCGCGGCCGAACCGATCATCCCCGGCTGGGTCTGGCGCCGGCGCACGATCGCCGCCGTCAACCTCTCGCTGGGCGCCCTCGGCCTGCTCATGGTCGCGCCGACCGTCTTCCTGCCGACCTACGCGCAGTCCGTGCTCGGCCTCGGCCCGATCGCCGCCGGCTTCGTGCTGTCCTCCTGGACCCTGAGCTGGCCGATCAGCGCCGCCTTCTCGAACCGCGTCTACACCCGCATCGGCTTCCGCAACACGGCGGTCCTCGGCATCTCCCTCGCCCTGCTCCTGCTGCTCGCCTTCCCGTTCCTGCCGTTCCCCGGCGAGCCCTGGCAGCCCGCGCTCCTGATGCTGCTGCTCGGCGCGGCCCTCGGCCTGTTCCAGCTGCCGCTGATCGTCGGCGTGCAGTCGACCGTCCCGTACGAGGAGCGCGGCACCACCACCGCCTCCGTCCTCTTCTGCCGCCAGGTCGGCCAGAGCGTCGGCGCCGCGCTCTTCGGCGCCGTCGCCAACGCCGTCCTGGCCGCGCGCCTGGGCGCGGACACGGACCTCGACGCCCTGGCCCGCGCGCTGACCGCCACCGACCGCATCCGCCGGGCGGTCGACACCGCCGTCGACTACGTCTACCTCGGCGCCGCAGCGGCGGCGGCCCTGGCCCTCCTCGTCCTCCTGACGCTCGCCCCGCGCCGCTTCCCGGTCCTGAAGGAGCAGACGCAGACAGCCGATCCTGCTACGGACACGGACGCGGGCGCGGGCGCGGGAGCGGGCGCGGACAAGGAGTCGGACGCGGGCGCGGCTGCCGGGGCGGAACCGGGTGCCGGGGCGGACTCGGGGGCCGAGGGGGCGAAGCCCTAGGGGTGTCTTGTCGATCAGGCCGGATCTGGGGGCACCTCCCGTGCCCGGAGGGCTACGGGGGAGAGCGGCGTCCGGTGCGTGGGGTCTCCCCAGGCCCGTCAGGGCCGAGGGTTGGGGTCTCCCCGGGCCCGTCAGGGCCGAGGGTTGGGGTCTCCCCGGGCCCGTCAGGGCCCAGGGGAAGGATCGCAAGGCGGAGGTGGGGGCACCTCCCCGGCCGCCGGGCCGAGGGGGCGGACGCGATGCGGTGGGGGTACTCCCCCTGGGCTCCGCCGGGGGGGCGCCCCCACCCGGGCGAAGCCCAGGGGGCCATCGGCGACCGACGACAACGCGGCGAGGCGCGGTGCCGGGGGCACTCCCCCAGGCTCCGCCGGGGGCACCCCCACCCAGGCGAAGCTCCGGGGGAGTCGAGAGCCCGGCAAGATCGGCGAGACACCCCCTAGGGGACGTCAGGCCCCGGTCTCGGGGTCGGCGTCAGGGTCGGGCTCCGGGGCCGGCTCGGGGTCCTCGTCCCGGGGCGCGCCGGCGACGCGGCCGGTGAGCGTCGCCAGGGACGCCCGGATGTGCTCCATGTGGGCGTGGATCTCGTCGCGCGCCTCCTCGTGCTCGCGCAGCAGCCGCTCCGTGGCCCGCTCGATCCGCTCCTGTTCGAGGCGGGCCGCGGCCAGCAGCTCCGCCGCCTTCGCCTCGGCGTCCTCCTGGCGGTGCCGGGCCGCCTCCGCGGTCTCGGCGAGCCGCCGGTCGGCCTCGGCCCGTACCGCCTCGGCGCGGGCGTCGAGCTCCGCGTGGCGGTCCTGCTGCTCGGCGAGCCGGGCCGCCGCCTCCCGCTCGGCCTCCGCCAGCCGCGCCGCGTGTTCCTCCCGCTGCTTCGCCAGCAGCTCCGCGGCCTCCCGCTCGACGGTCTCGAAGGCGGTACGGGCCTCCTCCCGCTGCTCCTCGGCCTCGCGCCGGGCTGCGGTGCCGATCGCCTCGGCGCGCTCGGCGGCGTCCTTCAGGGTCGCGCGGGCCTGCGCCTCGGCCGCCGCGGTGACCCCGTCCGCGTACGCCCGGGCCGCCTCGGCCGCCTCCCGGCCGGCCGCCTCCGCCGCGGCGGCGAGCTCCTGCGCCTCGGCCTCCGCGGCCCGTACCAGGCTCTCGTCCTCGGCCTCCGCCAGCTCCAGGATCTTTTGGGCCCGCTCCCCCAGGGACTCGTAGCGCTGCGGGGCGAGCGCGGCGACCGCCTCGCGCAGCCGGGCCGCCTCCTCCTCCATCTCCTTGGCCAGGACGGTCAGCCGGGCCGCCCGCTCCCACGCCCCGTCCCGCTCGGCGGACAGCGCGGCCAGGAAACGGTCGACCTGCTCGGGCCGGTAGCCCCGCCCGCGCACCCCGGAGAATCCGACGGAGAAACTCATCCCTGACGCCCCTTCGACTCCCTTATGTCCTCAAACATCAAGGATGCGACATCAGAACGGACAAAAGGCGCCCGATACGGATACGCATCGAGCGCCTTTCGTCACATTGCGTCGATGACGACGCGTCAGGCCCGCCCTACAGCAGACCGTCCCACATCTGCTCCAGCAGCACCGACCACCAGTTCTCCGGCGACGCCAGCGCCGCCGGGTCCAGCATCGCCAGCTGCGCCTGGAAGTCCACCGTCCAGCGGCCCGCCTGCTCCGGGTTCAGCCCGAAGCGCAGCCGCCACATCCGGCCGAGCAGCGCCAGGCAGCGCACGAACTCCGGCAGCCCGGTGTTCACGAACTGCGGCGGCACCGACTGCCCGCCCGGCCCCGCCTCCACCGGCACGGCCACGATGTTCGCCGTCCCGTACTGGACACAGATCGCCCGGCCGAAGTCCGAACCCAGCACCAGGTACGAGCTCGCGTCCGCGGCCGGCTGCACCTGCCGCTGCGCCGCCAGCTCCGCGAGCGTCGGCACCACCGGCACCGCGGGCTGCGCCCAGAAGAACGGACCGAAGTCGGCCGGCAGACCCGCCCACACCAGCGTCACCGCCACCAGCTCCGGCACGCCCTGCCGGGACACCGCACGCTGGTCGAAGCGCAGGATGCCCGGACCGAAGGCCCCGGCCAGCTCCTGCGCCACGCCGTCCGGCGGCAGCGGCGGGGCCGGCTGCACCTGCGGCAGCGGCGCCCGCACCGGCGCCGGCCGTGCCGGGCCGTCCGCGACCTGGTGCAACTCGCCCTGGTGGGTCAGCAGTTGCCGCATGCCCTGCTGACGCCCGGCGTGATCCCGGCCGTACGGAGCGATGTTGGTGATCCGCGCCTGCGGCCAGGTCTCCCGGATCATCCGCGCGCAGTAACCGCCCGGCAGCTCACAGGACTCCAGCTCCGTGTGCAGCTCCAGCACCTGCTGCGGCGGCACGTTCATCGCACGCAGCTCGTGCAGGATCTGCCACTCCGGGTGCGGGGTGCCCGGCGCGGAGCGGCGGATGATCTGCTGCTCCGAACCGTCGGGCGCGCGGTAGCGCAGCACCGCCTGATAGCCCGGACCCACGGTCGGCAGACCGCCCGGCTGCGGCTGCGGATAGCCGTACGCCCCACCCGGACCGGGCTGCGGCCCGGGCGGCGGACCCGGCTGCGCCGGCGCCGCGGGCGCCGGTCCCGGCGGCGGGGGCGGCCCGGCCGGACCCATCTGGCTCGGCTGGGCGAGCATCGTCGCCGCGTGCGCGACACCACCCGGAGGCGTACCACCCCCCGGCACCCCCGGCGGCGGAGGCGGAGGCGGCGGCGTCCCCGGACCACCCGACGACGCCGGACCACCCGGGCCCATCTGGCTCGGCTGGGCGAGCATCGTCGCCGCGTGCGCGACACCACCCGGAGGCGTACCACCACCCGGCACCCCCGGCGGCGGAGGCGGAGGCGGCGGCGTCCCCGGACCACCCGACGACGCCGGGCCACCCGGGCCCATCTGGTCGGGGTGCGCGAGCATCGTCGCGGCCTGGTGCACGGCGGGCGGCGGCGTCGGCGGACCGGGCGGCCCCGGCGGGGGCGTCGCACCGGGAGGCGCGGGCGGACCGGGCGGGGCCGGCGGGCCGTCGGGCAGCTGCGAGACCAGCTGGGTGCGCACATAGCCGCCGGGCGGCGGCGTCGCCTTGCTCGTCGCGGCGTTCGCGATGTCCGCCGCACCGGCGGAGGCCGGCGCCGCGGGCGGCGCGGCCGGGGGCGGCGGGGTGGCGGGCGAGGCCGAGGGCGGCGGAGTGGCCGGCGCCGGCGGGGCGAGCGGACCGCCCTGCCCGAAGCTGCCGTCCGGGTTCAGCCGAGGCGCGATCGCGGTCGGCGGCAGCGCGCTGCCGCCCTTCATCAGCGCCGTCGGCGCGTCCGCGCCCACCACCGGCGCCGGAGCGTCCTCGTCGTCCGCACCGGACAGCGGCGGCGCGAACACCGTCGCCGGCAGCGGTACGGCCCCGTCGGCACCGCCCGAACTGGCGTTGGCGTCCGCCCACGGGCTCTGCGCGGGCACCGGCACCCCGTCGTTCGCGGTCGGCTCGTAGCCCTCGGGGGCACCGGCCTCGCCCGGGGCCCGGGAGACCTCCGCCTCCGAAGCCCCGGCGTCCACCGGCGCGGCCTGCTCGGCCCCCTCGGCCGGCCCGGTCGCATCGGCCGACTCGGCAGGAGCCGCGAGGGCCGCGGCACCGGTCGCGGGGGCCACCGGAGCCGCGGGCTCCGACGCCTCCTCCGAGGGCTCCACCGCCGGCGCCGCCGACGGCAGACCCGACGCCGGCGTCGACGACGCGCTCTCCGCCGACGCACCCGCCGACGCCTGCGAGGCGTTCGACTCCACCGGCGGCAGACCCACCTTGTCCGCCGCCTCCTGCAACCACTCCGGCGGACTCAGCAGGAACGACGTCTGGTTCAGGTCGATCCGCGCCGCCGGCGCCGCCGGAGCGGCCGCCTCGGCGGAAGCCCCGTACTCCTCCTCGTACCGGCGGATCACCTCACCCACCGGCAGCCCCGGCCACAGCGTCGCCTCACCGCTGTCCCGGGCGATGACCAGACGCTGCCGGCCCCCGTCCGGGGTCGGCGCCTCCTCCCGGTCCTCCGCCCACACCACGAAACCCAGCGCGAACTCCCGCACCCGCACCTCACGGTGCAGATACGCCGGCACATCGCCGTTGATCCACTCCTCGGCGCGCTCCTGCGCCTGCGCGAACGTCACCACAGCCAGCTCACTCCCCCACCGGGACCACGGGCACGGCACGCGCGAAGCCACCGTCCACCATCAGGTTCGCCACCGTCTCCAGCTCCGGCGGACTGCCCGCGAGCCGCTGCAGGAACACGTCGAAATCCTCACCACAGGGCAGCAACAGGCGCTCCACCCGCTCCGCCACCGTCCACGCGGCGGCCAGCTCGCCGCCGTCCCGCGCGTCGTCGTACGGGCAGAACCACACCGAACCCGTCCCCTGACCCCGCACCTTCACCGCCAGCAGACCGCCCTGCACGAAGGCCACCCCCAGGTAGTCCTTCGTCAGATGGTCCCGCAGACACTTGTTCACATAGACGAGGTCGTTGATCCCCGCCTCCTCGCGCAGCGTGAAGAACGGCTGGTCCACCAGCACGCCCAGCTCCGCGTCCAGCGCCGTGCCCACCGGGGCACACCCACCCGCCGCCTTCAGGAACGCCCGGTACGCCCCCGGCAGCCGATAGCCCAGGTCCTCCTCCACGCCCTGCACCTGCTGCTCCGACACCGACACCACGCGCTTCGGCAGCCCGAAGTGCACCGGCCGGGTCTCCTGCAACGGACGCGTCCCACGCTTCGCCTGGTCCACCCCGGCCGCCGTCGCCACCCCGCCGTGATGCCGCAGCAGCGCCTTCACCTCGACCGGCACCAGCTCCAGCCGCCGGGTCCCCACCACGTGGTGCCAGGTCCAGCCGTGCGGCGTCGCCACCGCCGGAATCGTGTCCCACAGCTCGTGCCCGGTCGCCGCGAGCGCCGCGTTCGCCGACACGTAGTCCGTCAGGCGCAGCTCGTCGACCCCGAAACCCTCCGGCGGATCGGCGATCTCCGCCGCCGCCCGGGCATACGGAGAGAAATCCGGAAAGCCGCGCTCGTCCACCCGCACCCCTCTCGGATGACGGGAGGCCCGGACCGGGTCCGGGAAGTGCACGACCTGACCGGCGTACGCCGCGTTCGGCGGCGGCGCGGTGACCTGACCGAGCCGACCTGTCGTCATGGCGGTTGCCCCCTGAGTGGCTGTGCCTGCTACTGCGTGGCTGCTTCTACTGCTCCTGGCTGGTCCGCACAGCCTAAGCGCTGCCCCCGACTGCCGACCCGGCCCGCCCCGGCCCCGCCCCCACCACCCCCACCACGGTGACCAAGTGTCACCACCGCATGACAGCACCGCCATGGTTCCGACACACCGAAAGCACGTTTCCGCGCCCCAGCTTCCCCATCGGGCAGCGCATTTGGCAGGCTGTTCACGCAACTCGGGGGATTGCAGGAGGGGAAGAACAGCACCATGCACGCAAGCGCCACACCCGCACCACCGCCCACACAGGGTGACCCACGCCTCATCTGGGGCCACGACGCCGACACCCAGCGCGCCCCCTTACTGCGACACCGCCGCGACGGCATCCTGCCCACCGTCGGCGCCGCCCTCTCCGTCCGCGGCGAGACCACCCTCACCTGCACCGCCGCACGCGGCGAGACCGCACCCACCCTCCACCCGCTCGTGCAGGACTTCCTCGACACCCTCACCAGCGGCCAGCGCGAACGCTTCACCGGACGCTGCCCCGAGGCCATCCTGCTCTCCCGGCACCTCACCGCCACCGAGAACGCCCGCTCCAAGCGCGCCCAGCGCAAACCGCTCACCCACAGCGAAGCCCGCCGCTCCCTCAAGCACGCCAAGCTCACCGCCCGCCGCATCCGCGAGGACGGCGACCCGCTGCACGGCAGCTACGCCGCCCCCTGCCGCTCGTGCAGCGCGATGCTCGCCCACTTCGGAGTCCGTACGGTCGACCCGACCGCCACCCAGAACAGCTGACCCGCCACCCATGCCCGATCTCAACAGCACCCGCTTCCCGGTCAACGTCGACGCCGCCCTCCGCGAGGCCGGCTGGCAGCCCGGCCGCTGGGACATCAAGCTCGCCGAACAGTGGGCCGACACCCTGCGCGGCCACGTCTCCCCCGGCGGCCACCGGCACAGCGTCTTCCCCGCCGTCGTCGAGGCCTGGGCCGAATTCGGCGGCCTGCGCGTCACCGCCCCCGGCCACGGCCGCCAGATAGCCCCCGCCACCCTCCGCTTCGACCCCCTCGCCGGCCTCCACCTCGCCCGCACCCTCGGCGACCTCGGCCGCGCCCTCGACACCGAGCTCGCCCCGCTCGGCGAGGAGGGCGAGGACAGCGAACAGCGCGCGGTCCTCGCCATGGACGTCGAAGGCCGCGTCTACAGCGTCGACCACACCGGCGACTGGTACCTCGGCCGGGACATCGACACGGCCCTCGCGACCCTGATCACGGGAACGCTGCCGACCCGGCTGACGGCCGGCGGCTGAACACGCGGCACCTTACGGGCAGGGGTACGGGTACGGGCCTGGGGTACGGACGGGATACGCGTACGGGGGCCGACGGGGGGCCCGGGGGTACGGACGGGGTACGGGTACGGGCCTGGGCACGTCCGGATTCCGGTACGGGTGACGCGCGAAGCACCCGCCTACGAACCCGCCCCGCCGGCCGCCGCCCCCACCGGCAACACCGCGCTCACCCGGAAACCGCCCGCGTCCGTCGGCCCCGACACGAACACGCCACCGAGCCGCGACACCCGCTCCCGCATCCCCACCAGACCGTTCCCACCACTCGGCAGATCCGCCGCCGCCACAGCCGCGTCCGACGGACCGTTCTCCACCTGCATCGCGACCTCCGCGTCACGATGCGCGAGCCGCACCACCACCTCGGCACCCGCCGCGTGCTTGTGCACGTTCGTCAACGCCTCCTGCACCACCCGGTACGCCGTCTGCTCCACCTCCGCCCCGTACGCCCGGGCCTCCCCCAGCACCACGAACTCCACGACCGCACCCGCCTGCCGCGACTGCTCGACCAGGTCCGGCAACGCATCCAGACACGGACCGCCCTCCTGCGCGGCCGCCTCCGCCGCCGCCGCAGCGGCCCGGCCCACGGCGGCGAGCGGCGCCACGACAGGACCCGCGGGCGCGACCGGAACCTCCTCCCGCAGCACCCCCAACATCTGCCGCAACTCCGTCAACGCCTGCCGACCCATGTCCCCCACCAGCGCCGCGTTCCGCACCGCCTTCTGCGGATCCTTCAACGCCACCGCCTGCAACGCCGCCGCGTGCACCACCATCAACGACACCCGGTGCGCCACCACGTCGTGCATCTCCCGCGCGATCCGCGTCCGCTCCTCCTGCCGCGCCCACTGCGCCCGCTGCTCCGCCCGGTCCGCCAGCAACGACAGCTCCTGCTCCAGACTGTCCGCCCGCTCCCGCAACGACTCCATCAACCGCCGCCGCGCCCCTATGTACAGCCCCAGCAGCACCGGCGGAGCATTCAGCCCCAGCGTCAGCAACAACGACATGACCGGCACGTACCAGCCACTCGGATCGAAATCCGGCTGCCCGACGTCCGCCTGCGCCACGTCCTGCCGCATCCGCACCACGGTCACGATGTACACCGCGGCCGTCGACATCCCGGCCAACACCGCCGTGAACCGCCGCGGCACCTCCGAGGCCGCCAGCGAATACAGGCCGACCAGCCCCATCAGATAGCCCATCTCGGCCGGCGTGACCGCGATCGAGACCAGCACCACCGTGATCGGCCACCGCCGCCGCACCACCAGCACGGACCCGACCACCAGCCCGAACAGCACCCCCACCGGCACCGGCAACGACGCCTTCTCCGCGAACCCGACCCCCTCGAGCCCGCACTCCAGCGCCGACACCACCCCCAACGAGACGTCCAGCACCACGCTGCGCCGTCTCCCCCACCACCACCAACCCCGCCGGCCACCCTCCGTGCCCGCCGCGTCCCGGTCTGCCCCCGTTGTGGTCATGCCTTCCACCCTACGGTCGAGCACCACCGATTTTCCCGCCGCTCCAGCGCCTCGGAGCGGCGCCCGTCAACCCGCGTGGACACCAGTCCCTCGAACTGTTGAATCGACAGGGTTTTCGACCCGGACGTTCGCATTCCGGACGAACCTGTCCCCATGACACCCGAAACCAGCCGCTACGCCGACTTCGAGGACCTCCGCCGACAAGCCGTCGCCCTGCGCCGCGAAGGCCTCAGCCTCCGCCAGATCCGCGACCGCCTGCACGTCCACAACAACGACCTCCTCCACCGCCTGGTCAAAGGCGAACCCCCACCGGACTGGACCCGCCGCCCCAAAGCCAAGGACGACCTCCGCGCGCGTGCGCGCGAGCTGCGCCTGGAGGGCAAGACGTACGACCAGATCCAGGTCGAGCTGGGCTGCTCGAAGAGCTCGATCTCCCTGTGGGTGCGGGACCTGCCGAAGCCGGCGGCGCGGTACACGCCCGAGGAGCAGCGGGCGCTGATGAACGAGGGCCTGGCGAGGCTGCGCAACGCGCGCGAGGAGGAGCGGGGACGCATCAGGTCCTCCGCCCGGCACGAGGTCGGAGACCTCTCGGACCGCGAGCTGTTCGCGGCCGGCGTGGCGCTGTACTGGGCGGAGGGCGCCAAGAGCAAGCCGTACTCCCGTCGGGAGCGGGTCGTCTTCGTCAACAGCGATCCGGGGGTGATCAAGCTCTACCTCGCGTGGCTCGACCTTCTTGGCGTCGACCGGGGCCGCCTCGGTTTTCGGATCCTCATCCACGAGTCCGCCGATGTCGACGCCGCCCATCGGCACTGGGCATCCCTCGTCGGCGTCGAGGTCTCGGACTTCTCGAAGCCGACGCTCAAGAAGCACAACCCGAAGACCGTCCGCCACAACACCGGGAACGACTATCACGGCTGCCTGGTGGTCGACGTCGCCAAGAGCGCGGATCTCTACCTGCGAATCGAGGGCTGGTGGGCCGGAATCGTGGCCCAGGCGGAAGCACGTCTCCGGTAAGGTCTGAGGCGCTGTCCCCCGTGGTGTAACTGGCAGCACACTGGTTTTTGGTACCAGCAGGACAAGGTTCGAATCCTTGCGGGGGAGCCACAGCACACAAGACCTCGGTTCGGGTCCCGACCTCCCAGGTCGGGGCCCTTCCTCGTTTCCCGCCCGACACCCCCCGGTATCCTTCGGTGGTCCAGCCACCCGAAGCCGAAGGGCATCCCCGTGAGCGCCAACCGCCCGGCCGCCGTCGTCGTCCTCGCAGCGGGTGAGGGCACCCGCATGAAGTCGAAGACTCCCAAGGTTCTGCACGAGATCGCCGGGCGTTCGCTCGTCGGGCACGTCGTCTCCGCCGCCCGTGAGCTGGAGCCCGAGGACCTGGTCGTGGTCGTCGGGCACGCGCGGGAGCTGGTGAAGGGACACCTGGACGCGCACTACGCGGGGACGCGGACCGCCGTGCAGGAGCAGCAGAACGGGACCGGGCACGCGGTGCGGACCGCGCTCGGGGAGCTCGGGCGGACGCCCGAGGGGACCGTGGTCGTGGTGTGCGGCGACACTCCGCTGCTGTCGGGTGAGACGCTGCGCGCGCTCGCCGGCACGCATGCCGCCGACGGCAACGCCGTGACGGTGCTGACGGCGGAGGTGCCGGACTCGACCGGTTACGGCCGCATCGTGCGCGACCCGGCGACGGGTGCGGTGACGGAGATCGTCGAGCACAAGGACGCCTCGGACGAGCAGCGCGCGATCAAGGAGATCAACTCCGGCGTGTTCGCGTTCGACGGTGCGCTGCTGGCGGACGCGCTGGGCAAGGTGCGGACGGACAACAGTCAGGGTGAGGAGTACCTCACGGACGTGCTGTCGATCCTGCGTGAGGCGGGGCACCGGGTGGGTGCGTCGGTGGCGGCGGATCACCGGGAGATCCTGGGGATCAACAACCGGGTGCAGCTGGCGGAGGCGCGTGCGCTGCTGAACGCGCGGTTGCTGGAGCGGGCGATGCTCGCGGGTGTGACGGTGGTGGATCCGGCGTCGACGTTCGTGGATGTGACGGTGACGTTCGAGGCGGATGCGACGATCCTGCCGAACACGCTGCTGCTGGGTGGTACGCACGTCGCGGAGGACGCGGTGGTGGGTCCGAACACGCGCCTGAAGGACACGGTGGTGCGTCGGGGTGCGCGGGTGGACAACACGGTGGCGGATTCGGCGGTCGTGGGCGAGGGCGCGTCGGTGGGTCCGTACGCGTATCTGCGTCCGGGGACGGATCTGGGTGCGAAGTCCAAGGCGGGTACGTACGTCGAGATGAAGAACGCGCAGATCGGTGAGGGCACGAAGGTCCCCCATCTGTCGTATGTGGGTGACGCGACCATTGGCGAGTACACCAACATCGGTGCGGCGAGTGTCTTCGTGAACTACGACGGTGAGGCGAAGCACCACACGACGATCGGTTCGCACTGTCGTACGGGTTCGGACAACATGTTTGTGGCTCCCATCACGATCGGGGACGGTGCGTACACCGCTGCCGGGTCCGTCATCACCAAGGACGTGCCGCCCGGCTCGCTGGCCGTCGCCCGTGGCCAGCAGCGGAATATCGAGGGTTGGGTGGCCCGGAAGCGTCCGGGGAGCGCGGCCGCGCAGGCCGCTTCCGTGGCCACTGAGAAGTCCGCAGGCGAAAGCTGACCGGAAACGAGTACGTCGAACTCGGCGTACCGTGATACGTGCACACAAATTCGGCTGGCTCGCACGCGCGCACGGGAGCGCGGGGATTCGCGGCCAGAGAAACCGTCGAGGAGACAGTGCTGTGACCGGGATCAAGACGACCGGCGAGAAGAAGCTGATGCTCTTCTCCGGCCGCGCCCACCCCGAGCTGGCCGAGGAGGTCGCACACCAGCTGGGTGTCGGCATCGTTCCGACCAAGGCGTTCGACTTCGCCAACGGTGAGATCTACGTCCGTTTCCAGGAGTCGGCGCGTGGCGCGGACTGCTTCCTGATCCAGAGCCACACGGCTCCGATCAACAAGTGGATCATGGAGCAGCTGATCATGATCGATGCTCTGAAGCGGGCTTCGGCCCGGAGCATCACCGTGATCATTCCGTCCTACGGTTATGCCCGTCAGGACAAGAAGCACCGTGGTCGTGAGCCGATCTCGGCCCGTCTGGTGGCGGATCTGCTGAAGACGGCGGGTGCGGACCGGATCCTGACCGTGGACCTGCACACGGACCAGATCCAGGGCTTCTTCGACGGTCCGGTGGACCATCTGTCGGCGCTGCCGGTGCTCGCGGACTACGTGGGTGCGAAGGTGGACCGGTCGAAGCTGACGATCGTGTCTCCGGACGCCGGCCGGGTGCGGGTGGCGGACCGCTGGTGCGACCGTCTGGACGCGCCGCTGGCGATCGTGCACAAGCGGCGTGACAAGGACGTCGCGAACCAGGTGACGGTGCACGAGGTCGTGGGTGACGTCCGGGGCCGGGTGTGTGTGCTGGTGGACGACATGGTCGACACGGCGGGCACGATCTGTGCGGCGGCGGACGCGCTGTTCGCGCACGGTGCGGAGGACGTCATCGTGACGGCGACGCACGGCATCCTGTCCGGTCCGGCGGCGGACCGGCTGAAGAACTCGAAGGTGAGCGAGTTCGTGTTCACGGACACGCTGCCGGACCCGAGCTCGCTGGAGCTGGACAAGATCACGGTGCTGTCGATCGCGCCGACGATCGCGCGTGCGGTGCGTGAGGTGTTCGAGGACGGTTCGGTGACGAGCCTGTTCGAGGAGCACTGAGCCTCGTCGCCCTGGTTGCGTCGTGGAGGGCCGTCCCCGGTCGGGGGCGGCCCTTCGCCGTCGGTCGGGTGGGTCCGTTGATCCATTTGGGCGCGGGTGCGGTGGCCGTTAGACTGTCGTGGTTGCTCGGCGAGGGAGGCCGGTCGCGCGTACGGGGTACGCACGGTTCCGGCGGTCCGTTATCGACGCGCTCTTCGTAGCAGGCCCACGCCAGTCGGGCCGGGTGACAGCCGTATCCGTCACCGCACCACGAGGAGTGCACATGTCCGAGGTGAAGCTCACCGCGTCCGTCCGCACCGAGTTCGGCAAGGGCGCCGCCCGTCAGCTGCGTCGTGCCGCCCAGGTTCCCGCCGTTCTGTACGGTCACGGCTCGGACCCGATCCACCTGGCGCTGCCGACCCACGACACCGTGATGGCGCTTCGTACGCCGAACGTCCTGCTGTCCCTGGACATCGAGGGCAAGGGCACCGAGCTGGCCATCCCGAAGGCCGCCCAGCGTGACCCGCTGAAGGGCTTCCTGGAGCACGTCGACCTGCTGCTCGTGAAGCGCGGCGAGAAGGTCACCGTCGAGGTTCCGGTCGTCGCCGAGGGCGAGCTGGCCGCCGGTGGCAACCTGCTGGAGCACGTGCTGAACACCCTGTCGGTCGAGGCCGAGGCCACCCACCTGCCCGAGTCCGTGACGGTCTCCGTCGAGGGCCTGGAGGCCGGTGCGTCCGTGCTGGCGCAGGACATCGCGCTGCCGAAGGGTGTCACCCTGGTGACCGAGGCCGACGCCGTGGTGCTGCAGGTCCTGGCCGCGCAGGCCGAGGAGCCGGCCGCCGAGGCCGAGGGCGAGGCCGCCGAGGGCGCCGAGGCCTGAGCCGTAGGCTCTGCTTGACGCGACGGGGTGACGGGCCGCGGCCGGTCACCCCGTTTCGCTGTGCCGGTACGGACGAGTACGGATACGAGGAGACGAGACGCAGATGACGGACGACGCGAACGCCCCCTGGCTGATCGTCGGCCTCGGCAATCCGGGCCCGGAGTACGCGGGCAACCGGCACAACGTGGGCTTCATGGTGGTGGATCTGCTCGCCGAGCGGATGGGCGGGAAGTTCAAGCGCGCGGGGAAGGCGCAGGCGCAGGTGGTGGAGGGCCGGATCGGTCCGCCCGGGCCGGCGAACCGGCGGGTGGTGCTGGCCAAGCCCATGTCGTACATGAATCTGTCGGGCGGTCCGGTGACGGCGCTGCGGGACTTCTACAAGGTGCCGACGGCGCACGTGGTGGCGGTCCATGACGAGCTGGACATCGACTACGGGGTGCTGCGGCTGAAGATCGGCGGCGGGGACAACGGGCACAACGGTCTGAAGTCGATGACGAAGTCGATGGGTGCGGACTATCACCGGCTGCGGTTCGGGATCGGGCGGCCGCCGGGGCGGATGCAGGTGGCGGACTTCGTGCTGAAGGACTTCTCGTCGACGGAGCGCAAGGAGCTGGACTATTTCGTGGACCGGGCGGCGGACGCGGTGGAGTGCCTGGTGACGGAGGGTCTGGAGCGGGCGCAGTCGGCGTACAACGCGTAGGGTCGGCGCGGCGGGGGTACGACTGTACGATCGCGGGTCATGACGCATGCCCGTAACGCCGCCATGGTCCTCGTCGCCCTGCTCCTCGTCGTCGCGGGGGTGTGGACGTCCTGGCAGACGGCCCAGCACGTGCTGTTGTCGAAGGGCCGGGAGCACGGGACGTTGACGGTGACCGGTTGCAACGAGGAGACGTGCAGCGGGCGTTACGTCTCCGAGGACCCGGCTTCGCGGCACCACACGTTGCGGATCGCGCACTCGGTGGCGGCGGAGAAGGGCGAGACGCTGCCGGTGGTGGTGAAGCCGGGTACGGACGAGGCGGTGCGTACGGGCTGGGGTGGCGGTCTGCACGCGTGGTTGCCGCTGGGCGGTGCGCTGTTGCTGGCGGCGCCGTTGGTCGGGGGCGGGCTGCGGCTGGTGCGGACGGCGTGGTCGGTGGCGGGTGTGGGGGCGGTGTTGTTGCTGGGGGCGTTCTTCGCGCTCTAGTCGTTTTCGGACACCGTGGCCGGTTCCAGCCGAATCGTTATCGCCCCTTGGCTTAAGGGTGACTTAGAGCGATGGATAGGCTGCCCACGCCACCTCCCACACGGCATCCTTCCTCACTTCAGATGGACGACTGCACATGCGACGATCCCTCATTCCCGCCGGCGCGCTCGTCGCGGCCATGGCGGGCTCCCTGGTCCTGGCGCCCAGCGCCTTCGCGACGGGCCCCAAGGACCCGGGTGGCGACAACGGCAACGTGAAGATCCACGATGCCAAGACCGGCGAAGAGCTGCACAAGAACGAGCCGAAGACGTGCGTCTTCTACCTCGACGGCTTCCAGTTCGACGGTGCCCAGAAGGTCACGTGGCACATCGAGGCCTGGGCCAACAACGACCAGGACAAGGGCACCACGGTCAAGGAGGGCAGCCTCGTCCTCGACGGCTCCGGCCACGAGCGCACCGAGGACATGACCCTCCCGGACGGCCAGTACAAGCTGTTCTGGAACTTCGACGACGAGAACGGCCGGGCCAAGCACAAGGTCTTCAAGACCAAGTGCGCGCCGGGCGAGCAGCCCACGCCGTCCGGGACGCCGTCGGGCACCCCCTCCGGCACCCCGTCGGGCACGCCGTCCGGCACCCCCTCGGGCACGCCGAGCACGGGCACGTCGGGCACCCCGGGCGCCACGGACACCCCGTCCGGCACCCCGTCGGCCACCGCCCCGGCCGGCACCGCCAACGGCGGCTCCACGGGCGGTGACTCGGGCAACCTCGCCGAGACCGGTTCCAGCGCCCCCGTCGGCATCATCGCGGGTGTCGCCGTGGCCCTCGCGGCCGCCGGTGCGTTCCTGGTGACGCGCCGCAAGAAGGCGCAGCAGCACTGACGTGGTGACGGTGCCCCCGTCGGAGCCTGGCTCCGGCGGGGGCACCGTCGTGCGTAGGGGACGGGATCAGCCGGTGTTGCGCAGGCCCGCCGCCACGCCGTTGACCGTGAGGAGCAGGGCGCGGGAGAGGAGCGGGTCGGGGTCCTCGCCGCGTTCGGCGGCGGTGCGCTGGCGGGCGAGGAGGGCGACCTGGAGGTAGGAGATCGGGTCCAGGTAGGCGTCGCGGATGGCGAAGGTCTGCTGGAGGACGGGGTTGGAGTCGAGCAGGCGCTCGCCGCCGGTGACCTTGAGGACCTCTTCGACGGTGAGGGCGTGCTCGGCCTCGATGGTGTCGAAGACGTGCTTGAGCCGGTCGGGGACGAGGGTGTCGACGTAGTGGCGGGCGATCCGCAGGTCCGTCTTGGCCAGCGTCATCTCGACGTTGGAGAGGAAGTTGCGGAAGAAGTGCCAGCGTTCGTACATCTCGCCGAGGACGGCGTCGAGGCCGGCCTCGCGCAGGGCCTTGAGGCCGGAGCCGACGCCGAACCAGCCGGGGACGATCTGGCGGGACTGGGTCCAGCCGAAGACCCACGGGATGGCGCGGAGTCCGTCAAGTCCGGCGCCGGAGTCGGGCCGGCGGGAGGGCCGGGAGCCGAGGTGGAGGTCGGCGAGCTGGTCGACGGGGGTGGAGGCGAAGAAGTACGCGGGGAGGTCGGGGTCCTCGACGAGGCGCCGGTAGGCGGAGTGGGCGGCGTCGGAGACGGTGTCCATGGCGGCGTCCCAGCGGGCGAGGGCCTCGTCGGACTGGCGCGGCGCGGTGTGCAGGGCGGAGGCCTGCAGGGTGGCGGCGACGGTCAGTTCGAGGTTCTCGCGGGCGAGGGACGGGATGAGGTACTTGTCGGAGATGACCTCGCCCTGCTCGGTCACCTTGATCTCGCCCTCCAGGGTGCCCCAGGGCTGGGCGAGGATGGCGTCGTGGGAGGGGCCGCCGCCGCGGCCGACGGTGCCGCCGCGGCCGTGGAAGAGGCGGAGCCGTACGCCGTAGCGGTGGGCGACGTCGCGCAGGCGCCGCTGGGCGCGGTGGATCTCCCACTGGCTGGTGGTGATGCCGCCGAACTTGGAGGAGTCGGAGTAGCCGAGCATGACCTCCTGGACGTCGCCGCGGAGCGAGACGAGGCGGCGGTAGGAGGGGTCGGCGAGCATGTCGTTGAGGATGACGTCGGCGGCGCGGAGCTCGTCGGTGGTCTCCAGGAGCGGGACGATGCCGATCTTGGCCCAGCCGGCGTGGAGGTCGATCAGGCCGGCCTCGCGGGCGAGGACGGCGGCGGCGAAGACGTCGTCGGCGCCCTGGCACATGGAGATGATGTAGGACTCGATGACCTCGGGGCCGAAGACGGCGAGGGCCTTCTTGACGGTCTGGAAGACGCCGAGGGTCTTCTCGCCGGCGGCGTCGAGCGGGGCCGGGGTGGGGGCGAGGGGGCGGCGGGAGCGCAGTTCCTTGGCGAGGAGCTTCTGCCGGTAGTCGCGCGGCATGTCGGCGTAGCGCCAGGACTCCTCGCCGAGCCGGTCGAAGAGCTGGCCGAGGGCGTGGTGGTGGGCGTCGGCGTGTTCGCGGACGTCCATGGTGGCGAGCTGGAGGCCGAAGGCGGCGAGGGTGCGGATGGTGCGGTCCATGCGGCCGTCGGCGAAGAGGCCGCCGCGGTGGGCGCGCAGGGAGGTCTGGATGAGGGTGAGGTCGCGGAGGAGTTCGGCGGTGCCGAGGTAGTCGCGGCCGTCCTGGTGGGGGGTGCCCTTGGCGAGGCGTTCGCGGGTGTTGAGGAGCTTCTGGCGGACGCAGGTGACCTTGAGCCGGTAGGGCTCCTCGGCGTTGAGGCGCTTGTAGCGGGGGCTGATCTCGGGGAGGCGTTCCAGGTCGGTCTGGAGGGACTCCAGGAGCTCGTCGGTGGCGCCGGCGTAGCGGATGGAGTTGGAGAGCAGTCCGCGCAGGTAGTCGACGAGTTCGAGGGCGTCGGTGATGCCGTGCTCGTGCTGGAGGATCAGCACGTCCCAGGTGACCTGGGGGGTGACGTTGGGGTTGCCGTCGCGGTCGCCGCCGATCCAGGTGCCGAAGGTGAGGGGGCGGGTGCCGGCGGGGAGCTCGAAGCCGACGCGCTCGAGTTCGGCGGCGAGGTCCTCCAGGACGTCGCCGACGGCGCCCGCGTGCAGCTCGTCGAGGTAGTAGATGGCGTTGCGGGCCTCGTCGGCGGGCTCGGGGCGGACGACGCGGAGCTCGTCGGTCTGCCAGATGAGGTCGATGTTCTCGGCGAGCCGGAGGTCGGTGCGGCGCCGGTCGGCGACGCTCACCGGGGTCTCCAGGAGGGCTCCGATGCGGCGGAGCTTGTTGAGGACGGAGCGGCGGGCGGCCTCGGTGGGGTGGGCGGTGAACACCGGCCGTACGTTGAGGTTCTTGATCGTCTCGCGTACGTGGGCGGGGTCGCCGTCCTTGAGCATGTCGGCGGTGCGGGCGAGGAGGCCGCCCTCGGCGGCGCGCTTCTCGCGGAGTTCGCGGCCGCGGTGGACCTGCTCGGTGACGTTGGCGAGGTGGAAGTAGGTGGAGAACGCGCGTACGAGCTTGGCGGCGGTCTCGAGTTCCGTGCCGCGCAGCAGTTCGGCGGCGGCGTCGCCGTCCTCGCGGGTGAGGCGGCGGACCTTCTCGACGAGGTCGAGGAGGTCCGGTCCTTCCTGGCGGACGAGGGTCTCGCCGAGGAGGTCGCCCAGTCGGCGGATGTCGGAACGCAGCTCGGCGCTGGCGGTGGGGGTCTGGTCGGCACTGCTCACAGGTGCGGCTCCTTGCAGTGTTTGAGCACGTCTGGAGGGGTACTGGAGGCTTGCGGACCGCGCTGTCCGACGCACCCAGGATAGGTGTCCGCGGTCGCGGCGCGGGCGACGCCCCGCCTTTGGCGCTCTTGCCGCGCGCCGAGGCGCTGCCATACTTACGTCGCCGTAGGTTACGGGACCGTAGCCACGGCGTTCCTTTCCTCACCCTCACCCCCCAGGGGACCCCCATGACCACTAGCCCCGAGGTGACCTCGGAGTCGTCGCAGTCCGAGGCGTCCGACACCGCTCAGGCCCTGCCCTCCGCCACGCTGGGCGGGGACAACAAGCGTTCGATCGAGCAGATCACGCTGCTGCTGTTCATCACGGTGCCCTTCCTGGCGCTGGTCGCGGCGGTGCCGCTGGCCTGGGGCTGGGGGGTGAGCTGGCTGGATCTGGGGCTGATGACGGCGATGTACTTCATCGGCTGCCACGGGATCACGATCGGTTTCCACCGCTACTTCACGCACGGCTCGTTCAAGGCGAAGCGGCCGCTGCGGATCGCGCTGGCGATCATGGGGTCGCTGGCGGTGGAGGGGCCGCTGGTGCGGTGGGTGGCGGATCACCGCAAGCACCACCGGTTCTCGGACGCGGAGGGCGACCCGCATTCGCCGTGGCGGTTCGGGGAGACGGTGCCGGCCCTGATGAAGGGGCTGTGGTGGGCGCACATCGGCTGGATGTTCGACGAGGAGCAGACGCCGCAGCACAAGTACGCGCCGGATCTGATCAAGGACCCGGCGATCCGGACGATCTCGCGGCAGTTCGTGCTGTGGACGGTGGTGTCGCTGGCGATTCCGCCGCTGGTGGGCGGTCTGGTGACGTGGTCGTGGTGGGGCGCGTTCACGGCGTTCTTCTGGGGCTCGCTGGTGCGGGTGGCGCTGCTGCACCACGTGACGTGGTCGATCAACTCGATCTGTCACGCGGTGGGCAAGCGTCCGTTCAAGTCGCGGGACCGTTCGGGGAACGTGTGGTGGCTGGCGGTGCTGTCGTGCGGGGAGTCCTGGCACAACCTGCACCACGCGGACCCGACGTCGGCGCGGCACGGGGTGCTGAAGGGGCAGGTGGACTCCAGCGCGCGGCTGATCCGCTGGTTCGAGCGGCTGGGCTGGGCGTATGACGTGCGCTGGCCGGCGCGGGCGCGGATCGACGCCCGGCGCCAGGCCGCGCCCGCCGACGCGGCATGATGGACGACGTGGCGATCGACGGCAGTTCCAGCAGCGGCAGCGAGCAGAAGCCCCGGCGTGGCCGCCGGGTGAGGATGACCGGCGCCGAGCGCCGGGAGCAGCTTCTGGACATCGGCCGGACGCTCTTCGCGGAGAAGGGCTTCGAGGGCACGTCGGTGGAGGAGATCGCGGCGAAGGCCGGGGTGTCCAAGCCGGTGGTGTACGAGCACTTCGGCGGCAAGGAGGGCCTGTACGCGGTCGTGGTGGACCGGGAGATGCGCCAGCTGCTCGACATGGTGACGGGCGCGCTGACGGCGGGCCATCCGCGGGAGCTGCTTGAGCAGGCGGCGTTCGCGCTGCTCGACTACATCGAGCGGTACACGGACGGGTTCCGGATCCTGGTGCGGGATTCGCCGGTGGCCCAGTCGACGGGCACGTTCGCGTCGCTGATCAGCGACATCGCCACGCAGGTCGAGGACATCCTGGGCCTGGAGTTCAAGGCCCGCGGCTTCGACCCGAAGCTCGCCCCGCTGTACGCCCAGGCCCTGGTCGGCAGCGTGGCCCTCACGGGCCAGTGGTGGCTCGACGTCCGCAAACCGAAGAAGGCGGAGGTCGCCGCCCACCTGGTCAACCTGGCCTGGCACGGCCTGGACGGCCTGGAACAGAAACCGCGCCTGATAGGGCACCGGAAGAGCTGAAGGGCCGAGGCCCGCCGGCCCGGTGGTGGGGGCGGGGCGCCGCGCACGGCGCCCCGCCCCCGGCTCATTCCGGGACGCGGGTGACGGTGACCGGCATCAGGCCGCCTTCCGGGCGACGGCGAAGATCCGGCGGAACGGGAAGGCGGTGCCGTGGCGGCCCGGGGGGTAGGCGTCGCGCAGCAGGTCGCGGTACTGGGTCAGGAAGGCCTCGGTGGCCTCGGGGTCCTCGCGCAGGGCGGTGAGGACGGGGCGCAGGGCGGTGCCCTTGACCCAGTCGAGGACGGGGTCCTCGCCGGGGAGCAGCTGGATGTAGGTGGTCTCCCAGACGTCGGTGGCGCAGCCGAGGTCCGCGAGGCGCTGGAGGTAGTCGGCGGAGTCGAGGATGTGGACGTAGCGGCGGCCCTGGTCGCCGAGGCGGTCGCGCCATTCGGGGCGTTCGCACAGTTCGCCGAGCAGGGCGTGGCTGGGCGAGGTGAAGTTGCCGGGGACCTGGAAGGCGAGGGTGCCGCCGGGGCGCAGGCCGTCGATCCAGAGGGGGAAGGACTCGGGGTGGTTGGGCACCCACTGGAGGGCGGCGTTGGAGACGATCAGGTCGTAGGGCTCGTCGGGTGTCCAGTGGGCCGCGTCGGCCTGCCGGAAGTCGAGCCAGCCGCCGCCGGAGGTGGTGCCGGCCCAGTCCTTTCCGGCCCGTTCCAGCATCTCGGGCGAGAGGTCGAAGCCGGTGATGTGCGCGTCGGGCCAGCGGTCGGCGAGGAGGACGGTGACGTTGCCCGGTCCGCAGCCGATGTCGGCGATGCGGGCGGGGCGCCGCTGGTTCGGCAGCTGCGGTATTCGGGCGAGCAGGTCGAGGAACGGCCGGGTGCGGTGGCCCGCGTGCCGCAGGTACTGCTGTGGGTCCCAGGTCGGTGCGGCGGAGTCCACGGAATACATGTTCGAAGCCCCCTTGCAGGAACGAGTGGCCGAAACGGAACGGAGTTCCGGGCCGTCTCTTCCCCATAGTCCAGAAGACTATATCTCGATGTCAAGAGACTTGATATCGAGAGACTTGGCGTCGAGATACTCACTTTCAAGAGACTTTATGTCAACAGACCCTCTACACTGATCGCCATGGAGGACGAGGTCGACCGGTTGGTCGCTGCATGGCGCCGCGAGCGCCCGGACCTCGACGTGGAACCGCTCGAGGTGCTCAGCCGCGTCTCACGCCTGGCCCGCCACCTCGACCGCGCTCGTCGACTCGCCTTCTCCGAGCACCAGCTGGAGCCCTGGGAGTTCGACGTCCTCACCTCGCTGCGCCGGGCCGGCGCGCCCTACCAGCTCTCCCCCGGCCAGCTGCTCACCCAGACCCTGGTCACCTCGGGCACCATGACCAACCGCATCGACCGGCTCGCCAAGAAGGGCCTGGTCGAGCGGCTGCCCGACCCCAGCGACCGGCGCGGCGTGCTGGTCCGGCTGACCCCCGAGGGCCGCGACCGCGCCGACCAGGCGCTGGCCGGACTGCTCGCCCAGGAGCGCGCCATCCTGGCCCGGCTCTCCCGCACCCAGCGCGGCGAACTGGCCGATCTGCTACGCCAGTTGACCGCCCCGTTCGACAACATCCCCGGCTAGCGGCGGCCCGGCCGCCGGCGCCGGGTCCTCCGCCGGGTCCACCCCGGCCCGCCGCGCCAGCGCCACGGCCGCGAGCGTCGAGTGCACGCCCAGCTTCCCCAGCACGTTCTGCATGTGCGTACGGACCGTGTGCGGCGACAGGAACAGGCGCTCCGCGACCGCCTTGCGGCCCAGCCCCGCCACCATGCAGCGCAGCACCTCCCGCTCGCGCGGGGTCAGCGACTCCACCAGCCGCTCGCTCTCGGTCCGGTGCCGACGCGCCTCCGTCAGCTCCCGCAGCACCCCGGTCAGCAGCGCCGGCGGCAGGTGCGTCTCGTCCCTGAGCACGCCCCGCACCACCGCGAGCAGCCGCTGCAGCGAGCTGTCCTTGGCCACCCAGCCCCAGGCCCCGGCCTGCAGCGCGAGCGCCGCCCGCCGGGCGTCGTCCTTCTCGGCGAGCACCACGCCGCGCAGCCCGGGCCGGCCCTCCCGGACCTGCCCGACCAGTTCGATGCCGTCACCGGAGCCCAGGTCGGCGTCCACGAGCATCACGTCGAAGCGCCGCCCCTCCGCGGCCGCCCGGTCCAGACAGCGCAGCGCGGCCGGTCCGCTGCCCGCGGCGGCGACCTCGACATCGGGCTCCGCCGCGAGGGCGGCGGCGAGCGACTCGGCGAAGACCCGGTGGTCGTCCACCACCAGAACCCGGATACGGGCCACGGACACCCCTCATGTGGTCGAGGAACGGCCCCGGCACGGGCACGACGCCGGGAGCGGGCCGCCGACGGCACGGCCGCCGCCGTGCCAGACGCATACCCCCGCCCCGGGCGCCGTACCCGGCGGGTCTCGATACCCCTGAACAGCACCGGCCCCCACCGGCGCTGCGACCAGACTAGGGGCGCCCCCGGCGCCCCGCGGGAAAATCCCGGAACTCCACCCGCACGCGTGCCCGTACGCGCTCAAACGAGCCGGCGCGCCCCGGCCCCCGGCACGACCGGGAAGACCCGCGGCGCGGCGAACCCGGCGCCGAGGAAGGCCTTCGTCACCGCCGCCGCGACCTCCTCCGCGGCCGCCTCGGCCACCAGCACCACCGCGGAGCCGCCGAAGCCGCCGCCGGTCATACGCGCGCCGAGCGCGCCGGCCGCGACCGCCGTCTCGACCGCGAGGTCCAGCTCCGGGCAGGACACCCGCAGGTCGTCCCGGAGCGAGGCGTGGCCCTCGACGAGCAGCGGGCCGACCGCGCGGGGGTCGCCCGCGTCGAGCAGCTCGATGACCCGCGCCACGCGCGCGTTGTCGGTGACCACGTGCCGTACGTACCGGCGCACCGTTTCGTCGGTCAGCCGGCCGAGGGCCTCGGGCAGCTGCTCGGGGTCCACCTCGCGCAGCGCGCGCACCCCGAGCGCCCGCGCGCCCGCCTCGCAGCCGGCGCGCCGCTCCGCGTACGCGCCGTCCCCGAGCGCGTGGCCGACCCGGGTGTCCACGACGAGCAGCCGCAGTCCGTGCGCGGCGAGGTCGAAGGGCACCTGGCGGTACGCGAGGTCGCGGGTGTCCAGGTGGAGCGCGTGGCCCTCGGTCGCGCAGGCCGAGGCCATCTGGTCCATCACCCCGCACGGCACGCCGACGAAGGCGTTCTCGGCGCGCTGGGCGAGCAGCGCGAGTTCCGGGCGGCCGAGGCCGAGGCCGTACAGCTCGTTCAGGGCGAGCGCGGTGACGACCTCCAGGGCCGCCGAGGAGGACAGGCCCGCGCCGGTCGGCACGGTGGACGCCACGTGCACGTCGGCGCCGCCCACCGGATGCCCCGCCGTGCGCAGCGCCCACACCACCCCGGCCGGGTAGGCGGCCCAGCCCTCGACCGCGCCGGGCTCCAGGGCGGCGGGGTCGAGGCGTACCGGATCGCCCGGCACGTCGCGGGAGTGCAGCCGCAGCACGCCGTCGTCCCGGCGGGAGACCGCGGCCACGGTGGTGTGCGGCAGGGCCAGGGGGAGCACGAAGCCCTCGTTGAAGTCGGTGTACTCCCCGATCAGGTTGACCCGCCCCGGCGCGGCCCAGATCCCCTCGGGCCCGGACCCGTACAGCGCGCGGAACTCCGCCGCGACACCCTCGCTCATGCCTCTCCCCTACCCCTGTGCCTGCTCGGACCGTTCGGTGTGCTGCTTCCGGGCGAACGCCCAGGCGTCCTCGACGATGGCCCTGAGGTCCGGCCGGGACGGGGTCCAGCCGAGGCGCTCGCGGGCGGTGGCGGCGGAGGCCACGAGCACGGCCGGGTCGCCGGGCCGGCGGGCTGCCACCACCTCGGGCACCGGGTGGCCGGTGACCTCGCGGACGGTGTCGACGACCTCGCGGACGGAGAAGCCGTTGCCGTTGCCGAGGTTGCAGATCAGGTGCTCGCCGGCGGTCATCGCGTCCAGGGCCCGCAGATGGGCCTCGGCGAGGTCGGCGACGTGGATGTAGTCGCGGACGCAGGTGCCGTCGGGCGTCGGGTAGTCGTCGCCGTGGACGTGGATCGCCTCGCGCCGGCCGAGGGCGACCTGAAGCACCAGCGGGATCAGGTGCGACTCGGGCTCGTGCCGCTCGCCGCAGTCCCCGTACGCGCCGGCCACGTTGAAGTAGCGCAGCGAGACGGCGGCCAGGCCGTGCGCGGCGCACTCGCCGCCGATCATGTGGTCGACGGCCAGCTTGGTCGCCCCGTACGGGCTGGTGGGCGCGGTCGGCGCGGCCTCCGTGACCGGCACGCTCTCCGGCTCGCCGTAGGTCGCGGCGGTGGAGGAGAAGACCAGCTTGCGCACCCCGGCCGCGCGCATGGCGGCGAGCAGCGCCATGGTGCCGCCGACGTTGTTCTCCCAGTACTTCTCGGGCCGGGCGACGGACTCGCCGACCTGCGAGAAGGCGGCGAGGTGCAGCACGCCGTCGTAGCTCGGGTCGAGCCACCGCGCGGCTTCCTGGATCCGGCCCTCGACGAAGGCGGCCCCGGCGGGCACGCCCGCGCGGAAGCCGGTGGACAGGTCGTCGAGGACGGTGACCTCGTGCCCCGCCCGAAGGAGGTGGGCCGCCACCGTGCCGCCCACGTAACCGGCCCCGCCGGTCACCAGGTACCTGCTCACCTGCTCGCCACCTCCCGGAGCCGGTCGGCCGCGGACTCGGGCGACACGTCGTTCATGAACGCTCCCATGCCGGACTCGGTGCCGGCGAGGTACTTCAGCCGGCCGGAGGCCCGCCGGACGGTGAAGAGTTCCAGGTGCAGCGCGAACTCCTCGCGGCCCGCGCCGGTGACCGGGGCCTGGTGCCAGGCCGAGATGTACGGGGTCGGGGGCGCGTCCGGGCCGAAGATCCGGTCGAAGCGGCGCAGCAGCTCCAGGTAGACGGCGGGGAACTCGGCGCGGGCCGCCGGGTCGAGCCCGGTGAGGTCGGCGGTCCGCCGGTGCGGGTGCAGGTGCACCTCGTACGGCCAGCGCGCGGCGTACGGGACGTAGGCCGTCCAGTGCTCGCCGGCGAGCACCACCCGGGGGCCGGCCCGCTCCTCGGCGAGCACGTCCTCGAAGAGGTTGCGGCCGGTGGCGGCGCGGTGGGCGGCGGCGGTGCGGAGCATGGTTGTGGTGCGCGGGGTGACGAAGGGGAAGGCGTACACCTGCCCGTGGGGGTGGGCGAGGGTGACGCCGATCTCGGCGCCGCGGTTCTCGAAGCAGTAGACCTGTGCGACGCCGGGGCGGGCGGACAGTTCGGCGGTGCGGTCGGTCCAGGCGGCCAGGACCAGGGCGGCGCGCTCCTCGCTCAGTTCGGCGAAGGAGGCGTGGTGGTCGGAGGTGAAGCAGACCACTTCGCAGCGCCCGTTGGCGCCGGAGAGGGACGGGAAGCGGTTCTCGAAGACGACGACCTCGTAGTCCGCGGCCGGGATCTCGCTCAGCCAGGCGTCGGTGGTGGGGCAGAGCGGGCAGCTGTCGGCGGGCGGGTGGTAGGTGCGGCCCTGCCGGTGGGAGGCGATGGCGACGTGCTCGCCGAGCAGCGGGTCGTGGCGGACCTCGGAGGCCGAGACCACGGGGTCGAGGTCGCGCCGGTCGACGGCGGCGGCGTGCCCGGAGGCGGCGCCCCCGGTGTCGTAGTAGACGATCTCGCGCCCGTCGGCGAGGCGGGTGGTGGTCTTCTGCACGGCCTTCTTCACGGCGGGCGGCTCCTCAGCCTCTTCCCAACAGAACCACCCACAAAAAACCACAATCAAACATCGGTGGTCAACACCGAGCGCCGGACGACCCGCCGGACCACCGTCCGACCCTCCGTCCGTCCCGTCGTCCGTCACGCCCTCTGGACGGGCACCCGGTCCAGGAGTCCCGTGCGGGCCGCCAGCGCCGCCGCCTCCAGGCGGGAGCCCACGCCCAGCTTCATCAGCACCCGCTGCACATGGGTGCGCGCCGTGCTGGGGGCGATCGCCATGCCCGCCGCGATCACCCGGGTGTCCTCGCCCTCCGCGACCCGGACCAGCACCTCCGCCTCGCGCGGGGTCAGCAGGCGCAGCAGCCGCTGCCCCTCGTCGTCGGGCTGCGCGGTCGGGTTGAGCAGCTCCGCGAAGGCGCCCTGGATCAGCTGCGGGGCCACCGCCGCCTCGCCCGCGCGCGCCTTCACCAGCGCGCGCTCCACGCCCTCGATCCGCTCGTCGTGGCGCACGTACCCGGACGCGCCGGCGGCGAACGCGGCGGCGATCCCGCGCGGCGACGGCACCGGCCCGAGCACCACCACGGCGATCTGCGGGCGCTCGCGCTTGATCCGCACCACCGGGTCGAAGGTGCCCGGTTCGGCGGGCGAGGCCGTGCCGAGCAGACAGACCTCGGGCGCGCGGCTCACCACCAGCTCCGCGGCCCCGGCCACCGGCGCCGCCGCGGCGAGCACCCGGTGCCCGCGCAGCTTCAGCGCCGAGGCCAGCGCCTCCGCGTGCAGTCGGTGGTCGTCGACCACCATGAGCCGTACGCCCATCGTTCGCTCCCCCATCCCCGGGCCGGCCTTCCCCCGGCCACCCTGCCCGGCAAGCTACACACTCCCCCGCCCCGCTTTGCCCCAATCGCGCCGACCCGTGAATCGCCCGGCCGCCGCCCCGGCCCGGGAAACGCCCGTGGGGCCCCTTCACGAGAAGGGGCCCCACGGGGAGCGCGGCACCGGAGGGAGGGTGCGGTCCGGTCAGCCGCCGGTCCGGTAGCCCACCGCCAGGTACTGCTTCCAGCTGGAGGAGGACGAGGACGAGGGCTTGCTGATGTTCGTCCCGGAGATGAACAGGTGCCCGTTCGCGTAGCGGTACTCGGCGCTGGTCGTGCTGAAGCTGGTCTCGGCGTCCCGGACCGTCTTCTCCGACGGGTTCTCCATCAGCAGCGTCGACTGCATGGTGCCGCCGTGGATGGACACGACCTGGCCGCCCTTGTCGTACGGCGGGTACTTGTACGCGATCAGGTCGCCGCCGTCCATGCGGAGCGGCACCAGGGTGTACTTGTCGCCGGCGTCCGCCTTGTTGGGCGTCAGCTGGCCGGTGTTCAGGTCGAAGGCGACGATCTCGTTCGTCTCGTCGCCGTACTCCCCGGAGCTGCCCTCGTGCTCCTCGGTCGCCACGTACAGGCGCCCGTTGCCGACGGCCATCCAGGTGCAGGACTCGACCTTGGTCGAGCGGCAGCGGCCGGCGTAGCGGTCCGCGTCCGCGGAGATCTTCGCCTTCAGCTTGCCGGTCTTCTCGTCGATCGAGAAGAAGTCCGAGATGCCGCTGCCGTCGTCGGCGGTGTCGCCGACCTCGGCCGCGACCACCAGCGGCTTGGTGGACACGATCGAGGCCCACTCGACGCCCTTCGGCATCCGGTACTGCGAGATCGGCGCGCCGCTCATCGGGTCGAGGTTCTGGATGGTGACGGTCGGGTCGTCGTACGGGCCGCACTTGCGGACCGCCACGAGACCGCCCTCGCCGCCGCCGTACCCCAGGTCCTCGCAGTTGTCGGCCTGGGCCTGCGGCTTCCAGCGCGGGTTGCCGTTGGCCAGGTCGAAGGCCGCGCCGCCGTCGCCGCCGCCGGCCGCGACGGTCTGGCCGTGCACGGTGATCTCGCCGAAGGTGACCTTCTTGTCGCCGGCGGTGCCACCGGTGATCGACTTCGTCCACACCAGCTTGCCGGTGGTCAGGTCGACCAGGCCGACCTCGGTGCACGGCTGGAAGTAGCGCGGCGCCGTGCGCTTGGCCGCCTCGAAGAGGATCGGCAGCTTGAAGTCGGGCGTCATGTGGCGCGAGGCGCCGCAGATCTGACCGGTCAGCGGCAGGGTCCACTGGACCGTGCCCTTGTCCAGGTCGTAGCCGACGAGCGACTCGACGCCGGGCTTCACATAGGCCTTGGGGGTGATCCAGGAGCCGGCGACCTCGGTGAGGTCCGGCACCTTCGGCAGCGGAAGCTGGAAGGCCGCGGTCGACTTCGGGTCGGACGGCGCCTTCTCCTTGCCGTTGCCGCCGATGCCGCCCGCACCGCCGGCCGCGCCGCCGTTCTGGCCCGCGCTGGTGCCGCCCGAGCCGCCCTTGGCGGTGTCGTCCTCGTCGCCGCCGCTGTTCGCGTACCAGAGGCCGGCACCGACGATCAGCACCACGGCGACGACCGCCGCGATGATGATCTGCGCCTGCGCGGACAGCTTCTTGCGGCCGCCGGGGCCGGGCACCGGCGCCGGCGCCGGCGCCTGCTGCGGGTACATCGGCTGGGTCGGGTAGCCGTACGGCTGCGCGGGCTGCCCCTGCGGCTGCGGGGGCTGCTGCGGCGGATAGCCGTACGAGCCGTACGCCTGCTCCTGCGGGGCCTGTGGGGGCTGCGGGGGCGCCTGCGGCGCGGGGGGCTGCTGCGGATAGCCGTACGGGGGCTGCGCCGGCGGGGGCGTGGGGGCCCCGAAGCCTCCGTGCGGGGGCTCCTGCGGCGCGCCGAAGCCGCCCGGCGGCGGCCCCGGGGGCTGGTTCGGCGGAGGGGGCGGCTGGGTCATGGCTGGGGACACCTCGGTCGGGTCGGGAAGCGGGCGGCGGGGCGGGACGTGCGGGGGTCCGCCCGGCGGGCTGCGCCGGACGGACCCCGGGGCGTCACTTGGCGTACGCCATCATCGTCTTGGTCTCCTTCTCCTCCTCGTCGTTGGAGGCGGAGACCCGGCCGGCCGCGATCACGAACGTGCCGTTGGAGTAGGCGTATCCGGCGCTGTAGAAGGAGCTCTCGACGGTGGAGACCGCCGCCTGGTGCTGGAGCAGCACCTTCGGCGCGCCGCCGGTCGGCGCGATCGCCGCGACCGCGCCGCCCGCGTCGTAGCGCGGGCCGACGTAGACGAGGACGTCCGACCCCTCCATGCGCAGCGGGGTCATCTGCTGCTCACCGGGGGCCTTGGAGCGCCACTTCGCCTTGCCGGTGTTCAGGTCGAAGGCGATGACCTCGTTGGGCGTGCCGTACTCGGTGTCGGTCGCCATGTAGAAGGTGTTCGCGTCGGCGGCGACACCGGTGCAGCCCTGCAGGTTCTTGCCGAAGACGACGAAGCTGCCGCCGCAGCGCGGGGCGAACTTGTCGGTGCCGCCCTGGATCTGCGAGCGCTCCTTGCCGTTCGCGGTCAGGGAGAAGATCGCCCACTTCTTCTGCTCGCGCTGGGTCGCGGAGACGACCAGCGGGTCCACCGAGTAGACCTTGTCGACCTCCCAGGTCGGCTGGAGCCGGAAGGTCCACTTGTTCTTGCCCGTGGTGGGGTCGACCTCGCTGATCTCGTGCTGTTCCTTGTTCACGTCGCCCGTGCGGCACTCGGAGGCGGCGATCAGCTTGCTGCCGCCCGCGTAGGCGTAGGGCTTGCAGCCGGTGGTGGGACCGGTGAAGAGCTGGCGGCCGTCGGTGAGCGAGAAGCCGTAGGCGGAGCTGGAGCCCGCGGCGGTCACCGTGTTGCCGCTGATGGTGAGGGTGTTGTCGGAGAAGGCGAAGAGACCGGTCGGCTTGGGGACGGACTTCTTCCAGCCCGCCTTGCCGGTGTTGAGGTCGACCTGCTGCATCTCCAGGCACTTGGCGCGGTCGCCGTCGCTGTCCTGGTAGCCGAAGACCATGAGGCCGTTGGCGGACGGCTGCGGCGGGGCGGCGCACAGCTTGTGCGGCACGTCGATGTGCCACTTGCTGGAGCCGTCGGACAGGCTGTAGCCGTCGATGCCCTTGTACATCGCCTTGACGACGGTGTCGCCGATGATCCACGGGCCGTAGACGTCGGCGCCGTTGCGCGGCAGGTCGACGTTGTTCTTCAGCAGCCAGGCGATCTTGGCCTCGCCGTCCTTGCGGCCGGCGTTGAGGTCCTCGGGGCCGCCGTTCTCGCCGTCGCCGCTGCCGTCGCCCTTGTCCACGGACTCGGTCGGCTTGGGGCCGTTGGTGGCGGACTGGGTCGGCTGGGCGACCGGGTCCTCCTCGCCGTCGCCGCTGAACGCGAACCAGGCGCCGAGGCCGATGACGAGGGCCGCGGCGACGGAGGCCGCCACGATGATGCCGGGCTTGCCCTTGAAGGGGTTCTTGCCGCCGCCACCGGGCCCCGGGGGCACCGGGTTCGCCGGGTAGCCGCCGTACGGACCGGGCTGCTGGCCGTACGGACCGGGCTGCTGACCGTAGGGGCCGGGCTGCTGCGGGTACCCGTACGGGCCGGGTGCCTGCTGCGGGGCCTGCTGCGGGTAGCCGTACGGGCCCGGCTGCTGCGGGGCCTGCTGGGGGTACCCGTAGGGGCCGGGCTGCGCGGCGGGCTGGGCCGGAGCGGTGGGCGGGGCGGTCGGCGGTGCCGGCGGGGCCTGCGGAGGCATCGGCGGGACCGGGGGCACGTTGCCCTGGTTCGGGTCCGGAGCGCCGAAGCCCCCCGGCGGCTGGTTGCTGGGCGGCTGGGTCATCAGCGCTTCCCCCTTGATGTGAGCGGGTTTTCTTTCTACCACTCACGGGATGGCGCAAAAGTGACCGGTCCGTCCCTTGTTCCCAAGGGAGGACCGGTCCGTGATGCCGCCGTTACGCGTCCTCTACGACATCTCTACGCGTCTTCGGCCAGTTCCAGCCAACGCATCTCCAACTCCTCGCGTTCACCCGCGAGTTCCCGGAGCTCCGTGTCCAGTTTGGCCACCTTCTCGAAGTCCGTGGCGTTTTCGGCGATCTGGGCGTGCAGCTTGCTCTCCTTCTCGGAGATCTTGTCGAGCTGCCGCTCGACCTTCTGCAGCTCCTTCTTCGCGGCGCGCCCCTCTTTGGAAGACACAGTGGCGGCCGAGACCCCCGGCTTCGCGCCCGCGGCCGGCGCGGCCGGCGCCGGGGTCGCGGCCTCGATCATCCGCTGCCGCCGCTCCAGGTACTCGTCGATGCCGCGCGGCAGCATCCGCAGGGTCTTGTCGCCGAGCAGCGCGAAGGTGCGGTCGGTGGTGCGCTCGATGAAGAAGCGGTCGTGGGAGATGACGACCATCGAGCCGGGCCAGCCGTCGAGCAGGTCCTCCAGCTGGGTCAGGGTCTCGATGTCGAGGTCGTTGGTGGGCTCGTCGAGGAAGAGCACGTTGGGCTCGTCCATCAGCAGCCGGAGCAGCTGGAGCCGGCGCCGCTCACCACCGGACAGGTCGCCGACCGGGGTCCACTGCTTCTCCTTGCCGAAGCCGAACTGCTCGCACAGCTGGCCCGCGGTCATCTCGCGGCCCTTGCCGAGGTCGACGCGGTCCCGGACCTGCTGCACGGCCTCCAGGACCCGCAGCTCGCCGGGGAGTTCGGTGACGTCCTGCGAGAGGTAGGCGAGCCGCACGGTCTTGCCGACCACGATCCGGCCGGCGGCCGGCTGCTTCTCGCCCTCGGAGACGGCTGCCTCGGCGAGCGCCCGCAGCAGCGAGGTCTTGCCGGCGCCGTTGACGCCCACCAGGCCGATCCGGTCGCCCGGGCCGAGCTGCCAGGTGAGGTGCTGGAGCAGCACCTTCGGGCCGGCGGTGACGGTCACGTCCTCCAGGTCGAAGACGGTCTTGCCGAGCCGGGCGTTGGCGAACTTCATCAGCTCGCTGCTGTCCCGGGGCTCCGGCACGTCCGCGATGAGCGCGTTGGCCGCCTCGATGCGGAAGCGCGGCTTGGAGGTGCGGGCCGGGGCGCCGCGGCGCAGCCAGGCCAGCTCCTTGCGGACCAGGTTCTGCCGCTTGGCCTCCTCGGTCGCGGCGATCCGCTGGCGCTCGGCGCGCGCGAAGACGTAGTCGGAGTAGCCGCCCTCGTACTCGTACACGCTGCCGCGCTGCACGTCCCACATGCGGGTGCAGACCTGGTCGAGGAACCAGCGGTCGTGGGTGACGCAGACGAGGGCGGAGCGCCGCTCGCGCAGGTGCTGGGCGAGCCAGGCGATGCCCTCGACGTCGAGGTGGTTGGTGGGCTCGTCGAGGACGATCAGGTCCTGCTCCTCGATGAGCAGCTTGGCCAGCGCGATGCGCCGGCGCTCGCCGCCGGAGAGCGGTCCGATGACGGTGTCGAGGCCGTGCTCGAAGCCCGGCAGGTCGAGTCCGCCGAACAGGCCGGTGAGCACGTCGCGGATCTTGGCGCTGCCGGCCCACTCGTGGTCGGCCATGACGCCGATGACCTCGTGCCGGATGGTGGCCTTCGGATCGAGCGAGTCGTGCTGGGTGAGCACGCCGAGCCGCAGCCCGCCGCTGTGGGTGACCCGGCCGGTGTCGGCCTCCTCCAGCTTGGCCAGCATCCGGATGAGGGTGGTCTTGCCGTCGCCGTTGCGCCCGACGACGCCGATCCGGTCCCCTTCGGAGACGCCGAGGGAGACCCCGTCGAGCAGCGCACGGGTGCCGTACACCTTGCTGACGGACTCGACATTGACCAGGTTGACGGCCATTTCACTCCTGTACGGGGCTTGCGATCGACGTCCCAGGGTACGTCCCCGGGCGCCGCTCCCGCGTCCTACGTCCGGCCCGCCCGCTCCACCAGGAACCAGCCCGCGAGCGCCATGGCGACGGCGGCCGGGGCGGTGACGCGCAGGGCGATCAGGGTGGCGGTGTGGCCCTCCAGGAGGCCGCCGAGACCGGTGAGGGAGAGGCCGAGGACGCCGAGCAGGGCGAGGGTGATGCCGAGGGCGGCGAGCGGGCCCCCGCTGCCGGTCGACGGCGCGGCCGGCACCGGCTGCTCGAAGCGGCGGAAGACGGCCACGAGGAGCGCGGTGAGCAGGGCGGCCGCGGCGAGCCGCAGCGGCACCTGGGCCCACCAGGCGCCGGTCGCGGGCTCGGGCAGGCGGGCGCCGAGGGCGAGCAGCCCGCCGTACACGCCGAGCATCGCGGTCAGGTGCCAGAGGAAGGCGGTCATCGCGACTCCGTTCGCGGCGACCACCGCGCGCCAGACCCGGGCGCGGGCCGTGAGGCGGGTGCCGGGGCCCTTCAGGAGCTCGACCGCGCCGACCAGCCACAGGCCGTGGCAGAGCAGGGCGAGGGTGGGCGGGGCCATGTTGGAGATCTTCTCGCCGGGCATGCCGACCATGGACAGCGGATACGGGCCGAGGGCCACGAGCAGCCCGGCGCCGGCGAGGCCGGCCGCGGCGAGCAGGCCCGGGCGGCGGATCATGCCGTCGGCGCGCAGGAAGCCGAGCTGGTGGACCGCCAGCCAGACCAGGGCGAAGTTCAGGAACTCGACGTAGGGCACGCCGGCCGCGAAGCGCAGCACGTCGACCAGGACGGCGCCGGCCACCAGGGCGCCGAACGCGCCCCAGCCGTAGCGCCCGTGGGCCTTCAGGAGCGGCGGGGTGAGGGCGACCATGGCGAGGTAGATGCCGATGAACCAGAGCGGCTGGGTGACGAGCCGCAGCGCCGTCCCGGTCAGTCCGCCGTCCGCGCCGAGCAGTTGGACGGCGAGCGCGAGGGCGCCCCAGACGCCGATGAAGACCACGGTGGGCCGCAGCAGGCGCTGCAGCCGGGCCCGCAGGAAGGCGGCGTAGCGGGGGCGGGAGCGGTGGGCGAGGGCGTGCGAGAAGCCGCCCACGAAGAAGAAGACCGGCATCACCTGGAGCACCCAGGTGAGCGCCTGGAGGCCGGGCACGACGGCGAGCAGGTTGCCGACCTGTCCGTCGGCGGTGACGGCGGCCATCAGCCAGTGGCCGAGGACGACGACCCCGAGCGAGGCGACCCGCAGCAGGTCGACGTAGCGGTCGCGGCTCGCGGGCGTGGCGGCGGCGAGTTCCCGAGCACTGATTCCCATACGGGCACGGTGCCGGGCGGGCCGGGGGCGCCGGGAGCGCTCGGATACTCAACTCGCGCATGAGTACGAGCAGGAGCGGGCGGGCCGGGCCGTCACAGGGGCCCTGCCGGGGGTGCGGGGCGGGGCCGGCGGGGAGCGGGGGCCGGGCCCGGATGGCGGGAGCGCGGTCCGCCGCGCGGGCGACCCCACGGCCCGGGCTGCCGGGCCCGGCGCGGCGGCGCCGCATCGTCGTCTCGTGTCCCACCCCCACGAGGAGAACCCCATGGCACAGCTGCCCCGTCCCTCCCGCGCGGCCCGGCTCGCCGCCGCCGTCGCGACCGCCGCCGCCCTCGCCGTGCTCGGCGCGGGCCCCGCGGTCTCCGCCGTCGGCGACCCCACGGTGACCGACCCGCGCTTCCTCGCCCACTTCACCGGCCAGGGCCAGACGCCGGAGAACATCGCGCTCGAACCCGACGGCTCGGCCGACATCACCTTCGCCTTCGCCCACCAGGTCGCCCGGGTCGCCAAGAACGGCGACACGACGGTCCTCGCGGAGCTCCCCGCGGTGGCGAACCCGAACACCCCGGTCGGCGCCGCGATCGCCCTCGGCATCGCCCGCGCCCACGACGGCACCCTCTACGTCGCCTACGCCACCGGCGAGGCGAACACCCACGGCATCTGGCGGATCGCCCCCGGCGGCCGCACCGCCGAGCGGCTGGTGGCCCTGCCCGTCGACACGTTCCCCAACGGTATGGCCATCGACAAGGAGTGCGACACCCTCTACGTGGCCGACTCCTCGCGCGGCGCGGTCTGGAGCGTCGCCCTGAACACCGGCGACCCCGCCCCGAAGGCCACCGTGTGGGCCTCCGGCGACGCCCTCGATCCGACGCCCCAGCTGCCCTTCGGCGCCAACGGCCTCAAGGTGCACAACGGTGCCGTGTGGGTGTCCAACACCGCGCAGGGCAGCCTGCTGCGCATCCCGTTCGGCCCCGGCCCCGACCGGGCCGCCGGCCCCGTCGAGAAGCGGGCGACCGGACTCGGCGCCATCGACGACTTCGCCTTCACCGGCCACGGCGACACCGTCCTCGCCGCGCTGATCCAGGCGAACGCGCTGGAGCTGGTGCGCCCCGACGGCAGCCATACGACGGTGCTCACCGCCGCCGACGGGCTCGACAACCCGACCTCGGTGGCCGTGCACGCCAAGACCGTCTACGTGAACAGCGCGGCCTACTTCAACACGGCCCCGGACCGGGACCCGAACCTGCTGCTCGCCCGGATCTCCAAGAACAAGCTGTAACGAGCCCTCACGAGGGCAGGACGGTCGCCCCGGCCGCCGGGGAGGTCGCCACCCGGGCCGTCCGGCAGGTGCCGGAGGCGGTCAGCGCGGCGGCGACCGACGCGGCGGCCTCCTCGTCCTTCACCAGGAACGCCGTGGTCGGGCCCGAGCCGGAGACCAGGGCCGCGAGGGCGCCCGCCGCCGTGCCGGCCGCCAGGGTCGCCGCCAGCGAGGGCCGCAGCGACAGCGCGGCCGGCTGGAGGTCGTTGGCGAGGGCGCCGGCGAGCGCGGCGGTGTCCCCGGTGCGCAGGGCGTCCAGGAGGACCGGCGAGGCGGCCGGCTCCGGCACGGCCACGCCCTCGTTCAGACGGTCGAACTCGCCGTACACCGCCGGCGTCGACAGGCCGCCGTCGGCGACCGCGAACACCCAGTGGAAGGCGCCGCCGACCGGCAGCTCCGTCAGCCGCTCGCCCCGGCCGACCCCGAGCGCGGCGCCGCCGACCAGGCTGAACGGCACGTCGGAGCCCAGCTCGGCGCAGAGGTCGAGCAGCTCGGCGCGCGGGGTGTCCAGGCCCCACAGCGCGTCGCAGGCGAGCAGCGCGCCCGCGCCGTCCGCGCTGCCGCCGGCCATGCCGCCGGCGACCGGGATGTCCTTGGCGATGTGCAGGTGCACGTCCGGGGCGATGCCGTGGCGGGCGGCGAGCAGCTCGGCGGCCCGCGCGGCCAGGTTGGTGCGGTCGAGCGGCACCTTGTCGGCGTCCGGGCCCTCGCAGGTGACGGTCAGGGTCTCGGCGGGCGTCGCGGTGACCTCGTCGTACAGCGACACGGCGAGGAAGACGTTGGCCAGGTCGTGGAAGCCGTCGGGCCGGGCGCCGCCGACCGCGAGCTGCACGTTGACCTTGGCGGGGACGCGCACGGTCACGGACGGGACGGTCATGCCTGCGCCTCCGGCTTGTTCTCGGCGATCCGGGCGAACTCCTCGACGGTCAGCGCCTCGCCCCGCGCCTGCGGCGAGATCCCGGCCTTGACCAGGGCCTCCTCGGCGGCGGCCGGGGAGCCGGCCCAGCTCGCGAGCGCGGCCCGCAGGGTCTTGCGGCGCTGGGCGAAGGCCGCGTCGACGACCGCGAAGACCTCGGACTTGGCGGCGGTCGTGGCGATCGGCTCGGTGCGCCGGACGAGCGAGACCAGGCCGGAGTCGACGTTGGGCGCGGGCCAGAAGACGTTGCGGCCGATCGCGCCGGCCCGCTTGACCTCCGCGTACCAGTTGGCCTTGACGGAGGGCACCCCGTACACCTTGTTGCCCGGCCGGGCGGCCAGCCGGTCGGCGACCTCGGCCTGGACCATGACGAGGGTCCGCTCGATGGTCGGGAAGCGGTCCAGCATGTGCAGCAGGACGGGCACGGCCACGTTGTACGGCAGGTTGGCGACGAGCGCGGTCGGCGCCGGGCCGGGGAGTTCCTGGACGTGCATCGCGTCGGAGTGGACCAGCGCGAAGCGGTCCTTCCGCTCCGGCATGCGGGCCGCGATCGTCGACGGCAGCGCGGCGGCGAGGACGTCGTCGATCTCGACGGCCGTCACCCGGTCCGCGGCCTCCAGGAGCGCGAGGGTGAGCGAGCCGAGACCGGGCCCGACCTCGACGACGACGTCGTCGGGGCGCACCTCGGCCGTGCGGACGATCCGCCGCACGGTGTTGGCGTCGATGACGAAGTTCTGGCCCTTCTGCTTCGTGGGGCGCACGCCGAGGGCGGCGGCCAGCTCACGGATGTCGGCGGGGCCGAGGAGGGCGTCGGGGCCGTCGGGGCCGGTGGTGGTGCTCACCGGTACAGCGTACGGGGCGCGGCCGCGCCTGCCGCACCGGTCACTGGTGCAGCCGCCGTCCGCAGTGCGGCCAGGGGCTCGCCCCGCGCTGCACGTACAGCTTCTTCGCCCGGAAGGTCTGCTCGGCGGCCGGCGCGTCCTGGGCGACGCCGCTGCCGCCGAGCGCCCGCCAGGTGCCGGGGTCGAACTGGTAGAGGCCGCCGTAGGTGCCCGAGGGGTCGACGGCGTCCGGGCGGCCGCCGGACTCGCAGGCGGCGAGCGCGCCCCAGTTGAGCCCGTCGGCGCCGGCCACCGAGGTGGGCAGCGGCCGGGTGCCGACCCGGACGCGCTGCGAGACCGGCTCGCGGACCAGTTCCTCACCGGTGCGGCGCGGCTTCTGCCGCACCCCGTTGACGGTCCGCAGCGTGTACGTGACGCGGCGGACGCCCGGCACGCCGCGCCGCTCGACCAGCTCGGTGCCGGCGAAGAGCTCGGGGTCGCGGGTGCGCTCGACGGCGAAGGGCACCGGCTCCTCGCGGATCTCCCGGGTGCCGGTGATCCGCAGCACCGCCACGGTCTGCCCGTCGCGCGGGAAGGAGTCCAGCGGCACCGAGGTGGTGTCCTGGCCGGAGAGCGTGATCCCGGCCTCCTCGACGGCCTCCCGGACGGTGGCGGCGTTGGTGCGGACGGTGCGCTCCCGCCCGTCGGCCAGGAAGGTGACGGCCCGCTCGGTGCGCACGTCCAGGGCGAGGCCCTGGCGGGAGATCGGCGCCGACCGGGACACCGAGAGGTAGGCGCCCTCGGCCCGCACGCCGAGCTGCCGCAGCGCGCCGTCGACGGTGCGGGCGGTGGTCCACACCTGGCGGCGCCGCCCGTCGAGGGTGAGGGAGACCGGGCGCCCGTAGCGGACCACGACCTCGTCGCCGCTGGTCAGGGCCGCGCCGGGGCCGGGCGCGACGATGTCGTGCGCGCCGACGGCCAGGCCCTCGTCGGCGAGCAGCTCCTCGACGTCGTCGGCGAAGGTGTGCAGGGTGCGCGGGACGCCGTCGACGGAGAGCCGCACCGCCTTGTCGTCGGCGACGAAGGCGCTGGTGCCGCCCGCCAGGAAGGCGACGACGAGGGCCTGCGGGACGAGCCGCCGCAGCCCCTCGGCGGCGGGCGGGCTCGCCTTGCGGCGCCGGGCGGCCCGGCGGGCGCCGGAACGGTGCGAAGTGCTCACGAGGCCGGGACCCTAGCCCCGCGCACGGTCACCCCGCCGAACCGACCGGCTACGACACGTAACCGTTATGGATCAGTAATCGAAGGCGCGGGCCGTGTTCACGGCGATCGCCCCGGCCATCTCCTCCTCGCCGATCCCGCGCACCGCCGCCATCGCCCGCACGGTGACCGGGATCAGGTACGGGGCGTTCGGGCGGCCCCGGTAGGGCGCGGGGGTGAGGAAGGGGGCGTCGGTCTCGACCAGGACGAGCTCCAGCGGGGCGACGGCGAGGGCGTCGCGCAGCGGCTGGGCGTTCTTGAAGGTGACGTTGCCGGCGAAGGACATGTAGTAGCCCTTGGCGGCGCAGATCGCGGCCATGTCGGCGTCGCCGGAGTAGCAGTGGAAGACGGTCCGCTCGGGCGCGCCCTCCTCGTCGAGGATCCGCAGCACGTCGGCGTGCGCCTCGCGGTCGTGGATGACGAGGGTCTTGCCCTGCCGCTTGGCGATCTCGATGTGGGCGCGGAAGGAACGCTCCTGCGCGGCCATGCCCTCGGGGCCGGTGCGGAAGAAGTCGAGGCCGGTCTCGCCGACGGCGAGGACCTGCGGCAGGGCGGCGAGCCGCTCGATCTCGGCGAGGGCGTCGTCGAGCGCCGCGTCGCCGCCGGCCTCCCGGGCCCCCTGCCGCGACCACCCGTCCGGGTCCCCCAGGACGATCCTCGGGGCCTCGTTGGGGTGCAGGGCGACGGCCGCGTGCACGTGCTCGTACGCGGCGGCGGTCTCGGCGGCCCACTGCGAGCCCTTGAGGTCGCAGCCCACCTGGACCACCGTCGTCACGCCGACGGCGGCGGCCTTGACCAGGGCCTCCTCGACGGTGCCGGACTGCATGTCGAGGTGGGTGTGCGAGTCCGCGACCGGGACGGGCAGGGGCTCGGGCAGCGGCGGCGGGGCGTCCTTGGCACTCATGGTCCGATCGTACGAGGACCGGTCGGGAGCCGGTCGCACGCGGGCCACGAGTGCGACCGGCCCCGCGGGACTACCGCCGGGAGCGGCGGGGGTGGAAGAGGTCGGAGAGGTGCCAGTGGTGCGGCACCGGCGGCGGCTCCTCGGCCGCGGCCGGCGAGTCCTCGGTCAGCTCCTGCCCGATGGGCCCGGCGATCGACACCGGCCTGGTCGCCCTGGCCCCGTGCGTGTGCCGCTCGGTCGCGGCGACGGTGTCGAGCACCGAGGACACCTTGCCCGCCCGCATGATGCGGACGACGTGGCTGCCGCAGTTCATGCAGGTCGGGCGGGACAGCGGCGAGGGAACCCGCTGCCCGTCGGCCTTGTAGACGACGAATTCGATTCCTCGGGCGTCGGTGTGGTGCTCGATGTCGTAGGCCTGCTCCCAGCCGTAACCGCACCTCATGCACGCGAAGGCGTACGCCTCGTGGACGACGGGCGTTCCGGTGCCGGTGATCTCACTCATTCCAGCTCCTCTCCACTGATCCAGTGGACGCCTTTTCGGGCCGGAACGCATCAGCGCCGGAGAAACCATGGACGCTCTTTGGCGTTCCCTTGCCCAAAGGGCTTCGAGCGGGCCCGCCGCCGGGTTTCCGCTTTGCCTTTCAGATTAGTCCTTTACCGTTTCCGGGGCCCTCCGCGGCCGCGTTCTTTGCCGCCACGACGGCATCGAACACCTCCCGCTTGGGAAGCCCCGCCTCCGCGGCGACCGCCGCGATGGCCTCCTTGCGCCGCTCCCCCGCCTCCTCGCGCACCCGCACCCGGCGCACCAGCTCCTCGGCGTCGAGCTCGGCCGGCCCGGTCTCCGGGGCGCCCTCGACGACCACGGTGATCTCGCCGCGCACGCCCTCCTTCGCCCAGGCGGCGAGCTCGCCCAGCGGGCCGCGCTTGACCTCCTCGTACGTCTTCGTCAGCTCCCGGCAGACGGCGGCGCGCCGCTCGGCGCCGAAGACCTCGGCCATCGCGGCGAGCGTGTCGTCGAGCCGGTGCGGGGCCTCGAAGTAGACGAGGGTGCGGCGCTCCTGCCCGACCTCGCGGAGCCGGGACAGGCGCTCGCCGGCCTTGCGCGGCAGGAAGCCCTCGAAGCAGAAGCGGTCCACCGGGAGGCCGGACAGGGCCAGTGCGGTGAGCACGGCGGAGGGGCCGGGCACGGCGGTGACCTTGATGTCCCGCTCGACGGCCGCGGCGACCAGGCGGTAGCCGGGGTCGGAGACGGAGGGCATGCCGGCGTCGGTGACGAGCAGCACGCGCGCGCCGCCCTCCAGCGCCTCGACCAGCTCGGGCGTGCGGGCCGACTCGTTGCCCTCGAAGTAGGAGACCACCCGGCCCTGGGTGTGGACGCCGAGCGCGCGGGTGAGTCCGCGCAGCCTGCGGGTGTCCTCGGCGGCCACGACGTCCGCCCGCTCCAGCTCGGCCGCGAGCCGCGGCGGGGCGTCCGCGATGTCGCCGATGGGGGTCCCTGCGAGTACCAGCGTTCCAGTCACAAGGGTCATCCTCCCAGCCCGGACAGGCGACGCGCACAGGCGCGTTCCCTACGATGGCGCCCGTGACCAGAACCGCACCCGAGGCCCTGGAGGGTCAGCACCCCATGGATCCCGTGGACCCCATGGCGCCCGTGGACCCCACGGCTCCCCCGGCCCCCGCCGCGGCGGAGCCCTCCGCGTGGCAGCGGAGGCTGCGGCACTTCGGTTACCGGCCCGACACCGGGGCCGGTCTGTCCATCGGGCTGCGGGAGCGGCTCGTCCCGGCCTACACCCGGCCCTCGCCGCGGCTGTGGTCGCTGCTCGGCATCGGCCCGAAGGCCGCCGACCGGGTGTGGCGGCTCGCCGCGTGGGGCGGTCCGCTGCTCGTCGCGCTCGTCGCGGGCCTGCTGCGGTTCTGGAAGCTGGACCGGCCGCACGCGGTGATATTCGACGAGACGTACTACGCCAAGGACTCCTGGGCCCTGATCAACCAGGGGTACGAGGGGGCGTGGCCGAAGGACATCGACAAGACGATCCTGGCGAACCCGGACTCGGTGATCGTCCCGACCGAGCCGGGCTACGTGGTCCACCCGCCGGTCGGCAAGTGGGTCATCGGCATCGGCGAGAAGATCTTCGACTTCGAGCCCTTCGGCTGGCGCTTCATGGTGGCGCTGCTCGGCACCCTGTCGGTGCTGATGCTGTGCCGGATCGGCCGGCGCCTCTTCCGCTCGACCTTCCTGGGCTGTCTGGCCGGTCTGCTGCTCGCGGTGGACGGCCTGCACTTCGTGATGAGCCGCACGGCCCTGCTCGACCAGGTGCTGATGTTCTTCGTGCTCGCCGCCTTCGGCTGCCTCGTCATCGACCGGGACCGGGCACGGGCCCGGCTCGCCGGGGCGCTGCCGGTGGACGAGGACGGCGTGCTGCGGCCGGACGCGGAGATCGCGGAGACGCTGGGCCTGGGCTGGCGGCCCTGGCGGCTCGCGGCCGGCGTGATGCTGGGCCTGGCGGCCGGCACCAAGTGGAACGGCCTGTACATCATGGCCGCGTTCGGCCTGATGACCGTGGTGTGGGACCTCGGCGCGCGGCGCACGGCGGGCGCGGTCCGCGCCTACGCGGCGGTCGCCCGCCGCGACCTGGTCCCGGCCTTCGTCTCGGTCGTGCCGGTCGCGATCGCCACCTACCTGGTCTCCTGGTCCGGCTGGATCCTCACGGACAAGGGCTACTTCCGGAACTGGGCCGCCGAGCAGGACCGCCTGCACCCGGGCGGGACGTGGAGCTGGCTGCCGGAGTGGCTGCGCAGCCTGTGGCACTACGAGACCGAGGTCTACAAGTTCCACGTGGGCCTCAGCTCCCCGCACACCTACGAGTCCAACCCGTGGAGCTGGCTGGTCCTCGGCCGCCCGGTCTCCTACTTCTACGAGTCCCCGGCCCCCGGCACCGCCGGCTGCCCGGCCGACGCCAAGGAGAAGTGCGCCCAGGAGGTCCTGGCCATCGGCACCCCGCTGCTGTGGTGGGCGGCCTGCTTCGCGATCCTCTACGTCCTGTGGCGCTGGGCCTTCCGCCGCGACTGGCGCGCGGGCGCGATCGCCTGCGCCTTCCTGGCCGGCTGGGCGCCCTGGCTGCTCTACCAGGAACGCACCATCTTCCTTTTCTACGCGGTGGTGTTCATCCCGTTCCTGTGCCTCGCGGTGGCGATGATGCTCGGGGCGATGGTGGGCCCCGCGGGCTCCTCGGAAAGGCGCCGCACTTTCGGTGCGGTGGCGGCGGGAGTGATCGTCCTCCTCATCGTCTGGAATTTCATCTATTTCTGGCCCCTCTACACCGGAACGGCGATTCCGATGGACCAGTGGCGGAACCGGATGTGGCTCGACACCTGGGTGTAACGGGCTAAAGAGGGAAAGAGGGCGCGACCGACGGTCGTGCCCTCTCGATTGTCGTCGGTGACTGTTGGGGGCACTGGCAGCCCAGGACGGCCCGCAGATGGCCTGGCGGAGCAGCTCGCTCCCGACATCATGGAAGGCTGCATCTAGTCGAGGCGCTGCTGGTTCAATGGCAGTCCACACGACTGAGGGGGGCACATGACTCAGAAGGTGGTCCTCAGGTACGTCTGGGGAGACGGCACCTCAGGGCAGCACACGTGCAACAACAGAGCCGACGCCGAGAAGCTCCGCCGATCGATCGTCGCCCAGGCGGCAAGTACCAAGAAGAAGGTGTCCATCGACATCACAAGCGTCGATCCGTCGCACCTGGCACTACCTCAAGCCGCCCCCCAGCTGCGGCCACTGACTGCCAGAAAACCTCAGGCCTTCATCGCTGCCCTCGTCTTCGTGATTCTCGCCGTCGTCATCGGTCTCAGTAGCAGCGATTCGGAGCCGCTTCCCACCGCGCCGCAGAACCGTGAAGAGTGCGAGCGGGCCTACGAAGGCGTTGGAGACGGAACAGTGGACTGGCGCGGGCTCTGCCCAGTCATGTTCCCTTAGGGCCGCCCTCCGGGCGGACGACCATCGGGCACCCACTGGTCCAAGATGGCCTGCCTGTCCCCTCGCGGCTGCTCACCTCAGTCGTGTGCGTCGCCACCCACGCGGCTGGTGATGCGGACTGTGGCAGGGAGAAGACTTCGGCATATCCGAGGACGAGGTGGACCACGACGGCGGCTGGGTCTCCGTCGAGCATCAACTCAAGTGAATCCGAGGCAAGTTCGGCCTTCGTCCTGCCGAAGGATGGGAAGGTGCGCGGCGTACCCTCCCTCTGTCCGTGTCGGCCGCACCCGCCCGTGCAGGTCACTTTCCCCTGACGAACTCTGGCGGGCTACTCATGACCAAGTCGCTCATCTTCACCGGGCGGCCGGCAGCCACATCGGGGTGAGCCACTTCGACATTTTCCTGTCGAAGACCACTTGTCGCCGCCGTGGGCATGCCCCTACCTCCAACTTACTGAAGGCCACCCGACAGCCCCTCCGGCTGGGCAGTAAGGAGACGCATTCTCAATACGCCAGGATTCGCCACCCCCTCCAAAGCTCCTACCTGCGGTTTCTATTTTTACCGCCCTGGCGTCGCCACGGAGCGCCACGGTTTTTGCGCCATGGTCAAATCATGACTAAAGCCGCATTTCACGATCGGTCAATGACTGACGCTTGATGAAGTCGATGAACTGCGGTTACCTCGTCTTGCAGCGGCTTCATGTCTTGGACATTGGGGCCCTGCCTCCATACGCACGTCGGGCCTGACTATGGGATGCCGCCCACAGCCAGGCCCGTGTGCGGGGTAGCGTGGGTCCGGCCGAGCATCCGGCGGCCGGGCCCTCTTCCACCCGACCAGTCGTCCAGTCCCTGCTGCGTCACATGAAGCGTTCGACGCATCCCGCAATGGCAGCGATCGCCGTAAGTGCCAGCGCCGTCAGTTCGACCCAGTCTGGTAACTGGGCCTTACGACGCGACCTCTTCTTCGACCTCTCCATCGGTTCAACTTCCTCTCTCAGCCTCCCAACGGAGTTGGGGCCTGTCCCATGACAGGCGCTCGTGGAGAGAAGGCAGTGAACTCTCGCAACCTACCGCTGCCTCAACTCGATCCAGGACAAGATCCCTACTTCGCCACTGTTCGCCACGCCCCGCCCGCCGAAAGCGCCACCTTTCGTCCCCCGTGACGCTTTCGGCCATGCGCTCAGTACGGTTACCAACACAGCAGACCGTCTCTGCACAGCCCAGAGATTGCCTGGGAACTTCTCCACAGCCCGGCCGCCAGCTCCGTGGCTGCGCTGGATCCTTCTGCCCGCATACGCGAGGCTTCACCTATTTCTGACCCCTCTACACCGGAACGGCGATTCCGATGGACCAGTGGCGGAACCGGATGTGGCTCGACACCTGGGTGTAGGAAGCCCCACGGGGCTTCCTCGCCCTACGGGGCCTCTTCGCCCTACGGGGCTTCCTCGCCCAGCGGGACGAGGCAGAGGGTGAAGCCGCTGCGACCGGTCTCGGAGTACTCGGCGTAGCGGCTCGGGTCGCAGTGCTCGTAGCCGCTGTCGTAGCGCTTCTCGACCCGGAACTCCGCCTCGGCGGAGGAGCAGTCGACGACCACGACCTTCGGGAACATCTCGCTGCCCTTGTTGCGGACGCAGGAGCCGACCTCGGCGGTGCTCGCGGCGTCTTTGAAGGCGAACGCCAGCACGCCGACGAGGGCGAACGGCAGGAGGACGCCGAGTGCCTCGATCCGCCGGAGGAGCGGGCGGCCGGGGTTCGCCGGGGGCCGCACGCCGCCGGCGGGCGGGGCCAGGCGGCCCAGACGGATCCGCTGGACGAGATTGAGCACCAGGACGACGAACGTGTAGAAGAAGGACGCCGGTCCCCACCAGCCCTGATAGAGCGTCCGGGCCGTCATGTCCCGGTGCAGGGCGGTCCCGCAGTCCCGGCAGAGCGTCGCACGGCTCTTGGTCGTGCGCATGATCAGGACGAGGCCCTGGTGGGCGCGCAGGGTGGTGCGGAGGGCCGGCTGGGAGCCGCAGGCCTGGCAGCCGCCGACGGCGAGTTCGGGAACGGCGTGCTCGGACGGGACCGGCGCGGGCTCGGCGGGCGTCGGCTCGGACAGCGGTGCGGACATGGTGATTTTCCCCCCCGGGAAACAGAAAAGTGGTGCGTGAGCTGCTGAAGAGTACGGCCCGGCACCGACACACGGTCGGTTCCGCGGATCGCTATCCGGTAACAAGCGTCCGCGCTCTCACTCCTGACGCGGCGGCCGCCGCTTACGCTGCCCTGGGGCCGTACCTGGGGGAGGGAGGCGCAGTCATGCGCAGCGGGGCCAAGGTCGCGATCGTCGGCGGGGTGTTCGTCGTCGTGGCGAGCGGGGTGGGATACGGGGGTTACAACCTCTGGAACGGAATCACCGGGGGCTCGGACGGGACGGTGTCGACGTCCGGGGCCGACGGGAAGAAGACCGGTCCGGTGACCGGCGAGGAGGTCACGGCCACCGCGAAGGACTTCCTCGCGGCCTGGGCCGGCGGGGAGTCGGAGAGGGCCGCGCAGCTGACGAACAACCCGGTCGCCGCCGGGCCCGCGCTGCTCGGCTTCCGCGAGGAGGCGAAGGTCTCCGCCGCGCGGATCGTCCCGGGCACGCCGAACGGGACCACGGTGCCGTTCACGGTGCAGGCGACCGTCACCTACGAGGGCGTGTCCAAGCCCTGGACGTACACCTCGCAACTCACCGTGGTGCGCGGCCTGACCACCGGCCGGCCGCTGGTCGACTGGCAGGCGGCCGTGCTGCACCCGAAGCTGACCGCGGGCGCCTCACTGCGCACCGGCGGCGCGAAGAGCGGCGAGATCGAGGCCGTGGACCGCAAGGGCCGCGTCCTGACGGCGGAGAAGTACCCCTCGCTGGGCCCGGTCCTGGCCCAGCTGCGCGAGCGGTACGGGTCGACGACGGGCGGCAAGCCAGGCCTCGAACTGTACGTGGACTCGGGTGCGGAGGGCGTGCCGGACACCACGCTGCTGAGCCTGCGGAAGGGCGAGCCGGGCAAGCTGGAGACGACGATCGACGCCGACGTGCAGGCGGCGGCGGAGAAGGCCGTGGCCCGGTACGGCAAGGCGTCCGTGGTGGCGATCCAGCCGACGACGGGCGCGGTCAGGGCGGTGGCGAACAGCCCGGCGAACGGCTTCAACGCGGCGTTCGAGGGGGCGAAGATGCCCGGCTCGACGCTGAAGATCGTCACGGCGGCGCTGCTCCTGGAGAAGGGCCTCGTGAAGGCGAACGAGGTGACGGACTGCCCGCAGAACGTGCTGTACCAGGGCCGGACCTTCCACAACCTCGACAACTTCGCCCTGGAGGGCAGGACCTTCGGGTACGCCTTCGCCAAGTCCTGCAACACCGCCTTCATCAAGAAGATCGACGACGTCCACGACGACTCCGCCCTGGGCAAGGAGGCGCGGGAGGTCTTCGGCATCGGCCTGGAGTGGAAGACCGGCATCCGGTCCATGGACGGAAAGATCCCCGACGAGACCGGCGGCGAGGCGGCTGCCCAGTACATCGGCCAGGGCACGGTCCAGATGAACCCGCTGAACATCGCGTCGATCACGGCGACCGCCAAGGCAGGCGTCTTCCGGCAGCCCTATCTGGTCGCGGCGGACGTGGACGACCGTGAGTTCGCCGTCGCCGAGCGGAGGCTGCCGGCCTCGGTGGCGAAGCAGCTGCGGGAGATGATGCGGACGACCGCGACCACCTCCTACGGCACCGCGACGCGGGCCATGGCCTCCGTCGGCGGTGACAAGGGCGCGAAGACCGGCTCGGCGGAGGTCGACGGTCAGGCGACCTCCGACTCCTGGTTCACGGGCTTCTCGAACGACCTCGCCGCGGCGGCGTTCGTGGAGGGCGCCGGGCACGGCGGTGACGCGGCCGGACCGGTGGTGGCGCGGGTGCTGAGGGCCGGCTAGCGGGGGCGGGGAGCGGTCTCGTAACCCGGTCGCGTGCGTCGTACACGTACCGCTAGCCTGCGGGCTCATGACGAGTTCACACGCTGACGCCCACCCCCAGTTCGCCGCCGCCCTGAAGGAGTTGGGCCTGGACGTCGAGGTCCGGCGCTTCCCGGACGAGACGCGGACCGCGCAGCAGGCCGCCGAGGCGATCGGCTGCGCGGTCTCGGAGATCGTGAAGTCGCTGGTCTTCGCGGCGGACGGGGTGCCGGTACTGGTCCTGATGGACGGCTCGTCGCGGGTGGACGTGGAGCGGGTGCGGCAGGAGCTGGGCGCCGGGGCGGTCACGCGCGCCGACGCGCGGGTCGTCCGGGAGACGACCGGCTACGCCATCGGCGGCGTCCCGCCCTTCGGGCACCGCACCCGCACCCGGGTCCTCGCGGACCGGGCGCTGCTCGACCACGAGGTGGTGTGGGCGGCGGCCGGCACCCCGCACAGCGTGTTCGCGCTCGACCCGAAGGCGCTGATCGCGCACGCGGGCGGCACGCTGGTGGACGTCCGCGAGCGGGCCGACGAGCCCGCCGACGAGCGTTCGGCGTGACGCCCCTGGTCGTCACGGCGGTACTGCTCGCCGCCGTGACGCACGCGAGCTGGAACGCGATCGCCGCCCGCATCCACGACCAGCTGCTCTCCTTCACGCTGATCTCCGGCGGCGGGGCGCTGATCGGGCTCGTCGGGGTGTGCCTCGCGCCGGTGCCGGCGGCGGAAGCGTGGCCGTATCTGATCACGTCGGCCGTGCTGCACGTGGCGTACTACGCGCTGCTCATGAAGTCCTTCGCACTCGGCGACTTCGGCCAGATGTATCCGATCGCGCGCGGGACGGCGCCGCTGGTCGTCACCCTGCTCGCCGCGCTGTTCGTCGGCGAGATCCCGGACTCCGGGCAGCTCGCGGGCGTGGCCGTCGCCTCCGCGGGCCTGACCGGTCTGGCCCTGTGGGGCATCCGCGGCAAGGGCGCCCGGCCGCACTGGCCGGCCCTCCTGGCCGCCGGCGCCACCGGGCTCTCCATCGCCGCGTACACGGTCGTCGACGGCGTCGGCGTCCGCGCCTCCGGCACTCCGCTCGGCTACATCGCCTGGCTGATGTTCCTGGAGGGCCTGGCCGTCCCGGCCTACGCCCTGCACCGCCACCGCTCCCGTCTCCTGACCGAGCTCCGCCCCCACGCGGCCCGCGGCCTGCTCGGCGCCGCGATGTCCGTCGCCGCCTACGCCCTGGTCCTCTGGGCCCAGACGAAGGCCCCCCTGGCCCCGATCGCCGCCCTGCGCGAGTCCTCCATCATCGTCGGCGCCGCCATCGGCGCCGTCCTCTTCAAGGAACGCTTCGGCGGCCCGAGGGTCGCGGCGGCGGGCCTGATGGTGGTGGGCATCGGCCTGATGCTGTACGCGAGTTGAGGAGCACCGCCCATGAACACCGCCGTACGCACCCGGGTCTCCGCCTACGGACTCGTCCTCCACCAGGGCCGCCTCCTGCTCGCCCGGCTCGGCGCCGCCTCCCCCGTCTTCGCGCCCGGCCTCTGGCACCTGCCGGGCGGCGGCGTCGACCCCGGCGAGCAGCCCGCCGAGGCACTGGTCCGGGAACTCCACGAGGAGACCGGCCTCGTGGTGCGCACGGACGACCTCCAACTCCTCGACGCCCGCGGCTACACCGCCGCACGCGACGGCGTCCACTGGCACCTCGTCGCCCTCCTCTACGCCGTCACCCTCCCCACCGACGCCACGCCCGGCCCCCCGGTCGCCGAGAAGGACGGCTCCAGCGAGGCGGCGGCCTGGATCCCCCTCCCCGAGGTCACGGCCCTCGCCGCGGCGGGCCGCCTGTCCCCGCCGACGGCGGACGCGCTGGACCTGCTCAGAGCGAGGCCCGCACCGCACGTATCAGGGACTGGGCGCGGGGGTCGGCCGTGACCGTCTTGCGCATGCCGTTGGTGACGTAGCCGAAGGAGACGCCCGATGCGGGGTCGGCGAAGCCGAGGGAGCCGCCGCGGCCGGGGTGGCCGAAGGAGGTGGGGCCGAGGAGGGGGGAGGCGGGGCCGTGGAGCATGTGGCCCAGGCCGAAGCGGGTGCCGACGACGAGGACGCGGTCGGGGCCGGCGGACTCCTCGGTGCGGGCCAGGGTGAGGGTGGCCGGGGCGAAGAGGCGGGGGCCGCCGTCGACCGGGCCGAGGGTGGCGGCGTAGAAGCGGGCGAGGGCGCGGGCGGTGGCCACGCCGGCGGAGCCGGGCAGCTCGGCCGCGCGGTAGACCGGGTCGTTCTCGTCGGGGCGGGGGTCGATGACCCCGAAGGCGCGCCGGGTGAGGGACCGCGGGTCCTGGTAGGCGGCGGTCACGGCGGGCTTGGGGCGCAGCCGCAGCGCCGGGCTGTCGGCCGGTTCCTTCTCCTCGACCGGGCCGAGCCGCCCGACCCGGTGGGCCTCCTCCTCGGGCAGCCCGATCCACAGGTCGAGGCCGAGCGGGCGGGCGATCTCCTCGGCGACCCAGCGGCCGATGGTGCGGCCGGTGACCCGGTGGACCAGGCCGGACAGCAGCCAGCTGAAGGTGTGGGCGTGGTAGCCGTGGGCGGTGCCGGGCTCCCATGCGGGGGCCTGCGCGGCGATCGCGGCCGTGGCGGTGGGCAGGTCGACGGCCTCGGCGAGGGTGAGGGGGCGGTCCAGGACGGGGACGCCCGCGCGGTGCGCGAGCAGCTGCCGTACGGTCACCCGTTCCTTGCCGGCGGCCTTGAACTCCGGCCAGTACGTGGCGACCGGCGCGTCCAGGTCGAGCTGGCCGCGCTGGTGGAGCAGCAGCGGGACGGCGGCGGCGACGCCCTTGGTGGCCGAGCGCACGACCTGGGCGGTGTCGACGGCCCACGGGGTGTCCCCGTCGACGTCGCGGGCGCCGGCCCACAGGTCGACCACCTTGGTGCCGTCGCGGTAGACGGCGACGGCGGCGCCGCGCTCCCCGCGCTGCTCGAAGTTGCGCAGGAACGCGTCCCTGACCGGCTCGTATCCCGCCGCCACCGTGCCCCGGACGTCCACCTGAACCCACGCTTCCTCTCGTACGTACGAACCCCATCGTGCAACGCGGCCGGACGTCCGCCGATTCCGGGGGGGGTGCGTCCCGGCCGTCAGGCGACGGAGCCGGGCACGAAGCCGAAGGGGAGCTCCAGGCGGTGCCGGGCCATCAGCTCCTCGTCGGCGAGGATGTCGGCCGTGGGCCCGTCGGCGGCGATCACGCCCTCGCTGAGGATCACCGAGCGCGGGCAGAGTTCCAGGGCGTACGGCAGGTCGTGGGTGACCATGAGGACGGTGACGTCCAGGGAGCGCAGGATGTCGGCGAGTTCGCGCCGCGAGGCCGGGTCGAGGTTGGAGGAGGGCTCGTCGAGGACGAGGATCTCCGGCTCCATGGCGAGCACGGTCGCGACCGCCACCCGGCGCCGCTGCCCGAAGGACAGGTGGTGCGGGGGCCGGTCGGCGAACTCGGCCATGCCGACCCGGTCCAGCGCCCTGGCGACCACGGCCTCCAGTTCGGCGCCGCGCAGCCCGGCCGCCGCCGGGCCGAAGGCCACGTCCTCGCGGACGGTCGGCATGAACAGCTGGTCGTCGGGGTCCTGGAAGACGATGCCGACCCGGCGCCGGATCTCGGCGAGGTGCTCCTTGCCGACCGGCAGCCCGGCGACGGTCACGCGGCCCGCGCCGCCGGTGAGGATGCCGTTGAGGTGGAGGACGAGGGTGGTCTTGCCGGCGCCGTTGGGGCCGAGCAGGGCGACCCGCTCGCCGCGTCCCACGGTCAGGTTCACGCCGAAGAGGGCCTGGTGGCCGTCGGGGTACGCGTACGCGAGGCCGCGGACGTCCAGCGAGGGGTGCGGTGCGGTCACAGCAGTCTCAGTGGTCTCAGCGGTCTCAGCGGTCTCAGCGGTCACAGCGGTCACAGCGGTCACAGCGGTCACAGGGTCCATCCCAGGAGGCAGATCAGAAGGGCGGCGAGCGGCAGCGCGACGGCCTCGCGCCACTGCGCCGGGGTGGCGGTGACCTCGTCGATGACCGGCATGGTGCCGGTGTAGCCGCGGCTGACCATGGCGAGGTGGACCCGCTCCCCGCGCTCGTAGGAACGGATGAAGAGGGCCCCGGCGGACTTCGCGAGGACGCCCCAGTGCCGCACGCCGCGCGCCTCGAATCCGCGGGAGCGGCGGGCGATCGACATCCGGCGCATCTCGTCGGTGATCACGTCGCCGTAACGGATCATGAAGGAGGCGATCTGGACCAGCATCGGCGGCAGCTTGAGCCGCTGGAGGCCGAGGAGCAGCTCGCGCAGTTCGGTGGTGGCGGCGAGCAGCACGGAGGCGGCGACGCCGAGGGTGCCCTTGGCGAGGACGTTCCAGGCGCCCCACAGTCCGGGGACGGAGAGCTGGAGGCCGAGGACGCTCGTCTGCTCGCCGGGGACGACGAAGGGCATGAGCAGCGCGAAGGCGACGAACGGGATCTCGATCAGCAGCCGCTTGAGGAGGAAGCCGGCCGGTACCCGGGCCCGCGCGGCGACGGCGCCGAGCAGGGCCGCGTAGAGGGCGAAGGCCCAGATCGCCTCGCGGGGCGTGGCGACGACCACGACGACGAAGCCGAGGACGGCGGCGAGCTTGGTGTGCGGGGGCAGCGCGTGCACCGGCGAGTCCGCCCGCCGGTACAGCTTGTGCGTGTGCCCCGCGCCCATGTCAGGCCTCCGCCGCTTCGGGCGTGCGGCGGCGGCGCACCACCCAGAAGGCCCCGGTGCCGACGGCGAGGGTCGCGGCGACGCCGATGACGCCGGCGAGGCCGCCGGACAGGCGCGCGTTCGAGACGTCCTTGACGCCGTAGTCGGCGAGCGGGGAGTCGGCGGCGGCGTGCGGTGCGACCTTGCGGTCGATGCCCTGGTCGGCGGCGACCTTCTCCAGGCCGTCGGGGCTGGCGGAGGCGTAGAAGGAGACGAAGCCGGCGAGGACGAGCGCGGTGACGACGCCGGTGATCCACAGCGTGCGGGGCGAGCGGGCGGCGACGGCCGGGCGCGCGGGCGCGGGGCGCGCGGCGGGCGCCGAGGCCGGCTCCGCGTCGACGAGCTCGCCGTTCACGCGCAGCTTGAGCGGGGTGCTCAGGCCGCGGGCGCCGTGCACGAGGTCGGGGCGGACGGCGAGGACGGCGCCGACGGTGAGGGTGGTGATGACGGCCTCGCCGATGCCGATGAGCAGGTGCACGCCGACCATCGCGGTGAGCACCTTGCCGATCGGGACGTCGGTGGTGCCGCCGAGCGCGTAGATCGCCGTGAAGGCGGTGGCGGCGGCCGGCACGGAGACGAGCGCGGCGAGGAAGGAGGCGACGGTCACCGAGCGGCGGGTGCGCGGCAGGACGAGGACCAGGCCGCGGAAGAGCCCGTACGCGACGAGGACGGTCACCACGCCCATGACGGTGATGTTCACGCCGAGCGCGGTCAGGCCGCCGTCGGCGAAGAGGACGCCCTGCATGAGCAGGACGACGGCGATGCACAGGACGCCGGTGTACGGGCCGACCAGGATCGCCGCGAGCGCGCCGCCCAGGAGGTGTCCGCTGGTGCCGGCGGCGACGGGGAAGTTGAGCATCTGCACGGCGAAGACGAAGGCCGCGACCAGTCCGGCCAGCGGCGCCGTCCGCTCCGCTCCGGCGAGGCCGGCGGCACCGTTTCCGGAGCCGCCGCCGAGCTCGCGGCGGGCTCCGCGCAGGCTGACGGCGATGGCGCCGGCGGCGACGACACCGGCGGCGGCCGAAACGGGGGCGTTGATGAATCCGTCAGGTACATGCACGTCCCGAATGATACGGCGCTGCTGCGAACCGTTTGCAAGAGCGCTCAGGGGTCAGGAGCGGAGTGAGAAGCCTTCCCCGACCGGGCGCGCGCCCCGGATTAGTGGGACATTGAGGACAAACAGCACGAACTTTTTGTGTTCGTGTACGAGTGTGAGGAGCCGTCCGATGCCCCGCGCCGTTGATGACCGAGAAGTCGAGGACCACGCCAAGGGCCGGATCATCAGCGACGCCCCGCTCTCCCGGCCGGTGCCGGTGGCCCTCCGCTTCGATCCCGGGTCCGAGCCCGCCACCGTGCGCTTCGTCTTCCCCGGCAACATCGAGTGGTCCTTCCCCCGCAGCCTCCTGGAGACCGGGATGCGGGCGCCGACCCGGCGCGGCGACATCGGGGTCTGGCCGTGCGGCCGGGTGCAGACGGTGGTCGAGTTCCACACCGCCGACGGGGTCGCGGTGGTGCAGTTCGACGCCACCGCGCTGCTCCGCTTCCTCCAGCACACGTACGCCGTCGGCGCGGCCGTGTCGGCGCGCTGACGGCGTACGTACCGTGCCGGTTCCCCGTCCCCACAGGTTCCGGCACGTTCCGGGGCGCACCGCCCGCTCAAGCGGCGGCCCCGGAGTCCCTCGGGGTCAGACGGAGACCAGCTCGCGGTCCTTGTCCGGGTCCGTGCCCCCGTCGTTTCCGCGGCCTCCGCGGCCCGCGTCGCTCCCGTCCTGGGCGGCGGCCGCGAGGCCCTCGCCCTCGACGTCCACGTTGGGCAGCACGCGGCCGAGCCACTTCGGCAGCCACCAGGCCTTGTGGCCGAGCAGCGCGAGCACCGCGGGGACGATCGCCATGCGGACCACGAAGGCGTCGAAGAGCACGGCCACCGCGAGACCGAAGCCGATCATCTTCACCATCTGCTCACTGGAGCCGATGAAGCCCGAGAAGACCGCGATCATGATCACCGCGGCGGCGGTGACCACCCGGGCGCCGTGCCGGAAGCCGGTGACGATCGCCTCGCCGGGGCGCGCCCCGTGGACGTACGCCTCGCGCATCCGGGTGACCAGGAAGACCTCGTAGTCCATGGCGAGGCCGAAGACCACGCCCACCATGAAGATCGGCATCATCGACATGATCGGGCCGGTCTGCTCGACGCCGAACAGTCCGCCGAGCCAGCCCCACTGGAAGACCGCGACGACCGCGCCGAGGGCGGCGACCACGGAGAGCAGGAAGCCGAGGGCCGCCTTCAGCGGCACCAGGACCGAGCGGAAGACCACCATGAGCAGGAGGAAGGCGAGTCCGACGACCAGGGCCAGATAGGGCAGCAGGGCGTCGTTCATCTTCTGCGAGAAGTCGATGTTCATCGCGGTGGCGCCGGTGACCAGGACGTCGTCGCCGGTGGCGTCGCGGATGTCGTGCACCAGCCGCTCGGTCTCCACGGAGGACGGGCGGTCCTTCGGGATGACCGTGATCATCGCGGCGTCGCCGGCCTTGTTCGGGGTCGGCGGCGTGACGGCCGCCCAGCCCTCGACGCTCTTGATGCTGCTGACGGTCTTGTCGGCGGCGGCCTTGTCGCCGTCGACGACGACGAGCAGCGGGCCGTTGAAGCCGGGGCCGAAGCCGTCGGAGAGCAGGTCGTAGGCCCGGCGCTCGGTGGCCGAGACGGGCTTCACGCCGTCGTCCGGCAGGCCCATCTCCAGGGAGGCGGCGGGCAGCGCGATCGCGCCGAGGCCGAGGACGCCGACGAGCAGCACCATCAGCGGACGGCGAATGACGAAGCGCGCCCAGCGGGTGCCGGCGTTCGGCTTCTCGCTCTTGTCGTCCTTGTCGCCCTTGTCGCCCTTGGACTTCGCGAGGTCCGCGGTGTCCTGGGCGGCCGCGGTGTCCTGGGCGGCCGCGGCGTTCCGCTTGCGGTCCTTGCGGCCCACGACCTTGTCGCCGGCGAAGCCGAGCAGCGCCGGGATGAGGGTGAGGGCGATGAGGACGGCGATCACGACGGTGCCGGCGGCGGCGAAGCCCATCTTGGTGAGCATCGGGATGTTGACGACGGCCAGGCCGACCAGGGCGATGACCACGGTGAGTCCGGCGAAGACCACGGCCGAGCCGGCGGTGCCGGTGGCCCGCCCGGCGGCCTCCTCCTTCGTCCGGCCCTCGGCGAGCTCCGCGCGGTAGCGGGAGACGATGAAGAGGGCGTAGTCGATGCCGACCGCGAGGCCGATCATCATCGCGAGGGTGGAGGTGGTCGAGCCGAGGTCCAGGACGCTCGCCAGGGCCGTGATGGTCGAGACGCCGATGCCGACGCCGATGATCGCGGTGAGCAGCGGCAGTCCGGCGGCGACCAGCGAGCCGAAGGTGATGACGAGCACGATGCCCGCGATGACCACGCCGACGACCTCGCCGGCACCGGTCTCCGGCATGGTCTGGAGCGCGTCGCCGCCGATCTCGACGGTGAGCCCCTGGCCCTGCGCGGCCTCGCCGGTCTCCTTGAGCGCGTCACGGGTGGCGTCGGTCAGCTCCATCGCGTTGACCTTGTACGCCACGGAGACGTAGGCGGTCGAACCGTCGCGGGAGACCGCCTGGGCGGTGTACGGGTCGGTGACCCGGGCGATCTGGTCGGAGCCGGACTTCAGCGCGGCCACGGTCGTGGCGACCTTGGCCTTGTTCGCCGGGTCCTGCATGCTCTGGCCGGCCGGGGCCTTGAAGACCACCCGGGCGGTGGCGCCGTCGGCGCTCGCCTCGGGGAAGCGCTGTTCGAGCAGGTCGAAGGCGCGCTGGGCCTCGGTGCCGGGGATGGAGAAGGAACTGGAGGTCGCGGTGGGCGCGGTGGCGGCACCGACTCCGGCGAGCGCGAGCAGCGCCACCCAGAGGAGGGCGACGAGCCGGCGGCGCCGGAAGGCGGAGCGGCCGAGCTTGTAGAGGAACGTGGCCACGGGGGCGTACTCCCGGTGTGGGTGGGACAGGGCATGGGGAGCCGGCCCGACGGCGTGAGCGGTGCGACGTCAGGTGGTGCGGGCGGTGCGGATGGGTGGTGCGGTGGTGCGGGTGGGTGATGCGGGTGGTGCGGGTGCTGCCGGGGACTCAGACGCCGAGTGAGGGGAGCACGACGGCGTCGAAGTAGGCACTGAGGAACGCGCGGTCGACCGGCTGATCCTCGATCAGCGGACGGGCGATGAACGCGCCGATCAGCATGTGCGGGACGAGCTTCAGCGCCGGGTTCCCGGCGTCGATCTCACCCCTGCGGACCGCTCTGCCCAGGACTTCGTCGAGGCCGTTCATCTCGGGTTCGATGAGCAGCTCGCGCAGTGCCCGGTGCAGTTCGGGGTGGGTGTGGACGGCATGGGCCAGACCCCGCATCAGCGCGGCGTCCTTGTCCATCTGGCAGTCGTCGGTGCGGGCGAGCATCTCCTGGATGTCGCCGCGCAGCGAACCGGTGTCGATCTCCTTGAGCGAGACCGGCTTGCTGTGGCGCAGCGCGCGGGCGACCAGCTCCGGCTTGCTCCCCCACTGGCGGTAGAGGGTGGCCTTGCTGGAGTGGGTGCGGGCGGCGACGGCGTCCATGGTGAGGGCGTCGTAGCCGACCTCGCGGAGGAGTTCGAGCACGGCCGCGTACAGCTCGGACTCCCGCTCGGGAGTGAGCCTGCTGCGTGCCATGTCCGGCCTCCGACTCGAACGAAACGGTTTCGTACACCACGACGATACCCCCGCCCTCTACGAAACGAAACCGTTTCGTACGTGTCCTCGACCACACGTACGAGTTGCCTCGCCCCCTTCGCGCGGAAAGCATGAGGAGGTGAGTGACGACGTCGCGTATCTCCGCTTCCCGCACCTCCACGGCGAGCTCCTGTGCTTCGCGGCCGAGGACGACCTCTGGGTCGCCCCCCTCGTGCCCGAGGGCCAGCGACCGGGCCGCGCGTGGCGGATCACCGCCGACCGCACCCGGGTGGGGCACCCGCGCTTCTCCCCGGACGGACGCCGCATCGCCTACACGAGCTGGCGCAGCCTCGATCCGGAGATCCACCTCGCGCCCGTGGACGGCGGCCCCTCCCGGCGGCTCACCTACTGGGGCTCCACCGACACCCGGGTCTGCGGCTGGACCCCGCCCGACCAGGACGGCCGCTCCGACATCCTCGCCGTCTCCTCGCACGGCCAGCCCTTCTCCTACTTCTCCTGGGCCTACACCGTCCCCACCGACGGCTCCCCCGGCGGCAAGCTGCCCTGGGGCCCGGTCTCCGGCATCGCCGTCGCCGAGCTCGAAGGGGACGCCCTCCCCGACGGCGCCGAGGCGGCCGAGGGCGCCAGGGCACAGCGGCGCACCCTGCTGCTCACCGGCACCCCGCCGCACGAGCCGGCCTCCTGGAAGCGCTACCGCGGCGGCGCCATGGGCCGGCTGTGGCTGCACGGGCAGCGGCTGCTCGAGGACATCGACGGGCACCTCGACGCGCCGATGTTCGTCGCCGCCCCGCCCGACGAGGGCGGCCGCTCCGGCGCCCTGCGCATCGCCTTCCTCTCCGATCACGAGGGCATCGGCAACCTCTACTCCTGCCTCCCGGACGGCACCGACCTGCGCCGCCACACCGACCACGACGAGTTCTACGCCCGCCACGCCTCCAGCGACGGGCATCGGGTGGTCTACCAGCACGCCGGCGAACTGTGGATCGTCGACGAGCTGACCGCCGCCTCGCGCCCGCGCCGGCTCGACGTGCGCCTCGGCGGCCCCCGCACCGGCCGCCGCCCCTACCAGGTGCCGGCCGCCCACCACGTGGACGCCCTGTCCGTGGACGAGACCGGCCGGGCCAGCGCCGTCTCGGTGCGGGGCAGCCTCTACTGGCTGACCCACCGCGACGGCCCCGCCCGCACCATCGCCGACACCCCCGGGGTGCGCGTCCGGCTCCCCGAGATGCTGGGCAGCGGCGGCCAGGTCGCCTACGTCACCGACGCCGAGGGCGAGGACGCCGTCGAGATCGCCTACCTCCCCCGCGCCAGCGGCGACCGCCCCCCGCGCCGCCTCGCCTCCGGCGAACTCGGCCGCGTCGAGGAACTCGTCTCCGACCCCGACGGCGAACGCCTCGCCATCGCCTCCAGCGACGGCCGCCTCCTCCTCATCGACACCACCGAGGAGGACGAGGAGATGGAGGTGGAGGCGGGGGCAGGTGCAGGGCCGGCCCCGGGGGCAGGTCCGGAGCCGGAGGCCGGTCCGGAGCCGGAGGCCGGGGCGGCCCCGGAGGCTGGGGCAGAGCCGAAGGCGGAGGCCGCCGCGGCCGGCGAGGCCACCGCCACCGGAACCGGCACCGGGACGGGGACGGGGACCGGGCCCGCCACCGAGTCCGGGGCCGCGACCGGGGCCGCCACGGCCACCGCCACCGGGGCCGGGGCCGAGACCGAGGCCGCCACCGGGACCGGGGACCAGGCCGGAAACGGGCCCGGCACCGGCGCCGCCCCGCCCACCGAGGCCAGCGCCACCGAGACCGGCACCACCGGCGCCGCCCCGCCCACCGAGGCCAGCGCCACCGAGGCCAGCGCCACCGCCACCGGCACCACCGGCGCCGCCCCGCCCACCGAGGCCAGCGCCACCGAGACCGGCACCACCGCCACCGGCACCACCGGCGCCGCCGACACCGCCACCACTGGCTCCGGCGACCCCTCCCTCCCCCGGGGCAAGGTCACCGAGCTGATCCGGTCCGTCAACGGCCCGGTCCGCGACCTCGCCTTCTCGCCCGACGGGGCCTGGCTGACCTGGTCCCACCCGGGCATCGGGCGCTCGCTGCGCTCCATCAAGATGGCCCGCATCGCCGGCCCCGGCCCGCGCGTCATCGTCGACGTCACCAACGGGCGCTTCGAGGACGAGAACCCGGTCTTCACCCGCGACGGGCGCTACCTCGCCTTCCTCTCCTGGCGGGGCTTCGACCCGGTGTACGACGTGCACACCGGCGACCTCTCCTTCCCGCTGGGCTGCCGCCCCTATCTCGTACCGCTCTCCTCCGCGACCCCCTCTCCCTTCGCGCTGCTCCCGGACGGACGTCCGGCCGCCGGCGGGATGGACCCCGCCGACGAGGAGGCGGGCGCCGGGGACGGCACGGTCACCGTCGAGGTCGAGGGGCTCCCCGACCGGGTCACGCCCTTCCCCGTGACCGCCTCCAAGTACTCCGCCCTCCGGCCGGTGGCCGGCGGCGGCCTGGTGTGGCTGCGCTGGCCGATCTCCGGCGCCCTCGGCGAGACCTTCGCCAACCCCTCCGATCCCTCCCCCCGCCCCACGCTGGAGCACTACAACATCACCAAGGCCCGCAAGACCGAACTCGTGGACCACCTGGACTGGTTCGCGGTCAGCGGCGACGGCTCCCGGCTCGTCGTGGTCGACGAGGGCGACCTGCGGGCCGTCCCCGCCACCGAGTCCGGCGACGGCGACTCCACCGTCTACCTCGACCTGCGGCGCATCGTGCACGAGGTCGACCCGGCCGCCGAGTGGCGTCAGGCCTTCGACGAGGCCGGCCGGATCGTCCGCGCCTACTTCTGGGAGCCCGACATGGGCGGGGTCGACTGGACCGCGATCCTCGACCAGTACCGCCCGCTCGTCGAACGGGTCGCCTCCCCCGACGAGTTCGCCGACCTGCTGCGCGAGGTGATGGGCGAGCTCGGCACCTCGCACGCCTACGTCAGCCCCGCCCGCCGCAACGAGGGCCCCGCCCACTACCAGCGCCCCCAGGGCCTGCTCGGCAGCAACCTGGTGCCGCGCGAGGACGGCTGGACGGTCAAGCGGATCCTGCCCGGCGACTCCTCCGACTCCAAGGCCCGCTCACCGCTCGCGGGCACCGGCATCCGCGAGGGCGCCGTCCTCACCCATGTCGACGGCCGCCCCGTCGACCCAGTGGCCGGCCCCTATCCCCTCCTCTCCGGCACCGGTGGCACCACCGTCGAACTCACCTTCACCCCCGCCGGCGGCGAGGGCCGCTCCCGCCGGATCGCCGTCGTCCCCCTCGTCGACGAACGCCCGCTGCGCTACCAGGACTGGGTGAGCAAGCGGCGCGCCGTCGTGCGCGAGATCAGCGGCGGGCGCTGCGGCTACCTCCACATCCCCGACATGGGCGGCTCCGGCTGGGCGCAGTTCAACCGCGACCTGCGGATGGAGGTCTCCCGGCCGGCCCTCATCGTGGACGTGCGCGGCAACGCCGGCGGCCACATCAGCGAGCTGGTGATAGAGAAGCTCACCCGCAAGATCCTCGGCTGGGACCTCACCCGCAACGCCCAGCCGGTCAGCTACGCCTCCAACGCCCCGCGCGGCCCGGTCGTCGCCCTGGCCGACGAGGCCACCTCCTCCGACGGCGACATGATCACCGCCGCCTTCAAACTGCTCGGCCTCGGCCCCGTCGTCGGCCAGCGCACCTGGGGCGGCGTCGTGGGCATGACCGGCCGCCACACCCTCGGCGACGGCACCACCATCACGGTGCCGATGAACGCCGCCTGGTTCCCCGAGTACGGCTGGTCCATCGAGAACCACGGCGTCGCCCCCGACCTCGCCGTGCTGCGCACGCCCCTCGACTGGGCCGAGGGACGGCACGCCCAGCTCGACGACGCCGTGCACGTCGCCCTGGCCCTGCTCGACCAGAACCCGCCCGCGAGCCCGCCCGGCTACGAGGAGGTGCCGGACCGCTCCCGGCCCAAACTGCCGCCCAGGTCCAACTCATAGGCCGTACCGGGCTCCTGCTCCGTGCCCGCGCCCTTGCCCGGCAGCAGCACGCTGCCCACCGCGCCGAACCCGACCCGGGCGAGCACCGTCCGGGACGGCCCGTTGTCGAGGGTGGTCGCGGCGGTCAGCCGGCTCAGCCCGTACTCGTCTCGGGCCCGCGCGCACAACTCCCGTACCACCGTGGTCGCCAGACCGCGGCCGGTGGCCTTCTCGGCGACCCGGTAGCCCAGTTCGGCGCTGCCGTCGGCTATGTCCACCAGATTGAACCGCCCGACTATCTCCCCGTCCGCCGCCACCAGCACGTGGAAGCGGATCGTCCCGCTCTCCTGCTCGTCGAGGAGGGCCCGGAGCCGCGCGGCGAACTCCTCCTCCTCGAAGAAGGCGTCCCCGCGGTCGGGCACGGACGCGGCGAAGAAGGCCCGGTTCTCCCACTCGAAGGCGAGCAGGGCGGGCGCGTGGTCTTGGCGCAGGCGCTCAAGTACGAACTCGAACTCGGTCTCGGACATGGGCATCACGGTACGTAACTTCCCGGCTCCGCGCAGAAAGTTATCCACAGGTGCCGACCGGTCCGGTCCACGGCTTCCCCGGCCCTCCCCCGCGGGGCCCGCGAGGCCCTCAAGGTCCCTCAAGGCCCCCAACGCGCGAAGGCGCACCCGGCGTCCCGGGTGCGCCTTCCTCACAGGACGACGTCAGGCGTCGTAGTCCATGTCGTGGCGGTCCTGCTCCTCCTGCCGGCGACGGCGCTCCTCCTCGGACCGCGCACGGTCCTTGGCCTGCGACGCACGCTCGGAAGCCTGGTCCTTCGCCCCGCCCATGGCCTGCTTGGCCTTGTCACCGAGCTGCTCGGCCTTGTCCTGGAACTGGTCCTTGATGCCCATGAAGATTCACTCCTAGAAGGGTGTGGGAGACGAGGGCGGAATTCCGCCCCGTGGGCTGTGACCAGACTGACACGGCCGAACAACGCTCGCATGTCGGTCGAATACGGACAGTCACCCCTGCCGGGAACGGGCTTCTTCGTCCGCGGCCCCGCCCGCGCCGACCAGCCCCTTGCCGACCGACCCGAGGCGCGGCTCGAAGCGCCGCATCTCGCGCTGCCCGACGGCCGCGATGATGCCGGGCAGATAGCCGCGGCTGGACTGCATCCCGCGCAGCCACCACTGCGCGTACACATGGGCCGAACGCCGCTCGACGCCCGCGACGATCCGGTCCACGGCCGGGCCGAGCGGATACGTCCGGTTGGACGGCCACGGCAGCCGGGAGCGCAGCTCGCGCATCACGTCGTCCTGGTCCGCGCCGCGCACCATGTCGGTGTCGGTCCAGGAGAGGTAGCCGACGCCGACCTTGACGCCCTTGTAGGCGACCTCGGCGCGCAGGCTGTGCGCGAAGGCCTCGACGCCCGACTTGGAGGCGCAGTAGGCCGTCATCATCGGCGCCGGGGTCATCGCGGCGAGCGAGGCGATCTGCAGGAAGTAGCCGCGGGACTCCATGAGCACCGGCAGGAACGCGCGGGCCGTGACGGCGCCGCCGATCAGGTTGACCTCGATGACCCGCCGCCAGGCGACCGGGTCGGAGTCGACGAAGGGACCGCCCGCCGCGACGCCCGCGTTGGCGACCACGATGTCGACCTTGCCGAACCGCTCCTTCACCTCGGCCGCGACCCGGGCCATCGCCTCGTGGTCGGTGACGTCGGCGTGCCACCAGTCGGACTCGGTGTGCAGCCGCCCGGCGACCTCCTTGAGGAGCTCCGGCTCCAGGCCGACCAGCGCGATCTTCGCACCGCGCGCGGAGAGCTTGCGGGCGAGGAGTTCGCCCACGCCGCGGGCCCCTCCGGTGACGACCGCGACCTGCCCCTCCAGGCTCACCCTGCTCATGCCCCTGCCTCCTCGTTCTCCTTCACGCCCAGGTAGGTGAGCGTCAGTTCACGGATCTGCGCGGTGACGGCCTCCGGGGCCTCCACCGGCGTCATGTGCCCCATGCCGGCCAGCTCGACGAGGCCGGTGCAGTGCGGCAGGGCGCCCGCCATGGCCCGCGAGTGGCGGGGCGGGGTGAGCCGGTCGGCGGTGCCGACGAGCACGGCCACGGGCAGCCGCAGCTCCCGCACGCCGGCCTCCGCGTCGAGCGAGGCGAGCACCTGCGACCAGCCGTGGCGGACGCCGCGCGGGCAGGCGTGCACGATCCGGGCGCAGGCGTCGACCCGCTCGGGCGCCGAACCGGGCCCCATCGTCGCGTACTTGAGGATCCGCTTCGACACGGGCGTGACCGGTCCGAGCGGCGCCTTGGAGCCGAGGACGGCGCGGGTGAGCCGGGTCCTCAGCCTGCCCGGCCCGAGCGGCACCACCAGCGCCTCCTCGGTGAGCCGCGAGGGCCCGGTGGAGCAGAGCAGCGCGGCGGCGGCGTGCTGCCGGAAGACGGGCCGGCGCGCGGCGGCCATGATCGTCATGCCGCCCATGGAGTGCCCGGCCACGACGGCCCGTTCGCCCGGGCCGAGGGTCGCCGCGAGCACGGCCTCCAGGTCGTCGGCGAGGGCCTCCGTGGAGTAGCCCTTGCCGCTGCCGTCGAGCGCCGGCGCCGGGGACTCGCCGTGGCCGCGCTGGTCGTAGACGACGACCCGGTGGTCGGCGGACAGGGCGTGGATCTGCGCGTCCCAGAAGCGGGTGGAGCAGGTCCAGCCGTGCGCGAGGACGACCACGGGGGCGCCCTCGGGGCCGTACACCTCGACGTGGATCGCCGAGCCGTCGGCGGACGTGACCATCAGGTCGCGCCCGGCCCCGAAATCACGGCGGGCATCGCCAGGAGTGGCGCCAGGGGCGGCGCGGTGCAGGTCGCGGCTCACTGGACGGCCTCCTTCCGGCGGGTCGCGCGGCGGCCGGCCGCGGGCTTCGCGGGGGCGCGCAGCACCTCGTACTCGGCCAGGTCGACGCTCCGCGTCTCGCGCCGGAACTCGCCGGTCGTGCCCGGCCACAGCGTGGTGTTGCGGCCGTTGGCGTCGAGGTACCAGCTCTCGCAGCCGCCCGACTTCCACACGGTCCGCTCCATCCGCTTCTGCACCCGGCGGTTCCAGACGCCGACGGCGGAGGGGCGGGCGGCGAGGGCGGAGCGCCCGCCGAGGACGTTCAGCTGCCGCAGGTAGTCGGCCATGTAGTTGAGCTGGGACTCGATCATCAGGATCATCGAGGAGTTCCCGAGGCCGGTGTTGGGGCCGATGATCGTCATCCAGTTGGGGAAGCCGGCGGCGGTCGCGCCGCGCAGCGCCTCCATGCCGTTCTTCCAGTGGTCGGCGAGCGAGCGCCCGTCGGCGCCGATGACGCGCGGCGCGATCGGCATGTCGGTGACGTGGAAGCCGGTGCCGAAGATGATCGCGTCGACCTCGGTCTCGGTGCCGTCGGCGGCGACGACCACGTTCCCCCGTACCTCCTTGAGACCGGAGGCGACGACGTCGACGTTGGGCTGGGCGAGCGCCGGGTAGTACGTGTTCGACAGCAGGATGCGCTTGCAGCCGAGGCGGTACGAGGGCGTCAGCTTGGCCCGCAGCGCCGGGTCCTTGATCGCCCGGGCGATGTTCGCCTTGGCGAGCCGCTCGACCAGGCCGAGCTCCTCGGGCCGCTTGGTGAAGGCGCTGACCTGGAGTTCGCGGATGCCCCACAGGATGCCGCGGCGCGCGGTCGCGGTGAACGGCAGCTGTCGGTGCAGCCAGCGCTCGGGGGCGCTGATCGCGCGGTCCATCCGGGGCATCACCCAGGGGGCGGTGCGCTGGAAGAGGGTCAGCCTGCCGACCTTCGGCTGGATCGACGGCACGATCTGGATGGCGGAGGCGCCGGTGCCGACCATGGCGACGCGCTTGCCGGTCAGGTCGTAGTCGTGGTCCCAGCGGGCCGAGTGGAAGACCTTGCCGGTGAAGTCGGCGAGCCCCGGGATGTCCGGGATCTTGGGGTCGGAGAGCGGGCCGGTGGCGGAGACGACGACGTCGGCGGAGAAGCTGCCGCGGCTGGTCTCGATGTCCCAGCGCAGCTCGTCCTCGTTCCAGGCCATCTTCATGACCTCGTGGTTCAGCCGCAGGTGCGGCCGGACCCCGAAGGTGTCCGTGACGTGCTCCAGGTACGCGCGGATGTGGCGCTGGCCGGAGAAGGTGCGGGGCCAGTCGGGGTTGGGCGCGAAGGAGAAGGAGTAGAGGTGGGAGGGCACGTCGCAGGCGCAGCCGGGGTAGCTGTTGTCGCGCCAGGTGCCGCCCACGGCGTCGGCCCGCTCCAGGACGACGAAGTCGGTGATCCCCTCGCGGCGCAGCCGGACGGCGGCTCCGATGCCGCCGAATCCCGATCCGATCACCGCCACCCGTACGTGCTCGTGCTTCGCCATGCCGCCTCCCGTGCGCCCGGCCAAGATTCCGCCAGCAATCACTGGCACAATCGGGACTGTAGAGCAGCGGCATACCGAGCGGTAGGGGTAAGGCCGGGGAAAGTTACCGGCGGTACAACATAGGCTGGCGGACGTGGCAGAACGATCGGGAGACCAGACGGGCACGACGACGCACACGCCCGGCGCGCCGGGCACGGGGGGCACGGAGGGCGGTCGACCCACGGAGCGCGGGGAGGCCGCGGAGGGCGGCGCGCGCGAGTACCGGATGGCCGAGCTCGCCGCCGCGGCCGGCATCACCGTCCGCACCCTCCGCTTCTACCGCGAGCGCGGACTGATCCCGCCGCCCCGCCGCGAGGGCCGGATCGCCTGGTACGACGAGCGCCACCTGGCCCGGCTGCGCACCATCTCCGCCCTCCTCGAACGCGGCCACACCCTCAACGGCATCGCCGACCTCACGACCGCCTTCGAGTCCGGCCGCAACGTCGGCGAGGTCCTGGAGCTGGGCACCCCCACCGAGGAGGAGCCCGTCCGCCTCACGCCGGAGGAGCTCGCCGACCACTTCGCCGGCGAGGTCACCCCGGAGAACCTCGCCGCCGCCCTCGACCTGGGCTATCTCGCCACCGACGGCGAGGACATCGTCCACGTCAGCCGCCGGCTGCTCGACGTCTCGTCCGCGCTGGTCCGCGAGGGCGTCCCGCTGGCCGCCGTCCTGGAGGCCGGCGGCCGGGTCCGCGAGCACGCCGAGGCCCTGGCGGAGCTCTTCACCGAACTGCTCGGCAAGTACACCGCCGACAAGGACGTGCAGCGACTGCGCCCGCTGGCGAAGAGCGTGGTCGACGCGGAACTCTCGCTCGCCCTGGACCGGAGGCTCAGCGGACGCGCGTGACGGCGCGTCTCGCCTCGGAGAAGTGCGAGGAGTTCAACGTCACCGTCCCCATGGCCGTCGAACGGGCCACGCGGTCTGCGCGCCGGTCCACGGCGGCCCGGTCGAGACCGGCCCCGGGCGAGGGCTGACGGTGAGGCGGAGCACGAGGGACACGATCGACGGCCGGGACCGTCCCCCGCGGGCACCCACCGACCCCGCCGGACCCCGCTCCTCGCGACCGCCGCGCCGGCCGTGGTGGCGCCGGCCGTGGTGGCGCCGGCCGTGGTGGCGGCGACGGTGACGGTCGGCCGTCTCGGGCTCGGCGGCGACGGAACGGACGAGGGGCCCGACACCCCGCTCCGGGCGGGCGCCACCGTGCGCGTCAAGGACAAGGCCCGAGGCCGCGGGCCGACCCTGCGTGCGACTACAGCTCGTAGACCGCGGTCACGGGCGCGTGGTCGCTCCAGCGCTCCGCATGGGTGGCGGCCCGCTCGACGAAGGCCTTGACGGCCTTGGCGGCGAGGCCGGGCGTCGCGACCTGGTAGTCGATGCGCCAGCCGCTGTCGTTGTCGAAGGCGCGGCCGCGGTAGGACCACCAGGAGTAGGGGCCCTCCTGCTCGGGGTGGAGGGCGCGCACCACGTCCACGTAACCGCCGTCGGTCTCGTCGAGGACCCGGCTCAGCCACGCCCGCTCCTCGGGGAGGAAGCCGGCGTTCTTCTGGTTGGCCTTCCAGTTCTTGAGGTCGGCCTCGCGGTGGGCGATGTTCCAGTCGCCGCAGACGACGACCTCGCGGCCGTCGGCGGCGGCCCGCTCCCGCAGCTCCTTCAGGTACGGCAGGAAGGCGTCCATGAAGCGGATCTTCTCGTCCTGCCGCTCGGTGCCGACCTCGCCGGAGGGCAGGTAGAGGCTGGCGACGGTGACGCCCGGCAGGTCGGCCTCGACGTAACGGCCGCTGGTCTCGAACTCCGCGGTGCCGAAGCCGACGCGCACCGCGTCGGGCTCACGGCGCGTGTAGAGGGACACCCCGGCCCGGCCCTTGGCGGCGGCGGGCGCGTGGACGGTGAACCAGCCCTCGGGCGCGCGGACCTCGGCGGGCAGCTGCGCCTCCTCGGCGCGCACCTCCTGCAGGCACACCACATCGGCGGAGGTCCCCGCCAGCCACTCGACGAAGCCCTTCTTGGCGGCGGCTCGGAGACCATTGACATTCACGGACGTCACAGTGAGCATCCCGGGAGAATACCGACAACGGGCGTCCGGACTCCCTCGACGCTTCGCATAGACATACGATTGACAGCATGGACATTCGCCCTACTCCCTTCGACCACCCCGACGCCGTCAAGCTCAACGACGCCGTCCAGCTGGAATACGCCGAGCGCTATGCGGACGACGACGGGGACGGTGAGGGCGATCTCACACCCCTCGACGCCTCGATGTTCGCCCCGCCGCAGGGCCTCTACCTGCTCGCGTACGACTCCGAGGGCCGCCCCGTCGCGACCGGCGGCTGGCGCACCCAGGACGCCAACGACGAGGGGTACGCGGACGGCGACGCCGAGCTGAAGCGGATGTACGTGGTGCCCGAGGCGCGCGGCCTGGGGCTCGCGCGGCGCATCCTCGCCGCGCTGGAGGCGGACGCCCGCGAGGCCGGCCGGACCCGCATGGTCCTGGAGACGGGCACGGCCCAGCCGGAGGCCATCGCGCTCTACACCTCGTCCGGCTACGAGCCCTGCGAGAAGTTCGGCTACTACCGGCACTACGAGAACAGCCGCTGCTACGCGAAGTTCCTCTGAGGCCCGTCCGTAGTCCGGGACCGAGTCCGGTCCCGGTGCCGTGGCCGGTGCTGGTGCCGACGCCGGTTCCGGTCCCGGTCCCGGTGCCGGTGCCGATGCCGGTGGCCGGTGCCGACGCCGGGACACAGCCCGGGACGCCCCGGGCCCCGGCCGCTCCCGCCACCCTCCCCCGTGACGCGCTCCTGACAAATCCACAAGGCTCTGGCACGCTGCCCTCACGCACGCCGATCCGCACCGTTCTCATCCCCACCTGCCCCGGCAGAAGGAGACATGCGTGAGACGCCATCGCTTCGCCACAGCCGTCCTGTTGACCGCCGGCGCCCTCTTCGCCGGCGGACTCGCGTCGACCGGAGCGGCCCAGGCCGCGGACCACCCCGGCGCCGTCGGGAACACCGGCCACTCGTTCACCGCCGCGCAGCAGGACCGGGCCGCGGACTTCTGGACCCCGGAACGGATGCGCTCGGCCACCCCGCTGGACCTGGAGGCCACCCCCGGCGCCCTGCGCCGGGTCCCGCGCGCGGCCACTCCGACGACGATCGCCCCGACGGCCGGCCCGGCCGCCGTCTCCCCCACCGCCTTCCCGCAGGCGGGCGGCGCGTGGACGGGCGGCGGCGCGGTCGTGAAGACCTCGGGCCGGGTGTTCTTCACCTTCCAGGGCCGCACGGCCTCCTGCTCCGGCAACGCCGTCACCAGCAAGAACGCCAGCACCGTGATCACCGCCGGCCACTGCGTGAAGTACCAGGGCGCCTGGCACACGAACTGGGTCTTCGTCCCGGCGTACGACAACGGCAACGCGCCCTACGGCCAGTGGACCGCCACCAAGACCCTCACCACCCCGCAGTGGGAGGCGAGCGAGGACATCAACTACGACGTCGGCGCCGCCGTCGTCGCCCCGCTGAACGGCCGGACCCTCACCTCGGTCACCGGCGCCCAGGGCATCCAGTTCAACGGCGGCTACAACAAGCCGATGTACGCCTTCGGCTTCCCGACCGCCTCTCCCTACGACGGCACCAAGCTGATCTACTGCGCGGGCAACACGTCCAAGGACTTCCTCTTCTCCCAGGACCACTCGCTCGCCTGCAACATGACCGGCGGCTCCAGCGGCGGCCCCTGGTTCGCCTCCTTCGACGAGACCACGGGCACCGGCCTGCAGTCCTCGGTGAACAGCTTCGGCTACACCTTCCTGCCCAACCGCATGTTCGGCCCCTACTTCGGCACCGACGCCCAGAACCTCTACGACAAGGCCCAGAGCTCCTGACACGCACATAGCGAAGAGCCCGGCCGATCTGGTGATCGGCCGGGCTCTTCGTGTCTGTGGACCTGAGGGGATTCGAACCCCTGACCCCCTCGATGCGAACGAGGTGCGCTACCGGACTGCGCCACAGGCCCCTGCGACGTGTGAAACATTAGCATCCCGAGCGCAGTACGAGGAAATCCGTTCCCCCGCAGGTCAAGGAGCCGGTCATTCGTTGGCCGCGCGGGGGCGGTCGTCGTCGGCGTACTGGTCGAAGAGCGGGGTGCGGCCGTGGTCGCGGCGGGCCTGCGGGCGGGCGGTGCGCTGGCGCGGGGCCGGGGCGGGGGCCGGGGTCGGGTCGGCCGCCGTGGAGGAGCGGGCCGAGCTCCAGGTCTCCGGGTCCGTGACGTCGACGCCGCCGGAGGCGCGCGGGGCGACCGGCGCGGTGACGTACGTGGGGAGCGGGACCGGGACCGGGTCCCAGCTGTCGCCGCGGGCCGGGCCGCGCTCGCGCTGCTGGTCGACCCACTCGGCGTGGTCCGTCTGCTCGACCAGCGCCCGGCGGTCCGCCTCCTGCGGGGAGACGGCGGGCTCGGCCGGGGCCGCCGGGGCGGGCTCCGGCTCGGGCGTCGGGGCCGGGCGACGGCTCTCGCGCAGCCGGGCGGCGGCCGCCTCCGCGTTGCGGCGGTCCATCACGTACACGAAGCGCCGCCGCTCCTGCACCCGCAGGTAGACGATGTACGCGCTGAGCAGCACGGCCGGGACGGCGGGGGCCCACAGGAAGGCGAGGCCGCCGACGGCCGCGACGACCGCGCCGAGCGTGAAGGCCAGGAAGAGGACGACCGTGGTGCGCCGGCGCCGGGCCAGGACCTTGCTCCGGCGGGCCCGTTCGGCGGCCGCGCCGCCGGCCGCCCCCGCGCCCGCACCGCGCCGCGCCGGGGCCGGAGCCTGGGACGGGGCCGGAGCGGGGGCCTTGGGGGCCTCCTCCGGCAGTTCCAGACGGGCCTCGGTTCTGGTCGCGGGCGCGGAGAAGCCCCGGACGTCGACCGAGCTGAGGTGCTCGGTCACCGCGTCCGGGTCGACGTCGGGTGCCGGGTCGTCGGCCGCCCGGTCCCGGTCCCTGAGCTCCTTGGCGTAACGGCGCTCCATGCCCGCCCGTCCGGACAGCAGCCGGATGGCGGTGCTGAAGCGTTCCGTCGGACGGGCCTCGTTCAGCTCGTCCTGCCTGCGGAGCCACATCGGCACCAAGTAGGCGGCCCAGGCCCCGACGATGACTGCGTAGATGAGGCCGCTGCTGCTCACGCCTCACACGGTAGAGGGGTTCGGGTGAGCGCATCGGCCAATTGGGCCGGTGTGTCGCACGATCTGGCTGATATCACTGAACTTTTTTGTGATTGTTCAGATCGATTGGCGCTCAACTGCCGATTAAATTCGAACACTTATTGGAATTACTGGTGCTGGCGACGTGCCTCGTGCCACCGCCGCACCAGACCCTCCGGCGCCTCCTCCGCCGTCATCGCGAAGACCAGATGGTCACGCCAGGCGCCGTCGATGTGGAGGTAGCGCGGGCGCAGCCCCTCCTCGCGGAATCCCAATTTCTCCACGACCCGGCGCGACGGGCCGTTCTCCGGACGAATGCAGACTTCCATCCGGTGCAGTCCGACCGTGCGGAAACAGTGGTCGACGGCGAGCGCCACCGCCGTCGGCATGACGCCCCGGCCGGCCACCTCGCGGTCCACCCAATAACCCACGTGGGCCGAGCACATCGAACCCCACGTGATTCCCGCCACCGTCAACTGCCCGACCAGCCGCCCCTGGTACTCGATGACGAACGGCAGCATCCGGCCCGCGTTCGCCTCCGCCCGCAGATGGCGCACCATCTGACGGTACGTGGGGCGCTGGGCCACCGGGCCGGCCGGTCCCGGCGGCGGGACGGTCGCCTCCCAGGGGCGCAGCCAGTCGCGGTTGCGCCGGTTGACCTCGCGCCAGGCCCGCTGGTCGCGCATCTTTATCGGGCGGAGCACCACGTCTCCGTCCACCAGCACCACGGGCCAGGACGGAATCATGACTCCGGGCCCGTTTCCGCCGCGGGTCTGGGGTGGTCGCCGCCACGGATCTGGTCCACCGCGTGGACCAGCAGCGGCTCCAGGACCGCGAGCCCGTCGCGCACCCCGCCGGAGGACCCGGGCAGGTTGACGATCAGGGTGCCCTTCGCGACCCCGGCGAGACCGCGCGAGAGGGCCGCCGTCGGCACCTTCTCCCGGCCGTACGCCCGGATCGCCTCCGGGATGCCCGGGATCTCCTGGTCCAGGACCCGCCGGGTCACCTCGGGCGTCTCGTCGGTGGGCGAGATGCCCGTGCCGCCGGTGGTCAGGATGACGTCGTAGCCCGCCTCGACACCGGCCCGCAGCGCCGCCTCGACCGGCGCGCCGTCCGGGACGACCTGCGGGCCGTCCACGGCGAAGCCGAGCGCCCGCAGCCCGGCCGCGATCAGCGGACCGCCCTTGTCCTCGTAGACACCGGCGGACGCCCGGTTGGAGGCGGTGACGACGAGCGCGGCGTACGGGGCGGTCAGCGCGGCCCCGGAGGGCTCCCCGGGGCCGTGCGCCTCGGACCGCCGCGGCCCGTGCTCGGACCCGTGCCCGTGCCCGTGCTCGTGCTCGTGCTCGTGGGCTCCTGTCACCCGGCCCGCGCGCGTCACGCCTCGCTCCGCGTCCAGTGGCCGGACTTGCCGCCGGTCTTCTCCTCGACGCGCACGTCGGAGATGACCGCGCCCTTGTCGACCGCCTTGACCATGTCGACGACGGTCAGCGCCGCCACCGACACCGCCGTCAGGGCCTCCATCTCCACGCCCGTGCGGCCGGTGGTCTTCACCGTCGCGAGGATCTCCACGGCGTCGTCGGCGACCGTGAGGTCGAGCGTCACGCCGGAGACCGCCAGCGGGTGGCAGAGCGGGATCAGCTCGGGCGTCTTCTTCGCGCCCATGATCCCGGCGATCCGGGCGGTGGCGAGCGCGTCGCCCTTCGGGACGCCCTCGCCGCGCAGCAGCTCGATCACGCGCGGCGACACGAGGACCCGTCCGCTGGCGCGGGCGGTGCGGGCGGTGACGTCCTTCGCGGAGACGTCGACCATGCGGGCCGCCCCGGCCTCGTCGATGTGGGTGAGTCCTTGCTGCGTGCTCATGGCGGTGACACTCCCGGTCGCTGTGTGGGACGACACGGTACCCCCACCGGGCGCCGTCCACCGGACGAGGCCCGAAGGGTGGTCACCCGCCGTCACCCCCGCTCGCCCGCGCTCACCCCAACAGGAGCACGTCGAGCTCCGCACCGGGCTCGACCTCGGTCACCTCCTCCGGTACGACGAGCAGCGCGTCCGCGTGCGCGAGTGCCCCGATCAGGTGGGAGCCGGAGCCGCCGACGGGGCTGACGGCGCCCGACTCCGCGTCGTACGTCCCGCGCAGGAACTGGCGCCGGCCGGCCGGCGAGGACAGCGCCCGGTCGGCCTTGAGCACGGCCCGCACCCGGGGCCGCCGGGTGTCGGGCCGGTCGCCGAGGCCCCTCAGGACGCGGATCGCGGGCCGGACGAACAGCTCGAAGGAGACGTACGAGGAGACCGGGTTGCCCGGCAGCGCGAGCAGCGGGGTGTGCTCGGGGCCGATCATGCCGAAGCCCTGCGGCTTGCCGGGCTGCATGGCGAGCTTGCGGAAGTCGACCTCGCCGTCGGCGGTCAGCGCCTCCTTGACCACGTCGTAGGCGCCGACGCTGACCCCGCCGGTGGTGACGATCAGGTCGGCGCGGATCAGCTGGTCCTCGATGGCGGCGCGCAGCGACTCGGCGTCGTCGGCGACGGCGGGGACCCGGTAGGCGAGGGCTCCGGCGTCCCGGGCGGCGGCGGCGAGGGCGAAGCTGTTGGAGTCGTAGATCCGGCCCTCGACGAGCGGCTCGCCGGGCTGGGTCAGCTCGCTGCCGGTGGAGATCACGACCACCCGCGGGCGGGGGCGCACCCGCACGGTGCCGCGGCCGATGGCGGCGAGCAGGCCGATCTGCGGCGGGCCGAGGACGGTGCCCGCGGCGAGCGCGAGCTCGCCGGCGGTGACGTCGCTGCCGCGGGCCCGGACGTGGGCGCGGGCCTCGGCGGGGCGGTGGACCCGGACCTCGCCGGCCGCGCCCTCGGGGGCGGCGCTGGCCGGGCGCATCCCGCCGGCCGCGCCGCCGCCGGTGCCGCCGTCGGTCCACTCGACGGGGACGACGGCCTCGGCGCCGGGCGGCAGCGGGGCGCCGGTCATGATCCGGGCCGCCTGGCCGGGGCCGACCTCGGGCAGGCCGCCGGCGCCGGCGGCGACGTCGCCGATCACGGTGAGGACGGCGGGGAACTCCTCGCTCGCCCCGGCCACGTCGGCGACCCGCACCGCGTACCCGTCCATGGAGCTGTTGTCGAAGGGCGGCAGCGCGACCGGCACCGTGACGTCCTCGACCAGCACGCAGCCCTGGGCGTCGGCCAGTTGCAGCTCGATGGGCTCGAGCGGGGAGACCGCCGCGAGCACGTCGGCCAGGTGCTCGTCGACGGACCACAGGCCCGTGGCCGGCCCGGCGCAGGGGTCACCGGGACCGCTGCCGTGGCCGTCCCCGTGGCCCCGGCCGTGGTCGTGGCCCTGGCCGAGGCCGTGGCCGTGCCCCTGGCCGTGGTCCGCCGGTGCCGTACCGCTGCTGCTCAAGGTGCTACATCTCCTCGCTGACGTAACTGCGGAGCCAGGACCGGAAGTCCGGCCCCAGGTCATCACGTTCGCACGCCAGTCTGACAATGGCACGCAGATAGTCGCCGCGGTCCCCGGTGTCATAGCGGCGGCCCTTGAAGACCACGCCGTGCACGGGCCCGCCGGCCCGCTCGTCCTGGACGAGCTTCTGCAGGGCGTCGGTCAGCTGGATCTCGCCGCCGCGGCCCGGCTCGGTCTCGCGCAGTATGGCGAAGACGGCGGGGTCGAGGACATAGCGCCCGATGATGGCCAGATTGCTGGGGGCCTCCGCCGGCTCGGGCTTCTCGACCAGGCCGGTCACCTTCACCACGTCGGACTCGCCGGTGGGGCCGACGGCGGCGCAGCCGTAGAGGTGGATCTGCGAGGGCTCGACCTCCATCAGCGCGATCACGCTGCCGCCGAAGCGCTCGCGGACCTCGACCATGCGGGCGAGCAGCGGGTCGCGCGGGTCGATGAGGTCGTCGCCGAGGAGGACGGCGAAGGGCTGTTCGCCGACGTGCGGGGCGGCGCACAGGACGGCGTGGCCGAGGCCGCGCGGGTCGCCCTGGCGCACGTAGTGCATGGTGGCGAGGTCGCTGGACTCCTGCACCTTGGCGAGGCGTTCCCCGTCGCCCTTGCGGACCAGCGCCTCCTCCAGCTCGTAGTTGCGGTCGAAGTGGTCCTCGAGCGGACGCTTGTTGCGGCCGGTGATCATCAGCACGTCGGAGAGCCCGGCGGCGACGGCCTCCTCGACGACGTACTGGATGGCCGGCTTGTCCACGACCGGCAGCATCTCCTTCGGCGTCGCCTTGGTGGCCGGCAGGAACCGGGTGCCGAGGCCGGCCGCCGGGATGACAGCCTTTGTGATGGACGGCGTCTGAGTCATGCGGTGCACCCTAGCCGTTCGGTATGCGAGGGAAGGTGAGGATCACATGAGCTTTCTCAACCCTCGTACCGCTACCGCCCGATACCAGAGGAATACGAGCCACGTTGAGCGCCGGAACCCCCGCCGAGCCCACCGAGCCGACGACGACCGCCGAGCACACGACGGCTGCCGAACCCGCGACGACTGCTGAGCCCACGACGACCGCTGAGCCCACGACGACCGCCGAGCCCGACGGGGGCGGCACCGAGAAGGCGCTGTTGCGCCGGGCCCTGCTCGCCGCCCGCGCCGCGCTGACCAGCGACGAGCGGGAGGAGGCGGCCGGGGCGCTCGCGCGGGCCGCGCTCGACCTGCCGGAGCTGGCGGAGGCGGGCACGGTCGCCGCGTACGTCTCGGTGGGGCGCGAACCGGGTACCCGCGCGCTGCTCGACGTGCTGCGCGAGCGGGGCGTACGGGTGCTGCTTCCGGTCCTGCTGCCCGACAACGACCTCGACTGGGCGCCGTACGAGGGTCCGGAGCGCCTCGCGAAGGCGGGCCGGGGGCTGCTCGAACCGGTCGGCGACCGGCTCGGCCCGCAGGCCGTGTGCGCGGCGGACGCGGTGCTGCTGCCGGGCCTCGCGGTCGACGGGCGGGGCATGCGGCTCGGCCGGGGCGGCGGTTCGTACGACCGGGTCCTCGCCCGGCTGGTCCGCTCGGGCGCGGATCCGGCGCTCGTGGTGCTCCTGTACGCGAACGAGGTGGTCGCGCGGGTCCCGGAGGAACCGCACGACCACCCCGTGCACGCGGTGGTGACCCCTCAGGGGGTCCGGCGCTTCGCGCCCTGAGGCTCGGGCCCTGGGGCTCCGGCTTCGCTAGGGCTGCAGCGTCAGGGTGTCCTGGGTGGTGGCCTCGACGGCCGCCTTCCCGTAGGACCAGTCGAGCAGCTCGCCCTTGGACCACTTCTCGGTCTGGTCGGTGTAGTGGCTGGCGAAGGCGTGGCCGGAGGCGCCGGTGAGGTTGATCCAGCGGGACTTGTCCCAGTCGCCGACGTTGACCACCATCCGCATGGACGGCACCCAGATCACGTCGTAGCCGCCGGCCGCGTTCCAGCCGGTGGCGTCGACGGCGGCCTCGCCGCCGCCGAGGTTCCACGGGCCGCGGTTGAGCAGGGACTGCACGAAGCCGGGGCCGGCGGTGCCGAGGGTCTGGTTCTTCAGGGTGAGCTGGTGCAGCCGGCCCCAGCTCCAGGTGGAGACGTCCTTGCCGAGCTTGGCCGTCAGCTCCCAGCGGGCGTCCTTCATGGCCTGCGCGAGCAGCTGGTCACGGGTCTCGGTGGCGGCGTTCAGGCGGTCGCCCGGGGTCTTCCACCACTCGCTCCGCTCCTGCTCCAGGAGCGGGCGGACCACCTCGTACCAGCGGTCGCCGCCGTCCGGCTGCGCGCTGTCGGGGTCGCGCTCGCCGCACTCGGGGACGAGCTTGTTCTGCTCGTCGACCGGGCCGGTGGCGTCGGCGACGCGGACGTTGATGCACTCGCCCTCGACGCGCAGCTCCTTGGGCAGCTTGTTGCCGAAGGCGAGCTTGAGGACGTTGCGCCAGACCGCGTTGAAGTAGGCGGCGGCGGCCGAGTCCGGCTCCTGGGTGTAGTCCCAGCCCTCGAGGAGCTTCTGGGCCTCGCGGACCTGCGGGTCGGAGATGTCGATCTTCAGCAGGAGGGGGTTGAGCAGGGTCGCGATCTCGCTGCGGTTGTCCTTCTGCATGGTCTGCATGTCGTCCGGCGAGATCTTGCCGCCGTCCTTCAGCTTGGACTCGATCAGGTCGTTGATCCGCTGGCTGCGCGAGCCGTAGCCCCAGTCCCGGGTGAGGAGGTAGGGGTACTTCTTCTCGTCGACGACGGCCTGGTTGGCGGTGACGATGTAGCCGCGCTTGGGGTTGTACTCGTAGGGCAGCTCGGTGAAGGGGATGGTGCCCTTCCAGTCGTACGAGGAGTCCCAGCCGGGCGCGGGCAGGGTGCCGTCGTAGCCGGGGGCCTTGCTGCGGATCGGGATCGTGCCGGGCGCCTGGTAGCCGATGTTGCCGGCGGTGTCGGCGTAGATCAGGTTCTGGGACGGGACCTCGAAGTGCTTGGCCGCGGCGCGGAAGCTCTGGAAGTCCTTGGCGCGGTTGAGCTCGAAGACGGCGTCCATGGACTTGCCGGGCTGGAGGGCGGTCCAGCGCAGGGAGACGCCGTAGCCGGTGCCGCGGTCGGGGGCGGCGTTGCCGACGGGGGCGGTCTGTCCGACCTTCTCCAGTTCGGTGGAGCGGTCGGAGACCAGCGGGCCGTGCTCGGTGGAGCGGATGGTGATGGTGCGGTCGGCCTCGCCGGCGACCTTGATGACCTCGTCGCGGCTGATGAACGGCTTGGTCTTGCCGTCGACGACGTAGCCGTCGGTGCCGATCTTCTCCAGGTAGAGGTCGGTGACGTCGGCGCCGAGGTTGGTGAAGCCCCAGGCGATCTTGTCGTTGTGGCCGATGATCACGCCGGGCATGCCGGAGAAGGTGTAGCCGGCGACGTCGTAGCGGCAGGTCGCGGAGACCGAGCGGCAGTGCAGGCCCATCTGGTACCAGAGGGACGGCAGCATCGGCGCGAGGTGCGGGTCGTTGGCGAGCAGCGGCTTGCCGGAGGTCGTGAAGTCGCCGGAGACGACCCACGAGTTCGAGCCGATGCCGTTGCCGTTGGGGCCGAGCAGGGCCGGGATCCGGTCGAGGGCGTCGGAGAGCGAGGCGAGCTGGGACTGGACGCCGCCCTGCCCGCCGGACGTGCCGCCGCTGCCGGTGTCGTCGCCGGTGCGGGGCTCGGCCTTGGGGTCGAACGTGCCGGTGGCCTTGTCGACGGCGCCGCGGTCGACGATCGGCTGGTGCAGCTCGTACGGGTAGCCGGGGTAGAGGTCCTTGATCTGCTGCGGCTTCAGCCGGCTGGTCATCAGGGAGCGGTCGATCTCGTCCTGCATGTTGCCGCGCAGGTCCCAGGCCATGGCCTTGAGCCAGGCGACCGAGTCGACCGGGGTCCAGGGCTCGATCGTGTAGTCGTTGGTGAAGGCCAGGGCCGCGTACTCGACGGAGACGTCGGACGGGTCGCGGTCCTTCAGATAGGCGTTGACGCCCTCGGCGTAGGCCTGGAGGTTCTTCTTGGTCTCCGGCGACAGGTGCTTGTCGTACTCCTCCTGCGCGACCTTGCGCCAGCCCAGGGTGCGCAGGAACGCGTCGGTGTCGACCTGGCTGCGGCCGAACATCTCGGAGAGGCGGCCGGCCGTCAGGTGGCGGCGGACGTCCATCTCGTAGAAGCGGTCCTGGGCCTGGACGTAGCCCTGCGCGCGGAACAGGTCGGCCTCGCTGTCCGCGTAGATCTGCGGGATGCCGTTGGCGTCGCGCTTGACCTCGACGGGCCCGGAGAGCGCGCCGAGCCGGATGGTGCCGGTGGTCTGCGGGAACGAGCCGCGGACGGTGCCGACGCCCCAGTACCCCCCGTAACCGACGCCCGCGACCAGCGCGAGCACCAGGACGAGGACGATCAGGCGGGCGCGCCGTCCCTTCTTCTTCTTGGCAGGGGGCGCGGTCGTGTTGGAGGGCATCGCTGTCCTTCGAGGGGCAGGGTGGTCCTGGAGTACGGGAGCAACCTTAGGCGCAGCGTCCGAAGGGCCCGGACGCGGAGTCAGGAAGAGATCCTTCCTTATACGCACTGTTGTGCGATCACACACCAAGAGGGCGTCAAGGATGCGTTAAAGATTAGGTAAGGTAACGAAGTACCGGTGTCGGCAGGAACGATCCGTTCACGCCACCCGGCACGCTCCGAGGGGAAGGAACGGCCACTGACTGTCCACCAGCTCAACGAACTCCTGCTCATCTGCTCGCTCGTGCTGCTCATCGCCGTCGCGGCGGTGCGCATCTCCTCCCGGAGCGGGCTTCCCAGCCTGCTGCTGTACCTCGGGATCGGGGTCGCGATGGGACAGGACGGCATCGGCAACGTCGCCTTCGACAACGCCGAACTGACCCAGGTGATCGGTTATGCCGCACTTGTGGTGATCCTGGCCGAGGGTGGTCTGGGCACCAAGTGGAAGGAGATCGAACCCGCGTTGCCCGCGGCGGTCATGCTGTCGACCGTCGGCGTCGCGGTGAGCGTGGGCATCACGGCGACGGGGGCGCACTACCTCGTCGGGCTCGAGTGGCAGCAGGCCCTCATCATCGGCGCCGTCGTCTCCTCCACCGACGCCGCCGCCGTCTTCTCGGTGCTGCGCAAGGTCCCGCTGCCCTCGCGCGTCACCGGTGTCCTCGAAGCCGAGTCCGGCTTCAACGACGCCCCGGTCGTCATCCTGGTCGTCGCCTTCTCCACCGCCGGCCCCGTCGACGCCTGGTACGTCCTGGTCGGCGAGATCGCCCTGGAGCTCGCCATCGGCGCCGCCATCGGCCTCGCCGTCGGCTTCATCGGCGCCTACGGCCTGCGCCACGTCGCCCTGCCGGCCTCCGGCCTCTACCCGATCGCCGTCATGGCCATCGCGGTGGTCGCCTACGCCGCCGGCGCCATGGCCCACGGCTCCGGCTTCCTCGCCGTCTACCTGGCCTCGATGGTCCTCGGCAACGCCAAGCTCCCGCACGCCCCGGCCAACCGCGGCTTCGCCGAGGGCCTCGGCTGGATCGCCCAGATCGGCATGTTCGTCCTGCTCGGTCTGCTCGTCACCCCCCACGAGCTCGTCCACGACTTCTGGCCGGCCGTCGTCATCGGCCTGGTGCTCACCGTGATCGCGCGGCCCATGGAGGTCCTGGTCAGCCTCCTTCCCTTCCGCATTCCCTGGCAGGAGCAGGCCCTGATGTCCTGGGCCGGCCTGCGCGGCGCCGTCCCGATCATCCTGGCCACCATCCCGATGGTGGCCCAGATCGAGGGCAGCGAACGGATCTTCAACATCGTCTTCGTGCTGGTCGTCGTCTACACCCTGGTCCAGGGCCCGACCCTGCCCTGGCTCGCCCGGGCCCTGAAGCTCGGCGACCAGGGCGAGGCCGCCGACCTCGGCGTCGAGTCCGCGCCCCTGGAGCGACTGCGCGGCCACCTGCTCTCCGTCGCCATCCCGGAGGCCTCCAAGATGCACGGCGTCGAGGTCGCCGAGCTCCGGCTGCCCGCCGGCGCCGCCGTCACCCTGGTCGTCCGCGACGAGAAGAGCTTCGTCCCCGGCCCCGCCACCGTGCTCCGGCGCGGCGACGAACTCCTCGTGGTCGCCACCGACCCCGTCCGGGACGCCGCCGAACGCCGGCTCCGGGCCGTCGGCCAGGGCGGCAAGCTGGCCGGCTGGCTCGGCACCGGCGGCTCGGCCGCCCTCCCACCGGACCGCCCCCGAACCGGCCTCCGTCACCCCTTCCGCAAGCCAACCCGGCGAACATCCGGCTAATCCGAGGCATTAATTCGGGGCCGAGGGCGTTTTCCCAGGCGGGAAGACGCCCTTCCCTGTACCATGAAGGCACACCAGATCGAACCAACTCTGCCTGACGCAGAGCTGGCGCGACCGTATGGCGGCCGCGGCGCCCTTCGCAGTGGGGCCCGGTATCTACCGCAGTTCCGCGCAAGAGGACAGCTCTCGGCGACGCCCGCACCACCATGCCCGGGCCCGCTACCAGGCGGCAGAAAGGCATGGACCGTGGCGTCCACGGTCGTCTCGGAGAAGCGACCCGGCTACGGCCGACTGCTGCGCACCCCCGGCGCTCTCTCCTTCCTCCTTCCGGGCTTCGCCGCCCGCCAGCCGTTCGCGATGCTCACCATCGGCATCGTCCTGCTCGTCCAGCACACCACCGGCTCCTACGGCAGTGCCGGCGCCGTCGCCGCCGCGACCGGCGTCTCCATGGCGCTGTTCGCCCCGCAGAGCGGCAAGCTCGCCGACCGCTTCGGCCAGCGGGCCGTCCTGATCCCCGGTGTGCTGATCCACACCGCGTCGGTCTCCCTTCTCGTCGCCCTGGCGCTCTCCGGCGCCCCGATGTGGGCCCTGTTCCTCGCCGCCGTCCCCTCCGGCGCCTCGGTGCCGCAGGTCGGCCCGATGGTCCGGGCCCGGTGGGCGGCCAAGCTGGAGGGCACACCGCTGATGCCCACCGCCGCCGCCTTCGAGTCGGTCACCGACGAGTTCACCTTCGTCGTCGGCCCGGTCCTCGCCACCGCCCTGTGCACCGGCATCCACCCGGCCGCCGGCCTGATCACCGAGGCCGCGCTCACCCTGGTCGGCGGCCTCTTCTTCGCCGCCCAGCGCCGCACCCAGCCCGCCTTCGGCCCGGCCGCCTCGGCCGGCCACGCCGACGGCGAGCCGCACCGCTCGGCCCTGTCCATCCCGGGCGTCCGCGTCCTGATCGTCGCCTTCCTCGGCATCGGCTCGGTCTTCGGCGGCATGCAGGTCTCGCTCACCGCCTTCTCCGAGGAGATCGGCAACCCGGGCGCCAACGGCCTGCTGTACGGCGTCTTCGCCGCCGGCAACATGCTCGCCGGCATCGCCATGGGTGCCGTCGCCTGGAAGATCGGCCCGCGCCGCCGGCTGATCCTGGGCTACGCCGGTCTCACCGTCGCCGCCTCCCTCCTGTGGTCCGTCCACTCCGTCCTGCTGCTCGGCGCCCTCGGCCTCGTCGTGGGCCTGTGCATCGCCCCGGCCCTGATCACCGGCTACACGATCGTCGAGACCCTGGTCCCGGCGAGTTCCCGCACCGAGGCCTTCACCTGGCTGACCGGCGCCGTGGCGCTGGGGCAGGCCGCGGCCGTCACCGTCGCCGGCCGGCTGGCCGACGCCCACGGCGCGAGCACCGGCTTCCTGGTGCCGATGGCCGGCACCCTGCTCGCGCTGGTCACGCTGGTCGCCCTGCGCTCGCGGCTCGCCCCCCGCGCTGCGAGCCGGGTCGCGGCACGTGGTATCGGTCACCGAGTTCCCGTGCCGGTGGACTGAACCCGCGGAATACGTCACTATGGATCGTCGTTAGCACTCGATGAGTGTGAGTGCCAGGAGGAAGACAAGTGCCGACCTACCAGTACCAGTGCACCGAGTGCGGCGAGGGCCTCGAGGCGGTGCAGAAGTTCACGGATGACGCCCTGACCGAGTGCCCGAACTGCAAGGGACGCCTGAAGAAGGTGTTCTCCGCCGTCGGCATCGTGTTCAAGGGTTCCGGTTTCTACCGCAACGACAGCCGCGGCTCGTCGTCCAGCAGCTCGCCGGCCTCGTCGAAGTCCTCCTCGACCTCGACCTCCACTTCGTCGTCGACGACGGCCTCCTCGGACGCGAAGCCCGCGTCGTCTTCCAGCACGTCGAGCTCCACGAGCTCCACGTCGGCGGCCTGACCTCCGTCTCTTCCGTTTCCTTCCGGTGCCCCGTCGCTGTCCGCGACGGGGCACCGGCGTTTTCCGGCCGTCCTCCGGCAGAGCCCGGCCGACCCCCGGGCGGCCGGGCGGGCGGGGTGACTAGGGTGACGGCCATGGCGACCCACAGGACTGATCGAACGGCCGACCGGACGGCTGCGGGGACGACCGTCCCGGCGGCGGACTCGTTCGCGGACATCGGCGTGATCGGCGGCTCCGGGTTCTACTCCTTCCTGGACGATGTGACCGAGGTGCCGGTCGACACCCCGTACGGCAGCCCCAGCGACTCCCTCTTCCTCGGTGAGGTCGCCGGCCGGCGGGTCGCCTTCCTGCCCCGGCACGGGCGCGACCACCGCGTACCCCCGCACCGGATCAACTACCGCGCCAACCTCTGGGCCCTGCGCTCGGTGGGCGTGCGCCAGGTCCTCGGGCCGTGCGCGGTCGGCGGCCTGCGCGAGGAGTACGGCCCGGGCACCCTCGTCGTGCCGGACCAGCTGGTCGACCGTACGAAGAGCCGCGCGCAGACCTACTTCGACGGTGAACCCCTCCCCGAGGCCTGGGGCGGCACCGTGCCCCGAGTGGTCCACGTGACCTTCGCCGACCCCTACTGCCCCGACGGGCGGCGGGTGGCCCTGAAGGCCGCCCGGGGGCGGGGCTGGGAGCCGGTCGACGGCGGCACGATGGTCGTCGTCGAAGGCCCCCGCTTCTCCACGCGCGCCGAGTCGCGCATGCACGCGGCCGCGGGTTGGTCGGTAGTCGGCATGACCGGCCACCCCGAGGCCGTGCTGGCCCGGGAACTGGGACTCTGCTACACCTCCCTCGCACTGGTGACGGATCTGGACGCGGGTGCGGAGACGGGCGACGGCGTCTCGCACACCGAGGTCCTCCGTGTGTTCGGCGAGAACGTCGGCCGGCTGCGCGACGTGCTCTTCGACGCGGTCGGCGCGCTCCCCGCGACGGTCGACCGGGACTGCCTGTGCACACGGGCCCACGACGGGTGGGACCTCGGGATCGAACTGCCCTGAGCCTCGAGGCCGGGGGTCGGGCCGGGTGAGGGCCGGCCGCCCGCGAGGTCCGGACTCGTTCCAGAGTCGCCGACCGCCCCCACGGCGGCAATCGCTCGCGCGGGTGAGTGAGTTATCCACAAACGCCTGGTTGTCCACAGGCCGAAGCGGGATCGCGGCGGATGCGGGACGGTGGATCCGGTTCGCCGGAAGGTGGACCCCGCTCGCCGGACCGTCCGGCGAACGGCCGTGCCACGACAGGCGGTTGCGCGATGACCACGAACTCCTGCCTCACCACCCACACACCGGCCTCGGTGCCCCCGCCGTGCGGGCTCCCGCCCTTCGACCCGCTGCGGGTGCGCGGTGCGCGGCTGCGGCTGCGCCGGGCGCTGCGGCGCAGGCGACGGGCGCCCGCCGCGGTGCTCGTCATGACCGCGGCCACGCTGGCGGCGGCCGGCGCGGCCGGGGCCGACGACCCCGCCCCGCCACCCCCTCCCCCGGCCTCCCGGGCCGCTGCCCGGCCGGCCGGTGTGCCGCTCGTGTCGGCGCCGGTGCGGATCGCCGACGCGGCGACCGTGCGGCTGCTGCGGCCCGGCGACCGGGTGGACGTGATCGCCGCCGCCAACTCCGTGACCGGCATGGCGGGTGAGGCCAGAGTGGTCGCCTCGGGCGCTCGAGTGGCCGAAGTGCCGCAGCCGGGTGAGACTCGTTCGGACGGCGGGGCCCTGATCGTCCTCTCCGTTCCACGGTCGACGGCGACGGCGCTCGCGGGGGCGGGAATGACGTCCCAACTGGCGGTGACTCTGTGCTGATTCGCACTGACGGCCTGTCAAGTCACCGTCCCGTGTGTACGGATTGGACGCGTTCGCGCCCGGCGCGGCCTAATGGCTCCGCACACTGCACACGGAACGAAAGGCACCTTGGTGGCCGAGAAGAAGGAAAGCTTGCTGGGAGGCTTCAAGGCCTTCCTGATGCGCGGGAACGTGATCGACCTGGCGGTGGCGGTCGTCATCGGTGCCGCGTTCACCAACATCGTGAACTCGGTGGTCAAGGGCATCATCAACCCGCTCGTGGGTGCCTTCGGCACGAAGGACCTGGAGGGCTACTCGTCCTGCCTCAAGGACCCCTGCAAGGTCGTGAACGGCGAGATGCAGGGCATCCAGATCCAGTGGGGCCTGGTGCTCAGCGCCGTCCTCAGCTTCCTGATCACGGCCGCCGTCGTCTACTTCCTGATGGTCCTGCCGATGGCCAAGATCCTCGCCAAGCGTGCCGCGCACGACAAGGCGAAGGAGAGCGTGGAGGAGACGCTGGAGATCAGCGAGCTGGAGGTGCTCAAGGAGATCCGCGACCACCTGGTCGCCCAGCGCGGCCCGAGCTCGGGCTCGACGGCGGGCTCCGGCGCCGGTGGCGGGACGCACTCCACCTCCTGACCGGCCTTTCCGGTCGGTCTCAGAGGTGGTGCGGCGGCTTCTCGTCGAGGAAGCGCGCGAGGTCGGCGGCGCTGCCGCCGGCCGGAGGCCGCTCGCCCCACCCGCGGTCCGTGTCGTCCGCGGACTGCTGGTCCAGCGGATCGTCGAAGACCAGTGCCGGCCGGGGTCGTGCATCGGGATCGTTGTCGGACTGCTTCGCTGCTCGCGGTCCGTGGGCGGGGGCGGTGCTCATGTTTTCAGGGTACGCCCGGAGCACCGCCCCGTACCCGCCCGATCAGAGGTCTGATCTGCGGGATTCGACTCATCGGTCCTTCGGGTCGAGCAGCCAGAGGCCGAGCACGACGAGGAACGACAGGACCAGGAAGGCCGCTCCCCACCAGGCGGTGCCGGTGTCGCCGGCCATCCACTCGTCGACGACGACGGTGAGCCCCCACAGCTGGCCGATGACCACGGTCAGGGCCAGGGCGAGTCGGGCGGAGAGCTTGGCGGAGCGTTCGGGTTCCTGTTCGCCGCCGGCACCGGGGCCCGGGCCGGTGTGCCGGATACGGGGGTCTCCATAGCCGCTGGTGGGGCGGATCTGGGGGTAGCGCTCGTGGACCGGGCGGTTGAGCCGCGGCTGGGCGCTGCCGGGGGTGTAGGCGGGGCGGGGCGGCGGGTTCCGGGGGGTACCGGCCGGTTCGGGGGCCGCCGGGTCCCTGGGGAACGGGGTGTCGGTCATGTCCGTCGGCTCCCTTCCCCGGCGGGGCCGCCGGTGCCCGGGCAGCCGAGGCGTTCGGCGAGACCGGGGCGTTCCTCGCCGAGCTGGCGGCACAGGCCCTCGCGGACGCTCTCTCCGGAGCGGGTGGTGCCGACGGCCCAGATGCTGCCGTCGGTCTCCTCGACCAGGAGCACCTTGGGCAGGCCGCGGGGTGGCGGGCCCGCGGTGACCTCGCCGGTGCGGGCGTCGAAGACGCCCTCGTGGCAGGGGCAGTACAGCTCGCCCTCGCTCCCCCGTTCCTTGCGCCAGAGGACGGCGCAGGCCAGGTGGGTGCAGACGGCGGAGTAGCCGGCGAGGGTGCCGTCGACGAGGCGGACGGCGACGGCGCGGTCCTCCTCGTCGGGGTAGCGGAAGGCGATCGACTCGCCGGGCAGGAGCCGTTCGGCGATCCGCTTCGGCTCGGGGGCGCCGTTGTCGTTGTCGCCGTGGCGGTGCAGGATGCCGGCGGCGACGCCGATGCCGCCGGCGGCGAGACCGCCGGAGACGGTGGCGACGATCCGCAGGTAGTCGCGGCGGGTGGTGAGGGAGTCGGCGGCGATCCGGTCGTGGAGGGCCGCGTGGGCGGCGTCGGCGGGCCGGTTCGGGCCGTCCGGGTCGGTGGTAGTGACGGCGCCGCTGTCCGGGGGCGGTTCGGTGAGGCTCATCGGACATCCACTCCGTTGACTTCGACGATGGGCAGTCCGCCGGGGACGGGCCACCGGACTCTGTCCGCGGGGACGACCATCGCCACTCCGGTGGAGACGGTGGTGGACCCGAAGGTGAAGGAGTCGGCGACCTCGACGCCGGGGCGTTCGGCGCGGAGCTCGTCGAGGGTTCCGTAGAAGAGGGCGCCGGTGGGGCAGACGGTGGCGCACATGGGGGCCAGTCCGTAGGCGGTGCGGTCGTAGCAGAGGTTGCACTTCATCTGCAGCTTCGCCTGGAGGTCGATCTTCGGGACTCCGAAGGGGCAGGCGTTGACGCAGTTGGCGCAGCCGATGCAGCGGGTGGTGTCGGCCTGCTGCACGACGCCGTCGGCGGTGACCAGGATGGCGTCGGCGGGGCAGACCTCGGCGCACGGGGCGACCGGGTCCTCGCAGTGCATGCAGACGGTGGGAAGGGAGGCGACGGAGTGCCCCTCGTCGGGGTAGTCGAGGTGGATCATCGACTTTCCGCGGTGGGAGTCGCACTCGCGGCAGGCGGAGACGCAGGCCTGGCAGCCGATGCAGCGGCCGGGGTCGATGAAGATCGTGCGGCCCATCATCTGCGGCTCAGCTCCTCTCCGAGGTGCCACGGCCCTGCGGGGACGTGGGCGGCAGGGGGTCGTCGCGGGAGACCTGGGTCTCCGGGTAGGCGACGTGGCCGGGCGCGGTGGGCGGCGCGGGGACCTCGTCGACGCGTTCGGCCGGCTCGATGCGGGCGGCGCAGACCTTGTACTCGGGGATCTTCGACCGGGGGTCGAGGGCGTCGATGGTCAGGGCGTTGGCCGCCGTGGGCACGGGCCAGTGGTAGGGCACGAAGACGGTGTCGGGGCGGATGGCCTCGGTGACCAGGGCGGGGAAGACCTCGCTGCCGCGGCGGGTGACGACGCGGACCGGGTCGCCGTTGCGGAAGCCGTGGGAGGGGTGGACCTCGACCCAGGGGCGCGGGGTCTGTTCGACGAGGGCGCCCAGGCGGCGGGTCTGGTTGCCGGAGAGGAAGTGGGCGACGGTGCGCCCGGTGGTGAGGGAGAGGGGGTATTCCTCGCTGTACGGGTCCATGGGCGGGTGCCATTCGACGGCCTGCATGTGGACCTTGCCGTCGGCGTGGTAGGTCCGGCCGTCCTCGAAGAGGCGGGGGGTGCCGGGGTGGTCGGTGGAGGGGCAGGGCCAGGCGATGCCGCCGGTCTCCTCCAGCCGTTCGTAGGTGATGCCGTAGTAGTCGTTGACCGTGCCGGCCGACGCGATGCGGAGTTCCTCGAAGACGGAACGGGAGTCGGGGAAGGCGAATTTGTCGCCCGCGCCGAGGCGTCTGGCGAGCTCGCAGAGGACCCAGGTGTCGGTGCGGACGCCGGCCGGGGGTTCCTGGGCCTTGTTGTGCTTGACGACGCGGGCCTCGGCGTTGGCCATGACGCCTTCGTCCTCGGCCCAGACGGTGACGGGGAAGACGACGTGCGCGTTGGCGGCGGTCTCGGAGAGGAAGAAGTCGAATTGGGCGTGGAACTCGGTGGTGTCGTAGCCCTCCTTCACCGTGGCGTAGTGCGGGAGGGAGACGAAGGGGTTGTTGCAGATGCCGATGAGGCCGCGGATCTCCTTGCGCCGCATCTGCCAGACCATCTCCATCATGGAGGTGCCGGCGGGCGGGAGCTCGGTCTCGTCGATGCCCCAGATCTCGCAGATCTGGCGGCGGTGCTCGGGGTCGGAGATGGAGCGGCCGCCGGGCAGCAGGTCGGACTTCTGGCCGTGCTCGCGGCCGCCCTGGCCGTTGCCCTGGCCGGTGATGGTGCCGTAGCCGGCGCCGGGCTTGCCGATGTTCCCGGTGGCGACGCACAGGTTGATGATCGTCAGGCAGTTCTCGACGCCCTGGGAGTGGTGTTCGACGCCGCGGGCGTGCCAGGCCATGGCCTTGCCTGCGCCGGCGAACATGCGGGCGACCTGGACGATCTGTTCCTCCGGGACGCCGCAGATCTCGGCGGCGCGGGAGGGCGGGTAGTCGGCGACGGTCTTGCGCACCTCCTCCCAGCCGGTGGCGTGGGCGGCGAGGTAGGCCTCGTCGGCGAGGCCCTCCTCGACGACGACGTGGAGGACGGCGTTGAAGAAGGCGGAGTCGGTGCCGGGTTTCAGGGCGACGTGGACGTCGGCGGTCCGGGCGATGGCGGTCTCGCGCGGGTCGACGACGATGAGGGTGGCGCCGCGGTCCCGGGCTCCCCAGAGGTACTGGGTCATGACGGGGAAGCACTCGCCGACGTTGGAGCCGGCGATGAGCAGGCAGTCGGTGAGGAGGATGTCGGAGAAGGGGTTGCCGGCCCGGTCGATGCCGAAGGAGAGCTTGTTGGCTCCGGCGGCCGAGACCATGCACAGGCGCCCGTTGTAGTCGACGTGCCGGGTCTTGAGGGCGACCCGGGCGAACTTGCCGACGAGATAGGTCTTCTCCGAGAACAGGCTGGCGCCGCCGAGCAGGCCGAAGGCGTCGTTGCCGTAGCGGGACTGGATGCGGCGGATCTCGGCGACGGTGAAGTCGAGCGCCTCGTCCCAGCCGACTTCGCGGAAGGGCTCGTCGCGGCTGCGGCGCATGAGCGGGGTGGTGAGCCGGTCGGGGTGGTTGACCTGCTGATACGCGTTGATGCCCTTGGGGCAGAGCCGCATCCGGTTGATGTCGTGGTTGCGGGGTTCGACGCCGAAGACCTTGCCGCCGCGGTCGACGCGCAGGTACATGCCGCACTGCACCCCGCAGAAGCAGCAGTGGGTGGGGACGAGGGTCTCGCCGTTCTGGTCGGCGTGCCAGCGGTCCGCGGGGATGCCGCCGGCGTCGCGGAAGTCGCGGGTGCCGGGCGGGGCGACCGAGGGGTCGAGCGGCAGCGGCTGCCCCGCGTGCGCGTGGGTCACTTGAAGCCCTTCTTGACGTGGGTGAGGTAGGCGGTGCCGCGCAGGACGCGCTTGCAGCGGGGGCAGTACTCGGCCCATTCGTCGAAGCCGAGCTGGAGATCGCGCATGGTGCCCCGGAGGTTCTCGACGTACGGGGCGGTGTCGACGGGCCGGCCGCAGCGGCGGCAGCCGAGCAGGCCCTCGGCGTCGACCTCGCCGGGGACCCCGGCCTCGGCGGCGGCCCCGGTCAGGGCCCCGGCCGTGGTGGCCGGCTCGCCCTTGCGGCGGGCGGTGTACTTGAACAGCTTCATGCCGACGGCGGCGGGTCGCTGCACGATGTGGAAGAACTTCCCGAACGGGATGTAGATGAGCGTGAAGACCACCGACACCATGTGCAGGATCGCCAGGAACTTGTAGCCGCCGCCGTGCAGGAAGATCGAGGAGAAGGTGAGCAGCAGGCCGGTGACGGAGATGACGACGAGGGCGAGCAGCGGCACCAGGTCGTAGGCGAAGCGCTGGCCGGTGATGGCGCCGCGGTCCTTCATCCGGCGCCACAGGAAGTAGCCGGCGCCGGGGATGACGAGGACGGCGGCGATGTCCAGGCCGTGGAACATGAGCCAGCCGACGATGTTCAGCGAGTCGAAGCCGAGGATCTTGAAGCCCCAGATCCGCATCTCGTAGCCGGGCCCCGAGCCGGTGGAGGAGGTGAAGGTGAACCAGCCCCAGGTCAGCGGGAAGGTGATGAGGGCGGCGAGGACACAGCCCCAGAAGATCAGCTGGTGAGCGGCCCAGCGGGCGTGCGAGCGGGCGCCGAGGAACTTCTGGAAGCCGAGGTAGGTGGCGATCATCCGGGGCAGGGCGGTGGGCGCCCTGCGGAAGTTCGCGGCGGAGAAGAAGGCCCGCCAGCCCTGCTGGAAGAGCCGCCGGGCGCCGGGGGCGGAGATCCACACGGTGTAGCGGTAGGCGACGCCGAAGGCGAGGAAGACCGTGGCCACCGCGTACGGGAGGAGGGCGGAGTCGAAGTCGCGCAGCAGCCGGCTGCCGAGGACGATCGCGAGGATCAGCAGGGCGGAGACGGCGACACCGGCGAGGGCGGCCCGGCGGCGCACCTGGGCGGGGGTCTGTGGCGGCCGGGTCCCGGCGGCTGCCGTCGCCCCGGCGGGGGCCTGGTCCTGGGTGGAGTCGGCGCGTGCCTGCGGGGACTCGGCGGGGGCCGGCGGTGGCTCGATCACGCGGCCACCCTAGGTGGGTATGGGTACATGTGCGCGCTTTGTGACACGAGTGGGTGAGGGCGCGTCGGCTCGTCGGGCGGCGGGCGGTCCGGGGCCGGAAGACCTCCGCCACGGTGTCGCGGCGGGCCCGGATCGGGCGCGCGTGCTGTTCTGTCGTGCATGACGCAACCTCTTCTGCCACTCACCGCACGTTCGCGCGACGAGGCGCACCGGGCGGCGACGCCCCTCGAGTTGTTCTTCGACCTCTGTTTCGTCGTGGCCGTCGCCCAGGCCGGCGCCGAGCTCGTGCACGCCGTCGCGGAGGGGCACTCCGGGACCGGGATCCTGAACTACGCCATGGTCTTCTGGGCCGTGTGGTGGGCCTGGATGAACTTCACGTGGTTCGCCTCGGCGTACGACAACGACGACGCGCTCTACCGGGTGGTCACCCTGGTCCAGATCGCCGGCGTGCTGATCCTGGCCGCCGGTGTCTCGCGGGCCTTCGAGGAGCACGACTTCCTGGTCGTCTACGTCGGTTACGTCGTGATGCGGCTCGCGCTCTCCTCCCAGTGGCTGCGCGCCGCGCACCACGCAGCCGACGCCGCCGAGCGGACGATGTGCCGCCGTTACGCCGCCGGGGTGGTGGCCTGCCAGATCGGGTGGCTGGCGCTGCTCTTCGCGCCGGAGGACGCGCGACCCTACGTGTTCCTGGTGATGGCGCTGGCCGAGATGGCGGTGCCGGTGTACGCGGAGAAGGACGTCACCACGCAGTGGCACCCGCACCACATCGCGGAGCGCTACGGGCTCTTCACCATCATCGTGCTCGGCGAGACGATCGCGGCGGCTACGGTCGCCGTGAAGTCGGGCGTCACCGAGAACGACGCACTCGGCGAGGTGCTGCCGATCGCCGCGGGCGGGCTCCTGATCGTCTTCGCGGCCTGGTGGATCTACTTCGTCGTGCCCGCCCACGACCGCCTGTCCTCCAACCGGCAGGGCTTCCTCTGGGGCTACGGCCACTACCTGATCTTCGCCTCGGCCGCCGCGATCGGCGCGGGCATCGAGATCGCGGTCGAGCAGGCGGTCGGGAAGGCGCACATCACCACCCTCGCCGCGGCCTCCGCCGTGACCATCCCGACCGCCGTCTTCCTGATGTGCGTGTGGCTGCTGCACGCCCGCTACTTCAAGGTCGGGCTCGCCCAGCAGGCCGTGCTGCCGGTGGCGTCCCTGGCGATCCTCATGTGCTCCTTCGCCGGGCACTGGGCGGTGCTCGCGGCCGGCCTGGTGGCCGCCGCGACGGTGGCGGTGGGCGTGACCCTGACCGCGACCAATCCGGCCACCCGCCCGCGCCGCCCCGACCGGTCCCGCACCTGACCGGTGCCGCACCTGACCGGTCGCGCGCCCGCCCGCTCCTCCCCAGTCGCCGCCTTCCGTGCTACCCAGGACGCATGACGGAGGAGCAGCACACGGAGCAGCAGCGAAGGGGACCGCTCGACGCCCTCACCGACGTGGCCGGCCTGCGGGTCGGCCACGCACGCGTGGCGGGGGCGGGAGCGCTGTCCGGGACGACGGTCGTGCTCGCGCCGGAGGGCGGCATGGTGGCCGCGGTGGACGTGCGGGGCGGCGGGCCGGGCACGCGGGAGACGGACGCGCTGGATCCGCGCAACGTGGTGCAGCGGATCGACGCCGTGGTGCTGACCGGCGGCAGCGCGTACGGGCTCGACTCGGCGGGCGGGGTGATGGCCTGGCTGGAGGAGCGCGGGCGCGGCGTGCGGGTGGGGCCGGAGCCGGCGCACGTGGTGCCGGTGGTGCCCGCCGCCTGTGTCTTCGACCTCGGCCGGGGCGGGGACTTCGCGGCCCGGCCGGACGCGGCGACGGGGCGGGCGGCGGTGGCCGCGGCGGAGGCGAACGGGCCGCACGCGCGCGTGGCGACGGGCGCGGTGGGCGCCGGGACCGGGGCGGTCGTCGGCGGCCTGAAGGGCGGGGTGGGGACGGCGAGCACCGTCCTGGGGTCGGGGATCACGGTGGGCGCCCTGGTGGTGGTCAACGCGGTCGGTTCGGCGGTGGACCCGGAGACGGGTGTGCCGTACGGGGCCTATTTCGCGGGCGGGCGCCCGGTGCACCCGGAGCCGGCGGTGCACGAGGCGGCCCGGCGGCGGCTCGCCGAGGCGCGGGCGAAGCACGCGCCGCCGCCGCTCAACACCACGCTCGCGGTGGTGGCGACGGACGCGGTGCTGACGCGGGCGCAGGCGCACAAGCTCGCGGGGACCGCGCACGACGGCATCGCGCGCGCCGTCCGTCCGGTGCATCTCCTGAACGACGGCGACACGGTCTTCGCCCTCTCCACGGGGGCGCGCGAACTTCCCTCCGCGCCGGGGCCGCTGGCGCTCAACGAGATCCTCGCGGCGGGCGCGGACACCGTCACGCGGGCCATCGTGCAGGCGGTGCTCGCGCCCACTTCCGGGGCCTACGGGCCTGGTGGGGACTTCCCGGCCTATCGGGAGCTGTACGGCGGCACGCCGGGCGACTAGCCCCAGGCGCCGACTGCCGGTATACCAAAGGAAGTTGAGAAATATGCGCGGGGGGCGCGGGAACTCGATGTGCGCCCCCGTTCGTTTTCCCGAACGCCGGACACGATGTCAGACCCAGGGACTACGTTTAGCAAGCAGCAAGTGACATGCGGCGACGGCCTGGAGACCCTCTTGAACGATCCGCAGGATCAGTCACACGATCCGTACGAGACGACCGAGACCCATCTTGAGCGACTCCTCGGCCGGGCGCTCAACTCCTTCGATCTGCCCGACTCCCTGGTCGAGCGCCTGGAGTCGGCCCTCGCGCACTCCACCGCGCTCTACTCCTCGCACCACAGCGCGTCGCTGCACCGCACCACCTACCGCCACACCTATCTGCTCCCCGACGGCACGGCGCCCAGCCTGTGGGAGCTGGTGCACAACTCGGGCCGGGACGGCTCCGACCAGCACGAGCTGTACGTGGAGGAGGCCGAGGCGCGGCTCGCCGCCTCGCGGCTGCCGGCCGGGCCCGCGCTGGGCTGGACCGTGGAGCGCGCCGACGGCACGCCCGCCGACGAGGACGACGACCTGGAGATCCTGAGCGCCCTCCTCGCCCGGCCGATACCGGCGCAGCCGCGCGTGTACGTGCCGGACAACTCCGCGGACCACGCGCGCCGGGTGCTGCGCCGCGCGGAGAACGCGGACCGGCCCGGCGAGGCCACGGCACGCCGGCTGCGTCTCGCCTTCGCGCACCACATCACGCAGGCGCTCGGGCGCCAGTGCCCCGTCGAGGGCGGCCGGGACGCCGGCTTCACCCTCTACGAGCACCAGTTCCTGCTGGTCGACGGCACCGAGCTGAGCCTGTGGGAGGTCGAGCACACGGCGACCCCCGACGGGCGCCACATGTGCGAGGTGTACGAGGAGGAGGCCGCCGCCCGCGCGGCGATGGAGTCGCGCAGCCGCCGCAGCCGGGTCCGCTGACGCCCGGCCGAGGCCGGCCCAGGGACCGTTGCCGGGCAAGGGTCCCGGTCGCATGACGCGAGGGGCGGCGCGCCCTCCCGGTGCGCGCCGCCCCTTCTCGTACCACTTCGTACTGCTCGTACTGCTCGTGCCGCTCAGAGTCCTCCGACGGTCGCCTTCGGTCAGGAGACCAGCTCGGGCTCCTTCGCCGGCGGGGCGTCCGGGGTGGCTCCGGTGTCGCCGGCGTCACCGCCCTCCAGGTGCTGCTGGGGCTTGGCCGGGAGGGCGAACATCACCAGGAAGATGCCGGCGAGCACCACGGCCGCCCAGCCCAGCGAGTTCTGGAAGGCCTCCGTGAAGGCCTTGCCGGTCTCCTGCGGGAAGGCCTTCAGCCGCTCCTCGTCGATGGTCCCGAAGAACACCACGGACACCAGGCCGAGGCCGAGCGCGTTGCCCATCTGGCCGGTGGTGTTGATCAGCCCGGAGGCGGAGCCGGCGTGCTCGCGCGGCACCTCGGAGAGCACCGCGTCGGTCAGCGGGGCCACGATGAGGCCCATGCCGAGGCCCATGACGACCAGGGCCGCGATCATCTGCCAGGGGTGGATGTCGGTGCCGTAGCGGCCGGCGAGGACGAAGTAGAGCAGGATGCCCGCGCCCATGGTCAGCGCGCCCGCCTGGAGCACCTTGCGGCCGAAGCGCGGCACGAGCTGCTGGACGGAGAGGCCGGCCGCGGTGGACACGGCGATGGAGAACGGCACACCGGTCAGGCCGGCCTTGAGCGGGCTCCAGCCGAGGCCGATCTGCATGTAGAGCGTCCAGACCAGGAAGAAGATGCCCATCACGACGCCGAAGGTGAGCTGGACGGCGATGCCGGCCGCGAAGGACTTCACCTGGAACAGGGACAGCTCGACGAGCGGCGAGCCGTCCTTCCGGGTCTTGTGCTTCTCGTACGCGACGAGGGCGCCGAAGACCAGGACGCTGCCGGCCATCATCAGGTGGCCCCACAGCGGCCAGCCGAGCTCGCGGCCGCGGGTCAGCGGGTAGATCAGCATGAGCAGCGCGGCCGTCACCAGGAGCACGCCGACCATGTCGAGCCGCAGCGCCTTGGGCGCCTTGGACTCGATGATGAAGCGGCGGCCGAGGATCAGGGCGGCGATGCCGACCGGCAGGTTGATGAGGAAGATCGGGCGCCACTCCAGGCCCGCGATGTTCCACTGGGTGAGCAGCGCGCCGAGCAGCGGGCCGGAGACCGCGCCGAGGCCGATGATCGCGCCGAACAGGCCGAAGACCTTGCCGCGCTCGTGTGCCGGGAAGGTGACGTGCACGATCGACAGCACCTGCGGCACCATCATCGCCGCCGCCGCGCCCTGCAGCAGCCGGGAGCCGACCAGCATCTCCTGGTTGGCGGCGAAGCCGCACAGCGCGGAGGCGAGGGTGAAGCCGGCGGTGCCGACGAGGAACAGGCGCTTGCGGCCGTGGATGTCGCCCAGCCGGCCGCCGGTGATCAGACCGGCGGCGAAGGCCAGTGCGTAGCCGGCGGTGATCCACTGGATGGCGCCGAAGGAGGCGCCGAGGTCCCGCTCGATGCTGGGGATCGCGATGTTCACGATCGTGGCGTCGACCAGGTCCATGAAGGCGGCGGTCATGACGATCGCGAGGGCGATCCAGCGTCTCTTGTCCCCGGTGGCGGGGTCGGCGACGGCCGCGTCGGAAGCGGCCGCGGGGGCGGCGTCGTGTGAACTCATACGAGGAAACTAGAAGCCATATAGGTCAGGTCATGTCCTAGTTGGCGCGCATCCTGGATCTCATGACGGACACACCGGCACGACTCCTGAATCTGCTGTCGCTCCTCCAGACCCCGCGCGAGTGGCCGGGCAGCGAGCTGGCCGAGCGGCTCTCGGTCTCGCCGCGCACGATCCGCAGGGACATCGACCGGCTGCGCGACCTGGGCTATCCGGTCGAGGCGAGCAAGGGCGCGGTGGGCGGCTACCGCCTGGGGGCGGGCTCGGCGATGCCGCCGCTGCTGCTCGACGACGAGGAGGCCGTGGCCATCGCGGTGGGGCTGCGGGCCGGGGCGGGGCACGCCATCGAGGGCGTCGAGGAGGCCTCCGTACGGGCCCTGGCCAAGCTGGAGCAGGTGCTGCCCTCGCGGCTGCGTCACCGGGTCTCGACGCTCCAGAACGCGACGATCCCGCTCACCCGCGGGGACGGCGCCACCGTCGCGCCGCAGACCCTGACCGCGCTGGCGGGTGCGGTGACGGGCCACGAGAAGCTGCGCTTCGGCTACCGGGCGGGGGACGGCGCGGAGAGCCGGCGGCTCGTGGAGCCGTACCGGCTGGTGTCGACGGGGCGCCGCTGGTACCTCGTCGCCTACGACCTGGGGCGGGAGGACTGGCGCACCTTCCGGGTGGACCGGGTCACCGAGCCGTTCCCGACGGGGGCCCGGTTCGCGCCGCGCGAGCTCCCGGCCGGGGACGCGGCGGCGTTCATGACGCGGTCGATGGCGCGGGCGCAGGGCGAGGTGGACCTGGACGTCGAATTCGCGGCGCCCGCCGAGTTCGTGGTCGCCCGGCTGCCCGGGCACCTGGTGCCGGTCGCCGAGGGGCCGGACCACTGCCGGCTGCGGGCCCGGGTGGCGGACTCGGTGGAGTGGCTGGCGCTGCGCCTGGCGCTCATGGACGTCGACTTCACCGTGCACGCGCCGGAGCCGCTGATCGCCTACATGCGGGACCTGTCGGTGCGGCTGGCGGCGGCGACGCGGCCTGCCTGAGCAAGGGGCCGCACGCGCGCCGTACGTGCGGGCCGGCCCGGGGGCAGCCCCGGGCCCGGTCTCACGGCCCGTACCTGGGGGCGCCGGTCCCCCGGACGTGCCCGGGTGCCGGCTCCCGTCCGGCCCTCCTACGCCACCGCGTCGAAGCCGGTGTCGCGGGCCATCTTCTTCAACTCCAGGAGCGCGTGCTTCTCGATCTGGCGGATGCGCTCGCGGGTGAGGCCGTGCTCCTTGCCGACCTCGGTGAGGGTGCGCTCGCGCCCGTCCTCGATGCCGTACCGCATGCGGATGATCGAGGCCGTGCGGTGGTCCAGCTTGTCGATCAGGTCGTCGAGCTCCTCACTGCGCAGCAGCGTGAGCACGGACTGCTCGGGCGAGATCGCCGAGGTGTCCTCCAGGAGGTCGCCGAACTGGGTCTCGCCCTCGTCGTCCACGGACATGTTGAGCGAGACCGGGTCGCGGGCCCAGTCGAGGACGTCCGTGACCCGCTCCGGGGTGGAGCCCAGCTCGGTGGCGATCTCCGCGGGCTCCGGCTCGCGGCCGTTCTCGCGGTTGAACTCGCGCTGGACCCGGCGGATGCGGCCCAGCTCCTCCACCAGGTGGACGGGGAGCCGGATGGTGCGGGACTGGTCGGCTATGGAGCGGGTGATGGCCTGGCGGATCCACCACGTCGCGTACGTGGAGAACTTGAAGCCCTTCGCGTAGTCGAACTTCTCGACCGCGCGGACCAGGCCCGCGTTCCCCTCCTGGATCAGGTCGAGCAGCGGGAGTCCGCTGCGCGGATAGCGTCGGGCCACGGCGACGACGAGCCGCAGGTTGGACTTGATGAACAGGTCCTTCGCCCGCTCGCCCTCGGCGACCAGTGCCTCGAGCTCCTCGCGGGTCGCCTCCGTCTCCGTCTCGATCTCTCCGTCGAGGATCTGCCGGGCGTAGACGCCCGCCTCGATCGTCTGGGAGAGCTCGACCTCCTTGGCGGCGTCGAGCAGGGGGGTGCGCGCGATCTCGTCGAGGTACATGCCGACCAGGTCGCGGTCGGCGATCTCCCCGCCCACGGCGCGAACGCTGCTTGCCCGGCCCTCTCCGCTCGCGGCGGAGGACTGACGACGGGCGACGGCACGGGTTGCCATGCGTGCTCCCTTGCTGAGTAGGTCGCGACACCCTCGCGGGTGCCCTGCATCCGACGGAAACAACGACTGGAATCAGGACAGAATTCCCACCCGGCACATGGATTTTCGCGATCATGCAGTATCCTGCGCCGCCCCTACGTGCACGCGGGAGCGGCGGGCCGGTCGCCGTGACCCACGGAGGTGCAGGTCAGAGCGGGCGAAGGGGGCGATCCGGGCGCCCTGCTCGCCCTCTGTCACCCCTCCATGCGTGAGACGGGCGTCACGTTCGGCCCCGAATCCCTCACCCGGGAGCAGCGGCTCCTTCGGCTCCGCTCCCACCCCGAAGACGCCCCGCACCGCCTGCTGGTTGCGCGCGGCCCTTCGGCGGGCACCGGCGCGTCAGCCGAACTGCACCGAGCGCTTGGCGAGCCCCATCCAGAAGCCGTCGATGACGCTGCGCTCCTCGTCCAGGTCACCGGCCGCGTCCGCCGCGCCCATGGTGACGAAGAGCGGGGCGAAGTGCTCGGTGCGCGGGTGGGCGAGGCGGCCGGCCGGGGACTTGTGCTCGAAGTCGAGCAGGGCGTCGACGTCCCGCGCGGCCAGCGCCTCGCGGCCCCACGCGTCGAACTCGGCGGACCAGCCGGGCACGCCCGGGCCGGTGTGGCGCAGGGCGGCGAGGTTGTGGGTGAAGAAGCCGCTGCCGACGATCAGCACGCCCTCGTCGCGCAGCGGGGCGAGCCTGCGGCCGATCTCCATGAGCCGGCGCGGGTCGAGCGTGGGCATGGAGATCTGGAGGACGGGGATGTCGGCGTCGGGGTACATCTCGACGAGCGGCACGTACGCCCCGTGGTCGAGGCCGCGGTCGGGGATGTCCTGCACGGGCGTGCCGGGCGCGCGCAGCAGCTTGCGGACGGCCTCGGCGAGCGCGGGGGCGCCGGGGGCCGCGTACCGCACCTGGTAGTAGTGCTCGGGGAAGCCCCAGAAGTCGTAGACGAGGGGCACCGTCTCGGTGGCGCCGAGGGCGAGCGGGGCCTCCTCCCAGTGCGCGGAGACCATGAGGATCGCCGTGGGGCGGGGCAGGCCGGCGGACCAGGCGGCGAGCTCGCCGGGCCAGACGGGGTCGTCGGCCAGCGGCGGCGCGCCGTGCGAGAGGTAGAGGGCGGGCATGCGCCCGGCCGGGGTTCGTTCCAGCGTGGCGTCGCTCATGGCGTCCGCCTCCTTACCGCGCACCGCGCATGCGTTCCCCGCACGCGCTCCATGAATGCTTGAAGTTTCAAGCTTGACTGTCGGGCACAGCTTAGACCCGATCTAGTTCAACTTTCAAGAACTGCCCGTACCATGGATCCATGACCGAACCCCGCTGGCTCAGCGACGAGGAGCAGCGCGTCTGGCGCTCCTACCTCCACGCCACCACCCTCCTGGAGGACCATCTCGACCGCCAGCTGCAGCGCGACGCCGGGATGCCCCACGTCTACTACGGGCTGCTCGTCCAGCTCTCCCAGGCACCCCGGCGCCGGATGCGGATGACCGAGCTGGCCAAGAACGCCAAGATCACCCGCTCGCGGCTCTCGCACGCCGTCGCGCGCCTGGAGAAGAACGGCTGGGTGAGCCGCGAGGACTGCCCCTCCGACAAGCGCGGCCAGTTCGCGGCGCTGACCGACGAGGGGTACGAGGTGCTGCGCCGCACCGCGCCCGGGCACGTCGACGCCGTGCGGCAGGCCCTCTTCGACCGCCTCTCGCCCGAGCAGGTCGAGCAGCTGGGCGGGATCATGCGCACCCTCGCCGAGGGCCTGCAGCCCTCGGACCCGAACGCGGACCTGCCCTGGCTCCGCTGAGCGGAGCCAGGGCAGGATGCGCCGGATCGGGTGGCCGGGCCCCGTCTCGTGTCGCGCGTCGCGCACGGAAACCTCTCAGTGCGCGACGACCCAGTGCACGACGAGTCAGTGGGCGACGCCCCAGTGCACGACTCAGTGCACGACTCAATGCACGCCTCAGTGGGCGACGACGGGGATCTTCACCTCGTCCTCGGCGTCCGCACCGGAGCCGGCGACCGCGCCGGTGCCCGGCTTGCCGGTGTTGATCAGGGTGACCGCGAGGGTCGCCGAGACCACCAGGATGCCGACCGCCCACCAGATCGCCGCCGAGTAGCCCTCGACCATGCCCTGGAGCTGGACCAGCTTCTGGGCCGCCGGGGTGGTGGCGCCGGCCGCGTGGTCCGTCAGGTACGCGGTGGTCGCCGAGGCGGCGATGGTGTTCAGGAGGGCCGTGCCGATGGCGCCGCCGACCTGCTGCGAGGTGTTGACCATCGCGGAGGCCACACCGGCGTCCCGCGGGTCGACCCCGAGGGTGGCCAGCGACATGGCCGGCATGAAGGCGGTGCCCATGCCGAGGCCGAGCAGCAGCTGCGCGGGCAGGATCAGACCGGCGTACGAGGAGCCGATCTCCAGCTGGGTGAGCAGCAGCATGCCGACGGCGGCGGTCAGGAAGCCGGGGCCCATCAGCCAGCGCGGCGGGACCCGGGTCATCAGCCGCGTACCGATCTGGGTGGAACCGGTGATCATGCCCGCGATCATCGGCAGGAACGCGAAGCCCGTCTTGACCGGCGAGTACCCCTTCACGACCTGGAGGTAGTAGGTCAGGAACAGGAACAGGCCGAACATCGCGATGACGGCGAGGCCGAGGGAGAGGTAGACACCGCCGCGGTTGCGGTCGGTGACCACGCGCAGCGGCAGCAGCGGGGACTTCACCAGGCCCTCGACCACCGCGAAGGCGACGAGCAGCACGACCGAGGCGCCGAACAGACCCAGGGTGACCGGGTCGGTCCAGCCGTCGGACTCGGCGCGGGTGAAGCCGTAGACCAGCGAGACCAGGCCGAGGGTGGAGAGCAGCACGCCGGGGACGTCGAGCGGCGAGCGGTTGCGGCCGCCGGCCGGCTCGCGGATCACGAAGTACGCGCCGAGCGCCGCGACGACGGCGAACGGGATGTTGACGAAGAAGGTCCAGCGCCAGTTCAGGTACTCGGTGAGGAAGCCGCCGAGGATCAGGCCGACGGCGCCACCGCCACCGGCGATCGCACCGTAGATGCCGAAGGCCTTGGCGCGCTCCTTGGCGTCGGTGAACATCACCGCGAGCAGCGAGAGGGCGGCGGGCGCGAGCAGCGCGCCGAACGCACCCTGCAGCGCACGGGCGCCCAGCATCATCGCCTCACCGGTGGCCGCGCCACCGAGGGCGGAGGCGAAGGCGAAGCCGATCAGGCCGACCACGAAGGTGCGCTTGCGGCCCCACAGGTCGGCGACCCGGCCGCCGAAGAGGAGCAGACCGCCGAAGGCGAGGGCGTAGGCCGTGATGACCCACTGCCGGTTGCCGTCGGATATCCCCAGGTCCTGCTGGGCGGAGGGCAGCGCGATGTTCACGATCGTGGCGTCGAGCACCACCATCAGCTGGGCGAGCGCGATGAAGACCAGGGCCTTCCAGCGGCTCGGGTCCGCCTGCACGGGCGGGGACTGGGCGATTTTTGACATGGGGGTAGCCACCTCTTGGCGCAAAAGGCTGAAAAAGGACGTTCGGGCGTTCTTACGGGGAGTCAGGGGTGCCGCGCGGCGACGGCGTCATGATCAAGGGCGCGGACCTCAGCGGGCCGGACAGATCTCGCTCCTCAGGCTCTCGAGGGTGGCGGCGGCACCGGGCAGCTCGGAGCGCGCGGGCGCCTCCAGGCCGTCCAGGAACACCTGAAGGTGACGGTGGACGAAGCGGTCCATGTTCATGCAGGCCGTGCCCGGCAGCGGCCGGGTCAGCTGCGAGAGCGCGACCATCAGGTCCCCGACCCCGACGTCGGCCCGCATCCGGCCGGCCGCCTGCGCCCGCTCGACGAGGCCCGTCACGGCCTCCTCCAGACGCGAGCGCTCGGCCAGCAGGTCCGGGTGGTCCTTGTCGAAGTCGCCGTCGAGCATCGGGCACAGGGCACCGACCCGCTCGTCGGCCGCGGCGTGCGTGAAGCGGCGGAGCGCGGCGAAGGGGTCGCTCTCCTCCTCGGCGGCCTCGTACGCCCGCTCGGTGATGCGGGCGGTGAGCGAGAGGACGACCTCGCGGACGAGGTCGGCGCGCTCCGGGAAGTTGCGGTACAGCGTCGCGTTGCCCACGCCCGCGCGGCGGGCTATCTCGTCGAGCGGCACCTGGGCGCCGAACTCCACGAACATCTCGCGGGCCGCCGTCACGATCCGCTCCCGGTTGCGCAGGGCGTCCGCCCGCGGCCGGGGCATCCGGCGGGCCCGGGTGCCGGTCCCGGAGGTCCGGGTGCCGGTCCCGGACGCCCGGGTGTCGGCCGCGGTCGTCGGGGCGGCCTCGGGTACGGGCGCGGCGAGCGCGCCGGCGAGTGCCGTCTCCGCTGGGCTGGTGCTCACTGCCGTACCTCTCCCGCCTGCTCCGGATGGCCGGGCCGCTTTCGGGTGGCCATCTGATCCGGGGACTCAGTCCCCACTTCGTCGAACACAGGGGTAAACGGGGACTCGTTCCCCGGTTATTTCCCTCACCCGACGTGACCTGCGTCACATCCCCCGGTCGGGCCACCCGGCGCGCGCCCCTCGATCACCCGCCACAGGCTGATCGCAACACCGAGCGGAGAGAGGCGACCGCATGCAGGAGACCCGCCGACGGATACGCAGACCCATCGCCCTGGCCTCGGCGGCCGCCCTCGCGATCGCCGCCCTGGCGACGGCCAGCACCACCCTGCCCGGACCGGCCCCCGCCTCGGCGGGCCCGGTGGCCGCCGGCACCGGGGAGGCACCGCTGGGACCGTGCCGGATCGCCACGACGATGGGTGTGCAGATGTCGGAGGGGCTGCCGACGGCCCCCGGTTACGCCCGCTCCACAGGGCACATCAAGGCCCTCAACCTGATGATCGACTTCCCGGACGCCCCCGGGCAGGGCACCGCGATGAGCCGCTTCCGCGAGTTCTTCCCGCAGACCTCCGACTGGTTCCGGGTCAGCTCCTACGGGCGCCTCCACTACACCCCCGAGACCCCGATACCCGACTGGCTGCGGATGCCCCGCCCCTTCTCCTCGTACGGGGTGGAACGCGGCTCGCCGTACGAACCGGGCTACCGCGGCCTCGTCCAGGACATCGTCAAGGCCGCCGACCCGCGCGTGGACTTCAGCGCCTACGACCTGGTCAACGTCCTCGTCACGCCGAACGCCGGGCCCTCCGCCCTGGACACCGTGCTGTCCGTGACCTTCTCCGGCAACGACGACGCCCCGTACGCGGACGGCGTCCCGCTCGCCAACACGTCCTTCGTCTACAGCCGCCAGGACGACGGCTCCGGCAGCTACGCCGAGACCGGCTACCGCGTGCTGCCGCACGAGAACGGGCACGTCTTCGGACTGCCCGACCTCTACACCGTCGACGGCGGCGGCACCGTCGGGCACTGGGACATCATGTCCGAGGACTGGGGGGCCAACAACGACCTGCTCGGCTGGCACAAGTGGAAGCTGGGCTGGCTCGACAACGACCAGGTCGGCTGCGCCTCCCGGCCCGGCGACTTCGAGTACACCCTCACCCCGCTCGCCACCACCGGCGGACCCAAGCTCGCCTTCGTCCCGCTCTCCGGCACCTCCGGCTACGCGGCCGAGGTGCGCACCCGCGAGGGCAACGACGAGGCCGTCTGCAAGACCGGCGTCCTGGTCTACCGGGTGGACACCGACGTGGACACCGGGCACGGCCCGGTCACGGTCGCCGACAGCGACCGCTCCAGCGGCGGCTGCACCCGGCGCCCCAACGTGCACGCCGAACTCTCCGACGCTCCCTTCGGCCCCGGCGAGACCTTCACGGACCGGACCAACGGCGTCCGCATCAGCGTCCTCGACGAGGACCCCGAGACCGGCGGCTACCGCATCCGGGTCACCCGTTCCTCCTGAGGCCCGCCGAATCCGGCGCCCCGCTGATGAACTCGGTGAGCTCGGTGAACTCGGCGAACTCGGCGCGCAGCTCGCGCTTGAGGACCTTGCCCGTGGCGTTCCGGGGCAGTTCCGCGTCCCGTACGCGCACGTGCGCGGGCACCTTGAAGGCGGCGAGGCGCGCGCCGACGTGCGCCCGCAGCTCCTCCGGGCCGGCCGACGCGCCCGCCCGGAGCCGGACCACGGCGGCGACCTCCTCGCCGAGCAGCGGGTGCGGCACGCCGAGCACGGCCGCCTCGGCGACGTCCGGGTGCGCGTGCAGCACGCCCTCGACCTCCCCGCAGTACACGTTCTCGCCGCCCCGGATCACCAGGTCCTTGATCCGGTCGACGATCGTGACCCGCCCGTCCCGCACCCGCGCCAGGTCGCCCGTGCGGAACCAGCCGTCCGGGGTGAAGGCGGCCCGGGTGGCCTCCTCGTCGCCCCAGTAGCCGCGGATCAGGGACTGGCCGCGCAGCCACAGCTCGCCGACGCCGTCCGCGTCCGGCCGGTCGATCCGCACCCGCACGGCCGGGGCCGGCCGGCCCGCGCTGTCCGGGTGCGCGCGGTACTCGGCGCCGAAGTTGGCCAGCACGCCGCCGCAGGTCTCGGTGAGGCCGTAGCCGTTGCGGGGCTCGATCCGCTCCCCGTACGCGGCGGTGATCCGCGCCGCGAGCTCGGGCGGGGCCGCCGCTCCCCCGGTGTTGATCATCGTGACGGAGGCCAGCGGGTCACCGGTGCGCTCGGCGAGGTCGAGCAGCTGGAGCGCGGTGGTGGGCACGCCCGCGTAGTGGGTGACCTGGTGGGTCCGGATCAGCTCCAGGGCCTTCGCCGCGTCCCACTTGCGCATCAGGACGAGGCTGCCGCCGGCCGCCATCACCGAGTAGAAGGAGGTGAACGCGGCCACGTGGAAGAAGGGGAACGTGGTGAGCGAGACCGGCACCGGCCCGGCCCCCGGCCGTCCGCCCCGGCGGACCGCGGAGGCGGCGGCGAACCAGCGCGGGTTCATCGCCGCGCCCGCCTGCGCGAGATGGGTGGCCACGGCACCCTTGGGGCGCCCGGTGGTGCCCGAGGTGTAGATGATCGTCGCGTCGTGCTCGGGCAGCACCTCGACCGGCGGCGGCCCGAGCAGCGGGTCGGTGTCGGGGACGTACGGCTCGAAGCCCTCGGGGTACGGGTCGGGGTGCGCGTGGGGGTCGCCCTCGGGGTCACCCTCGGAGTCGCCCTCGGGGTCGCCCCCGGTGTGCGTGGCCGTGGCCGGTTGCCCCTCGGGACCGCCGTGGAAGACGATGCCGGGGACGGCGCGGGCCCGGGCCCAGTCGGCGACCCGTGGCACCCGCTCGCCGTCCACCAGCAGCACCCGCGGGGCGCAGTCGTCCAGCGCGTACGCGAACTCCTCGGCCGTCCACCAGGCGTTGAGCGGGACGGCGACGAGTCCGGCGAGCTGGGCGGCCCAGAAGGCGACGTGCCACTCGGGGTGGTTGCGCATCGCCACGACCGCCCGGTCGCCGGGGCGCAGTCCGTGCACGTCGACCAGGCGCCGGGCGAGGCCGCAGGCGGCGTCGAAGAAGGCGCGGTAGCCGAGGACGCCGTCGTCGGAGATGAGGAAGGGCCGGTCACCGAAACCCCAGGTGGCCTCGACGAACTCGCGCAGCGTGCGCGGGCCGCCGGTGTAGACGCCGTGCTCGTCGACGGCGAAGGGGGCCCCAGGGGCGGTCAGCGCGGCGAGCGCGGAGCGCACCTCAGCGGAGCGCGGCACGTCGGACGGCACGCCGAACGGATCGGCGTACGGGTCGGCGTACGGATCGGCACATGGATCGGCGCACGCATGGGCGTACGGATCGGTGTGCCGGTACGGATCGGTGGGCCGGTCGGCCATGGCGCCTCCCTCTCTCCGTCGCTCGCTGTCGGCCGCCTTCCGCGCGGGCTAAGCGTTCGCTCAGCGGATCGGTCCGCCGACGCTATCAGGCGGGCCCGGAGGCAGGGCCAGGGCCAGCGCCCGGATCAGGGCCAGGGTCAGGGTCAGGGTCAGGGTCAGGCGAGGGTCGGGGTCAGGGCGACGGCCAGAGCCAGGGTCAGGAAGGGAGCACCTACTCACCGGTCGCCCGTACGCAATCGGCCTCCCCCGACTCCCGTACGCGGTCCGGCTCCCCCGTTTCAGGTACGTGATCAGGCTCCCGTACGCGTTCCTGGTCGCCGGCCGCCACGAAGAGGCCGACCCGTGCCGCGCCGACCACCCGGGGCAGCAGGAACGCCCAGAAGCGGGTGAGCGGGGCGCGCTCCAGCCAGCCCGGGTCCTGGTGGCCCAGGGCCTCGTGGCCCGCCGCGACCGCGACGACCGCCGCCGCGACGTCACGGGCGGCGACGTCGGGCGCGAGCAGGCCCGCGCGCTCGGCGCGGGCCACCATGCCCTCGACCCACTCGCGCCACTGGCGCCTCAGGTCCCGCTCGGTGCGGGTGCGCTCGGGGGCGGCGCCCAGCGCGAAACCGGCGCGCAGCACCGGGTCGGTGCCGAGACCCTGGACCAGTTCGTGGCTGGCGTCGATCAGGATCTGCAGCGGCAGCGCCTCGCGCTCCCGGGTGATCCGCAGCAGGCGGTCGCCGGCCGCCGCGACGACCGCGTCGGCCAGTGCCGCCTTGCTGGGGAAGTGGAAGTGCAGGGCGCCGCTGCTCACCCCGGCGCGGGCGCTGATGGTCGCGAGCGAGGCGAGCTCGAAGCCGTCCCGGTCGAAGAGCACCGCCGCCGACTCGACGAGGGCGTTGCGGGTCCGGATGGCCCGCTCCTGCTTGGCCAAGGGGCCTCCGTCACTGAGGAGGTGCCGACGCGTTCCGAGGTGCCGACGCGTTCACTTTCTTCGACTGTAACAAACCGGTCGAGCGGTTTTTCAGCGAACAAAAGAGACCGTGCGCCCGTGCCCGTCAGTCGCGCGCGGCCCGCCGGACGGGCAGTGCCCCGTACCCGTTCAGGATGAAGGTCGGGAGCGGAGCCAGCTCCTCGGCGGGGCAGGCGAGTTCGAGGTCGGGGTAGCGCTCGAAGAGGGCTTCGAGGGCGGTCGTCGCCTCCAGGGTCGCGAGCGGGGCGCCGAGGCAGCGGTGCACGCCGTGGCCGAAAGCGAGCGGGTCGCGGTCGGTGCGGAGCACGTCGAAGCGCTCGGCGTCCGGCCCGTGGCGCTCCGGCTCACGGCCGCCGGCGGCGAAGTTGACGAGGATCGGGTCGCCCTGGGCGATCTTCACGCCGTCCAGCTCGATGTCCTCGACGGCGAAGCGCAGCGGCGAGTAGGCGGCCGGGCCGTGCAGGCGCAGGGTCTCGGCGACCACGTCGTCCCAGCTCGCCCGGCCGGCCCGGACGTGGGCGAGCTGCTCGGGGTGGGTGAGCAGCGCGGCGACGGCGTTGACCACGAGGGTGGCGGTGGTGTCCTGGCCGGCGGCGATCAACAGGAAGAGGGAGCCGAGGAGTTCGTTCTCGGTGAGGGCGTCGTCGCCGTCGCCGTCGCGGGCGGCGATCAGGGAGGAGGTCAGGTCGTCGCCGGGCACCTCGCGGCGGGCGGCGACCAGGCCGCCGAGCAGCCGGAAGGCGGTACCGCGCGCGGCCTCCATGGTCTCGGCGGAGACGCTGGAGCTGAAGACGGTGCGCAGGGCGGCGGTGAGCTCGTCGCGGTCGGCGCCCTCGGCCACACCGAAGAGCTCGCAGATGACCTGGAGCGGCAGCGGTTCGGCGTAGCCGGTGCGCAGGTCGGCGGTCTCGCCGGCGGCGAGGCGCTCGGCCAGGCCGTCGAGGAGCGCGGCGCTGATCTCCTGGATGCGGGGGCGGAGCGCGGCGGTGCGGCGGGCGGTGAACGCGGCGGCGACCAGACGGCGCAGGCGGGCGTGCTCGGCACCGTACGAGAAGAGCATGTTCTCGTTGGCGACCCAGGGGAAGAGCGGCCACTCGGGGGTGATCCGGCCCTCCATGAAGGCGGGCCAGTGGCGCCGGGCGTCCTTGGAGACGCGCGGGTCGACCAGCAGCCGCTCGACGTGCTCCTGGCGGACCACGGCCCAGGCGCCGACGCCGCCGGGCAGCTCGATCGGGACGGCGGGGCCGCGCTCCCGGAGGGCGGCGGCCTCGCCGGCGAGGTCGCGGCCGGTCACGTCGAGGGCGTACGGGCAGCCGCCCGCGCCCGCGAGGGCGAGGGATCCGGCGCCGGTGGCTCCGGGGGCGTCGTGCTGCACCTCGGGGTGCACGTCGTTGCGCTCGTCCATCTCGTCCATGCGGTTTCTCCGTCTTCTGGATCCGTTGCCGGATCGGATGCGGGGTCGGATACGGGGTCGGATGCGTCTCTGCGGGACCGCACGGTCGCGACCCCCGTGGCCGTGGCCGGTGTGGCCGTGACCCGTGTGGGCCGTGGCCATGGGGTCACGGGGTCACGGGGTCATGGACCTGCCATACCGGTACGGACCCCGCGCTGTCACGGATCCGTGCCGATGGCACGGGTTCCGGCCGTTGGGCCCGGGCGGAAACGGACCGGGACCGACCTGTCGTCACGGCGCCGCGGCACCGTCGGCCCGTACCGCCGCACGTTCCGTACCGCTGCGAGGTCCGTTCGTACCGCTGCGAGGTCCGGATCGCGTCCGCCCGAGCCACGTCAGGCTCGCGTCGGTCCGAGTTGCGCCGGCCCGAGTCAGGTCGGCCCGGCTCGCGTCCGCCCAAGCCTCGTCAGGCTCGCATCGGTCCGCGTCGCACACCCCGGCTCGCGTCAGCCCGGCTCGCGTCAGTCCGTGGCGCCGGCGAGCGCGGTGGTGCCCGCCTCCCGCGCCCGGACGGCCTCCTCGTAGGCGAGTTTCGCGCGCTCGGGTGTGAAGTCGAGGCGGACGAGGACGCCGGGCACGGCGATGGCGCTCACCATGGTCCGCATCAGGTCGGCGACCCGCTCCACCATGTCCGCGTGCCGCGTCATGATCTTCGACAGCACCTGAACTCCGGTGAAACTGCCGGTGAACAGGGTGGCGGCGGAGGAGACGTCCACGTGCGGCAGCAGCTCGCCGGCCGCCTTCGCGCGGGCCAGGACGTCGGTGTTGTGGCTGATCCAGCCCTGCATCGGTACGCCGCGGTCCAGGCCGTCGTACGGCGAGCCCTGGTCGACGGTGAGGCGCACGCTGCCGCGCACCATGGGGTCGCCCACGTGCAGCAGATGCGCCAGGACGAGCGCCTCGTCGGTGAGCTGCTGGAGGAAGAGCTCACGCTCCGGGACCGGCGGCAGCGCGGCGACCTGCCCGGCGAGCACCTCCTGGGCCAGCTCCTCCTTGGAGGCGAAGTGGAAGTAGAGCGCGCCCTTGGTCACCCCACACCTCTTCAGGACCTCGGAAATCGTGGCGGCCTCGTAGCCGACCTCGTCGAACAGCTCCGCGGCCGCGAGCACGATCTTCTGGCGCGTGCGGATGGCTCGTTCCTGTTGTGCCACTACATCCTCCGTACCTCACGGCTCCGAAGGAGACCGGAGGCTGGTATTCCAACGGCTCGCATGGAGTGATGAGTCGGCGACCGGTCCCTGGATCGCCGCCGGCAGTAGGGTGAGCCGGGCGAGACCGGTTTCTTCACACGTCCACATTTCAAGAATAAAACCAGCTAGCCGGTTTGACAAGGCAAATTGAAACAAAACCGGTTGGTCCGTATCTTGTTGCGCAAGGTCACCACCTCTTCCCTGCCGGTCACACTCTTACGGGGGAGCCGATGCTCCAGCACGCGGAAGCACCACTCAGACACGATGGCGCCGTGGACACGGCCGTCCCCCCAGCCCAGCCGCCGGCCGTCCCCCTCGCCGATGACGGCGGGGACATACGGGCCCTCGCCGATCTGCTCTTCGACGGCGACGAACGCGCCCGCGTCCACGGGGAATGGCGGCGGCTGATCGCCGGACCGGCCTTCGCGCACCGGCCGGGACTGAGCCCCGCCGAGCGCACCGCCCTCTCCTACGAGCGGCTGCGCCGGGTCAACGACACGGTCGCCGGCCCGGCGGCCGAGGCCCTCGCGTACGACGCGCGGCGGCTCGCGGCCCTGCACGAATGGACCGGATTCGTGGACGGCGGCGTGTGCACGCTCGCCAGCATTCATTACAACCTTTTCCTCGGCAGCCTCCTCGATCACGACGGATATCGCCGCGACTTGACGGACTACACGTCAATGAAGCGCACCGGAACCTTCCTCTGCACCGAACTCGCCCACGGCAATGACGTCGCCGCGCTGGAGACGGTCGCCGTCCTCGACCGCGAGACCGGCGGATTCGTGCTGCACACCCCGAATCCGGGGGCGCGGAAGTTCATGCCCAACACGAGCCTCGCCGGCGGCCCGAAGACGGCCGTGGTCGCTGCCCGGCTGCTCGTCGACGACCGGGACCAGGGCGTCTTCCTCTTCCTCACCCCGCTCAGCGACGCCGACGGGCACCTTCCGGGCATCCACGTGCAGCGCCTGCCCGAGCGCACCGGCACCCCGGTCGACCACTGCCTCACCTCCTTCGACCACGTCCGGCTGCCCCGCGAGGCGATGCTGGAGGCCGCCCACGGCCGGCTCGACAAGGACGGGCGCCTGGTCAGCAACCTCGGCAACCGGCGCAAGCGGTTCCTGCGCTCCGTCGGCCGGGTCACCATGGGCAAGCTCTGCATGAGCGGCGGCACCCTCGGCATGGCCCGCGCCGCGCTCGCCATCGCCGTCCGTTACGCCCACCACCGTCAGGTCGCCGCGCCCAAGGCCGGCGAGCGGATACCCCTGAGTGCGCACCGCACCCACCACGGGCGGCTGCTGCGCTCGCTCGCCACCTCGTACGCGATGACCTTCCTGCACCGCGAGGTGCTCGACCGCTGGTGCGCCCACGACCCCGCGGACCCGCGACAGCGGGAGGAGGTCGAGCGGCTGATCGCCGTGGCCAAGGGCTGGATCACCTGGCAGGCCCGTGACATCGCGGTCGAGGCCCGCGAACGCTGCGGCGCGCAGGGGCTGTTCCCCGCGAACGGCATCTCCGAGCTGCCGCTCAACATCGAGGGCGGCATCACCGCCGAGGGCGACAACCTGGTCATCTGGGCCAAGGCCGCGTCCGAACTGGTCTTCGCCCACGAGGCCGGACCCGGCCCCGGCCCGGACCGCACCGCCGGCGGCGCGGCCGGTCCCGCCGCCCTCACGGACCTCGGCTTCCTGCGCGACCTGCACGCCCACGTCGAACGCATCTGGCAGACCCGGGCCAGGGCCGCCCTGCGCAACGGCCCCTCCGGCGACCCGATCGGGCGGTGGAACGAGACCTCCGGCGCCGCCCTGGAGATGGTCGCCGCGCACGCCCGCACCGCAGCAGCCGACGCCTTCCTGTCCGCCGTCGCCCGCGCCGCCACCCCCGGCAGCCGCCTCCTCCTGGAGCACCTGGCCCGCCTCTTCCTCCTCCAGGAGCTGCGCCCGCACACCGGCGACCTGCTCGCCGCGGGCCACCTCACCCCCGCCCAGGTCGAGGCCCTCCACCCCACCACGGACGGCACCCTCGCCACCCTGGCCCCCCACCTGCTCCCCCTGGTGGACGCCTTCGACCTCCCGCCCGAGTTCCTCACGACCACCCCGATCGCGAACCCGGACTACCTCACCCGCTTCGACACCTGAGCCCCCAACCCCCGGCACCCGCCATCCGCTACCCTGTTCACTGGTCCCGCCTTCGTAGCTCAGGGGATAGAGCACCGCTCTCCTAAAGCGGGTGTCGCAGGTTCGAATCCTGCCGGGGGCACCAGGCAGTGCAAAGGGCACCTACGGATATCCGTAGGTGCCCTTTCGTGTGACGCGCCGCCCGCCGACTAGCTCACCACCACGTTGTGGGCCGGGATGATCGTGGGCTGCAGGTCCGGGTGGCCCAGGGCGGTGAGGATGGGGGTGAAGGTTTTCGCGTGGGCTTCGAGGGCCTCCTGGTCGGTCCAGACCTCGGTGACGCGGAAGCCGCCCGGGACCGGGCCCGCCGCGTGGGAGAGGAGGCCCGGGTTGTGGACGTCGGCGAAGGTCGTGAAGCCGCGGCCCCCGGTGACGCGGTCGATGACCGCGTCGTAGAGCTCGGGGCCGGCGCCGGGGAGGTCGAAGGTGACGATGATGGCCATGGGGTGCCTCGGTCTGTCGTCGGGGGAATGGGTCAGGGCGCCAGGGAGGGCTGCTCGAAGGTGGTGGGGACCGGGAGGGTCGACCAGTGGGTGACCGGCCAGGCGACGACCACCGTGCGGCCGACCACGTCCGTCAGCGGGACCATGCCCGCGTGCGGGTCGGTCTGGTGGTAGCGGGAGTCGAGGGAGGCCTGGCGGTGGTCGCCCATGACCCAGACGCTGCCCTGGGGCACGGTGACCTTGAACTGGCCGGCCGGGTCCTGGCTGCACGGGGTGTTGCCGGGGTAGACGTACGGCTCGTCCAGCGGGTGGCCGTTGACCTTGAGCGGGCCGGTGCCCACGCACTCGACGGTGTCGCCCGCGACCCCGATCACCCGCTTGATCAGGTGCTTCTCACCGGCCGCCGGCATCAGGCCGATGAAGCCGAGCACGTTCTGGAAGGCGTTCGGCGGCGGCACCGGGCTGTTCGCCAGCCAGTCCGCCGGGTCGCGGAAGACCACGACCTCGCCCCGCTCGGGCTCCGAGCCGAACCACGGGGTCAGCTTGTCGACGAGCACCCGGTCGTCCTTCTGCAGGGTGTTCTGCATCGACCCCGAGGGGATCAGGAACGCCTGCAGCAGGAAGGTCTTGATCAGGAAGGCCAGGCCGAGCGCGATGGCGACCAGGATCGGGATCTCGACCCACATCGGACGCTTGCGCCGCGCCGCCTTCCCCTGGGGGGCCGGAGCCGCCGTCTCGTCCTGCGCGCCCGATCGCGCGTCCACCGCCATGTCGCCCACTGCTGTCCACCGCCGACTTCGCCACGTCACTTCCGTACGGACGGGACCCTATGCCCCTCGGCGCCCCCGGCCGGGCCGCTCCGGCCCCGCACCCCACGTACGAGTGACGTCAGCGCAGCTCCTCCGGACAGGCCGTGCCGCGCGGGAAGAGCTTGTACGGGGCGCCGAGCCGGTAGGTTCCGGCCTTCGGCGCGACGAGCTCGGTCCACTCGTCGCCCTCCGCGTCCGGCTCCGCCTTCAGCAGGCAGCCCTCCTCGTTGGCGAAGACCTTCGGGAGCTCGACGCCCGACTCCGCCTCGGCCTCCTCGCGGGCCTTCTTCGACGCCTCGGTCTCCTGCGGCGGCTCGATCTTGCCGCCGTTCCCGTCGAGCAGCGCCAGCCACGGCGAGTACGGCACCCGGATCCGGATCCTGGCCGGCCGGTCGAGGTCAAGGACCACCTCGTTGGCCTCGGCCCGCCGCACCCGGGCGGGCGCGTCGGCCAGCGGGGTCGGGTCGGTGACCGCGTACAGCCGCCAGTTCGCGTCCGACCACACCTGCTCCAGATACGGCAGACCGCCGTCGACCAGCTCCGCCTCGCGCTGCGCGCCCGAGTCCGGCGCCCCGGTCGGCAGCACCACGTAGTGCACGGCCCAGCGGTCGAGCCAGTCGTGGTAGTTCGCCGCGTTCAGGGTGTCGTCGTAGAAGAGCGGGTTGCGCTGGATGTCGGCCTGCCGGTTCCAGCCACGGGCCAGGTTGATGTACGGGGCGAGGGCGGAGGACTCGCGGTGGCTGGAGGCCGGCACGACCTCCACCCGGGCCTGCTCGGCGCCCCGCACCTGGAGCTGGTTGATCAGCGGCGCCACCTCACGCGCCCACGAGGCGTCCGGCGCGGTGCGGATGACGTCGTCGACGCCCTTGAAGCCGATCCACGCGTTCAGACCGGCGAAGGCCAGCAGCAGCGCGTACCAGCGGCGCGAGCGCGGCCGGGCGTACGGCAGCGCGGCCAGCAGCACGACGCCCGCGAACAGCATGACGAGCCGGCTGACGTTCGAGCCGATCTGGGAGTCGACCAGCCAGGTGAGCAGGGTGCCGGCCGCGTAGACGGCCGCCGCCGTGCGCACCGTGCGCCAGTCCTTCGGGACCAGCAGGAAGACGAGAACGCCGAAGAGGAAGGGGAGCGAGGTCGACGCGAGGCTCATCGGCTGGGTGCCGGAGAACGGGAACAGCCACGCCGAGAGCGCCACCACCGCGACCGGGGCGAGACCGACGGCGTACGCGCCCGGGCGCCGCTTGTTGAGGAAGAGCGCCGCCGCGACCACGCCCAGGAACAGCCCCGCGACCGGGCTGCACGCGGTCGCGAGCGCCGCGAGCGGCGCGGCCACGGCCGCCTTCGCCCAGCGGTGGTAGCGCCAGCGGTGCGGCCAGCAGAACACCGCGGCCACCGAGCCGATCGCGAACATCATGCCGAGGCCGAAGGTGACCCGGCCCGAGAGCGCGTTGCAGAGGAAGGCGAAGACGCCGGCCAGCGCGCACGCCATCGGATTGCGCACGGCCCGCACCCGCACCAGGATCAGCGCGGTCAGGGCCGCGGACAGCGTCCCGGCGATCATCATCGTGGTGCGCACGCCGAGCACCGACATCACGTACGGCGAGACGACGCTGTACGAGACCGGGTGCATGCCGCCGTACCAGGCGAGGTTGTACGCCGAGTCCGGGTGCCGGCCGACGAACTCGGCCCAGGCGTCCTGTGCGGCCAGGTCCCCGCCGCTGTTGGCGAAGAAGAAGAACCACAGGACGTGGGTGAGCGCGGCCACGGCGGTCGCGACGAGCACCGGGTAGCGGCGCTTGCGCCGCCAGGGCGGTGCCGTCGGAGCGGAGTCGTCCGGCGCGGAGCCGTCCGGCGCGGGATCGTCCGAAGCCGGGGCATCCGGGGCGGGGTCGCCCAGGGCTTCGGAGGGCGGCTCGGCGACCTCGGAGGGACCGGAGGGCGGCTCGGTGGGCGGCTCGGTGGGCTCGGAGGCCGCGCCGGAGCGCGGTTCGCCGGGCGGCCGCTGCTCGGGAAGTTCTATTCGCGAAGGTGAAGACACGTCGGGTTGGCCTCCAGCCTCACGGGTCCCCTCGGCGGTGCTCAATGCGGCCCTCTCCCGTGCAGCCCTTCTTCTCGTTCCCCCCGGGGAACGCTAACAGGCGGGCGCCCGGGGAGCTCCCCGGGCGCCCGTCCGATCAGCCCAGTCGGGTCAGCTTCTCCTGGAAACCGGGCTCCACGAGGTCCTTGGCCAGGGCCACCGGAGCGCTGACCGCGCCCGTGCCGGTGCCGATCGAGACCTGGCCGACGACGTCCCCGGCCTTCGCCGCGTGCGGCGGCTTCTTCCCGCCGTCACCGAGCCGGAGGCTCACCTTCAGGCCCGGCCAGCCGACCGCCTTCAGGTCCTTGGTGGACACCACCGGAGTGCGGCCGCCGAGGCCGTCGTCCACGTAGCCGACGACCTGTCCCTTCGTCACCACGGCGGCGGAGGTCACGTCGGCCTGCGCCTTCTGGATGACCTTGAGGCTGTTGGCGATCGCCAGGTCCAGCTTCTGGTAGAGCTGCGGGGCGTCCTTCGCCCCCATGACGATGCCGAGGATGCGGCGCTTCTGGCCGTCGACGACGGTGTTCGCCGCCCACAGCAGGTTGCCGCCGGCCGGGGTCGACGAGCCGGTCTTGATGCCGGTCACGCCCGGCTCCAGCAGGATCGTGTTGTTGTTCTCGATCCGGGTCGGGATGCCGTCGATGGTCACGTTCGGCATGTCGACGATCTCGCGGAACACGTCGTACTGCATGACCGCCTTCGCCAGCTTCAGCTGGTCGAGCGGGGTCGACACGGTGGTCGACTGCAGGCCGGACGGGTCCGTGTACGTCGAGCCGGTCATGCCCAGCTCCTTGGCGGCGGCGTTCATCTTGTCGACGAACGCGGCCTCGGAGCCGGCGTCCCAGCGCGCGAGCAGGCGCGCCACGTTGTTGCCGGACGGGATCATCAGGAGCTGGAGCAGCTCCTTCTCGCTGTAGGTCTGGCCCTCCTTGATGGGGGCCGTCGACTCGTCCTTGGCCTTCGCCTGCTCACCGGCGGTCCGGTCGACCTCGATCTCGGGGCCGTCGGCGTTCCCCTTGATCGGGTGGTCGCGCAGGATCACGTACGCGGTCATGGTCTTGGCCACGCTCGCGATCGGCGCCGGCTTCTGCGGGCCGTACGTGCCGAGCGAACCGACGCCCTCGACCTCGGCCGCGCCCTGGCCCTCGGACGGCCACGGCATCTGGAGCGGGCCGCCCTCGAAGGTGTACGTCGGGTCGGCGGAGAGCACGAGCTTGGGGTCCGGGAGCGGGCGCACGAACTGTACGACCGCAAAGACGACCAGGAGGAGAAGGACCAGCGGGGTCCAGATCTTCAGCCGCCGGAAGGTGGTCCGCAGCGGAGTCTCCGGCGGCGGCGGGGTGTTGGTCAGCTCCGCCAGGATCTCCAGCGGCGGGCGCGGCGGAAGCGGCTGCTGTCTGGTGCGCTCCGGCTCCGCGAGCGACGCGGGTACGGGCGCCGGCGCGGGCGTCGGCACCACGGCAACCGGCTCCTCGGGCTTCGGCCGGGCCGGCTTGGGCTGCTCCTGGGTGATGTCGCCCTGGAGCGGGCGGAAGGTCGACGGCGGCAGCTTGAGGGCCGTCGTCGGCTGGTCGACCGGCTTGGCCTGGGGCGGGGTGAACGCCTTGAAGACCGCGGTGGGCTGGTCCACGGGCGGGGCGGACTCCGCCTCGGGCGCGGGCTCGGCGGCCTCCGGCTCGGGCGTGGCAGCCTCGGGCTCGGGCTTGTGCTCCGACGTGCCCTCGGGCTTGGCGGCCTCGGGCTTGCCCTCCGGGGAGGGCGCGGGCGCGGGCGCGGGCTGGGCCGGCTTCGGCTGGGAGTTGCGCGGGGCGAACGCGTTGAAGACGGCCGTCGGCTGGTCGACCGGCTTGGCTGGTGTGGCCTCGGAGGCTTCGGCGGCCTCGGAGACTTCGGCGGCCTCCGCCTCCTCGCCCTCGCCCTCGTCCGCGGTCTCGTCCCCGTCCGCGTCCTCGGCCTCCGCGGTGGCAGGCTCCACCTCGGGCTCGTCGGCGTCGGGCTCGTCGGCCTCGGACCCGTCGCCCGTCTCCTCGGTCTCGTCCGCAACCGTCTCGCCCCCGGCCGCGTCCTCCGCCTTCGGGGAGTCCGAGGGCTCGGAGGGCTCCGAGGGCTCGGAGGACTCCGTCTCGGCGTTCACGGGCTTCTCGGCGGCCTCGGCGGCCTCGTCCCGGCTCTCCGGCGCCTCGGGCTCGTCCTCCGGCGCCGTCCGCGGGGCCAGGGCCCGGAAGACGGCCGTCGGCTCGTCCACCCGGTCCCGGAGAACGGACAGTCGGGGGTCCTTGCCGTCGCCTCCGACCGCGTTCTCCCGCTGCTCCGCCTTGTCGGGGGACTCGCCCGCCACCGTGCCTCCTCCATCGCTCATGCGCTCATGCCTACGTCCGAACCGTCTACCAGTGTCCTGTGTGAACCCCTTGGCTCCCGTGCTAGACGAGAACGACATACCTGCCGGTTCCCGTACGAACCGCCCAGGCACTCTCGACAGATGAATGTGAGAGGGGTCACCCTGTCATTCATCCACGCGGGGAGGCATGGATGGGCAGGAGCCGCAGAACTATTCCGGAGGAGCTTCTGCTGCTCGCTCTGGACCCGGCCACGGGTACCACAGCGCAGCCGCAGTCGCTCGACCTGGGCCTGGCCGGAGCACAGCTAGTGGAGCTGGCTCTGGCAGGACGGATAGCCCCTGACGGGGATCGTATCGCCGTGGTGATGCCACGGCCGACCGGAGATCCGACTCTGGACTCCGCACTGGAACTGCTGCGCAGACGTGGCAGTCCGGTCCGGGCCGTCCACTGGATCGGCGGGCCCCGACTGGGGCTGCGCCAGACGTATCTCTCGCATCTGGAGCGCTGCGGCATGGTGCATGCCGTGGAGGGCCAGATGTGCGGGGTGTTGCCGACGACTCGCTACCAGGCGACGGACACGGCCATCAGCCGGGAGATCAGGGCCCGGCTGGACAGTGCGATCCGCACCGGCGTACCGCCGGACCCGCGGACCGCGGCGCTCGCCGCCCTGGCCCACGCGGTCGGTCTCGGCAAGCACCTGTACCCCGGCAACGAAGGACGGTCGTCGCGGTCCCGGCTGCGCGACCTGATCCGGCACGACCCGATGGGCGGTCTCGTGGCGCACGCCGTCATGGACGTCCAGAACGGCGTGGGCGCCCAGCCCCGCCGGAGCGCCACGGCGGGCGGAGTGCCGTCCCAGCCGCGGCGCGGCACCATGGCGCGCGCCGCCATGTGACGCACGTTCCACGCACGTCCACGCGCGCGCCGGCCGAGCACGCGCACCGGCACCGCACCTGCACGGCACCACCGAGCACCACCAGGCACCACCGAGCACCACCAGGCACCGCCAAGCACCCCCACGTACGGGGCGGGCGTCCGCGACGGCGCCCGTCCCGTACGCGCACCTCCGCACCCGCCCCGCACGGGGCGCACGCACATACCCGGGCACAGGCCCACGCATATGCCCGCGTCTGGGCATTCGCCAGCGCACTCCACACCTTTGGTGGCAGTCTGCCAAGCGGTAGATACCCACAGCTACGCAGCCCGTCGGCGCTGCGCGGCCGACAGCCGGAGGTGCAGTTTCCGTGGCGTCCAATGTCAACCCCACCGTCAGGCGACGCCGATTGGGCCAGGAGCTGCGACGGCTCCGGGAGGCGAAGGGCATGACGGCCGAGCAGGTCGCCGAGCGCCTGCTGGTCTCCCAGTCGAAGATCAGCCGCCTCGAGAACGGCCGGCGCTCGATCAGCCAGCGCGACGTCCGCGATCTGTGCGGGGTGTACGAGGTCGAGGACGAGCGGATGGTCGACTCGCTCATGCAGATGGCCAAGGACTCCCGCCAGCAGGGCTGGTGGCACGCCTTCGGCGACATCCCGTACAGCGTCTACATCGGTCTGGAGACGGACGCGGAGAGCCTGCGGGTGTACGAGCCGCAGATCATCCCGGGGCTGCTGCAGACCCACGCGTACGCCGAGGCCGTGATCACCGGCGCGCTGCCCGAGTCCACCCCGGCGGACATCGAGAAGCGGGTCACCGTGCGCACCCGCCGCCAGGACCGCATCAAGGACGACGAGCGTCCGCTGCGCCTGTGGGCGGTCATCGACGAGGGCGCGCTGCGCCGGGTGGTCGGCGGCCGGCAGCTGATGGTGGAGCAGCTGGAGCACCTCGTCGAGCAGTCGCACCTGCCGCACGTGACGGTGCAGGTGCTGCCCTTCGACATGGGCGCGCACCCGGGCATCAGCGGGCATTACGCGATTCTGGAATTCCCGGACACGTCCGATTCGTCGGTGGTCTACATCGAGGGCGTGACGAGCGATCTGTATCTGGAGAAGGCGCAGGACGTCGGGAAGTACAGCGTCATGTACGAGCACCTGCGGGCACAGGCGCTGAATGTGGAGCAGACCCGGGAGTTCGTGACGCGGATTGCGAAGGAGTACGCCGGCGGGAAATAGGGGCAATGCGGGGTGTTGGCGGCTGAATGCCGCCATTCTGCCGGGGCCCGGGGGAAGAGGCCGGTACGGTACACCCCCGACTCGCCCCAGCGGAAGTCCACTTGGAATATGCCATCCGGTCGGGTGAACGCCGGTCCCGTACGACGTGGCCGGGCGAGTAGCGTCGATCACGCCAAAGCAAGCAGAACCTTGGCGCGATCACTCGCAGCACTCGCACTCGAAGAAACCGGAGTTGGGAACAATGGCGATTATTCAGGGCGGCACGGACAGCTGGACGAAGTCCTCGTATTCCGGCGGCAACGGCGCCTGCGTCGAGGTCAAGTCCCCCGTCGTGAACGCGATCGACGTGCGCGACTCGAAGGCCCCCGAGGGCCCCTCGATTTCTTTCGGACCGGGTTCGTGGAACGCGTTCGTGGGCGAGGTGAGCGCCGGGGCCCTGTGACCCCGCGCGCACCGCGCACTTCGTTACGGAATGAGCCCTCTCGACCGGTCCGCCGTCCTGGCCGAGGGGGCTCGGTCATGCCCGGCCGAACGCCCGGCCGAAAAACTTCGAACGTGCGTACAACCTCTTCCGGGGGTCGTGAGTCTGATCCGGCGCACCGCTGGTGCGACCGGTCAGACCCGAGGAGAACGCACTTGTCCCACGCACGTCCTGTCCGCCGTCGGCTCGCCGCGGCCGTCGTCACCGTGCTCGCCGTCACCGTCGGCGCGACCGCGCTGACCGCCCCGGCGTTCGCCGCCACCGCCGTCGAGGGCACGACGGCAGCGGACGCGACCACGAACGAGGTCGCCCCCTTCCCGAAGAAGAGCACCGTCTTCGGCGCGGGCACGACGGGCTACCTGGCCCTCACCCAGACCGCTCCCTACGGTGAGGAGGCCTACTCCCTGACCCGGTACTGGGTCCCCGCGGACGGTTCCGCACCGGAGGAGCTGAACTGGGGCACGCCGATCGAGAGCACCGGCTCGGGTGACATCGTGGCGACCCACGGGGGCGGCCAGGCCGCCCTCATCGACATGGCGACCGACAAGACGCTGCGCACCGTGCCGCTCGGCGGTGACGTCACGTACGCGGGTGCGGCCGGCAAGGCCCTGTTCACCACGATGCCGAACGCGTACGGGGACCGGATCCTCCACCTGAACGCCGTGGGCACGGCGAGCGGCAAGATGACCGTCGGCCTGCCGGGCGACGCGACGAACGTCCACGTCGCGCCGGGGACGGCCGAGCACGCGCTGCTGACGTACACCACGGGTGCGGACGCGGCCAAGACGTTCGTGGCGGCCACGATCGACCTCGCCACCAACACGGTGACCGAGACGTACCAGGCCTCGGCGCAGGGCGACATGGCCCTCTCGCCGACGCACCTGGCCTGGGTCGAGTACGACGCGGACGGCGTCGCCACCGTCGTGACCGTCGACCGCGCCACCAAGGCGACCCGCAAGACGGTGGTCGGCAAGGCGTGGCGGCGCGACGTCGAGGTGGGCCTGGTCGGGGACTGGGTCACGTACGGCACCCGCAGCGGTCTGACCGACCTGGAGAAGGACCCGCTGTACGCGCTGACCGCGCGCAGCCTGAAGGACGGCACGACCACCCGCAAGCTGCTCGACCACACCCTCTCGGCCACGGTGGCCCCGGACGGTGCCCAGATCGTGCGCGGCGGCACGGTCGCCCAGGGCGAGGGGCTCTACCGGATCGTCCAGGGCGCCGACGGGCTCCCGACGGCCACGCTGGTGGCGAGCAGCGGCGAGTCCACCAAGGTCGCCCTGCTGGGCTCCAAGGTCCCCGCCGTGGTCGACCTCGACCAGAACGGGGGCCGGGCGCGGCTCGAGTGGACGCTGTCCCGGTACAACGTGCACGCCAAGATCACCCTGCGGCACGTCCGCACCGGCAAGGTCTTCACCCAGACCTTCACCCAGCCGGAGAACGGCGTGGTCCGCCTCGACTGGGAGGGGCTGCTCAACGACGGGCGGTTCGAGAGCGCGTACAACGGCGACTACACCTGGGAGGTCAACGCCGAGCCGATGAACGGCATCGGCCCGAACCTGGTCACCTCCGGCACCTTCAAGGCCGTCCGCAAGGCCGCCCCGCACGACTTCAACGACAACGGCTCGCCCGACGTGCTCATGCGCGACAGCAAGGGCGGTCTGTGGCGCGTGGACACCTTCTACGACCGCTGGAACCACCAGCTCGGGTCCGGCGAGCAGAAGCTGATCGGCACCGGCTGGAACGGCTACAACCAGATCGAGGCCGCCGGGAACATCGGCGGCGCCGCCCACGCGGACCTCATCGCCCGTGACACCTCCGGCGTCCTGTGGCACTTCCTCGGCAAGGGCGACGGCACCTTCGCCGGCCGCTACAAGATCGCCTCCGGCATGGGCGGCTACAACAAGTTCGCCGCCGGCAGCGACCTCAACGGCGACGGCAAGGCCGACCTCGTCGCCACCGACACCGCCGGCGTCATGTGGCTCTACAAGGGCACCGGCAGCTGGAGCGCCCCCTACTCCCCGCGCGTGAAGATCGGCACGGGCTGGAACGGCTACAACCAGATCACCGCCACCGGCAACATCGCCGGCGGCACCGCCGGAGACCTCGTCGCCCGCGACAAGGACGGCGTCCTCTGGCTCTACCTCGGCAAGGGCGACGGCACCTTCGCACCCCGCGTCCGCATCGGCGCCGGCTGGGGCGGCTACAGCCACCTCGTCGGCATCGGCGACGCCGACCGCGACGGCCGCCCCGACCTCTACGCCGCCAACTCCGGCAACACCGACTCCTACCTCTACAAGGGCACCGGCAGCTGGAGCGCCCCCTTCGGCGCGCGCGAGTACACCGGCCTGCCCAACAACTGGCCCACCTCCCTCGCCTGATCCGGCAGCCCGAAGGCCCCGGTCCGACGTCACCTCACGTCGGGCCGGGGCCTTCGGCGCACCGCGAGGACCCGCCCAGTCGTTCACACACATGAACAGAGGTCAGCGAACCGAACGATTTTACCTCCCCTTGACCATACCCCGCATTGTCCCCGCCTCCCAACTCCCCACACCATGAACCGCGTTCACAAGGCGGACCGGATCCCAGGGAGAGGGAGGGGGCGCGATGAACAGTCTCGACTGGGCCGTGCTCATCGGCTATTTCGGCGTCATGGTCGCGATCGGCGTCTGGTCCCACAAGCGCGTGGACGACGTCTCCGACTTCTTCACGGCCGGCGGCCGCATGCCCTGGTGGCTGTCCGGGATCTCGCACCACATGTCCGGCTACAGCGCGGTGATGTTCACCGGGTACGCGGGCATCGCCTACACCTACGGCGTCACCTCCTACGTCACCTGGTCCTTCCCCATCGCGATCGGCATCGCCGTCGGCGCCCACCTGTTCGCGCCCCGGCTCAACCGGTTGCGGTCCCGGCTGCGGGTGGCCTCGCCGCTGGAGTACCTGAAGAGCCGCTACAACCTGCCCACCCAGCAGGCCCTCGCCTGGTCCGGGGTGCTGCTCAAGATCGTGGACGTGGGCGCCAAGTGGGCGGCGATCGCGACCCTGTTGTCCGTCTTCACCGGGATCTCGCTCAACCAGGGCATCCTCATCACCGGCGTCATCACCGGCATCTACTGCACGGTCGGCGGTCTGTGGGCGGACGCGCTCACCGAACTCGGGCAGTTCGTCATCCAGTTGCTCGCCGGACTCGCGATGCTGGTGGCCGTGCTCGGCAAGCTCGGCGGGATCGGGGCGCTGTGGACCGTGTGGGACCGGCCCGAGCTCCAGGGGCACACCGCGCCGACGGCCGGCCCGTACACGCTGACCTTCCTCCTGGCCTACCTCTTCATCAAGACCTTCGAGTACAGCGGCGGCATGTGGAACCAGGCGCAGCGCTACATGGCCACCCCGACCGCCCGCGAGGCCACCCGCTCCGGGCGACTGTCCGCGCTGCTGTGGCTGGTGTGGCCGCTGGTGCTGTTCTTCCCCATGTGGTGCGCGCCGCTGCTCGTGCAGCCGAAGAAGCCGGACGCCTCCGACGCGTACGCCCTGATGACCGAACAGCTGCTGCCGCACGGTCTGCTGGGCCTGGTCATCGTCGGCTTCTTCTCGCACACCATGGCCATGTGCTCCTCGGACGCCAACGCCATCGCGGCCGTCTTCACCCGGGACATCGCGCCGGTGCTGAGCAAGGCCGCCCGCTCGTGGACGCAGCGGGCGGGGCTGCTCGCGGCGCGCTGGTCGACGGTCGCCTTCCTCGCCCTGTCGATGGCGGTCGCGACCCAGGTCAACTCCCCCGCCTTCAAGGACATCATCACCGTCGTCATCAAGTGGGTGGCCGGGCTCATGGGGCCGATCGCGATCCCCTTCATGCTGGGTCTGCTGCGGGCCTTCCGGAAGTCCGGCCCGACCGCCGCGCTGGTCTCCTGGGCGGCCGGCCTCTTCGCCTTCTGGCTCACCAACTACGGCCTGGACGGCGTGGAGCTGCAGATCCAGATCGTCTCGCCGCTCGCCACCTCGCTGGTGCTGTACGTCCTGATCGGGTACGTGAAGCCCGAGGCGACGCCGGAGCGCGACGCGCTGCTGGACCGGCTGGGCGGCGGCGACGGTTCCGCTGCCCTGCCGGCCCAGGAGTCCGGCGCCCGGTCCGGTCAGCCCCTCGGGTAGCGGCTGAGCCAGCCCGAGGCCAGGTCGGAGGGGCCGTGCAGGGCGGCCCCCTGGGTCATCTCCATCGCGAAGTCGTCCGCCAGCGCCAGTACCGTGGCACGGCCCTCCAGCTCGGCCACCCAGGCCGGCGGGAGGGCCGTCTCGCCGTGCAGGGCGCCGAGCAGCGCCCCGGTGAGGGCGCCGGTCGCCGCCGACGGGCCGTCGTGGTTGACCGCGAGGCGCAGCCCGTGCCGGACGTCCTCGCCGACCAGCGTGCAGTAGACCGCGGCGGCGAGCTGTCCCTCGGCCCGGTCCTCGTCCGCCCCGAGGGCGGTGACCCGGGTGTCGTCCGGCACCCCTTGGCGTACGGCGTCCAGCGCGGCCCGAAGGGCCTCGGTCACCGGCTCGTGGCCCGGGCGCGGGGCGAGCTGGGCGAGCGCGGTCGCGACGGCCGCCTCGACGCCGCCGCCGCGGGCGAGGCCGTGCACCACGACGGCGAAGGCGCCGGCGGCGAGGTAGGCGGCGGGGTCGCCGTGCGTCTGGGCCGCGCACTCCACCGCGAGCTGGCACACCAGCTGCGGTTCCCAGCCGACCAGCAGCCCGAAGGGCGCCGAGCGGACCACGGCGCCGCTGTCGGCGGCCTGCGGGTTCTTGGGCCGGTCCAGGGTGCCGAGCCGGGCGTCGCCGAGACCGGTGAGGCAGGCACGGGCCGGGTCGCGGCGGGCGTAGAGCCACTCCTCGCGGGCCAGCCAGCCGAGGTCGGTGCGCCGCTCGTCGGGGCCCCAGTCGCGCTGGGTGGCGGCCCAGCGCAGATGGGCCCGGTGCACGTCGGTGGGCGGGTGCCAGTGGCCGGTGTCGCGGCGCACCTGGGCGCGGATCAGTCCGTCGACGGTGAACAGGGACATCTGGGTGGCGGCGGTGACCGCGCCGCGCCGCCCGTAGGCGGGGGCGAGCTCGGTCAGGCCCTCGGGGCCGTGCGCGGTGCGCAGCTCGGCGAGGGTGCGCCCCGCTGCCCCGGCGCCGAGGGCGTCGCCGACGGCCCCGCCGAGCAGGCAGCCGCGGACCCGCGCACGGAAGTCCTGCTGCTCGGTGCGGCCCCACACGGCCGCGGCTGTGGTGGTCACGACGTGCCCTCCCCCCGTACACCGGTCTGCTCAGCACTGTAATAGACCGGATCGGCTCGTTCGGGGGCCGGAACCTTATGTGGTCAGGCGCCCTTCAGGCCGCTTTTGACCGCAGTTGGTCTTCTCGGCTCGGGCCGCCTCGGTCCCCTGCGCCGGCAGGACCGGAAGGAGCTCCGGCAGGTGCCCGTCCGAGGCGCGGGCCGCGCGCTGCCGCTCCTCCGGGACCTCTCCGTAGAGGGTGGTGCGGGGGCGGGAGGGGCGGCCGGCGGCCTCGGCGATGGCCTCCAGGTCGCGGATCGAGCGGTACGAGCCGTAACTCGACCCGGCCATCCGGGAGATCGTCTCCTCCATCAGCGTGCCGCCGAGGTCGTTGGCGCCGGAGCGGAGCATCTCGGCGGCGCCCTCCGTGCCCAGCTTCACCCAGCTGGTCTGGATGTTCGGGATGTGCGGGTGGAGCAGCAGCCGGGCCATGGCGGTGACGGCGCGGTTGTCGCGGACGGTCGGGCCGGGGCGGGCGATGCCCGCGAGGTAGACGGGCGCGTTGGTGTGGATGAAGGGCAGGGTCACGAACTCGGTGAAGCCGCCCGTCTCCTGCTGGATCCGGGCCAGCGTGCGGAAGTGCCCGAGCCAGTGCCGGGGCTGGTCGACGTGCCCGTACATCATCGTGGACGAGGACCGGAGGCCCAGCTCGTGGGCGGTGGTGACGACCTCGATCCAGGTCGCGGTGGGCAGCTTGCCCTTGGTGAGCACCCAGCGGACCTCGTCGTCCAGGATCTCGGCGGCCGTGCCGGGGATCGAGTCGAGCCCGGCCTCCTGGGCGGCGGTCAGCCACTCGCGGATCGACAGGCCGGTGCGGGTGGCGCCGTTGACCACCTCCATCGGCGAGAAGGCGTGCACGTGCATCCCCGGGACCCGCTCCTTCACCGCGCGCGCGATGTCGAAGTAGGCGGTGCCGGGCAGGTCGGGGTGGATGCCGCCCTGCATGCAGACCTCCACCGCGCCGACCTCCCAGGCCTGCTGGGCCCGGTCGGCGACCTGGTCGAGGGAGAGGGTGTAGGCGTCGGCGTCGGTGCGGCGCTGGGCGAAGGCGCAGAAGCGGCAGCCGGTGTAGCAGACGTTGGTGAAGTTGATGTTCCGCGTGACGACGTACGTGACGTCCTCGCCGACCGCCGACCTGCGGACCTCGTCGGCCGTCCGGCACAGCGCGTCCAGGGCGGGGCCGTCGGCGTGCAGCAGGGCGAGGGCCTGCGGGTCGGTGAGCCGGGTCGGGTCGTCGGCGGCGACGGCGAGGGCCTCCCGGGCCTCGGCGTCGATCCGCTCGGGCGCGCGCCGGTCGGGCACCAGGCCGGGCGCGGCGGCCTCGCGCAGCGCCTCCCAGTCCCCGTACACCTCGTCGAAGTCGGCCCGGCGGTCGCCGGTGCGGCCGGTGGTGTCGATGGTGGCGTGGAGGTCGGTGCGGCCGCTCGCGGCGAAGGCCTCGTCGGGCTCCTGCCAGGGCAGGCCGCGGACGGGCGCGTCCGGGTTCGCCAGGCCGGTGGCGGGGTCGGCCAGCGCGCGCACGTGCGGCACGATGCGCGGGTCGAGCCAGGGCTCGCCGCGGCGGACGAACTCGGGGTAGACGCAGAGGCGTTCGCGCAGCTCGAAGCCGGCGGCGGCGGACTTCTCCGCGAGCTCCTCGATGCGGGGCCAGGGGCGCTCCGGGTTGACGTGGTCGATGGTGAGCGGGGAGACCCCGCCCCAGTCGTCGATGCCGGCGGCGATCAGGCGCTCGTACTCGGCGTCGACGAGGTTCGGCGGGGCCTGGAGGCAGGCGGAGGGGCCCATGATGAGGCGGGCGACGGCCACGGTGGCGACGAGGTCGTCGAGTTCGGCGTCCGGCATGCCGCGCATCGCCGTGTCCGGCTTGGCGCGGAAGTTCTGGATGATCAGCTCCTGGATGCCGTGGTAGGCGCGGGCGATCCGGCGCAGCGCGAACAGCGACTCGGCGCGCTCCTCGTGCGTCTCGCCGATGCCGAGGAGCAGCCCGCTGGTGAAGGGCACGGAGGAGCGGCCGGCGTCCTCCAGGACCCGCAGCCGGACGGCCGGTTCCTTGTCCGGGGAGCCGAAGTGCGGGCCGCCGGGCTCGGACCACAGCCGGGTCGCGGTGGTCTCCAGCATCATGCCCATGGAGGGCGCGACGGGCTTGAGCCGCTGGAGGTCGGTCCAGGACAGCACGCCGGGGTTGAGGTGCGGGAGGAGACCGGTCTCCTCCAGGACGCGGATCGCCATGGCGCGCACGTACGCGATCGTGTCGTCGTAGCCGTGCGCGTCGAGCCACTCGCGGGCCTCGGGCCAGCGGTCCTCCGGCTTGTCGCCGAGGGTGATGAGGGCTTCCTTGCAGCCGAGTTCGGCCCCGCGCCGGGCGATGTCCAGGACCTCGTCCGGCGACATGAACGCCCCCGCACTCTTCGAGGCGGGAGGTGCCCCCACCGCGGCCCGCTCCCGGCGCAGCTTGCCGGGCACGGTCGCGAAGGTGCAGTAGTGGCACTTGTCCCGGCAGAGCCGGGTGAGCGGGATGAAGACGCTCTTCGAGTACGTGATGACCCCGGGCCGCCCGGCGGCCGCGAGTCCCGCGTCCCGCACCCGCCCGGCCGTGGCGACCAGGTCCGCCAGATCCGCCCCGCGCGCCCGCAGGAGCACGGCGGCCTCCCCCACGTCGAGCGCGACCCCGTCCCGGGCCCGCTTCAGGGCCCTGCGCATGGCGTTCTCGGTGGGACGGGCGTCGCGTGCTGCCTGGTGATCCGTCATGGACCGAGCATACGAGCGGGCCGCCACGGCTCGGCAGGGTCGGGTCAGTCGGTGTCCTTGGGGTGCCGGCGAGCGGCGTACACCACGTGCACGGTGCGGCGTTCCTCGTCGACGAGGTGGCGCACCCGCCCGCCGGCCGTCACCTCGTACTCCCACCGCGGGTGGACACGGCCGCCCCTTACGGGCGGCCTCGCCACCTTCCGCGGCGAGGAGGGCGGCGAGGCCGCCTCAGAGGTACCGCGCGTATGCGTCGAGGACGCCCAGGACCTCCTTCTCGTCGGCCGGGGGGAGCTGGAGGACGACCTCCGGGCAGCCGAGGTCCGCGTAGTGGGCGAGTTTGCCCGGGTTGGGGTGGACGGCGAAGGGGACGACCTGGAGGGATTCCGGGGCGCGGCCGGCGGACGTCCAGGCCTCGCGGAGCAGCGGCAGGGTGGTGGACAGGCCGCGGCCGCCGATCGGCAGCCAGCCGTCGGCGTAGTCCGTGACGTGCGAGAACAGCGTGGGTCCCGCCGCCCCGCCGACGAGGACGCGCGGTGCGCCGCCGGACGGCTTCGGCCAGGCCTCGGAGGCGCTCACGGAGCGCCCGAACCGGCCCTCGTACGCGGTCGGTTCGGGCGCCCACAGGGCCCGCATCAGGTGCAGTGCGTCCCGGGTGCGCTCGCGCCGGGTCGCCCACGCGACGCCGTGGTCGGCGGCCTCCTCGCGGTTCCAGCCGAAGCCGACGCCGAGGGTGAAGCGCCCGCCGGAGACGTGGTCGAGCGTCGCGACGGTCTTGGCGAGCGCGATCGGATCGTGCTCGGCGACCAGCGTGATGCCGGTGCCCAGGAGCAGCCGCTCGGTGACGACGGCGGCCTGCCCGAGCGCCACGAAGGGGTCGAGGGTGCGGCCGTACGCGCGGGGCAGTTCGCCGCCGGCCGGATACGGGGACTCGCGCGAGACGGGGATGTGGGTGTGCTCGGGGAGGTAGAGCCCGGCGAAGCCGCGCTCTTCGAGGGCGCGGGCGAGGCGCACCGGGGAAATGGTCTCGTCGGTCAGGAAGATCGTGGTCGAGATCCGCATGGGGGCACGGTAGGGGGTGGGGCACGGAATTCCGAGGGGCGTGCGCGGGTGCGGTGCGGCGGGCCGCGCCGTGGGCCTCCCCGGGCCGCCCGGGGCCCCGGCCGGAATCCGCGCCCCCGGCCCGCTCCCGTTGTTCCGGTGTTCACGCGCGCGCGTCACAGTCGAAGGCATGACGGATACGACTCGACGCGCGCTCCTCGTGACGGGCGCCGCGACCGCGTTCACGTTGAAGGCCGTGAGCTTCGCGCAGGCCGAGAGCGGGGACTCCGGGGACGGGGCCTCCGGGGGCGTCCTGCGGCGGACGGTGAGCGGGACCTTGCCGTTCGGTGCGCCGGACTTCGTGTACCTGCCCGTGGAGCTGCCGCGCGGGGTGCGGGAGCTGCACGTCGCCTATTCCTACGAGCGGCCCGCCGTGCCGGCCGGCACCCAGGGGAACGCCCTCGACATCGGGCTCTTCGACGAGCGCGGGACCGCCCTCGGCGGGCGCGGGTTCCGGGGGTGGTCGGGCGGGGCGCGCACGGAGTTCTTCGTGCGGGCCGACGCGGCCACGCCGGGGTACGTGGCGGGGCCGCTGCGGGCCGGGACCTGGTACGTGGCGCTCGGGCCGTACACGGTGGCGCCGCAGGGGCTCGCGTACACGGTGACGATCACGCTGCGGCTGGGCCCGTCCGCGCCCGTCGTGCGCCACGCGTACCCGCCGGAGCGGGCCCGCGGCCGGGGCCGGGACTGGTACCGGGGCGACTGCCATCTGCACACCGTGTACTCGGACGGGCGCCGCACCCCGGCCGAGGTCGCCGCGCTGGCCCGGGCGGCCGGGCTCGACTTCGTCGTCGGCACCGAGCACAACACCCACGCCGGGCACGGCGCCTGGGCCGAGCACGCCGGCGACGACCTGCTGATCCTGCTCGGTGAGGAGGTCACGACGCGCAACGGACACGTGCTCGCCCTCGGCACCGACCCGGGCACCTTCGTCGACTGGCGCTACCGGGCGCGCGAGAACCGCTTCGGGCACTTCGCCCGCGCCATCCGCCGCGCGGGCGGCCTGGTCGTGCCCGCGCACCCGCAGGCGACCTGCATCGGCTGCGCCTGGAAGTTCGGCTTCGGCGACGCGGACGCCGTGGAGGTGTGGAACGGGCCCTACACCCCGGACGACGAGGTGGCCCTGGCGGGCTGGGACGCGGCGCTGGCCCGGGGCAGGTGGACGCCGGCCATGGGCAACAGCGACGCGCACCGGGACCCCGACCGGGTCGGGACGCCGCAGACCGTGGTGCTCGCGGAGGAGCTGAGCCGGGCGGCGGTCCTCGACGGGCTGCGGGCCGGGCGTTCGTACGTCGCCGAGTCCTCGGCGGTGGCGGTGGACTTCACGGTCGCCGACGCCCGGGGCCGCGCGGCCGGCCTGGGCGAGCGGCTCGCGGTGCCGCCCGACGAGCCGGTGACGGCCCGCCTGCGGGTGACCGGCGCGCCGGCCGGCGCGGTCCTCCGCCTCGTCACGGACCAGGGCGTGCTGCACACCGCGCAGGGCACGGACGCGACCGAGTGGACGACCACCGCCGCCCGGGCGGCCTACGTGCGGGCGGAGGTCCGCCGCCCGGCCACGGCGCCGCCGCTGCCGGGCGCGCTGGTGGCCCTCACCAACCCGGTGTTCCTCGGGGAGCCCGCCGGGCTCAGGCCTGGTACTCGGTGAGGTCGATGGCGTGGACCCGCAGCGGGTGCCCGTACACCGGGTGGACGGTCTCCCGCTCCGGGACCATGCCGAGCTTGCGCATCACGTTCTCCGAGGCGGTGTTCCCGATCCGGGCGATGCTGATCACCCGGTCGAGCCCGCGGTCCTGCAGGGCGAACTCCAGGGCCGCGTGCGCCGCCTCGGAGGCGTAGCCCTGCCCCCAGTAGGGCCGCCCGAGCCGCCAGCCGATCTCGACGGCGGGCAGCACCTCGGGCAGGAACTCCGGCACAGAGAGCCCGGTGAAGCCGATCAGCTCGCCGGAGCCGAGGAGCTCGACCGCGAAGAGCCCGAAGCCCTCCTCGTCCCACTCCTCCTCCATCCGCTCGATGCCCTCGGCGGTCTGCTCCAGGTCCCGCACGGACCCGTCGCCGATCCAGCGCATCACCTCGGGGTCGGCGTTGATCTCGGCCAGCGGCACGAGGTCGTCGTCGCTCCAGCGACGCAGCAGCAGGCGGGGGGTGAGGATCTCGGTCATGCCCCCATCATCCCGCGCGCACGCGCCGCGGGTATTCGGGTGCCGCCCGCCCGCCGTGTGCGTACGGTGGCCCGCATGCTGACGCGCCTCGAGAACTACTACGACTCCGTGCCCCGATCCGCCGCCCGCGCCGAGGAGTTCGGGCCGCTCACCCTCTTCGTACGGGAGGGGGAGGGCTGGCCGTACTACGCGCGGCCCGCGCTCGGGCACACCGGGGAGGTGCCGGTGGCCGCCGTGGAGAAGGTGCGGGCCCGGCAGCGGGAGCTGGGGGTGCCCGAGGCGTTCGAGTGGGTGGCCGAGACGACGCCGGGGCTGCGGGCCGCGGTGGAGGCGAGCGGGCTCGTGGTGCACGCGCATCCGCTGATGGTCCTGTCGGCGCCGGCCGAGGCCGTCCCGGACCTGCCCGAGGGGGTCACGGTGCGGAGGGTGGACGCCGGGGACCCGGGCCTGGCGAGCGCGGTCGCCGCCCCGTACGCGGCGTTCGGGATGAGCCCGGCGCCCGGTGCGGCCGAGCAGCTCGCGACCCGGCTCACGGCGGGCCTCACCCGGCTCGCGGCGGCCTTCGACGCCGCCGGCACCGCCCTCGCGGCCGGCCAGCACCAGCCGGTGGGCGCGGTCAGCGAGGTCGTCGGGGTGGGCACACGGCCGGAGGCGCGCCGCCGCGGGCTCGGCCTGGCGGTCACTGCCGCGCTGGTGGCCGACGCCCGGGCCCTCGGGGTCGAGACGGTCTTCCTGTCGGCCACGGACGCGGACGTGGCCCGGCTCTACGCCCGGCTCGGCTTCCGCACGGTGGGCACGGCGCTGATCGCGGAGCCGGCGGGCGACGAAGCCGCCTGAGCCGCGTCGGCCGTGCCCGGGCCGCCGGCCGGGCGGACCATCAACACGTCGATCGGGTCCTCGGACTCCACGGTGAAGCCCTCCCGCTCGTAGAGGCGGCGGGCCGCGCTGCCCTGGACCACGACGAGGTGCACGGGGGCGCCCTCGGCGTCCGCGCGGGCGAGGAGGGTGCGCAGCACCGCCGTGCCGAGGCCGCGGCCGCGGGTCTCGGGGGCGAGGTAGAAGTGCTCGACGTAATAGCCGGGGCCGGCCTTGTACGGGGCGAAGGAGACGCAGCCCGCGAAGGCGCCGTCGACCTCGACGACCGTGGTGTGGGCGGGGCGGAACTCGTCGCGCAGCCGCTGCCGCACCCGGTGCGGGTCGTACCGTCCGAGCCGCTCCAGGTCGGGCCGCATGACCCGGGCCTTCAGCTCGGCGACGGTCTCGACGTCGGCGGGGGTGGCGGGGCGGGCCGTCCAGTCGGGGCCGGTGGCCGGGGCAGGGGCGGGGGCCGAGTCCGGTGCGCCGTCGGCGACGGTGACCGTGGTGGTGTCCGGTGCGCTGTGCGGGGCGGGCATGGGCGCATCGTAGGAGGGTGGGCGTAACCCCGGGCGGCCGGGCGGCGTTCACGCGGCATGAAGAAGATCCTCACCACCCTCGCCCTGTCCTCCTTCGCCGTGGCGGGCGGCCTCGCCGCCGCCGGGACGGCCGCCGCCGACACCGGGGGCGCGAACCTGCCGTCCGTGGTGCCGCTGAGCGGTGTCCTCATGCCGAAGGCGAAGCCGGCCCAGGCCGAGCAGATGCCGGCCGCGAACAAGCTGGTGGAGGGGCTGCTGCCCGGGCAGTGACCGCCCTGCGGTGCCGTGGGAACGACGAAGGTGGCGGGACCCCCCACGGGCCCGCCACCTCGTCGTTTCCGTCACCGGACGGCCGAGGAGTCCATCAGTCCTCGACGACCAGCGACGGCGTCTCCTTGGTGAGCACCTCGCCCCGGAAGAACGCGGGGCTCTTGGCGCGCATCACCAGCATGATCACCAGGCCGAGCAGCAGCAGTCCGACGCCGATGACGAAGACCGAGCCGACGCCGAGGACGGCGGAGCCGGAGCCGTAGGCCGGGTCCCACATGTCGTACAGGGTCTTGCCGAAGACGGCCGCCAGGAGCAGTCCGCCGAGCAGCGGGAAGAGGCCCTTGAAGACCAGGTCGCGGAAGGACGAGGTCAGCTCGCGGCGGAAGTACCAGGCGCAGGCGAAGGCGGTCAGCGCGTAGTAGAAGCAGATCATCAGGCCGAGCGCGTAGATGGTGTCGACCAGGACGTGCTCGCTGACCAGGGTCATCACCGTGTAGAAGACGCCGGTGGCGACGCCGGCCACGATCGTGGCCTTGCCGGGGGTCTTGAAGCGCGGGTGGACCTTGGCGTACGAGGCGGGCAGGGCCTCGTAGGCGGACATCGCCAGGACCGTGCGGGCCACCGGGATGAAGGTGGTCTGGAGGCTGGCGGCGGCCGAGGCGAGCACCGCGAGGAAGAGCAGGATGCCGAGGGCGGGGCCCATGACGGGGCCGGCGAGGGCGGCGAAGACGTTGTCGGAGGTCTCCGGGTTGGCGAGGCCGAGGCCCTGGTCGCCGGAGCCGACGACCATCTGGGCGGCGACGCCGGTGGCGAGGTAGGAGCCGACCAGGACGACCATCGCGATGAGGGCGGCGCGGCCGGGGGTCTTCTCGGCGCCGACGGTCTCCTCGTTGGCGGTCAGGCAGGTGTCCCAGCCCCAGTACATGAAGATCGACAGCGAGAGTCCGGCGGTGAAGGCGCCGAAGGACTGCACCGCGAAGGGGTTCATCCAGGACCAGGAGAAGTCGACCGAGGTCTCGAAGGAGCCGGCCTTCGACAGCGCCATGCCGACGAAGACGGCGAGGACGAGGAGCTGGAGGCCGACGAGGGTGTACTGCACGCCCTTGGTGGCGGTCATGCCGCGGTAGCTGATCGCGGTCGCGGCGGCGATCAGGGCGAGGCAGGTGACGATGTGGACGGCCTTGTTGTCGTCCAGGGCGGCGATCGACGGGTCGGAGGTGATCTCCCCGGCGAGCAGCCAGAAGTAGGAGGTGGCGACGCCGGCCAGGTTGGAGAGCACGATGATCGTGGCGATCACCAGGCCCCAGCCGCACATCCAGCCGACCTTGGGGCCGAAGGCCTTCACGGTCCAGGTGAAGGAGGTGCCGCAGTCCGGCATGACCTTGTTGAGCTCGCGGTACGCGAATGCGACGAGCAGCATCGGCAGGAAGCCCGCGAGGAACACGGCGGGCATCTGCAGGCCGACCTCGCCGGCGGTGGAGCCGAGCGTGGAGGTCAGGCAGTAGACGGGGGCGACGGTGGAGATGCCGATGACGGCACTGCCGAGCAGGCCGACGGAGTTGCCGCCGAGGCCCTTGCCGCGCACGCCCTGGGCCGGCGCGTCGCCCGGGGCCGGGACGCCCCTTACCGTGTCTCCGGCCTGGGGCCGTACGTCCACCTGAGTCATGAACAGGACGTTAAATGCTGCGGTTTCCATATCCGGAAGATCAGAATCCGCTCACTTGAGCGATCACCCCCTTGCATTGAGAGGGCGAATCCGGACACTCGCCAATGATTGAAAGATCGACGACCGTGACGGACCGACCAACTGGTAGGCCCGTCGCCGGGTGTCCGATATGCGGGAACCGCAGCGCTGTCCCGAATGTCCGTTTTCAAATTTTCCCGAGGAATTTTTCGACGGGTCCTCAGCCCGGCCAGACCACCGCCTGCAGCTCGCTGTAGGCGTGCAGCGCGAAGGACCCGACGTCCCGCCCCACACCGCTCTTCTTGAAGCCGCCGAAGGGCGCCTCCATGTTCCGGCCGACGGTGTTCACTCCGACTCCGCCCGCCCGCAGCCGGGCGGCGACCCGGAAGGCGCGGGCCACGTCCCCTGACCACACGTAGTCGATCAGGCCGTAGTCGCTGTCGTTCGCGAGTGCGACGCCCTCCTCCTCGTCGTCGAAGGGCACCACGACCACCACCGGGCCGAAGATCTCCTCCCGCACCACCCGCATCTCCGGGGCGCACTCGGTGAGCAGCGTCGGCGCCACGTAGAAGCCGCGGTCCAGGCCGGGCCCGTCCGGGCGCTCGCCGCCGGTGACGACCCGCGCGCCCTCCTTGCGGCCCAGCTCCACGTACGCCTCGATCCGGTCGCGGTGGGCCGCCGAGATCACCGGACCGACCACCGTGCCCCGCTCGGCCGGGTGCCCCACCTTCAGGTGTCCGGTGTAGGCGGCGAGCCTCTCGACCAGCCGGTCGTGGATCCCGCGCTGGGCGAGCACCCGGGTCGGGGCGGTGCAGATCTGGCCGCTGTAGAAGGAGAAGGTCGTGCCGATGCCCGAGACGGCCGCGTCCAGGTCGGCGTCGTCGAAGACGAGGGCCGCGCCCTTGCCGCCCAGCTCCATCAGCTGCCGCTTCATGTCCCGGCCGCAGACCTCGCCGATGGCCCGGCCCACGGCCGTGGAGCCGGTGAAGGAGACCATGTCGACGGCCGGGGAGTCCACGGCCGCCTCGCCCACGGCGGGCGCCGAGCCGGTGACCAGGTTGACCACCCCGGCCGGCACGCCGGCCTCCTCCAGGGCCCGGACCATCGCGAACACCGACAGCGGGTCCTGCGGGGCGGGCTTCACCACGACCGTGTTGCCCATCGCGAGCGCGGGGGCGATCTTGCCGGCCGGGTTCGCCCAGGGGTTGTTGTACGAGGTGATGCAGGTGACCACGCCCACCGGGCGCCGTACCGCCACCGCCCCGAAGACGCCCGCCCGGCCCATCGGCCCGGCCTCGTTGATCTGCGGCGGGATCGCCTGCTCGACCGGCTCCAGGGCGCCGCGCGCGTACCGCCGGAAGCGGGCCGCGCCGACCGCGACCTGCATGCCGCGCGCGGTCGCGGTGGTGGCGCCGGTCTCGGCGCGGGCCAGCAGGGTGTGCGCGTCGGCGTCGCGGGCCATCAGGTCGGCGGCCCGGTCCAGGATCGCGGCCCGCTCCTCCGGCTTCGTGCGCGACCAGGTGGCGAAGGCGGTGCGGGCGGCCTCGGCGGCCTGGTGCACCTGGGCCCGGGAGGCCTCCGGGGCGAGGCCGACGAGCTCCCCGGTGGCGGGGTCGATCACCTCGTAGTGCCCGCCGTCGGGCTCGACCCACTCCCCTGCCACGTACAGGCGCTCGGCCCGGGTCATCGGGTGCTCACCGTCCTCGTGTCGCGGCCCGAGCGCAGCACCCGGCCCGGGATCGCGCCGGTGACCTGGTCGTCGCGGACCGTCTCCACGCCGTTGACCCGCACGGACACGATGCCGAGGGCCCGTGAGTCCAGGCGCGGGCTGTCGCCCGGCAGGTCGTGCACGAGGGTCGCCGGGCCCGCGTCGATCCGCTCGGGGTCGAAGAGCACCAGGTCGGCGTGGTGCCCCTGGGCGATCCGGCCGCGCCCGCGCAGCCCGAAGAGCCGGGCCGGGTCGTCGCTGAGCATCTTCACGGCCTGCTCCAGGGGCACCAGCTCGCGGCCGCGCAGACAGTCGCCGAGGAAGCGGGTGGTGTACGGGGCGCCGCACATGCGGTCCAGGTGGGCGCCCGCGTCGGAGCCGCCGAGCAGCACGTCCTCGTGCCGCCATGTCTCGGCGCGCAGCGCCCAGGACGCCGGGTCGTTGTCGGTGGGCATCGGCCAGAGCACGGTCTTCAGGTCGTCGTTGGCGCAGATCTCGACCAGGCACTGGAAGGGGTCCTGGCCGCGCCGGGCGGCGATGTCGCCGACCACCTGGCCGGTCAGGCCCTCGTTCTCGCGGCTGTAGGTGTCGCCGATGACGTAGCGCCCGAAGTTCGCCAGGCGGCGGAAGACGCCGGCCTCCCTGGAGTCGGCGCGGCGCAGCATCTCGGCCCGTACGGCCGGGTCGCGCAGCTTCGCGATCCGCTCGGGCACCGGCAGGCCGAGGATCTCGCCCCAGCCGGGGATGAGGTTGAGGGCGCAGAAGGTGCCGAGCGACATGTTCATGGGGGTGAGGATCGGCATGGTGAGGGCGACGATCCGGCCGCCGGACTTGCGGGCCCGCTCGGAGGCCAGGAGCTGGCGCGGGACGCGTTCGGGGACGGCGGCGTCGATGGTGAGGACGTTCCAGTTGAGGGGCCGTCCGGCGGCGGCGCTCATCTCGGTGAAGAGCTCGATCTCGGCGTCGGAGAACTGGTCGAGGCAGCCGGCGACGATGGCCTCCAGCTGGGTGCCCTCGTGCTCGCCGACGGCCCGGGCGAGGGCGATCAGCTCCTCGGGGCGGGCGTGCCGGGAGGCGACGGGGGCGCCGTCCCCGTCGGAGTGGGTGGCGGACTGGGTGGTGGACAGGCCCCAGGCGCCGGCCGCCATGGCCTCCTTGAGCAGCCCGACCATCCGCGCGAGCTGTTCCTCGCTCGGCTGTCCGCCGACCGCGTCGGGCCCCATCACGTACCGGCGCAGCGCGCAGTGCCCGACCATGAAGCCGGCGTTGACCGCGATCCGGCCCTCCAGCGCGTCGAGGTACTCGGCGAAGGAGGACCAGGTCCAGTCGACGCCCTCTTCGAGGGCCTTCAGCGCCATGCCCTCGACCCTGGACATCATGCGGCGGGTGTAGTCGGCGTCCTCGGGCCGGTCGGGGTGGAGCGGGGCGAGGGTGAAGCCGCAGTTGCCGCCGGCGACGGTGGTGACGCCGTGGTTCATGGACGGGGTGGCGTAGGGGTCCCAGAACAGCTGGGCGTCGTAGTGGGTGTGCGGGTCGACGAAGCCGGGGGCGAGGACGAGCCCGGTGGCGTCCTCGGTGGTGCGCGCCGTGGCGCCCGGGCCGGGGAGGACGATCCTGCCGTCCCGTATGCCGACGTCGGCGACGCGGGCGGGGGCGCCGGTGCCGTCCACGACGGTGGCGCCCTTGATGAGGTGGTCGAGCATGGCGATCCGTGACCTTTCTGCGCGTGGACGCGGGTGCGCCCCGGACCGGGGCCGCCGCGGGGGCCTCGGGCCGGGGCCGTGCGGGCGGCGGTCCGGGAAGACGCCGCCCGCGCTCGGGTCCGCTACTGCCCGGCCGCCTGCCGGAAGCGGGTGGTGCGGTGGACGGGGTCGGTGTCGATCTCGGGGATCACGTGCTCGCCGATCAGCTTGATCGTGTTCATCGTGTCCTCGTAGGAGATGCCGATCGGCAGGCCGAAGGACAGCTGGTCAGCGCCGGCCTGCTCCCAGCGCCGGCACTGGGCGAGCACCTCGCCGGGGTCGCCGCAGATCATCAGCTCCTCGCTGATGAGGAGTTCGATGATCTCGGCGGAGTACTCGGGGAGGAGCTCGGGCCACTCGGGGATGCCCTCGGGGCGCGGGAAGGTGTCGTGGTAGCGGAAGAGCAGGGACTGGAGGTAGTTGAGGCCGCCGCCGACGGCGATCTCGACGGCCTTGTCGTGGGTCTCGGCGCAGATCGCGGTCGAGGTGACCATGACGTTGTCGTTGACGAAGTCGCCGACCGCCTTGGCCTCCTTGATCGCGTTCTTGTAGGACTCGACGACCCACTCCATGTCGGAGACCTTCTGCACGCTGAAGCCGAGGACGCCGAGGCCCTTCCTGCCGGCCATGGCGTACGAGGCGGGCGAGCCGGCGGCGTACCACATGGCGGGGTGGGAGGCGCCGTACGGCTTGGGGAGCACCTTGCGGGGCGGGAGCGACCAGTGCTTGCCCTGGAAGCCCTCGTACTCCTCCTGGAGCCACATCTTGGGGAACTCGGCGATGGTCTCTTCCCAGATCTCCTTGGTGTGGTTCATGTCCGTGATGCCCGGGAAGAAGCCGAGGATCTCGTGGGAGCCGGCGCCGCGGCCGGAGCCGAACTCGAAGCGCCCGCCGGAGAGGTGGTCGAGCATGGCGACCTTCTCGGCGACCTTCACGGGGTGGTTGACCTGGGCGAGCGGGTTGAAGATGCCGGAGCCGAGGTGGATGCGCTCGGTGGCGTGGGCGAGGTAGCCCAGGTAGACGTCGTTGGCGGAGAGGTGGGAGTACTCCTCCAGGAAGTGGTGCTCGGAGGCCCAGGCGTACTTGAAGTTCGACTTGTCGGCCTGGATGACGTACTCGGTCTCCTCCATGAGCGCCTTGTGCTCGGCCTCGGGATCGGTCTCGGCCCGCTTGCCGACGTATCCCTGTACGAAGATCCCGAATTCCAAGGAAGGTCACCGCCCTCGTCCTTATCTGACGGTCCGTCAGATTCTTTGATGTGCCCGACTGTCGCACCGTGCGCCGGTGCGGTCAATACCTGACGAGACGTCAGCTCCCCGACTGGCCGCGCCTAGAAGAGCTTCACGCCGGCCAGCCACCCGCCGTCGATGACGAAGGGCTGTCCGGTGATGTACGAGGAGTCCTCGGCGGTCAGGAAGAGCGCGAGGGCCGCCACCTCCTCCGGCCGCCCGATCCGCCCCAGCGGCACCAGATCGCGGTAGAGCGCGGCGGTGGCCGCCGGGTCCACGCCCTCGGGGTTGCTCATCGGGGTGTCGATCGCCCCGGGGCAGACCGCGTTGACCCGGATGCCCCGCGGCGCCAGCTCCAGGGCCGCGACCCGGGTCAGGCCGAGCACCGCGTGCTTGGTCGCCGCGTAGGCCCCGACCCCGGCCATGCCGGTGACGCCGGTGTACGAGGCGGTGTTGACGATCGTGCCGCCGCCGGCCTCCGCGATCCGCGGCGCCACCGTCCTGATCCCCAGGAAGCAGCCCACCTGGTTGACCTGGACCAGCGTCTGGAACTCCTCCAGCGGGGTCGAGACCAGTTCGTTGAAGCGCAGGATCCCCGCGTTGTTGACCAGGCCGTCGATCCGCCCGAAGCGCTCCTCGGCGCGCGCGACCGCCGCCGCCCAGTCCTCCTCGCGGGTCACGTCCAGGTGGACGAAGACCGCCCGCTCCTCCCCCAGCTCCTTGGCCAGCGCCTCGCCCGGGGCGTCCAGGACGTCCGCGAGCACCACCTTCGCGCCCTCGGCGGCGAAGAGCCGCGCCTCCTGCTCGCCCTGCCCGCGCGCGGCGCCCGTGATGACGACGACGCGCCCGTCCAGCTTGCCCATGCGGTCCTCCTACAGATGGGGGGCGACCTCGGTCGCGAACGCGGCCATCTGGTCGGTGAGTTCGTCGCGGCTCCGGGAGCGGAACCGGACCTGGATCTGCTGCACGCCCATCGCCGCGTAGTCGCGCAGCGACTCGGCGAGGGCCTGCGGCTTGCCGGTGAGGGCGCGCCGACCGGTGTCCCAGCGGGGCTCGCCCACGTACAGCGCCTCGGTGATCGCGCCGACCGTGATCGGGGCCTCGACGCCGGCCTCGGCGCGCAGCCGCCGCAGCCTCGCGATCTGCCCGGGGAGCCGGTCGCGCGGGTCGCCCTGCGGCAGCCAGCCGTCGCCCTTGAGCGCGGCCCGGCGCACGGCGGCCGGGGACGAGCCCCCGACCCAGACCGGCACCCGGTCCTGGGCGGGCCGGGGCCGCTGCCCCAGGTCGCGGAAGGCGAAGCGCGGCCCGGCGTGCTCGGGGTACTCCTCGGGCCCGAGCGCGGCCCGCAGCGCGTCGATGGTCTCGTCGAGCACCCCGCCGCGCCCCTCGAAGTCGGCCCCGACGGCCGCGAACTCCTCCGCCACGTGCCCGGCCCCCACCCCGAGCACGAGCCGGCCGCCGGAGAGGTGGTCCAGGGTCGCGTACGCCTTGGCCGTGACCAGCGGGTGGCGCAGGCCCACGACGGCGACGTGCGAGAGCAGCCGGACCCGCCGGGTGGCGGCGGCGAGGAAGGAGAGGGTGGCCACCGGGTCGTACCAGACGGTGCTCATCGCCCCGGCGAGCCGGCGCGGGATGGCGACGTGGTCGCAGCAGGCGACGTAGTCGAAGCCGTGCGCGTCCGCGGCGCGGGCCACGGCGAGCAGGTCGTCCGGGCCGGCGGCGGCCTCCCAGGGTTCGGCGTAGAGGGTGCTCTGGGACTGGACGGGCAGCTGGATCCCGTAGACGACCATGGGAGACTCCCCTCTCGTGAACTGACGCTCCGTCAGTTCCGCTCGGGGAGCCATGCTGTCCGCTGACGAGCCGTCAGGCAAGGGGTCGGGCGGCCTCGACTCCGCCGCCGGATTGCGCCGGAATGTGGATGGCGTACAATTTTTTGTACAACGCCAACATCGTGCGAGGTGCGGCATGGCTGTGACCCAGATCGACATAGACGATGACGCGCTGCAGCGTGCCATGACGCTGTCCAAGGCCAGGACGAAGAAGGAGGCCGTCAACCTCGCCCTCAGGTTCTACGCTGACCGGCAGGAGCGCGCGGCACGCATCAGCCGCCACTTCGAGCGGGCACGCGCGTGGGGGGCGGTCGAGGACGCTCGGCGTCGGCATCAGGCCGAGAAGGACAGTCGGTGATCTACCTCCTGGACACGTCCGGCCTGGTCCGGCTGCTCAGCGACCCCGAACTCCAGGCGGCCTGGTACGACGCCATCGACGCCGAGGCGATCGCCTCCTGCTACCCGCAGCGCACCGAGTTTCTGTACAGCGCTCGGGACGGTCGCGAGTACGGCGAGATCTCGGAGATGTTCGCCGACCTCTACCCCGACGTGGCGGTGCCCAAGAACGCGGGACGCTGGATCGGCTCCGTACAGCATCGGATGGCGAAGGCCGGGGAGCACAGGAGCGCCTCGGCCGTCGACCTGATCATCGCGGCCACGGCAGCCCATCACGGGCTGACGGTCCTCCACGACGACACCGACTACCGCACCATCGCCCGGCACGCACCCGACCTGAGCGAACACTCCGTCCGTGACGCCCTGGGGTACGCGGCCCCCGCCGACTCCCAGGACGACGAGGACCGCGCCTAGGGGGTGTCTTGTCGATCAGGCCGGATCAGCGAGCGGCGTCCGGTGCATGGGGTCTCCCCAGGCCCGTCAGGGCCGAGGGGACGGATCGCAAGGCGGAGGAGGGAAGCGATGCGGTGGGGGTACCTCCCGGGCGAAGCCCAGGGGGCCATCGGCGACCGACGACAACGCGGCGAGGCGCGGTGCCGGACGCCGAGAGCCCGGCATGATCGGCGAGACACCCCTAGGGCGTCGCTTCCGGATCCTGCCGGAGCTCTCGACGCCCCGCTCCGCCGGTGAGCGCCCCCGTCACGGCACCCAGAGGCCGTCCTCCGTGAGCCCGAGCAGTTCGATCGCGTTGCCGCGCACGATCCGCTCGACGACGTCCGGGGGGAGGTGTCCCATCTGGGCCTCGCCGACCTCCCTCGACTTGGGCCAGGTGGAGTCGGAGTGCGGGTAGTCCGTCTCGTAGAGGACGTTCCCGGCGCCGATGGCGTCGAGGTTCCGCAGCCCGAAGGCGTCGTCGAAGAAGCAGCCGTAGACGTGCTCGGCGAACAGCTCCGAGGGCGGGCGCAGCACCTTTCCGGCCACCCCGCCCCAGCCGCGGTTCTCCTCCCAGACCACGTCGGCGCGCTCCAGGATGTACGGGATCCAGCCGATCTGACCCTCCGCGTACATGATCCGGAGGTTCGGGAAGCGCTCGAACTTGCCGCTCATCAGCCAGTCGACCATCGAGAAGCAGCAGTTGGCGAAGGTGATGGTGGAGCCGACCGCCGGCGGCGCGTCGGCCGAGGTGGACGGCATCCGGCTGGACGAGCCGATGTGCATCGCGATCACGGTGCCGGTCTCGTCGCAGGCCCGCAGGAAGGGGTCCCAGTGGTCGGTGTGCACCGACGGCAGCCCGAGGTGCGGCGGGATCTCGGAGAACGCCACCGCGCGCACGCCCCGCGCCGCGTTGCGCCGCACCTCGGCGGCGGCGAGCTCCGGGTCCCACAGCGGGATCAGGGTGAGCGGGATCAGCCGCCCGTGCGCCTCGGGCCCGCACCACTCCTCGACCATCCAGTCGTTGTAGGCGCGCACCCCGAGCAGACCGAGTTCACGATCCGAAGCTTCGGTGAAGGTCTGCCCACAGAACCGGGGGAAGGTCGGGAAGCAGAGCGCGGACTGCACGTGGTTGACGTCCATGTCGGCGAGGCGCTCGGGGACGCTGTACGAGCCGGGGCGCATCTGCTCGTAGGTGATGACCTCCAGTCGGATCTCGTCGCGGTCGTAGCCGACGGCGGTGTCGAGCCGGGTGAGCGGGCGGTGCAGGTCCTCGTAGACCCACCAGTCGCCGATGGGGCCTTCGTCCCCTTTGGCGCCCATCACGGGGGCGAACTTTCCGCCCAGAAAGGTCATTTCCTTCAACGGGGCGCGGACGATCCGGGGTCCGGTGTCGCGGTAACGGGACGGGAGCCGGTCCTGCCAGACGTGCGGGGGCTCCACGGTGTGGTCGTCCACCGAGATGATCTTGGGGAAGCTCTCCATGCGCTTCACGGTAGCGCCGATCTGACGATCCGTCAGTAAACTGGGTCGGACGCCCGCCCGAGGACCCCTCCCTATGCGGTGCGCACCGGTCCGGATCGGCCGACCCGATGCTGACGCGCGGCCCGGGGACAAGGCAGACTGTCTTGGGCGAAACCAGCGGTACGGGCAGGGGGACATATGGACCGTGAGAACGGGCCGCGCGTTCCGGAACAGCGGACACCGGCACCGGGTTCCGTCGGCACCGGCGACAGCGGTGACACCGGGGGCGGCACGGGCGCGGGCGCGGCCGTGCGCGCGGACGCCGGTGTACGTGCGGATCCGGCCACCGGGGCGACGGAGGCCGGCGGCGGCCCGGCGCGGACCGACGGCACGGTCGGCGGTGCGGCTGCCGGCGCGGCCACCGACGGCACGGCCGACGCCGCGTCCGCCGGCGCCGACGCGACGTCCGGCACCCCGGCCGACACCACCTCCGGCGCAGGGTCCGGCACCCCGGCCGACACCACCTCCGGCGCAGGGTCCCGCACCCCGGCTGACACCACCGCCCACACCACCTCCGGGGCCGCGTCCGGCACCCCGGCCGACACCACCTCCGGGGCCGCGTCCGGCACCGGGCCCGTCACCGCCCCCGCCGACGGCGGGCTCCGCTTCGCCGTGCTCGGGCCCGTGCGGGCCGCCCGGGGCGGCGAGCCGCTGCCCACCGGCTCGCCCCAGCAGCGCGCGCTGCTCGCCGCCCTGCTGCTGCGCAACGGCCGCACCGCCACCGCGGCCGAGCTCATCGACGCCATCTGGGGCGAGGACCCGCCCTCCCAGGCGCTCGCCGCCGTCCGCACCTACGCCTCCCGGCTGCGCAAGGCCCTCGATCCCGGCGTCCTCGTCAGCGAGTCCGGCGGCTACGCCATCCGCACCACCGCGCTCGACCTCAACACCGCCCACGACCTGGCCGCCGAGGCCGAGAAGCTGCGCGCCGGCGGACTGCGGCACGAGGCCCGTGAGCGGCTCGGCGAGGCCCTCGCGCTGTGGGACGGCGAGGCCCTCGCCTCCGTGCCGGGCCCCTACGCCGAGGCCCAGCGGACCCGCCTGGAGGAGTGGCGGCTCCAGCTCCTGGAGACCCGGCTCGACCTCGACCTGGAGGTCGGCGCGCACGCCGAGGCCGTCTCCGAGCTCACCGCGCTCACCGCCGCGCACCCGCTGCGCGAGCGCCTGCGCGAGCTGCTGATGCTCGCCCTGTACCGGTCCGGCCGGCAGGCCGAGGCGCTCGCGGTGTACGCCGACACCCGGCGGCTGCTCGCCGACGAGCTCGGCGTCGACCCGACCCCCGAACTCTCCCGCCTCCAGCAGCGCATCCTCCAGGCCGACGCCGAGCTCGCCCGCCCGGTCGAGGAACCGGCCCCGGCCGCCGCGCCCGTCGCCCGCCCCGCCCAACTCCCCGCCACTGTCCCGGACTTCACCGGCCGGGCCGCCTTCGTGCGGGAGCTCGGCGACCGGCTCGCGACCGCCGAGGGCTCCGTCATGGCCGTGTCCGCGCTCGCCGGCATCGGCGGGGTCGGCAAGACCACGCTCGCCGTGCACGTGGCCCACGAGGCCCGCCCGCACTTCCCGGACGGGCAGCTGTACGTGGACCTCCAGGGCGCCGGCGCCCGGGCGGCGGCCCCCGAGGCCGTGCTCGGCGCCTTCCTGCGGGCGCTCGGCACCCCGGACTCCGCGATCCCGGACTCGCTCGACGAGCGCGCCGCGCTCTACCGCTCCACGCTCGACGGACGGCGCGTCCTGGTGCTCCTCGACAACGCGCGGGACGCCGCCCAGATCCGCCCGCTGCTCCCCGGCACGGCGGGCTGCGCGGCCCTGGTGACCAGCCGGATCCGCATGGTCGACCTGGCGGGCGCGCACCTGGTGGACCTGGACGTCATGTCCCCCGAGGAGGCCCTGCAGCTCTTCACCCGGATCGTCGGCGAGGAGCGGGTGCGGGCGGAGCGGGAGGCGGCCCTGGACGTGGTCGCGGCGTGCGGCTTCCTGCCGCTGGCGATCCGGATCGCGGCCTCCCGGCTGGCGGCCCGGCGCACCTGGACGGTGTCCGTCCTCGCCGCCAAGCTGGGCGACGAGCGGCGCCGCCTCGACGAGCTCCAGGCGGGCGACCTCGCGGTCAAGGCCACCTTCGAACTCGGCTACGGCCAACTGGAGCCGGCCCAGGCCCGCGCCTTCCGCCTGCTCGGCCTCGCCGACGGCCCGGACATCTCCCTGGCGGCGGCGGCCGCGGTCCTGGACCTCCCGGAATGGGAGACCGAGGACCTCCTGGAGGCGCTCGTCGACACCTCCCTGGTCGAGTCCGCGGCCCCGGGGCGCTACCGCTACCACGACCTGGTGCGGCTCTACGCGCGTGCGTGCGCGGAGAGGGACGAACAGCCGCCGGCGGAGCGAGAGTCGGCGCTGTCGCGGCTGCTGGACTTCTACCTGTCGACGGCGGCGCAGGTGTACGCGATCGAGCGCCCGGGCGACCGCCTGGTCGACCACCTGGAGCCCACCCACTACGAGGGCCTCACCTTCACCGACCGCCACGCCGCCCAGGACTGGCTCTACGCCGAGGCCAACTGCCTCCTCGCCTGCGTCCGGCAGTCCGCCTCGGCGCCGGGGACCCTGCGCCGGGCGGTGGACCTGCTGTGGGCGGCGCTGGATCTGGGGGAGTCGGGAGCGAACGCCAAGGAGTTCGAGGCGGTCGGCTGTCTCGTCCGCGACGCGGCCCGGGACTTCGGCGACGCGCGGGCCCAGGGCCGGGCGCTGATGGCCCTGGCGGGCGTGCACCACACGGCCGGCCGCTTCACCGAGGCCGACCGGGACGCGGAGCTGGCCCTGCCGCACGCGGAGGCCGCCGGGGATCCGCTGCCCGCCTGCTGGGCCGCGAACGCCCGGGGGATCATCGCGCTGTACCAGAACCGCTTCGACGAGGGCGAGGTGCACCTCGCCCTCGCCATCGAGCGCTTCCGCGGCGTCGGTGACCGGCCGGGCGAGGCCAGTGCCCTGTGCAACCTGTCCCGGATCCACCTGGCGAAGGGCCGCACGACGAAGGCGATAGAGCTCGCGGAGGAGGGCACCCGGATCTACGACTCGATGGGGCACGCGCTGCGCGGCGCCAACGGGCGGTACGCGCTGGGGCTCGCCCTCACCGAGGCCCGCCGCCTCGTCGAGGCGGCGGAGCGGCTGGGCGAGGCGCTCGAGGTGTTCCGGGACAGCCGGCAGCGGCTCTGGGAGGGCATGACCCTGTTCCGGCTGTCCGAGGTGGACATCGCCGCGCGCCGCCACGCGCAGGCGGCGTCCAATGCCGAGATGGCGCTCACCGTCCTGCGCGGCATCGGCGGCGAGTGGCGGCGCGGCAACGTCCTGACCGTCCTCGGCCAGGCCCTCCAGGGCATCGGGCAGTCCGGCCGCGCGCAGGTCTGCTGGCAGGAGGCGCTGGACATCTTCGACGGTCTCGAAGCCCCCGAGGCGGCCCACGTCCGCCGGCTGCTGACCCCCGCCGCGGCGTAGTCCGCGGCGGGGCCGTGCCCGCCGGGGCGGCGGACTCGGGTGCGGTGTGCCCGGGTGACCTCCCGGCCTGCGCGTTCATCGTTCGTTTATCGCCGACCGGCATGCTCGTTGTTGTCGATCCGTCGCGTCGGGGGGCAGGCGAATCGACACGAGGCCCCACCGCTAAGGTGATCGGCTTTGGACGTCGTCCGCCCGGCGATTCACGGGGGAATGGCCGGGCGGACGACTCTTCTATCCGCCAGTGAAGACAATTTCAGGAGTCGACTCCATGGCTGACAACCTCAAGCCCGCTGACTCGCACGCCGACGGCGCGGACATCACCACGAAGGACATGCACGCCACGTCCGAGCCGGCGATCGACGCGATCACCGCGAAGGTCACGGGCGCCGCGGCGGGCGAGGAGCTCATCACCACGCAGGACATGCACGCCACGTCCGAGCCGATCAAGCCGTAACGGCCTGGGGCCACTTCGTACGGGGGACGGTTCCGGCGGCGCCATCGGGGGAGTCGCCGGGGCCGGGCGGGGACGTAGGGGCGCGTGCTCGGGGGACGTCTCAGGGGACCGGGGGGAAACCTGGGGCAGGGCGCGCGGGTCGTACGGACCCGGACGCGGAGGGGTCGGGCGAGCCGCCCGGCCCCTCCGGTGTGTTTCGGCCAGCGACCTGACGGATTCGGCGCGAATGACTCGCTCCCGCGTTCGACCTCGGGTGATGATCGAACCCGGCCGGGACGGCAGGCGGTGGGGACCGCCCGTCGGAGCGGCCGGCACGCCACGCGCGCGCAGGGGGGAGGGCCCGGGCCGGGAAACCGGTCCGGGCCCTTGGCGCGTCAGGAGGAGACGCGGGCGCGGAGCTCGGTCTTGAGCACCTTGCCGCTCGCGTTCCGCGGCAGCTCCTCCACGAACTCCACCTCCCTCGGCACCTTGTAGTTCGCCATCTCGCGGCGCGACCACGCGATCAGGTCGTCCGCCGTCGCCCGTGCGCCCGCGCGCCGGACCACGTACGCCTTGCCGACCTCCCCGAGCCGCGCGTCCGGGACGCCCACGACCGCCACGTCGGCCACGTCGGGGTGCAGGCCGAGGAGCTGCTCGATCTCGGCCGGGTAGGCGTTGAAGCCGCCGACGATGAACATGTCCTTGATCCGGTCGGTGATCCGGAGGTTGCCCTCGGCGTCCAGGACGCCGACGTCGCCGGTATGCAGCCACCCCTCCGCGTCGATCGCCGCCGCCGTCGCCGCCGCGTCCTCGAAGTAGCCCCGCATGACGTGGAAGCCGCGCACCAGGACCTCGCCCGCCTCCGAGAGGCGCAGCTCCGTGCCGGGGATCGCCCGGCCCGAGGTGCGGGCGACGACCTCGGGCGGGTCGCCGCGGCGGCACATCGTGACGATGCCGCTCGCCTCGGAGAGGCCGTACGCCGTGAGGACCGTGCCCACGCCCAGCTCCGTGCGCAGCCGCTCCACGAGCCGCAGCGGCACCACCGCCGCGCCCGTGACGACGAGCCGCAGGCTGGACAGGTCGTGGGCGCGGCGGGCGGGGTGGTCGAGCAGCGACTGGTGGAGGGTCGGCGGGCCGGGCAGCACCGAGATGCGCTCGGCCGCGATGTTGGCGAGCACGGTGTCCACGTTGAAGACGGGCTGCGGGACCATGACCGCCCCGCGCAGCAGGCAGGCGATGATGCCGGCCTTGTAGCCGAAGGTGTGGAAGAAGGGGTTCACGATCAGATAGCGGTCGCCCTCGCGCAGCCCGGCGAGCTCGCTCCAGGTCTCGTAGCAGCGCAGGGTCTGCTCGTGGGTGATGACGGCGCCCTTGGGGCGACCGGTGGTGCCCGAGGTGTAGACGATGTCGGAGGGGTCCGAGGGGACGATCCCGTCGGCCCGGGCCCGCACCCGCGCCGGGTCGACCCCGTCGCCCTCGGCGAGGAAGGACTTCCAGGTGCGGTACGCCGGGTCGTCGGGCACCGTGTCGCTGAACACCACCACCCGCCGCAGGTGCTGCAGTTCGGCGCGGGCGCGGCGCAGCGAGGCGACGTAGGAGGTGCCGAGGAAGGTGCCGGTGACGAAGAGCAGCCGGGCCCGGGAGCGGGCCAGCACGTCGGCGGCCTCGCTGCCCTTGAAGCGGGTGTTGAGCGGCACCAGGACCGCGCCCGCGCTCACCGCGCCGAGGGCGGCGACGATCCAGTCGAGGGTGTTGGGCGCCCAGATCGCGACCCGGTCCCCGGCCCGTACGCCGGCGGCGAGGCACGCGGCCGCCGTCCGTTCCACCCGGGCGCCCAGCTCGGCGTACGAGACGCGGGTGCGGCCCTCGACGACCGCCTCCCCGGGCCCGTACCGCTCGGCCGCCCCGCGCACCAACTCCGGTATCGAGCCCCACTCCATGCGCCCACCACCTCCGTAGCTGACTATCCGTCAGATTAGCTGTAGCCTGACGCGCTGTCAGCCATCAGGCGCACCGAGGGGGTCGACGTGCTCAAGGACCGCACCGCCATCGTCGGGATCGGCCAGACGGCCTTCGCCAAACACCTGCCGGAGACCGAGCGGACGCTCGCCTGCCGGGCGATCCTCGCCGCCCTCGACGACGCCGGGATCGCCCCCTCCGAGGTCGACGCCTTCGCCTCGTACACGATGGAGGAGACCGACGAGGTCGAGGTCGCCAAGGCCATCGGCGCCGGCGACGTCACCTTCTTCTCCAAGGTCGGCTACGGCGGCGGCGGCTCCTGCGCCACCGTCGGCCACCTCGCCGCCGCCGTGGCGAGCGGCCAGGCGAGCGTCGGCGTCGCCTGGCGGTCACGGAAGCGGGGGTCCGGGCCCCGGCCCTGGAAGAACACCAGCGTGCAGCTGCCCACCCCCGGGCAGTGGACCCGGCCCTTCGGGCTCCTGCGGCCCGCCGACGAGATCGGCATGCTCGCCCGCCGCTACATGCACGAGTACGGCGCCACCCGCGACCACCTCTTCAACGTGGCCCTCGCCTGCCGCAACCGGGCCAACCAGAACCCCGCCGCGATCATGTACGAGCGTCCGCTGACCCGCGAGATGTACATGACCTCCCGCTGGATCAGCGAACCCCTCTGCCTCTTCGACAACTGCCTGGAGACCGACGGCGCCCTCGCCTGCGTCCTCGTCTCCGCCGAACGCGCCCGCGACTGCCGGCAGAAGCCCGTCTACGTGCACTCCGCCGCCCAGGGCCTGCCCGCCCAGCACCACGGCATGGTCAACTACTGGAACGACGACCCGCTCTCCGGCCCCGCCTGGACCGCCGCCCGGCACCTGTGGAAGACCGCCGACTTCGGCCCCGAGGACGTCGACGTCGCCCAGATCTACGACGCCTTCACCCCGCTCGTCCCGCTCTCCCTGGAGGGCTACGGCTTCTGCGGCCGCGGCGAGGGAGCGGCCTTCACCGAGGGCGGCGCCCTGGAGATCGGCGGCCGGCTGCCCCTCAACACCGGCGGCGGCGGCCTCTCCGAGGCGTACGTCCACGGCTTCAACCTCATCAACGAGGGCGTGAAACAGCTCCGCGGCAGCTCCACCGCCCAGGTCCCGAACGCCGCCACCTGCCTCGTCACCGCCGGCGAGGGCGTCCCCACGTCCGCGATCCTGCTGAGGAGTTGAGATGCTCACCCCCGTCATCGACGAGGACGGCGCCCCCTTCTGGGAGTACGCCGCCCGGCACGAACTGCGCGTCCAGGGCTGCGCCGACTGCGGCCGACTGCGCTTCCCGCCCCGCCCCTGCTGCCCGCACTGCCAGTCCTTCGACAGCGAGTGGCGGCTGATGTCCGGTCGCGGCCGGATCTGGTCCTACGTCCTCCCCCACCCGCCGCTGCTGCCCGGCTACGCCGAACAGGCCCCGTACAACGCGGTCCTCGTCGAACTCGCCGACGCCCCCCGCATCCGGCTCGCCGGCAACGTCGTCGCCGCCCCCGACGCGCCCCTGAACTCGGTCGACCCGGTCCGGCTGCGGATCGGCGCCGCCGTGCGGGTCGCCTTCACTGAGATCGACGGCGTGACCGTGCCCCGCTGGCTCCTGGAGCGCGGATGACGATCGGGCTGGAGAGGAACAAGGAGACCGGGGTCGCCGTCGTCACCCTCGACCGGCCCGAGAAGCACAATGCCGTCACCCTGGAGATGGCCCGCCGGCTCGGCGAGGTGTGGCGGGGCTTCCGGTACGAGGACGAGGTCCGGGCGGTCGTCGTCACCGGGGCCGGCGGGCGGGCCTTCTGCACCGGCATCGACCGCGCCGACGCCGCCCGGGTGCCGCAGCCCCCGTCCCCGTACACCATCGACGATCCGCTGATCGCGCTCGGCCCCAAGGCCAACGACCTGTGGAAACCGGTGATCGCCGCCGTCGAGGGCATGGCCTGCGGCGGCGCCTTCTACCTGCTCGGCGAGGCGGAGTTCCTGATCGCCGGCGAGGGCGCCACCTTCTTCGACCCGCACGTCAGCTACGGGATGGTCAGCGCCTTCGAGACCATCCACATGGCCCAGCGGATGCCCTTCGGCGAGATCGCCCGGATGGCCCTGATGGGCAGCGCCGAACGCGTCTCCGCCCGGCGGGCGTTCGAGATCGGCCTGGTCAGCGAGGTGACCGAGCGCGGCGGGGCGCTCGCGGCGGCCGTGCGCGCCGCCGAGGTGATCGCCGGCGCCCCCACCGAGGCCGTCCAGGGCACCGTACGGGCCCTGTGGACCGCCAAGGAGGCGGCCAGGTCCCAGGCCCTCGCCCAGGCCCCGCACCTGGTGGCGCTCGGGAACCTGCCGCCGGAGCGGCAGGCCGAGCTGTTCACCGGGCGGGCCCGGGGCGGGGGCGCGGGCGGGGGCTTCCGGCTGCGCTGAGGCGCGTCGCCCCGGGCACCCGGGGCGCGGTGCGTCAGGCGGAGTCGCGGCTCGCGAAGGCGACCTCGCACTTGGTGTACTCGGACCCGTCGCCCTTGCCGGTGTACGGGGTGCTCGCCTCGGTCGACTTCGAGGCGCCGCCCTCCACCCGCAGGTCGCTGACCTGCGCGATCGCGAGGTCGACGGTCTGGCCGGCGGCGCCCTTGAACTGCAGGGTGGCGTCGTACAGGTAGGCCGAGGAGTCGCTGTTGGTGAAGGTCAGCTTGGCGACCAGCTGCTTGCCGTCCGCGCTGAGCGCGCACTCGTCGATCTTGATGTCGCGCATGGCGCGGTCCCGCGACGAGCCGCCGACGCCGGCCACGCTGCCCGAGGAGCCGCTGCTGGAGCTGGAGCTGCCGTCGGAGCCGCTGCTGGAGTGGCTGGAGCTCCCGCCGGAGCCGTGGCTGCTGCCGCCGCAGCTGGCGCCGTGGGAACCGCGGGCGCCGGTGAGGGCGACGACGGCGAGACTGAACACGGCAATGGCACGGACATGACGAAGCTTCACGCTTCAACCCCCGTTGAGTGTGTGCGAGTGCATAGGAAAGGGCCCGTCCGAAACCTCGTTGACAGGCGCACGACACCCTACTGGACGTTGACGCTCTCGACTTCACACCGCTTGGTCTGTCCGACCCTCTTCGGGTTCCGCATCGCAACGTCCACGGTCTTCGCGGCGTTGCCGTCCACCGAGACCACGACCTCGGCCCGGTCGACGTCCTGGCCCGCCACCCCCTCGAACTCCACGACGACCCGGAAGGTGCGCGGGTACGAGGTGTGCGAGACCACCTTCAGACTGGCGGTGGTGTCGGCCTTCCGGGCCGGCCTGCCCTTGCGCTTGCTCTGCGCGGGCTCGACGCAGTCGACGATCCAGGCCTCGACGTCCGAGGTCGGCGAGGAGGTGACGGTCGGCTCGGACGTGTAGGTCGAGTCGTTCGACCCCGAGCCGCTCGAACCGCCCGAGCCGCCGTCGTCGTCGTAGTCGTCGTTCTTCTTCTTGGAGCTGGAGCAGCCGCCACCGCTGCTGCTGTGGCTCTTGCTCTTGCCGCCCTTGCCGCTCTTGCCGCCCGTGCTCGTCTGGAAGCCCGTCAGGGCGAGCACCACCACCGTGAGCGTCGCCGCCAGCTTCAGCCTGGTGCGGACCATCGCCGTCCCCCGTCCGTCCTCGTGTCCGTCCCCGTGTCGTTCGCCGTGCGCACGTCACCCTAGCGCCGGTCCTCCGCCACGTGGCGGGCCCCCCGCACCCGGCGTAGCGTCGACAGCGAGAGCCGGATCCGCTGGAGCCGCACCCGAAGGAGGCCGACCGGTGATCCGTAACGTCGTCGGCTCCGTCCTGGCCCTCGCCGGAGCGACGGCCGCCGTCTGGAGCCCCTTCCGTGCCTGGTACGACGGCCGTCATGGGCGCACCTATCGGATCGATGACCTCTTCACCGGCATCACCGACGCCAGGGCCGAGGTCATCGGCTCGATCCTGCTGCCCTTCGCCTTCGCCGCGCTGCTGACCCTGGTCGGGGTCGTCATCCGCAGCCGCTGGCCGGTCGCCCTCGCCGGCCTGGTCGTGCTCGGTTTCACCGTCCTGTGGATGGTCCGGGTCGGCCAGGTCGAGGACGGCATCGGCGTCGGCTCCGACGGGCGCGGCCTCGGCACCGGCGTCGCGCTCGCCCTCGGCGGCGGCGTCCTGCTGCTGCTCGGCGCGCTGGTCATGTCGGGACGCCCCAAACCGCACGCCACCCGCGTCGACGGCCCGGCCACCCGACCGTCCGACGGCCCGGCGACCCGACCGACCGACGGCCCGGCGACCCGACCGTCCGACGGCCCGCCGGACAGCCCGCCCCCGGAGGACCGGACCTAGTCACCCGTACGAGGGACGGACGAAGACCGGCGAGGGACGGGGCGACGGGCCACCGGGGGGTGATCGGGGGTCAGGCGCTGCCGCGGTTGGTCGCCGTGCCCTTCACCGCGTCGAGCGCGTACACGCAGCGGTCCTTGCTGCACGCGTACACGACGCCGTTGCGGGCCACCGGCGAGCCGGTGATCTCGCCGCCGGTCGCCAGCTTCCAGCGCAGCTGCCCACCGCTCGCGTCCAGCGTGTACAGCACGTGGTCGGCGGAGCCGAAGTGCACCCGGCCGTCGGCGACGACGGGGGCGCCGATCAGCTCGCCGCCCGCCGCGAACCGCCACTTCGGGGTGCCGGTGACCGCGTCCAGGGTGTAGAGCGCGCTGCCGCTGCCCACGTGCACGTTGCCCGCCGCGACCAGCACCGGCTCGGTCGACTGGCGCGGCTCGGTCGCGATCCGCCAGCGGTCCTTGCCGGTCGTCGCGTCGAGCGCGTACACCGTGCCCAGGTGGTCGGCGAGGTACACGCCGCCGCCGGTGACCGCCGGGCCGGGCGCGAAGGCCGGCGGCGACAGGAAGACGGCCGGGGCCTCGAAGTGCCAGCGCACGTGCCCGCTCGCGATGTCCACGGACAGCACGCGGGTGCCGGCGGAGACGTACACGCAGCCGTCCTCGGCCGGTGCCACCCGCACCGGCACGTGGGCGCAGGAGGCGGCGTCGCCGACCGGGTACGACCAGCGTTCCGTGCCCGTGCGGGCGTCGAGCGCGACGAGCCGGGCGTCGCGCCACACGTACACGGTGTCGCCGTGCACGGCGGGCCCGCCCTCGGGCGTCTCGAAGTCGGTCTGGGCGCCGGTGATCTCCCACAGCTTGGCGCCGTTGGAGGCCTCCCAGGCCTGGACGCCGCCACCGCGGGTGCCGGTGACGACGGTGCCCCGGTCCACCCGGAGGGAGTACACCCAGGCGTCCGTGTGCAGCCGCCAGCGCTCGCTCCCGTCCTGCGCGTCGAGCGCGTACAGCGTCGGGCCGTCCGAGGCGTGGATGCGGCCCCCGGACACCGCCATCGACCAGGCGACGTCCCGGGTCTTGAACTGGCGCCGGCCGCTCGCCGTGTCCAGCGCGTGCACCTCGAAGGAGGTCACGTAGAGCAGGTCGCCGTCGACCACCGGGGTGCCCCACACGTCGTTCGACATGCGGAAGCGCCACGGCCGCCAGTGCCCGGGCCCCTCGGGCGCCGGGGTGGCCGGCTCCGGCGCGCGGGACGGGCCGGGCAGCGGGCGGGAGCCGGGCGGCGGGCCCGGCTCGGCGCCGTTCGCGCCGCCGCCGGGCGGCCGGATCCAGCCGGTGGCCGTGTCGGCGGAGGAGCCGGGGCCGACCCGGAGCGCGGTGCGGGTGTCGGCCACCCGCGGGCCGGGGCCGATCGGCAGCGCGGCGCCGGCCAGACGTACCGGACCGGGGTCCGCGGACGGCGTCGACGCGGGTACGGACACGGGCGCGGAGGCCGGCACCGACACGGGCGCGGACACCGGCGCGGAGTCGCCGGCCGGACCGGCGTGCCGCCCGCCCGGGAAGCGCGGGTCGCCGCCCGGCGCGGCGGGTTCGCGCGGCGGGCGCGGCGGCATCGGCGGCTGCGCCGGGGCCGGCGGGGCGGGGCGGCCGCCGCGGCGGGTCTCGATCATGGCGACGGCGCGCTGCGGCAGCCAGGCCGCGGCGGTGCCGCTGTCGTCCTCGCCCGAGCCGAAGAGGTGCGGGGCCAGCATGGCCTGGAGGTCGGCCGGGGTCGGGCGCTGGGCCACGTCCATCTGCATGCAGGCGTCGATCAGCGGCCGCAGCTCGTCGGGCAGGCCCTCCAGGTCCGGGCCCTCGCGCAGCAGCATGAACACGGTCTCGACCGGGTTCGCGCCGTGGAAGGGGGCGTGGCCGGTGGCCGCGAAGACCAGCATGGAGCCGAGCGAGAAGACGTCGCTGGCGCCGGTGACGCTGCGCGAGTCGCGGGCCTGCTCGGGCGACATGTAGGCGGGGGTGCCGACGGCGACGTTGGTCATGGTCAGGCGCGTGTTGGAGACGCCCGACGCGATGCCGAAGTCGATCACCCGGGGGCCGTCCTCGACCACGAGGACGTTGGAGGGCTTGAGGTCGCGGTGGACGAGGCCGGCGCCGTGGATGGACTGCAGGGCCTCGGCGACGCCGGCCGCGAGCCAGCGCACCGCCTGGGCCGGGAGCGGCCCGCACTCGTTCACTATCTCCTCGAGCGAGGGCGCGGGCACGTACGCCGTCGCGAGCCACGGCACGGCGGCGCGCGGATCGGCGTCGACGACGGCCGCGGTGTAGAAGCCGGAGACCGCGCGCGCGGCCTCGACCTCCCGGGTGAAGCGGACCCGGAACAGCTGGTCCTCGGCGAGCTCCGTCCGCACGGTCTTGATCGCCACGCGCCGCCCGGACGCCGAGCGCGCGAGATAGACGAGGCCCATTCCGCCCGCGCCGAGCCGGCCCAGCACCTCGAAGGGCCCGATCCTTCTCGGGTCGTGCTGCGTCAGCTGCTCCACTTGCCTGCCACCTCCCCGTAGGGCCATGAGATTACGGCCCCGTGGCCCCTGATTGTTCCTGTCCGGGGCGGTGGTTGCGAACCCGGGGGCGGATCGGGGTGTCCTATCGCATATCGGAGCGCGGGGCGGGGGGCGTGTCGCCGCGCTCCGTGGCCGGATTCGTTCGCTCCGTGGCGGTTCCGGACTCCCGTACGGGGGCGGTTCCTGGCTCCCGTACGGGGGCGGTTCCGGTGTCCCGTACGGGGGCGGGCTCGGCCCCTGGCTCCGTCGCCGGCTCAGTCGCCGGCTCGGGTCCGGACTCGGGTCCGGGCTCGGGTCCGGGCCCCGCCCCCGGCTCCCCGCCCCGCTCCCCGGTCCGGCCGTCGGTCCGCTCCTCGGTCCGGTCCGCCGCCGACTCCGCGGCCGGGGCCGGGGTCGGCTCGGCCAGGACCGCGAAGCGGGCGCCCTGGTTGTCGTGGAGGACGGCGACGCGCCCGTACGGGGTGTCGACCGGGCCCTCGGCGACCCGGCCGCCGAGGCGGACGGCGGTCGCGCAGGCCTCGTCGCAGTCGCGGACGGCGAAGTAGACGAGGACGTGGCCCGGCATCTCGGCCGGGAAGGCGTCGGTGATCACGGCCCGGCCGCCGAAGGCGGTGTCGTCGCCGGGCCGGGAGCCGGGCGGGGACCACACCCGGTAGTCGAAGCCCTCCGCGCGCCCCTCCTCGGCGGGGTCGACCTGGCGGCCGAGCCAGCCGAAGACCTTCGCGTAGAAGGTGTCGACCGCCTCCGGCTGCCGGGTGTAGACCTCCATCCAGCAGAAGGAGCCGGGCTCGCCGGTGACCTCGAAGCCGTCCTCGTCACCGGCCTGGCGCAGCCCGAGCACGGCGCCGCCGGGATCGGCGGCGAGCGCGAGCACCCCGAAGGGGCCGACCGGGTAGGGCTCCATCACCATCCGTCCGCCGGCCGCCTTCACCCGGGCGGCCAGCGCCCCGGCGTCGTCGGCGGCCAAGTAGACGGTCCAGGTGGTCGGCATCCGCCCGTCCCGCTTGGGCACGAGCCCGGCCACGCGCCGGCCGTCGAGCAGCGCCTCGTCGCGCGAGGGGTCGAAGCTCCAGCCGAAAAGTTCACCGTAGAAGCGCTTGCCCCCTTCGAGGTCGGGGAGCTGCGCGTCCACCCAGCAGGGGGTGCCCTGTGCGAATGCGGCCATGCCACCAGAATGGGTCGGCTCCGCCCGCCCCGCACCCGCCCGAAATGAAACATACGTTCCCTTTGGGTGGCTGGAGCCCTTGTCCCGCCTGGCTTGTCCACCGAAGTTGTCCACAGGCTGTTCATAAGCCTTATGAGGGGGGCGGCCTGCGGGGAGCACGCGGAGGCAGGGCTCCGGGGGTCGCTCGGCGGCCCTCAGCCGGGGGTGCACCCCATTTGCAGTCGGCCGAATCGCGCGTCGATCACCCCTCGGTAAGCTGACGGCATGACAGGACAAGTACGCACCGTCGACGGCCGCGTGGCCGGACGACGCGGCCAGGCGACGCGGCAGAAGCTGCTCGACTGCCTCGGTGAGATGCTCAGCTCCTCGCCCTACCGGGACGTGAAGGTCATCGACGTGGCCCGGAAGGCGGGTACGTCGCCCGCGACGTTCTACCAGTACTTCCCTGACGTCGAGGGTGCCGTCCTCGAGATCGCGGAGGAAATGGCCAAGGACGGCGCCGGGTTGACCGATCTGGTCGCCGGGCGTTCCTGGGTCGGCAAGGCCGGCTGGCAGACCTCCGAGGAGCTGGTCGAGGGATTCCTCGACTTCTGGCGCAAGCACGACGCGATCCTGCGGGTGGTGGACCTCGGGGCCGCGGAGGGCGACAAGCGCTTCTACAAGATCCGCATGAAGATCCTGAACTCGGTCACCAACTCCCTGACGGACGCGGTGAAGGAGCTCCAGTCGAAGGGCAAGGTCGACAAGGACGTCAGCCCCGCGGCGATGGCGGGCTCGCTGGTGGCGATGCTGGCCGCGGTCGCCGGCCACCAGAAGGGCTTCCAGACCTGGGGCGTGAAGCAGGCCGAACTCAAGCCGAACCTCGCCCTGTTGGTGCACCTGGGGATCACGGGCAAGAAGCCCACGAAGTAGCCCCGCCCCTCCCCTTTCCCCCTTCCCCCAGCCCCAGCCCCCAGCTCCCTTCACCCGTCCTGTCGCGCCGGCGGCGGTCGTCCCGTACCCCTCCCCGAGGTCGTACGGGAGACCGCCGCCGTTCTGCTTTCACCCCTGGGGCCCCACGCGCGTCAGCCGGAAGAGGCGGATCTCGCGCTCGATCCGCGCCTGGTACGTGGCGTAGGGCGGCCAGAAGACGAGCGCCGCCCGCCAGGCCTCGGCGCGTTCCTCGCCGGTGAGCAGTCCGGCCCGTACGGCGATGGTCTCGCCGCGCCAGCTGATGTGGGCGTCGGGGTGGGCGAGCAGGTTGGCGGTCCAGGAGGGGTGGCCGGGGCGCCCGAAGTTGGAGCCGACGAGCAGCCAGCTGCCCTCGCCCTCGGGCATGCAGGCGAGCGGGGTGGTCCGGGGCCGCCCGGTCCTCGCGCCCTTCGCGGTGAGCACCACGCCGGGCAGCATCCGGGCGCTGAGCAGCACTTTTCCGCCGGTGAGCCGGTGCACGGCGCGGTCCACGGCGGGGATGACGCGGGGCGCGACCTTCGCGAAGGCGCGGGTCGAGGAGACCTTCTGGATCAGGCGGAGTCCGACCGGCATCAGGCCACCGCCCCGTCCGCCCCGAGGAGGCCGTCCCGTTCGGCGGCGCGGGCCCGGAGCCGTACGGCGGGGCCGAAGAGGAGTTCGTCGGCGGTCGCCCGCTTGAGGTACAGCTGGGCGTCGTGTTCCCAGGTGATGCCGATGCCGCCGTGCAGCTGGATCGTCTCGGCCGCGGCGGCCCGCTGGGCGTCGAGGGCCTGGGCGAGGGCGAGTCCGGCGGAGACGGGGTCGCCGTCGGCGACGGCGCAGCGGGTGAGCGAGCGGGCCGACTCGATCTGGACGAGGAGGTCGGCGAGGCGGTGCTTGACCGCCTGGAAGGAGCCGATGGGGCGGCCGAACTGCTCGCGGGTGGCGGTGTGTTCGACGGTCCGGTCGAGGGCGCCGCGGGCGGCTCCGACGGCCTCGGCGGCGAGCATGACGGCGGCGGTGCGGCCGGTGGCGGCGAGCGCTCCGGGGACGTCGAGGGGTTCCTCGCCGAGCAGTTCGGCGCCGACGTCGCGGAGTTGGACGGTGGCCTGGGGGCGGGTGAGGTCGAGGGTGGGTTCGCGGCGGCGGACGAGGCCGGGGACCGGTTCGGCGCCGTCCGTCCGGACGAGGAGGAGCAGGGTGCGGCTGCGCGGGAAGCCGCCGGCGTGGGCGGCGACGAGGAGCAGTCCGGCGCTGTGTCCGTCGAGGACGTGCCCGGCCTCGCCGTAGAGCGTCCAGCCCTCGCCGCCGGGCGCGGGGACGGCCTGGACGCCGCCGGCCCGGCCGCCGCCCGCCCAGGGGGTGGCGGTGTTGTCGCCGGTGAGGCCGAGGGCGAGCGGGAGGGAGCCGCCGGGCAGGGCGAGGGCGCAGGTCAGGCTGCCGTCGGCGATCCGGGGCAGGAGTGCGGAGCGCTGTCGTTCGGTGCCGAGGGCGGCGATGAGCGGGGCGGCGAGGACGCCGGTGGCGAGCAGCGGGGTGGGGGTGAGGGTGCGGCCGGTCTCCTCGCAGGCGAGGGCGAGTTCGGCGGGTCCGCAGCCGGCTCCTCCGTAGGCGGTGGGGAGGGCGAGGCCGGGCAGGCCCAGGGTGCCGGCCAGGGTGGCCCAGAGTCCGGTGTCGTATCCCTCGGGGGTGGCGACGGCGGCGCGGGTGTCGGCGGGGCCGGCGCGTTTGGCGAGGAGTTCGCGCAGGGTGCGGCGGATCTCCCGGTGCTCTTCGGGGTCGGTGGCGGCGCTGTCCATGGGCTGGGGCTCCCCTCCGTATCTGACGGGCCGTCATATTAGGGCCCGGCCAGGCAGAAGCACAGCCCGCCGGGGCCCTCCGGATCCGGCCGCATCCCGGGCGGGGTGGAAGCACGGCCCGCCGGGGCCCTCCGGATCCGGCCGTATCTGATGTACCGTCAGATTCATGCCCACCACATCACGGGACCGCCGTCGCGTCGCCGTCGTCGGTATATCCCTCTCCGACAGCGGCCGGGTCGACGAGGCCACTCCCTACGCCCTGCACGCCCAGGCCGCCCGCCGCGCGCTCGCGGACAGCGGCCTGGACCGTTCCGTGATCGACGGCCTCGCCTCGGCGGGCCTCGGCGTCCTCGCCCCGGTGGAGGTCGCCGAGTACCTGGGGCTGCGTCCGCGCTGGGTGGACTCCACCTCGGTCGGCGGCGCGACCTGGGAGGTCATGGCGGCACACGCCGCCGACGCGATCGCCGCCGGGCACGCGAACGCGGTGCTGCTCGTCTACGGCTCCACCGCCCGCGCCGACATCCGGGCGCGCCGCCGCACGGGCAACCTCTCCTTCGGCTCGCGCGGCCCGCTGCAGTTCGAGGTGCCGTACGGGCACAGCCTGATCGCCAAGTACGCGATGGCCGCGCGCCGTCACATGCACGAGTACGGCACGAGCCTGGAGCAGCTCGCGGCGGTCGCCGTCGAGGCGCGGGCGAACGCGGCGCACAACCCGGAGGCGATGTTCCGCGAGCCGATCACGGTCGACGACGTGCTGGGCGGCCCGATGATCGCCGACCCGTTCACCAAGCTGCACTGCTGCATCCGCAGCGACGGCGGCTGCGCGGTGCTGCTGGCGGCCGAGGAGTACGTGCCGGACACGGCGAAGGCCCCGGTCTGGATCCTCGGCACGGGCGAGCACGTCTCGCACACCACGATGTCGGAGTGGGCGGAGTTCACCGTCTCGCCGGCGGCGGTCAGCGGCCGGCTGGCCTTCGAACGGGCCGGGGTGCGGCCCGCGGACGTCGAGGTGGCCGAGGTCTACGACGCCTTCACCTACATGACCCTGGTGACGCTGGAGGACCTCGGCTTCTGCCCGAAGGGCGAGGGCGGGGCCTTCTTCGCGGAGAAGGACCGCATCCCGGTGAACACCGACGGCGGCGGCCTCTCGGCCTGCCACCCGGGGATGCGGGGCCTGTTCCTGCTGGTCGAGGCGGTGCGACAACTGCGCGGCGAGGCGCCGGGCGTCCAGGTGCGCAGGCCGGACGGCTCACTGCCGGAGCTGGCGGTGGCCTCGGGCACGGGCGGCTGGTTCTGCTCCTCGGGGACGGTGGTGCTCGGCCGGGGCTGAGCCCGCCCCCGACCCGGGGCCGAGCCCCGGGCCTCACCATCCCCTCGATCTATACATACGTCATAGACAGTCGTGTAGGACATCCGTATAGTCGTCGGTGCGGGGCCGGGCGGCCCGCCCCGCGTCACCCGACAAGGAGTCCTGCCATGCGCGCTGCCCGCACCGTCCTGATCTCCGGCGCCTCCGTCGCCGGTCCGGCCCTCGCCCTCCAGCTCAAGCGCCACGGCTTCGCCCCCACCGTCGTCGAGCGCGCGCCCGAGCTGCGCGCCGGCGGCTACAAGGTCGACATCCGCGGCACCGCGATCGAGGTCTGCCGCCGGCTCGGCATCCTCGACGCGGTCCGCGCCCACTCCACCGACATGGCCGGCGGCTCGTACGTCGACGACACCGGGCGCACCATCGGCGAGCTGCCCGCCGACATCTTCGGCGGGCGGGCCGAGGGGGACGACGAGGTCATGCGCGGCGACCTGGCCCGCATCCTGTACGAGCGCACCCGCGACGAGGTCGAGTACGTCTTCGGCGACTCCATCGCCTCGCTCGACGACGACGGCGACGGCGTGGACGTCGTCTTCGCGAGCGGCGCCCGGCGCCGCTTCGACCTGGTGGTCGGCGCGGACGGGATGCACTCGAACACCCGGCGCCTGGTCTTCGGCGACGAGCGGCGCTTCAAGCGCCACCTCGGCGCGTACATCTCCATCTACACCGCGCCCAACCACCTGGGGCTGACCCGCTGGGAGACCTACCACGCCCTGCCCGGCAAGCTGGTGTGCGTCTACAGCTCGGCCGGCGAGAGCTCCGCGAAGAACCTCTTCGTCTTCCGCTCGCCCGGGGAACTCCCGTATCACCACCGGGACGTCGCCACCCAGAAGCGCCTGCTCGGCGAGGCGTTCGCGGGCGACGGCTGGGAGATCCCCCGGCTGCTCGGACACGCGGCGGACGCCGACGACTTCTACTTCGACTCGATCAGCCTGATCGAGATGGACCGCTGGTCGCGCTGCCGGGTCGTGCTGCTCGGCGACGCCGCCCACTGCGCCTCCCCCGCCTCCGGCCAGGGCACCGGGCTCGCCCTCACCGGCGCGTACGTCCTCGCGGGCGAGCTGGCGGCGGCGGGCGGCGACCACCGGCGGGCGTTCGCGGAGTACGAGCGCGTGATGCGGCCGGGCGTCGAGCTCAACCAGCGGATGGCGGAGGGCTTCGTGAAGGAGATGGTCGTGGACACCCGGTGGAAGATCGCCCTGCGCATGTTCATGGTGCGGACGCTGCCGAGGACCCCGTGGAAGAACCTGATCGCGAAGAAGATCCGCGACGACATCCAGAAGGCGGCGAACGCGATCCCGTTGAAGGAGTACGAGGCGTACGCGACCGGCCGCGCGAGCGCCTGAGCGGGCGGCCGGGGGCCCATGATGGACGCCATGGACGACGAACGGCGTTTTCAGGAGGCCCTGCGGTCTCTGCGGGTGTGGGACACCGAGCTGCCTGGCTTCGACCCGGCGGACGTGCCGGAGGAGCCGGTGGCGCTCTTCCACGGCTGGTTCACCGAGGCGGTCGAAGCAGGCGCGGTCGAGCCGCACACCCTGTCCCTGGCCACCGCCGACGCGGCCGGGCGCCCCGACGTGCGGATCGTGATGCTGCACGGGGCGGACGCCCGCGGCTGGCACTTCGCCTCGCACGCCGGCAGCGCCAAGGGCCGCCAGCTGGCCGCCCGGCCCGAGGCGGCGCTCGTCTTCTACTGGCCGGTGCGCGGCCGCCAGGTGCGGGTGCGGGGCCGGGTGGTGACCGGGACGCCCGAGGAGGCGTACGCGGACCTGCACGCCCGCACCCCCGGGGCGCTCGCCTCCGCGCTCGTGGGCCACCAGAGCGAGCCGCTGGAGTCCCTCGACGCGCTGGCCCGGGCGAGCGAGGCCGCCTGGGACCGGGCCCACCGGGAGCCGGAGGCGCACGCGGAGAGCTGGACGCTCTACGTGCTGGAGCCCGAGGAGGTCGAGTTCTTCCAGGGCGACGAACGCCGCCGGCACGTACGGCTCCGCTACCGCCGGGCCGAGGGCGGGAAGCGCTGGACGCGCGAACTCCTCTGGCCCTAGGCCCTGTCCGGAAAGTTTCGCCTGGCTCGCGGCGCCTGGCACGCACTCCCCCGTAGCCCTGCGGGCACGGGAGGTGCCCCCACGCCGCGTTGTCGTCGGTCGCCATGGCAAGCCATGTCTCCGCCCCCTCGGCCTGGCGGCCGGGGAGGTACCCCCACCTCCGCCTTGCGATCGCACGCACCAGACACCGCGAGCCCTGCCCTGCGGGCAAACGACGCCACTTTCCGGACAGGACCTAGCGCCCGTTGTCGTACATCTCGTCGACCTCCTTGGCGAAGTCCCGCAGCACCGCCCGCCGTTTCAGCTTCAGCGACGGGGTGAGGTGGCCGCTCGACTCGGTCCACTCGGTGCTCAGGACGCGGAAGGCGCGGATCGACTCGGCCCGGGAGACCAGCCGGTTGGCGTCGTCGACGCCCCGCTGGACGACGGCGAGGAGTTCGGGGTCGCGGACGAGTTCCCACAGGGCGAGGTGGTCCTTGCGGCGCATCCGGCGCCAGTGCAGCAGCCCCTCGTGGTCGAGGGTGACGAGCGCCGTGACGTACGGGCGGTGGTCGCCCAGGACCATGCACTGGGCGATCAGCGGGTGGGCGCGCAGCCAGTCCTCGAGCGGGGCGGGGGCGACGTTCTTGCCGGCGGAGGTGACGATCATGTCCTTCTTGCGGCCGGTGATCCGCAGATGGCCCTCGTCGTCGAGGGAACCGAGGTCTCCGGTGGGGAACCAGCCCTCGTCGGTGTACGGCAGGGCGACCCCGCGCTGGGAGTCCCAGTAGCCGGCGAAGACGTGCCCGCCCCGGACCCAGATCTCGCCGTCCCGGGCGATCCGCACGGCGGTGCCGGGCAGCGGGCGGCCGACGGTGCCGGGGCGCGGTCCGTGCAGCGGGGTGACGGTGGTGGCGGCGGTGGTCTCGGTCAGGCCGTACCCCTCGTAGACCTCGATGCCGGCGCCGGAGTAGAACTCGGCGAGCCGGGCGCCGAGCGGGGAGCCGCCGCTGATGACGTGCCGGACGCGGCCGCCGAGCACGGCCCGGATGCGCTTGTAGACGAGCGGTTCGTAGAGCGCGTGGGCGGCCCGCAGGCCCAGGGCGGGGCGGGCGGCGGCGGCCGTGCTCTGTCCGTAGCGCTCGGCGATCCTTGCGGCGCGGTCGAAGGCGGCGGCGCGGCCGGAGCGTTCGGCGGTGGCGCGGGCGGTGTGGAAGACCTTCTCCAGGACGTAGGGGATGGCGAGGAGGAAGGTGGGCCGGAAGGAGGCGAGGTCGGCGAGGAGTCCGTCGCCCTCGACGCTCGGCGCGTGCCCGACCCGGACCCGGGCGCGGACGCAGCCGATGGCGACCATCCGCCCGAAGACGTGGGAGAGCGGCAGGAAGAGCAGGGTGGAGGCGGGTTCCTTGGTGGCCGAGCGGAAGACGGGGTGGAGGAGGGCGACGGCGTTGTCGACCTCGGCGAGGAAGTTGGCGTGGGTGAGGGCGCATCCCTTGGGGCGGCCGGTGGTGCCGGAGGTGTAGATGAGGGTGGCGAGGGTCTGCGGGGTGAGCAGCCCGCGGCGGGCGGTGACGGCCTCGTCGGCGACCCGGGCTCCGGCGGCCCGCAGCTGGCCGACGGCGCCGGTGTCGAGCACCCAGAGCTGGCCGAGGGAGGGCAGTTGGCGGCGTTCGCCGGAGACGAGCCGGGCCTGGGCGGCGTCCTCGACGACGCAGGCGGCGGCGCCGGAGTCCTGGAGGATCCAGCGGACCTGGTACGCCGAGGAGGTGGGGTAGAGCGGGACGGTGACGAGTCCGGCGGCCCAGGCCGCGAAGTCGAGCAGGGTCCACTCGTAGCGGGTGCGGGCCATCAGGGCGAGGCGGTCGCCGGGGCGCAGGCCCTGGGCGACGAGCCCCTTGGCGACGGAGTGCACCTCGGCGGCGAAGGCGGCGGCGCTGACGTCGGTCCAGGTGCCGTCGGGATCCTTGCGGGAGAAGAGCGGGACGGCGGGTTCGGCGCGGGCGGTGTCGTAGGGCAGGTCGGCGAGGGAGCCGCGGCGGGGCGGCGGCACGAGGGCCGGCACGGAGGCCTCCCGCACGATGCCGTCGACGCGGACCAGCTCGGGCTGGGGCGCGGGCCGCGGTCCGTACCGCGACGCGGAGTGCGGCTCGTGCTGCGGCGCGGAGTGCGGCTCGCGCGGTGGCTCGGGGACGGGCACGTGCGGCTCCTCGGGCGGGAGAACCGGACAGTAACCTTACTTCCGAGTAAATCTAGGGCGTGGAAAGGGATTTGGACAGATCCGGCACCAGGCTTCCCAGCCCGCGCCACACCAGCCCCATCAGGGTCTCGGCCGCCCGCTCGGGCGGCACCCCGGGCCGCCCGTTCGCCCAGTTCGCCAGCGCCTCGGCGGCGCCGACCAGCGCCTGCGCGAGCCCCTCCGCATCGCAGGACCCCTGCGCGGCGGCGGCGACGAGCTGCCCCACGTACCCGGTGATCCGCTCCCGCATCCGCTCGGCCTCGGTGGCGAACGGCTCGCCGTGCGCCCGCGCCTGGCGGCTCAACACCGCCCAGGAGTCGGGGTGTTCGGCGGTGTGCGTGAAGAAGGCCAGGACGCCGGCCCGCAGCCGCTCCTCCGCGGGCCCGTCGCCCTCCACGGCGGCGGCGACCACCCCGAGCAGCGCCTCGGACTCGCGCCGGATGCACGCGGTGAACAGCTCCTCCTTGGAGTGCAGATACAGATAGACCAGCGGCTTCGACACCCCCGCCAGCTCGGCGATCTCGTCCATCGACGCCGCCTGGTACCCCCGCCGCCCGAAGGTCCGCACGGCCGCGTCCATCATCTGCCGCTCGCGCACCTCGCGCGGCAGCCTCTTCGTCCCCGCCACGCGCCCCACCCTATGCGGCCCCGACAACCCACCCGCAGCCCACGCACGACGCCCCGGAACCCCGGCCGCGGATCGCCCGCCCGCAGCCATCGCAGCTCACCGGGGGCAGCGCCGCGGGCGACGTCCCGCCAGGACAGCAACAGCCGGGGATCGGCGAAAGCCCGATCGTCACGCGCCGCGCCACGATCCGACCGGGCCTCGATCGGGAGTTACGCCGACGTGGTGTGGGTGAAGCCGAGGGAGGTGAGTGCTTCGGCCTGGCACAGCCGGTCGGAGGGGCCGCCGACCTCGGTCTGGAGGAGTTGGTAGGCGGCGCCGTTGGACCGGCCCCAGTGCATCGCCGCTCGCCACAGGACGCGTCCCAGGCCCTGGCCTCGAGCCTCGGGCAGGACGGCGAAGTACTGGGGCATGAGTTGAGGGCGTCCCATGGCGTCGGGCTGGATCTCCATGGGGCCGATCGCGCCCACGATGCGGTCCTCGATCGCGGCGGCGAGAACCGGGCCGCACCGGCCTGCCTGCATCCGGGCGTGGAGGAATGCCAGACCATCGCCCGCCATGGTCTCGGCGAACGGGGCGAAGGTCTCCTGCACGGCGGTCGGCCAGCCGGTGACGGGCCGGACCGGGCCACCGGGGGCGGGGCAGGAGCCGGCGGTGAAATCCTTCAGCTGGATGCGGGTGCCGTGCGGGTGCGCGGTCTCGGGACCGAGGGGCCTCACGACTCGGGCGCCGACCACGTCGTGCACGGCGGCGAGTTTTGCGGCCAGGTCGGCGGCCTCCTCCACGACGCTGTCGCGGAGCCCGTAGGCGAAGACCTTCACGCTGCCGCGTCCGCGTCGCATCAAGGTGGGAACGAGCGTGCGCTCCGGCTGGTGAACCACGTCCTCGTGGAGGACTCTCTCATCCTTCCCGCCACCCCACCGCCGGTCCTTGTCGTAGGGCAGGAAGTCCCCGGTTTCGGCCGCCCGCAGGACGTCCTCGAAGATCTTGGCCGTCAGGATGTCGGGATGGACAGGCCCGAGGGTCGGCACAATCGGCGCGGTCAGTTGGGGCCGGAGCCAGTCCCAGCGGAAGAACATGAGCGGCACCCTAGCGGTGAGACGGGCAGGGCTCAGGCCCCGGCGCGAGTACGCCGGGGCCTGAACGGAGCTGACCGGATCGTGTTGGTCAGTGGGGGTTGTCGTCCCCAGCGTCGCAGGAGCACTCCGCGCTCTCCACGATCACGTCGAGGTCCTGGACGGCAGTGATCGACGCGGTCGCGACGGGCGGGGCGGCGTGGCGGGCCGAGGTCGGCGGGCCGGGGAGGATGGTCACCGGTACGGGCGGGGTCATGAGGTGTTCTCCTTGTCTCCGTGCTGGCAGTAGCTCTGCAGCGGCGCCTTGGCCTCCTGGTAGTGCTTGGCCAGGGGGCGGCAGACCCGGCAGGTGCCGGACAGGGCGCAGCCCTCGCACCCACCGGTGCGAAGCATGAGGCGGTCGGCGATGGCGCCGAGCCGGGTGAGGCCGTCGATGCCTTCGGCCATCAGGTCGATCTGGTCGTCGCGGCCGACCTTGCAGATCGAGACCTTGGCGTGCGGGTCGGCGTGGAAGAAGGTGTGTCCCGCGTTGCAGCCGGCGAACGGCTTGCGCTGCCGCAGGTGAGCGGCGGACTGGGCGAGCAGCGGCTCACCACCGCCGTAGATCGTGGGCGTCATGTTCGTGTACGCGTGGTTCTCGACGTTCCACTCGTCGGCGAGGGCGGCCATCTCGTCGGCCTCGGAGGCGTTGTCCTCGGTCACCACGACGTTGATGCGCAGTGGAAGCCCTGCCTCACGGGCGGCGTCCATGCCGCGCCGGAACACCTTCCATGCGCCACGGCGCTGGGTGAGCGTGTCGAAGGACTCCTCACTCGCCCCGTACATGCTCACCACCAGCCGGTAAGGCGGGCAGTCGCGGAAGAGCTTGAGGAGGTCCGGCCGCCAGAGCAGCGAGCCGTTGGTGGAGATGGTGAGCATCATCCCGACCTGCCAGGCGTACCGGTAGGCACCCTGGAAGTCCGGGTCCATGGTGGGCTCACCGCCGGTGATCTGGAGCCAGAGGACACCGGCCTCGCGCATGATGTCCAACAGCCGCACCTTCTCCTCCCAGCCGAGGCCGGAGAAGGGCCGCTCGCCGAGGTAGCAGTGCTTGCAGCCGAAGTTGCAGCCGAGGTTGATCTCCCAGGAGGCCCGGCAGTAGCCGTACGGGGACGGCTCGCGCACCAGCACGGTGCCCTGCGCGGTCTGGCCACCCAGGTCCAGGCCCCACACGTCGGCGGCGGTCTGCACTGCCCAGGCTGGGAGCGACTCACCCTCGGTGGCGGCCTGGCGCAGGCCCTCGTAGTGGTCGGCGGAGATGCGGGCGCCAGCCCGCGCTCCCGGCTTGAGGAGAAGGTGTCCGTCGAGGAACGGGGAGGCGATCAGAGCGTGGGCCATCGGTGGCCCTCCTTCCGGATCACGGAGCGGGACAGCACACGGAACTGCTGGTGGCCGACGCGGCAGTGGATCTCGCCCAAGCCGTTGCAGGTGCCGCAGGTCTTGCCGGACGAGTTGGCGCCGCTGCCACCGCAGTCCCCGCACTGTTCGTTTCGAGGCGATCGAGGGCGCCGGGACTTGTGCAGGCTCGCGATCAGCTGGTGCACGAGACCCCCTCCAGGACGTCTTCCCAGGTGTGCTGTTCAGAGTGGTCGGCGAACAGACAGCAGCCCTCGCCGTCGGGCCCCTGGGCGGCCACCGGGCAGTCCGGCAGTACGACAAGTTCCGTCTCGTCCGGCCCGCTCCAGCGCAGCCACAGTGCGGTCCCGTATGCGGCGGCGTCGGTGAGGAGACCGAAGTGCTCACCTTCGTCGTGCGCGGACAGCTGGCACTGCACGGCCCTGTCGATGTACGTAGCGGCCGACTTCTCCCGCGCTTCCCGCGCCAGGTCGAGGGGCACCCGGCGCCAGTGCACGCACCGCATCACGACACCATCCGGAAGGACGCGACGGAGTTCCGGGCCTGCTGCGAGCACCGGGGGCAGACGCACGGCGGGTAGCGGCCCGGGTTCTCCGGGACCACCGGGTCCTCGCCCACGCGTACCTCCGTACGAGGTCCCCACGTCTGGCCGGAGTCGCGGGAGACCCGCAACGTCATCCGTACGTTGTCCTGTCCGTTCGTCATGGTCAGGAGCATCGCGATCTGCGGGCACGGCCAGAAAGGCCAAGCGGATTACCCAACTTGGGTAACATCACGCTCGGTTGACCAAGTGCAGCGATCCGTAGTCCTCATGTCGGAGCGTGCCCGATGCCCGAGCCATCTCGCTCGAAGGAACTCCCGGTCAGCCTGCTCACGGACCCAGTGATGATCGAGGCATGCCAGGCCAGAGACTTCGGCCGCATCTTTCAGCTGGTCAAGGCACGAGCAGGCATCCATCCGTCGATGATCGCGCGGCGCTGCGACCTGACCCCGAGCCGCGTGGGCGAGGTGATCGCCGGACGACGGCAGTTGCTGCACATGGACGTGATCGAACGGATCTCGGACGGGCTGCGCATCCCCGGACACATGCTCGGCCTTGCCCGACGCTCCTGGGAGACGCCGCGCAGCCTGACGGTCACACCCCGCGAGCCGGGTGAGGTACCGGCCCCCTCAGCCGTCGGACCACTGGCCGCCGGACTACCGGGGGCGGACGTCGACAGCATCCTCGCCCTGGCGGCCGAGCGGGATCTCAGCGCCTCGACGCTGGACGCGCTGCATTCGTCGATCACGGACTACTGGCGCCGGGACGACGAGCACGGCGGCGAGACCTTACGGCCGGCGGTCGTCGGCCAGCTCCGCTACGTCGTCGACCTCCTCAAGGAGCAGCGTCCGGCTCCTCTGCGGGACGGCCTGCACGGCATCGCGGCCGAACTGGCCCGGCTCACCGGATGGACCTACTTCGACGCCCGCCAGTACAACCAGGCACGCTCTTACTTCACCGAAGCCCTCGGACTGGCCAAGGCCATCGACGACCGCCAGTTCATGGCCAACGTCCTCGCCTGCATGAGCCTCCAGGCCACCTACCAGGACAAACCCGGCGACGCCCTCGCCCTCGTCACGGCCGCCCAGGACCAGGCCCGAGCAGCCGCCGGAACGACACCGCGTGTGCTGGCCATGCTCGCGATGCGCGAAGCCTTCGCCCACGCCACCCTTGGCAACCGCGGCGCGACCCACACCGCGATCTCGGAAGCCCACACCCAGTTCGGCCGGATCAGCACCAGCGACCCGGACCCGGCCTGGGTCGCCTACTTCGACGAGCCGAAGCTGATCGTCGACACCGGCATCGCGCACGGTCGCCTGGGCGAAGCCGCCCTCGCCGAGCCCCTCATCACGGACGCCCTGCGCCGGGAACACCAGACGAACCACCGAGGCCGCGCCTTCCACGCCTTCTGGCTCGCCCGCACTCAGCTCCAGCGGGGCAAACTCGACGAGGCGTGCCACACGGCCGTGGACGCCCTTGTCCCGGCAGCGGCCGTCAGCTCGCAACGAGTCGCCGGCCACCTCCGCGAGTTCTACGAGCAGCTGGAGCCCTTCCGTCGCGAACCCGCCGCGGTGGCGTTCGAGTCCCGGCTCCGGGAGGTGCTGCCCCGTCAGGTCAGCGGATCGCTTCGTCCATGAGCACATAGAGCAGCCCGACCAGAGAGCCACTGCTGACGATCTCGCGGCGGTCGATCATCCCCCGCACGTCGGCCAGCGGGATCCACTCGATCCGGTCCGACTCGTTCTTCTCGGTTGGCGGACCCTCGTACGCCGCCCCGTCGGCCCGGAAGACGTGGTGCTGGGAGTCGGTGATGCCGTTCGCCGGCTCGGCGTAGATCAGCGGCTTGATGGGGCCCGGGCGCCAGCCCGTCTCCTCCAGCACCTCACGGGCCGCCGCCTCAGCAGGAGTCTCGCCCTCCTCGACCAGTCCCATGGGCAGCTCCCACGCCCAGGCGTCCGTGATGAAGCGATGCCGCCACATCATGAGAACTTCGCGCCGCTCGTTGACGACAGCGGCCACCGCCAGGTGCCGGAGCTTGACGACGTGGTGCTCCCAGCGGTTGCCGTCCGGGGTCTCGACGTCGGTGAGCCACAGGTTCACCCAGCTGTTCTCGTAGATCGGACGTTCCCCGTGGATCTTCCACTGCATCGCTGCGGCCCCTCTCGATCGACCTCCAGCATCGCAGAACAAGGAGAGGAGCCAACGAGGTTCGGGGCTTTGCCGTCACTCCGACGAATAAACGACCTCCCGAGAGACAACGACCGAGGCCCGCACCCCCTCCAGGGGTGCGGGCCTCGAAGGCCTGGGTGGGCGGCGGGTCAGGCGGCTGCCGGGACCGGGGTCTTCTGGTCGGCGGACGGGGCCGGGTCCAGGTCGTCGACCGGGGAGGCCGAGGCGGACTCGTAGGCGTTGACGTCCAGGATCTTCTCGCGGGCCGAGACGATGACCGGGACCAGGGCCTGGCCGGCCACGTTGGTGGCGGTGCGCATCATGTCGAGGATCGGGTCGATCGCCATGAGCAGGCCGACGCCCTCCAGCGGGAGGCCGAGCGTGGACAGGGTCAGGGTGAGCATGACCGTCGCGCCGGTGAGGCCGGCGGTGGCCGCCGAGCCGATGACCGAGACGAAGGCGATCAGCAGGTACTCCTTGACGCCCAGCTGGACGTCGAAGATCTGCGCGATGAAGATCGCGGCGAGCGCCGGGTAGATCGCGGCGCAGCCGTCCATCTTGGTGGTGGCACCGAACGGCACGGAGAAGGAGGCGTACTCCTTCGGGACGCCGAGGCGCTCGGTGACCCGCTGGGTGACCGGCATGGTGCCGACCGAGGAGCGGGAGACGAAGGCCAGCTGGATGGCGGGCCAGGCGCCCTTGAAGAACTGGATCGGGTTCAGCTTGGCGACGGTCGCGAGCAGCAGCGGGTAGACGCCGAAGAGGACCAGGGCGCAGCCGATGTAGACGTCGGCGGTGAAGGTGGCGTACTTGCCGATGAGGTCCCAGCCGTAGTTCACGATGGCGCGGCCGATGAGGCCGGCGGTGCCGATCGGGGCGAGCCGGATGACCCACCACAGGGCCTTCTGGAGCAGCTCCAGGACGGACTCGGAGAGGGACAGAATCGGCTGGGCCTTCTCGCCGAGCTTGAGCGCGGCGATGCCGGCGACGGCGGCCATGAAGACGATCTGCAGGACGTTCAGCTCGGTGAAGGGCGTGATGACGTCGGTCGGCACGATGCCGGTGAGGAAGTCGATCCAGCTGCCCTGGTGCTCGGGGAGCTTGCCGTCCTTCGGGGTGAGGCCGGTGCCGGCGCCCGGGTTCGTGATCAGGCCGATGGCGAGGCCGATGGCGACCGCGATCAGCGAGGTGATCATGAACCAGACGAGGGTCTGCGCGGCGAGCCGCGCCGCGTTGTTGACCTTCCTCAGGTTGGTGATGGAGACCAGGATCGCGAAGAAGACGAGCGGGGCGACGGCCAGCTTCAGCAGCTGGACGAAGATGCCGCCGACCTGGCTCAGGGTCTCCTTGAGCCAGTTGACGTCCTGGCTGCGGGCGAGCCAGCCGAGCAGGACGCCGAGGACGAGACCGGCGACGATCTGGGCCCAGAACGGGACCTTGGGTATGCGGGACTTCGTCACGGGCGCGGACGAGGACGCGGACACGGACACACTCCAGTGGTGCGTATCGGGGAAATACGGGGACGGGTGTGCGGCACTCACACGCGCTCGAAGCGCGGGCGCCGCTGCATGATGCCGGGTCAGAGCTCGCGGCAACAGACCGCGGACATACAGCGGCACAGATCGACGTGCAGGCGCGCCACGAGCGGGGTGCCCGGGGCAGGAGGAAAGCGCACTGGTGTCGTCATGTCGACTACGTTAACACTTGAACTTTGAGAACCTCAAAGCCATTCTTTGAGGCAAGATCGCGCCACAGCGGGCCGAAACCCCTGCGAAACGCAGAAAACCCCAGGCGGGAGCCTTCGAAGGCACCCGTCCGGGGTCGGGACGAATCGGTCGGCGCGGAGCGGCGCAGAGCGGCGCAGGCGCGTTACGCCGCGTCCTCCGCCGAGCGGTTGGCCTCCAGGCGGCCCTTCGCCCGGTCGACCCGCTCCACGATCTGCGCGCTCATGTCGTCCCGCTGCTTGCGCAGCAGCACGAAGCTGAGCGGCGCGGAGACGACGAGGGAGAGCAGCAGGACCCAGAGGAAGTTGGAGTCGCCGAGGCCGCGCGGCAGCACGCCGACGTAGACCAGGCCCCACAGCGCGAGGAAGCTGCCGGCGAAGATGCCGAGGCGCATCAGGGTGTAGCGGAGCATGTGCGTGTTCCTCCCATACCGGACGAGCGTCCCTCCAGTGAAGCACGGGGCGGACCGGCGGCCCGGAGGGGGGCCCGGAATCCCCTTGAGGCCCCTGCCGGTAATAGGTAATCTCCGGCTATGAGTCTTACGTTCCAGCTGGATCCGGCCGTCGACCGCGAGCTGCGCGACGGCGTCCTCGCCCTCTGGGCGGACGTCAGCAACGCCGGCGGCGCCGTCGGCTTCGTCCCGCCCGTGACCCCGGAGGAGATCCGGCCCGCGCTGCTCAAGCACCTGACCGGCATGGCCGAGGGCACCACGCGGCTGCTGGTCGGCCGGGACGAGGAGGGCAGGATCGCCGCCACCGCCTTCCTCGCGCAGAACGGCCACCGGCTGATGGCCCACTGGCTGTGGCTCTACACGGTGATGGTGCATCCCCGGCACCAGGGCAAGGGGTACGGACTCGACCTGATGGCCGCGGTCGAGGAGGCGGTCCGGACCGGCGAGGGCCTGGAGCACATCGAGGCGATCCGGCTGGGCGTGCGCGGCGGCACCGGCGTGGACGCCTTCTACGCGCGCGCCGGCTACAAGGAGGTCGGACGCGTCCCGGCCGCCATCCGGGTGGCCCCCGGCGACGACCGCGACGACATCACCATGCTGCTCCGGCTGACGTGACGTCCGCCGTGGGTCCTCAGACCCGCATCGGCTGCGGCGACTCGCGGCGCGAGGCGTCCGGGCCGGGGTACTCGCGGATGATCTCGTAGCGCGTGTTGCGCTCGACCGGCCGGAAGCCCGCGTCCTGGATCAGCTCCAGGAGGTCCTCCCGGGTGAGCTTGTTCGGCGTGCCGTAGTTGTCGGCGTCGTGCGTGATCTTGTACTCGACGACCGAGCCGTCCATGTCGTCCGCGCCGTGCTGGAGCGCCAGCTGCGCGGTCTGCACGCCGTGCATGACCCAGAAGACCTTGACGTGCGGCACGTTGTCGAAGAGCAGCCGGGAGACCGCGAAGGTCTTCAGGGCCTCGGCGCCGGTCGCCATCGTGGTGCGCGCCTGGAGCTTGTTGCGGACCTTGCCGTCCTGCATGTCGACGAAGTCGTGCTGGTAGCGCAGCGGGATGAAGACCTGGAAGCCGCCGGTCTCGTCCTGGAGCTCGCGCAGCCGCAGCACGTGGTCCACGCGGTGACGCGGCTCCTCGATGTGGCCGTAGAGCATCGTGCACGGGGTCTTCAGACCCTTCTCGTGCGCGAGCCGGTGGATCCGGGACCAGTCCTCCCAGTGGGTGTTGTGGTCCACGATGTGCTGCCGGACCTCCCAGTCGAAGATCTCGGCGCCGCCGCCGGTCAGGGACTCCAGACCGGCCTCGATCAGCTCGTCGAGGATCTCGGAGGCCGACAGGCCCGAGATGGTCTCGAAGTGGTGGATCTCGGTGGCGGTGAAGGCCTTGAGCGAGACGTTCGGCAGCGCCTTCTTCAGCTCGGAGAGCGAGCGCGGGTAGTAGCGCCAGGGCAGGTTGGGGTGCAGGCCGTTGACGATGTGGAGTTCGGTGAGGTTCTCGTTCTCCATCGCCTTCGCGAGGCGCACGGCCTCCTCGATGCGCATGGTGTACGCGTCCTTCTCGCCCGGCTTGCGCTGGAAGGAGCAGTAGGCGCAGGAGGCGGTGCAGACGTTCGTCATGTTGAGGTGACGGTTGACGTTGAAGTGGACGACGTCGCCGTTCTTCCGCGTCCGCACCTCGTGGGCGAGACCGCCGAGCCAGGCGAGGTCGTCCGACGCGTACAGGGCGATGCCGTCCTCACGGCTCAGCCGCTCGCCGGCGAGGACCTTCTGCTCCAGCTCACGCTTGAGCCCGACGTCCATCACGGCCGCCTCCCTTTATCTCCGAAACCAGGCTTGCCCACCGTACTCTCAGGCCTCTTCCGGCAGATCCCCGACCCGGTTCTCCCACTTGGTGGAGAGCACGATCGTGGTGCGGGTGCGGGAGACGCCCTTGGTGCTGGAGAGGCGGCGGATGGTCTTCTCCAGGCCGTCGACGTCGCTGGCGCGGACCTTGAGCATGAAGGAGTCGTCGCCGGCGATGAACCAGCAGTCCTCGATCTCGGCGAGGTCCTTCAGCCGGCGGGCCACGTCCTCGTGGTCGGCGGCGTCGGAGAGGGAGATGCCGATGAGCGCGGTGACGCCGAGGCCGAGGGAGGCCGCGTCGACGGTGGCGCGGTAGCCGGTGATGACACCGGCGGCCTCCAGGCGGTTGATGCGGTCGGTCACGGAGGGGCCGGAGAGCCCGACGAGCCGGCCGAGCTCGGCGTACGAGGCGCGTCCGTTCTCGCGCAGGGCCTGGATGAGCTGCCTGTCCACGGCGTCCATAGGGAAATACCTTCCATTGTCCAGCGGTACCGCGAGTTTAGGTATAGAATCTAAGGTACACAGGGGCCGACACCCTGTGAATCTTTCAGCGGATCAAAGACGATCTTTCAGGAGTGGTGTTTCACCGTGTACACGATCGAGATGGCCTACGCCCGTATGCGCGAGCTGCAGGAGATGGCCAACCGCTCGCGTGCCCACCAGCCGTCCGCCTCGAAGCGCGGTGCGAAGAAGCGCACCGCCGCCAAGAAGCGCTAGTCCGGGCGGGGAGCGGCACCACCGAGCTCTCCCTCCCACCGGCGGTACAGCTCGTGCGGCACCCCTGCCGCGTCGAGCACCCGCCCGGCGACGAAGTCCACGAGGTCCTGGATGTGCGTCGCCCCCGCGTAGAACGCCGGAGAGGCGGGCAGCACCACGGCGCCCGCCTCGTCCAGCGCCACCATGTGCTTCAGGGTCTGCCCGTTCAGCGGAGTCTCCCGCACGGCGACCACCAGCGGCCGGCGCTCCTTGAGCGTCACGCTCGCCACGCGCTGCAGCAGGTCCTTCGAGAGGCCGAGCGCGATCCCCGCCACCGCGGCCGTCGACGCCGGCACCACCAGCATCCCCTTCACGGGGTACGAGCCCGAGGACGGCCCCGCCGCCAGGTCACCGGCCGGCCAGTAGCGCACGCCGCCCACCTCGACGTCGAACGTGTCCGGCTTGCCGTCGGCGCCCCGCGCCAGCCAGGCCGCCAGGTCCTCGCGCCAGTGCGCGTCCCGGAAGGCGATCCCCGTCTCGTCGAGCAGCGTCAGCCGCGAGGCCCGCGAGACCACGAGGTCGACGTCCTCGCCCGCCGCGAGCAGCCCCCGCAGCACGGCGGCGGCGTACGGGGTCCCCGAGGCCCCCGACACCCCCACGACCCACGGACGACGCTGCTGCTTGTTCACCGGCTCCACGCCGACGAGCCTATCCGGCGGCTAGGGGGTGTCTTGTCGGGCAGGCCGGATCAGCGAGCGGCGTCCGGTGCATGGGGTCTCCCCAGGCCCGTCAGGGCCGAGGGGACGGATCGCAAGGCGGAGGAGGGAAGCGATGCGGTGGGGGTACTCCCCCTGGGCTTCGCCCGGGGGCACCCCCACCCGGGCGAAGCCCAGGGGGCCATCGGCGACCGACGACAACGCGGCGAGGCGCGGTGCCGGGCGTCGAGAGCCCGGCCTGCCCGGCGAGGCACCCCCTAGACCGTCAGCCCGCGCACCAGCAGGTCGAGCAGGGCGCAGACGAACAGGGCGATGCCGATGAAGCCGTTGACGGTGAAGAAGGCCCGGTTCAGGCGGGACAGGTCGTGCGGCTTCACGATGGAGTGCTCGTAGCAGAAGGCCGCCACCACGATCACCAGACCGGCCCAGAAGAACGTCCCCGCCTGCGTGGCGAGCGCGTACCAGACCAGCAGGCCCGTGGTCACCACCGCCGAGGCCCGCGCGCCCCACAGGGCGGCCGGGATGCCGAAGCGGGCCGGGACCGACATCACGCCGTGCGCGCGGTCCGCCTGGACGTCCTGGCAGGCGAAGATCAGGTCGAAGCCGCCGATCCAGACGCCGACCGCGAGCCCGAGGATCACCGCGTCCCAGGACCACTCCCCCGTCACCGCCAGCCAGGCGCCGATCGGGCCGATGGACTGGGCGAGGCCGAGGATCGCGTGCGGGAAGTTGGTGAACCGCTTCCCGTACGGATAGACCACCATCGGGATCACGGCGAGCGGCGCGAGCGCCAGGCACAGCGGGTTGAGCAGCGCCGCCGCGCCGAGGAAGACCACGACGGCGACGCCCGCCCCGGTCCACGCCGAGCGCACCGACACCGCGCCGGTCACCAGCTCGCGGTTGGCGGTGCGCGGATTGCGGGCGTCGATCTCGCGGTCGATGATCCGGTTGCAGGCCATGGCGAAGGTCCGCAGGCCCACCATGCAGACCGTCACCAGGAACAGCGTCCACCAGTGGATCCGCCGGTCGAGCTGGTACATCGCGGTCAGCGAGGCGATGTACGCGAAGGGCAGCGCGAAGACCGAGTGCTCGATCATCACGAGCCGCAGGAAGGCCTTGGTGCGGCCCGGCTGCGCGCCGGGCACCGCGGCGGTGGTCACAGCCCGTACTCCTTCCAGCGGCGGTCCACGAGGGCCGCCGTCGCCGGGTCCGACTCGACCATGTCCGGCCAGCCGCCGTCCCGGGTGTAGCCCTCCTCGGGCAGCTTCTTCGTCGCGTCGATGCCGGCCTTGCCGCCCCAGAACTGCTGGTACGAGGCGTGGTCCAGGTGGTCGACCGGGCCCTCCACGACGGTGAGGTCGCGGGCGTAGTCGGTGTTGCCGAGGGCCCGCCAGGACACCTCGTGCAGGTCGTGCACGTCGCAGTCCTTGTCGACCACGACGATCAGCTTGGTCAGCGACATCATGTGCGCGCCCCAGATGGCGTGCATGACCTTCTGCGCGTGCTTCGGGTACTTCTTGTCGATCGAGACGATCGCGCAGTTGTGGAAGCCGCCGGACTCCGGCAGGTGGTAGTCCACGATGTCCGGCACGATGATCTTGAGCAGCGGCAGGAAGAAGCGCTCCGTCGCGCGCCCCAGCGGCCCGTCCTCGGTCGGCGGCCGGCCGACCACGATCGACTGGAGCAGCGGGCGCCTGCGCATGGTGACGCAGTCGATCTTCAGGGCCGGGAAGGGCTCCTGCGGGGTGTAGAAGCCGGTGTGGTCGCCGAAGGGACCCTCCGGCAGCATCTCGCCCGGCTCCAGCCAGCCCTCGATGACGACCTCGGCCTGCGCCGGGACCTGGAGCGGGACGGTCTTGCAGTCGACCATCTCGATCCGCTTGCCCTGCACGAAGCCGGCGAAGAGGTACTCGTCGATGTCGCCCGGCAGCGGCGCCGTCGAGGCGTACGTGACGGCCGGCGGGCAGCCGAAGGCGATGGCGACCGGCAGCCGCTCGCCGCGCTCGGCGGCGACCGCGTAGTGGTTGCGGCTGTCCTTGTGGATCTGCCAGTGCATGCCGATGGTGCGCTTGTCGTGCCGCTGGAGGCGGTAGAGGCCGAGGTTGCGCACCCCGGTCTCCGGGTGCTTGGTGTGGGTCAGGCCCAGGTTGAAGAAGGAGCCGCCGTCCTTCGGCCAGGTGAAGAGCGCGGGCAGCCGGTCCAGGTCGACGTCGTCGCCGGTCAGGACCACCTCCTGCACGGGGGCGTCCTTCACCTTCTTCGGCGGCACGTGCACCATCGAGCCGAGTTTGCCGAAGGCCTCGCGGACCCCGACGAAGCCGTGCGGCAGCTCCGGCTTGAGCAGCCCGCCGATCTTCTCGCTGATCTCCTCGTACGACTTCAGGCCGAGCGCCTTGAGCAGCCGGCGGTCCGTCCCGAAGACGTTCATCGCGAGCGGCATGGCGGAGCCCTTGACGTTCTCGAAGAGCAGCGCCGGGCCCCCCGCCTTGTTCACCCGGTCGACGATCTCCCCGACCTCCAGGTACGGGTCGACTTCGGCCTTGATGCGCTTGAGGTCGCCTTCGCGCTCCAGCGCCCGGAGCAGCGAGCGGAGATCGTCGTAAGCCATAGGGGTCAGTATCGGTCACCGGCTAGGCTGGGCGCGTCACCGGGGCCGCCGAAACCGCTGCCCGCCGATGCTTCCAGGGGGCTGTCCCACATGCTCAGGGCGCTGATGTACATCCTGCCGCTGGCGCTGACGATCTACGCGTTCATCGACTGCCTCAACACCCCCGAGGACGAGGCCAAGCACCTGCCCAAGGTCGTCTGGGTCATCATCATCCTGCTCTTCTGGATCGTCGGGCCGATCGTCTGGTTCGCGGCCGGCAAGATGCGCCGCGCCCCGGCCGGCGGGCGGACGCCCAGCGAGTGGCACCGCAACCACCGGCACGAGTGGGTCGCCCCGGACGACAACCCCGAGTTCCTGAAGTCGCTCCGCGAGGAGAACAAGAAGGACGAGGCCCTCCTCAAGGACTGGGAGGCCGACCTGCGCCGCCGCGAGGAGGAGTTGAAGCGCCGCGAGCGCGGCGAGGAGACCGAGGGCTGATGGAGCTGCGGCTCCTCGTCACTTTCGAGAAGGTGGCCGCGGTCGGCTCCTTCACCCGGGCCGCCGCCGAGCTGGCCTACGCCCAGTCCAGCGTCACCAGCCAGGTCAGGGCCCTGGAGACCTCGCTGGGCGTCGAGCTCTTCGAGCGGCTCGGCTCCCGGATCCGGCTCACCGAGGCCGGCGAGCGGCTGCTGCCGTACGCCCGGCAGATCCTCGCGCTCGCCGAGGAGGCCCGGACCGCCGTCACCGGCGACGGCGAACCGGCCGGCACGATCGCGGTCGGCACCATGGAGTCGCTGACCTCCTACCGGCTGCCGCCGCTGCTCGAACTCTTCCACCACCGCTATCCGGCCGTCCGGCTCGCCCTGCGCCCCACGCTCGGCGACGCGACCCGGCAGGCGCTGCGGGAGGGCACCTACGACCTCGGCCTGCTGATGGAGCGGGAGACGGAGCACGAGGGCCTGGAGTCCGAGGTGCTGGCCGAGGAGCCGCTGGTCCTGGTGGCCGCGCCGCGCCATCCGCTGGCCGGCCGCACCGGGCTCACCGCCGCCGAACTGGCCGGCGCCGCCCTGGTGGGCACCGAGCCGGGCTGCGCCTACCGGGACCTGTTCGAGGCCGAACTGAAGCCGTACGGGCCGGTGTTCACCGAGTACGGGACGATCGAGGCCAGCAAGCGGGGCGTGGCGGCGGGGCTCGGGATCGCGCTGCTGCCCCGGATCGCCGTCTCCGGGGAGCTGGCGTCCGGGGCGCTGGTGGCGCTCGACTGGGAGCCGCCCTTCACCCTCTTCACGCAGCTCGCGTGGCGGCGGGGGAAGCGGCTGCCGGCGCACGTCCGTCTGTTCGTGGAGCAGGCGCGGCGGCTCGTGCGCGAGTCACCCTGAGCCCGGCGAGGACGATCAGCGGGACGCCGAGGGCCTGGACGAGCCCGATGTGGTGCCCGTACACCGCCCAGTCGGCGATCATCGCGACGGCCGGGTAGGTGAAGGCGAGCACCGCGATCCGGGCGGTGGGGAGCTTGGCGTAGGCCGCGTACATCAGCACGTACATCACCCCGGTGTGGACGATGCCCAGCCCGGCGAGCCAGCCCCAGCCGGTGCCGAGCCGGGCGGCCTCGCCGAAGTCGGCGAAGGGCAGCAGGAGCGGGATGCCGACGGTGACCTGGACGAGGGCGACGAGGTGGGGGCGCACGCCGGTGACGCGCTTGGTGACGATGGTCGACAGGGCGTAGAGCACGGCGGCGCCGAGCGCGAGCCCGAGGCCCTTGAGGGAGGCGGTGTCCCCGGGCCGCACGCCCGAGACGAGCACGAGCCCGGCGAAGGCGACGACGAGCCAGCCCAGCTTGTCGGCGGTGATCCGCTCCCGCAGGACGACGGCGCCGAGCAGCACCAGGAAGAACGGCTGGGTGTGGTAGACGACGGTGGCGAAGGAGATCGAGGTGGCCTGGTACGCCTCGAAGAGGAACACCCAGTTGAAGACGATGAGCGCGCCGCCGAGGGCCGCGAGGCCCAGCTTGCGGGGGGTGAGGCCGTGCCCGGTGAAGAAGCCGCGGGCCAGGCTGTAGGCGCCGAGGGCGAGGGCCCCGAAGACGCAGCGGAAGAACACGACGGTGAACGGGGAGGCCCCCGACTCGACCACGAAGATGCCGAGGGTGCCGGAGAGCACCATGGCGAGGACGAGTTCGAGGGTTCCCCGGGTCTGCTGTGCGCTGGTCTCGTTTCTCATGTCCCCGACGCTACGAACGGGCCCGCTGCCCGGTCCACGAGCCAGTGGGGCCTCCTGCCGATCGGGCCATCGGGCCGGCCGATCGGCCCAGGTCGAGGACGCTGAGCCCGAACATGAGCACCCCGAGCGGGACGTGCGCGGCGGGCACGTGCGCGATGCCGAGGACCACCTGGACCGAGGCGAGGACGAGGAAGCCGGTGGCGTGGAGGACCGGGCGGGGCGAGCGGCCGCCGGGCTTCCAGGCGAGGACGGCGGCGAGCACGTAGAGCATGCTCGCCCCGTACATGACGCGGGCGCCGACGCCGTGCAGGGTCTCGCCGTAGGAGGTGGAGAGCAGCAGTCCGGCGCTGGTGGCCTGGAGGAAGAGGGTGAGGGTCTGCAGGCCGATCGAGATCCGGACGAACGCGGAGTCGGGGGCTGACGAGGTGGCGGTCGGGGTGTCGGTTGAGATCTTGGTCTCGCTCATCACGAAATCCTTTGGGTCCGGGCCGGTCGGGGGTGTGTCGTATCCCCGACGGAACAGCCCGGCGGATTGTGAGGCGCGGGGCGGCGGACGAGGGGGACGGGCGTGGGGACGGTCACGGACGGGCGGGACGACGTCGTCGGCGAGCGGCACCAACTGATCAACCTGGCCTACCGGTTGCTGGGTTCGGTGGCCGAGGCCGAGGACGCGGTGCAGGAGGCCTACGCGCGCTGGTACGCGCTGTCGCGGGAGCGGCGGGCGGCGGTCGACCGGCCGGGCGCGTGGCTGACCACGGTCGCCACCCGGGTCTGCCTGGACCAGCTGGGCTCGGCGCGGGCCCGGCGGGAGCGCTACGTGGGCGAGTGGATCCCCGAGCCGCTGCCCGATCCCACCGAGTGGGCCGGCGACCCGGCGGACCGGATCACCCTGGACGAGTCGGTGAACATGGCCTTCCTGGTGGTCCTGGAGGCGATGACGCCGGCCGAGCGGGTCGCGTTCGTCCTGCACGACGTCTTCCGCTACCCCTTCCCCGAGGTCGCCGCGATGGTCGGCCGCAGCCCGGCCGCCTGCCGCCAGCTGGCCACCTCGGCCCGCCGCCGGCTCCGCACCGCGGCCCCCGGCCCGGCCCCGGCCCCGGCCGGACTGGTCCGCGCCTTCAAACGGGCCTGGGAGGCCCGGGACATCGACGCCCTGGTGTCCCTGCTGGCCCCGGACGCCACCCTGGTCGCCGACGGCGGCGGCCTGGCCGGCGCGATCCTCCGCCCCCTCCGGGGCGCGCCCCGGATCGCCGACTACCTCCTCTTCATCGCCACCAAGGCCCCGGACCTCACGCTCCTGGAACGCACGGTCAACGGCACCCCGGGCCTGGTCGCCCGCACGTCGGGCCGAACGGTCACGGTCGCCGCCTTCGACACCACCCCCGACCGCGTCACCCGCATCTGGGCGGTCCGCAACCCGGAGAAGCTGGGCCCGTGGCAGACCGAGGGGTGAGCGTCGTCCGGGCCGGCGGCGGGGACCGCCCCGTGCCGGAATACCCCCGGGCGTACCGGAGTTGGCACCGGCATGAGCCTTGACGACGTGAGCTTCTTCGGTCGCGACGACCGCGACGACCGTACCGACCGCTCGTTCCTGTTCGTGCTCGGGAGTTCCCGTGCGGACGGGAACTCCGAGATCCTCGCCCGGGCCGCCGCCGCGCACCTGCCTGCCGGGGTGGCGCAGCGGTGGGTGGATCTGAACCGGATCGAGTTGCCGGACTTCCAGGACGGGCGGCACGAGAGCGGGGAGCACGCGGTGTCGGCGGGCGAGGAGTTGCTGCGGCGGGCCACGGTGGAGGCCACCGACGTCGTGATCGTCTCGCCGCTGTACTGGTACAGCCTGTCCGCGCAGACCAAGCGCTATCTGGACTACTGGTCGGGCTGGCTGAACGTGCCCGGTTCGGACTTCAAGGAGCGGATGGCGGGCGGCACGCTGTGGGGGGTGACGGCCATGGCCCACGACGAGCACGTCGTCGCGGACGGTCTGGTGACCGGTCTGAGTCTGTCGGCGGCCTATCTGCGGATGCGGTTCGGCGGGGTCCTGACCGGGACGGGCTCCCGGCCCGGCCGGGTGCGGGCCGACGAGGGGGCGATGAGCCGGGCCGGGACCTTCTTCCAGGGCGAGGCGCCGTTCGCCCGCTTCCCCTACGAGGAGGAGGCCGGCGCCGTCGCGTGATCCCGGCGCCCCGCCGGGGAAGGCTGTCCGCATGGACCAGGACGAGGCACGCAGCCGGCTGGCCGTCGCCCTCGACGAGGCCCGGGCCGGGCTCGCCGAGGGCGGGGTGCCGATCGGGGCGGCGCTGTACGGGGCGGACGGGCGGCTGCTCGGACGCGGGCACAACCGGCGGGTGCAGGACGGCGACCCGTCGGCGCACGCGGAGACCGCCGCCTTCCGCGCGGCGGGACGCCAGCGCTCGTACCGCGGCACGACGATGGTGACGACCCTGTCGCCCTGCTGGTACTGCTCCGGGCTCGTCCGGCAGTTCGGCATCTCGCGGGTGGTGGTCGGCGAGGACCGCACCTTCCGGGGCGGCCACGACTGGCTGGCCGAGCACGGGGTGGAGGTGCTGGTCCTGGACGACCCGGAGTGCGCCGCGCTGATGCGCCGCTTCGCCGCCGAGCACCCGGCCCTGTGGCACGAGGACATCGGCGAGGAGCCCGGCGCGTGAGGAAGCCCCCGGACCCCCGCCGGCAACGCCCCTGAGCGCGGGCCGAAACCGATCCGACGCCGCACTTCCGCTCTCGCCCCGCCCGTGCCCGTACCGTGCCCCGATCGGGATCCCGAAACCTCTGGCTCTCCGTCAACTCGGCGTCGATAATTCGGACTTGAAGATGTGACGGGGCACGTCTGGTGGGATGCGGGGGGTGTCGGTTGGCAAGGGACCTGTACGGCCGCGAGGCGGTGCTCCAGCGCACGGGGCTCGCCGCGCGCCTGATCGGGCTCGGCGGCGAGGAGCTCGCCCGGGTGCCGTACGAGCACGGCGACGACCCGCCGGTCGTCGTCTTCACCGGCGGGCGCGGCATGGGCAAGACCGCGCTGCTCAAGCAGCTCCGCGACACCTACAAGGGCGCCACGCCGCTCGCCCTGCTCGACTGCGACCGGATCGAGCCGCCCGCCGACCACGGCCCCGGCTGGACCGAGGTGACCGGCGCGCTCGCCGAGTTGGCGGTGCAGCTGGCGCCGCGGGTGACCGGCGCGAAGGCCGTGCAGTTCCCGCGGCTCTCGCTCGGCCTGGTCGCCGTCGCGTCGGTCGGCTGGTCCCGGGAGGACGAGGAGCGGGCCCAGCGGGACCTCCAGCGGCTCGGGCCGGTGCTCTCCACCGTCGACGCCACCAAGGGCGCGGCCGCCAACTGGGTCACCAAGGTGCTCACCAAGCTCGCCGCCACCTTCGCCGAGACCGCCGCCCCGCTCGCCGGACTGCTCGCCGAGGCCACCGTCGAGACCGTCCTGGAGGAGGTCTTCGGCCGGATGCAGCAGAAGTCCGAGGGCTGGTACGGGAGTTACCGCAACGCCGGCGGACGCGGCAAGGCCGGGCTCCAGCAGCTCGCCATCGACTTCGAGCAGGGCGGCCGGCGCCGCCGCGAGGCCGAGGGCTTCCTCGTCGGCGCCCTCGTGGAGGACCTCGGCCAGGCCTACCGCGGCCTCACCCGGGTCGGCACCCGGCGCGGCCGGCCCGTCGTGCTGCTCGACAACGCGCACGGCGAGCTGGGCCGCCGGCTCGTCGAACCGATCCTGCGGGCCCGCCACGAGGGCCGCCGCGACAAGCTCGTGGTGCTCGCCGCCTCCCGGGTCCGCGAACACGAGGGCCTGCGGCACGCCCACCGCATGAAACTGCCCGAGACCGCGCACCGGGCGCCCGCCCCGCGCGGCGAGGACGTCACCTCCGGCATCCTCGCGGTCGAGCTCACCCCGCTCTCCCCGGGCCAGACCCAGGCCGCCTTCGACCGGCTCGACCCGTCCGGCCGCACCCCCGCCGACCTGGCCCGCGGGGTGCACCGGCTGACCGGCGGCCGCCCGCTCGGGGTGCTCCTGCTCGGCCGGGCAGCCGCCGAGGCGCCACGCGCCGAACGCCCCCACCTCACCCCCGGCGCGCTGCTCGACCTGACCGTCGAGCTGCGCGAGGACGCGCACCCGGTGCCGGTCGCGCCGACCCTGCTCGCGGCCCTGCTGCCGCAGCCCCGCCTGGAGCCCTTCACCGTGCTCGCCGCCGCGCACGACGAGGAGTCCGCCCGGCTGCTCGCCCGCACCCGGCTGCGGGCCGAGAACCGGGACGGCGACATGGCGCTGCTCGTCCGCGACCGGCTGCGCGCCGAGGACTGGGCGGAGGGCCCCGAGCACTTCGTCGCCGACCCGCTGCTGCGCGCCCTGCTGCTGCACCGGCTGCGCTTCGAGGACGCCGACCATCCGCGGCACGCGGCCTGGCGCGCGGTGCACGAGACCCTGCACCGGCACTACGGGCGGGACGGGGCGCCCGCCGCCGAGCTGCCCTACCGCCTGTTCCACGAGCTCGCCCTGGGGCGCGCCGAGGACGCGGTGACCCATCTGCGGACCACCTTCCCCGAGCCGGACGTGCTCGGCTGGCTGGGCCGGCTGCGGTTCGTGGCCTCGGCCCCGTACCCGCGCGAGGCCGGGGCCGGCGGTCCCGACCCGCGCCGGGCCGCCGCGCTCGGCCGCCCCGCGCCGGACGGCCGGCCCGTCCCGCTGCCCGAGGGCCTGGACGCCGAGGCGACCGCCCTGCACCTGTCCGTACGACGCCTGCTGCACGCCCTGTGGCTGCTGACCGATCCGCTGGCGCTGCCCGACGAGGAGGTGACCGAGAAGCTGGCGCACGAGCTGCGGCAGCTGTCCGGGCGCCACCTCACCGGCAACAGCCCGCTGTGGGACGCGGCCACCCACTGGCCCAGGGACATTCACGCCTGGCGGCGGCCCTCGCTGCCGCCGGGCCGCGAGGACGGAGTCTGAGGCGATGACCGACCGGCCGCACCACCGCGACAGTTTCCTCGCCCGCCATCTCTACACCCCGAGACAGCGGTTCTTCGCCGCCCTGCTCGCCCTGCTCGTCATCGGGCTGCCGCTGGGCTGGGCGATCAAGACCTGGACCACCCCGGAGAACCGTTCCTGTGCGACCGGGGTGGAGCGCCCCGAGGGCTCCGCCGAGTGCATCGGCGTCAACGGCGACGGCTTCGCCTTCCGCGTCCCCGAACTCGCCGGGATCGCCGGCCTGATCGGGCGCGAGAACGCCACCCTGAAGCCCGGCGAGTACGCCACCGTCGCCGTGCTGCTGCCGCTCACCTCCCCCGACCCGGGCATGCGGGTCAAGGTGCTGCACGAGCTCCAGGGCGCCTACGCCCGCCAGCACCGGGCCAACCACGAGTCCAACAGCGAGACCCCGAAGATCCGCCTCGTGCTCGCCAACACCGGCAGGAACAACGCCCACTGGCGCACCACCGTCGATCTCCTGAAGGGCATGACCGACGCCCCCGACCACCTGCGCGCGGTCACCGGCGTCGCCACCTCCTCCACCGAGGTCCGCCAGGCCGTCACCGCCCTCACCCGGGAGGCCGGCCTCGCCGTCGTCGGCACCACCATCACCGCCGACGACATCGCCAACGGCCCCGGCCACAACCGCTTCCCCGGCCTCGCCCGGGTCTCCCCCACCAACGGCGACGAGGCCAAGGCCCTCGCCCACTTCGGCAAGGTCGACGGCGCCAAGGCGATCCTCGTCCAGGACACCCGCACCGGCGACCACTACACCGACACCCTCAAGGCGGCCTTCGCCGCGTCCCTGAAGGGCGCCCCCTACGAGCCGCAGGTCTTCACCTCGCCGCCCGACCCCACCGACGAGGGCACCACCGCCAACAAGTTCCGCCAGATCACCCACCTCATCTGCGACACCCGCGCCGAGACGGTCTTCTTCGCCGGCCGGCACACACAGCTGCGGCAGTTCATCAACGCGCTCGGCTCCCGCGGCTGCGCCGAGCGCTCCTTCACCATCCTCACCGGCGACGAGGGCTCCTACCTGGGCGCCGACGAGAAGCTCGACCGGCGCGCCCTCAAGGCCCGGCTGACCGTGCGCTACGCCTCGCTCGCGCACCCCGACGCCTGGCGGCCCGCGCCGGGCCGGCCGGTGCCGGCGACGGGCGGGTCGACGGTCGCGTACGACACCTTCCTGGCCGACATCGCGCGCGCGGACGAGAAGCCGGTGGCGCTCGCGGACGGGCAGGCGATCGTCGCGTACGACGCGATGGCGACCGCCGTCCACGCGATCCGCCAGGCCACTCCGGACGGCGCGGCCCTCCCGGAGCTCGACGACGTGGCCACCCAGTGGCCGCAGGTGAAGGGCTCGCTGCGGGTGCAGGGCGCGAGCGGCTGGATCTGCCTGGACAACTTCGGCAACCCGTACAACAAGGCGGTCCCGATCGTGGAGCTCACCGGGGACGGCACCCAGCGCTTCGTGGCGACGGCCTGGCCGGAGGGCGCCCCGCCGGCCGCGAGCTGCCTCCCGCCACGGCGGGGGTGACCGTACGGGCACGGGGTGCGGGCCGGGGCGCGGGGTACGGGCCGGGTGCTACGGCTCCCACTTGGGCCAGGGCGCCTCGTCCCGCTCGTACAGCTCGCGCAGCTCGCGCCACCGCTCGGGCGTCCAGTCGCGCCAGTCGGTGGGGTGCCCGTCCAGGGCCGCCACCAGCCGCTCCAGGTGGTCGTGCCAGCCGGCCAGCATGTCGAGGCGGGCCTCCTTGGAGCCGCTGAACTCGGCCGTGAAACGCAGCACGGTCGACCCGTCGTGGTCCGGGCCCGGCTCCAGGTGGAAGCGGATCCGGCCGTGCGGCGGATCGACCGTGTATTCGGCGACGTACTCGGGGTCCCAGGCGGTGACCCGCCCGGAGACCTCGGTGTCGCTGTTGAGCCAGCGGAGCGTGACCCGGCCGCCGAGCCGGGGCTCCAGGGGGTCGGCGGCGCACAGCCAGGCCGGCAGCCCCTCGGGGGTGGCGACGGCGGCCCACACCGCGATCGGCGGGTGCCTCAGTTCGACCACGTAGCGCAGCAGGTGGGTGCCGCCTTCGTGGGTCTCGCTCCGGCCCCGGGGTATCTCGCTCATACCTCCAGCGTGGCCCCGGGGCCGGGCGTCCGCTAGCTCACACGCCCGCGTAGGAGTGCTTGCTGCTCACGAAGATGTTCACGCCGTAGTAGTTGAAGAGGAAGCAGCCGAAGGCGATGAGCGCGATGTACGCGGCCTTGCGGCCCTTCCAGCCGGCGGTGGCGCGGGCGTGCAGGTAGGCCGCGTAGCCGACCCAGGTGATGAAGGACCAGACCTCCTTGGCGTCCCAGCCCCAGTAGCGGCCCCAGGCGTCGCCGGCCCAGATCGCGCCCGCGATGATCGTGAAGGTCCACAGCGGGAAGATCGCCGCGTTGACCCGGTAGGCGAACTTGTCCAGGGAGGCCGCGGCGGGCAGCCGCTCCAGGACGGAGCGGGCGAAGGAGCCGGGGTTGCCGCCGGTCGCGAGCTTGTTCTCGTACGCGTCGCGGAACAGGTACAGCAGGGTGGCGACGGCGCCCAGGTAGAACACGGCGCCGCAGAAGATCGCGGTGGAGACGTGGATCCACAGCCAGTACGAGTGCAGGGCCGGCACCAGCTGGTCGCTGTCGGTGTAGAGCCAGGTGGTGGCCACGCCGAGGTCGAGCAGCACGGTGGTGACCAGCGGCAGGCCGATCCAGCGCACGTTCTTGCGGGCCGCGAGGAAGCCGAGGTACGCGCCGGTCGCCACCGTGGAGAAGGTGATCGAGAACTCGTACATGTTGCCCCAGGGGGCGCGCTGCACGGAGAGCGCACGGCTGATCACGCCGGCCGCCTCGATGAGGAAGGCGAGTGCGGTCAGCGAGACCGCGATCCGGCCGTAGAGGTCGCCCTTGACGGTGCCGCCGGCCGCGCCGGGGCCGTCGGGCACGTCGCGGGTGCCGGCGGCGGAGCGGGTGACGACCTGCGGCCGGTCGAGCACGGCGGTGGTGCCGCCCTTGCGGACCTGGACGGCCGGGGCGGCGGCGGTCTGCCGCGCTCCGGCGTTCTGGGTGAGCGCGGCGGCGGTGCGGCCGACCTTGCTGCGGCTGCCGAGGACCCACTCGGCGATGTGGGCCAGGAAGGCGAGGGTGTAGACGGCCATGGACGAGTAGACGAGCGTGTTGCTCATCTGTGCCAGGCTCTCGTTGGTCGCGGCGGCGAGGATCACTTCTCAGGCCCTTCGGACTCTTCGGCAGGTTCTTCTGCGGATGCTTCCGCGGCTTCGGCTTCGGCTTCGGCTTCGGGCGTGGCTTCGGCTTCGGGCGCGGCCTCGGCCTCGGTTTCGGGCGCGGCCTGGGCTTCGGCCTCGGGCGCGGTCGGCGCCCGGTCGTGGAGGGCGGCGGCCAGCCGGGCCAGCTCCTCGGGGACCTTGGCGGACTCGCTGCGGCCGAGGCTCGCCATCTCGACGACGGTGACGCCGTCGGCGCCGCGGACCGCGCGGACCCAGACCCGGCGGCGCTGGATGAACAGCGAGCCGGCCAGGCCGCCGATGGCGGCGATCGCGCCGGCGAGCGCGAGGCCGTTGCCGGGCTGCTGGGAGATCTGGAAGCTGGCCCACTCCTTGATCTCCTTCTCGAAGGTGATCGAGCCGGCGCCGTCGGGCAGCGTCATGGTCTCGCCGGGCAGCAGCCGGTTGGCCTTGCCGGTGCCGCCGGCGACCGCGAACTGCTTCATCTTCGAGGTGTCGAGCTGGTACACGTTCTGCGGCAGGCCGGAGTTGACCCGCAGGTCGCCGTGATAGCCGGTGAGCGCCATCACGGGGAAGTCGAGCGCCGGGAACTGGGAGAACATCGTGCCCTTGCCGGCGCCGGCGAAGGTCGGCACGAAGAAGGCCTGGAAGCCGAGCTGTTCCTTCTTGCCGTTCTTGTCGCGGTAGCCGTCCATCACCTTGATCGCGCCGGTGGAGGTGAGGTTGTTGTCCATCGGCAGCAGCGGCACGGCGCCCTGGTAGACGAGCTTGCCGCGGCCGTCGCGGACGGTGACGACCGGGGCGTAGCCGTGGGCGATCAGATAGACCTTGGAGCCGCCGACCTTGAGCGGTTCGTTGACCCGGATCGAGGTCTTCTTCGGGGTGCCGCCGGGCTCCGAGTAGGTGACGTCGGCCTCGAAGGTGCGCGGGGTGCCGCGCTGCGGGCCGTCCTTCTCGTAGGTGCCGGTGAACTTGTCCAGGGTGAAGCTGAACGGGGGCAGCTCGTCGGAGCCGAACCAGGAGCCGGACTTGAAGTCGTCGTACTGGGTGAGCGTGTTGGAGAAGCCGTCGCCCTCGACGATCAGCTTGCCGCCCTCGGACTTGAGGAGCTGGCCGAGCGCGAAGGCCACCAGCATGACGATGAGCGCGACGTGGAAGAGGAGGTTGCCGGCCTCGCGCAGATAGCCCTTCTCGGCGGCGACGGCGTCACCGGCGACGTGGGCGCGGAAGCGGTGGCCGCGCAGGATGCCGAGGGCGGCCTCGCGGACCTCCTCGGGCGCGGCCTCGGTGCGCCAGGTGGTGTGCGCGGGCAGTCGGGTGAGGCGCTTGGGGGCGGCCGGCGGGCGGCCGCGCAGCTGGCCGACGAACTGCCAGGTGCGGGGCAGGATGCAGCCGATGAGCGAGACGAACAGCAGGATGTAGATCGCGGAGAACCACACCGAGCTGTAGACGTCGAAGAGCTGGAGCTTCTCGTAGAGCGGGGTGAGCGTCTCGTGGGCTTCCTTGAACTGCGCGACCTTGAACTCGTCCGCGCTGTTCTGCGGGATGAGCGAGCCGGGCACGGCGCCCAGGGACAGCAGGAAGAGCAGGATCAGGGCGACCCGCATGGAGGTCAGCTGTCGCCAGAACCAGCGGATCCAGCCGACGACGCCGAGGGCCGGGCCGCCGACGACGCCGTCGGAGCCGTCCTCGCGGGGTGCGGTGGACAGCCGCTGCCCGGCCTCGTCGAGGCCGGGCTCGGGCTGGGGTGTCGTGTCGGTCTTGCTCATCGGAACTCTCAGATCCCCACCGTGAAACCGTTGGACCAGCTCTGCATCGTGGAGACCATGCTGTCCCACGCACCTGTGAGGAGCAGCACGCCGGTCACGATCATCATGCCGCCGCCGATCCGCATCACCCAGGCGTAGTGCTTCTTCACCCAGGTGAACGCGCCGAGCGCCTTGCGGAAGGCGATGGCGGTGAGGATGAAGGGGAGGCCGAGGCCGACGCAGTACGCGAAGGTCAGCAGCGCCCCGCGGCCGGCGCTGGCCTGGTTGGCGGCGAGCACGTTGACGGCCGCCAGGGTGGGGCCGATGCACGGGGTCCAGCCGATGCCGAAGAGCGCGCCGAGCAGCGGCGCGCCGGCGAGTCCGGCGACCGGCTTCTTGTGGAAGCGGAACTCGCGCTGGGTGAGCCAGGGCATGAGGCCCAGGAAGAAGACGCCCATGAGGATCATGAGGACGCCGAGGACGTCGGACAGGATGCCCCGGTAGGACTGGAGCGACCAGCCGAAGAAGCCGAAGAGCGCGCCGCTGGAGACGAAGACGGCGGAGAAGCCGAGGACGAAGAGGGCGGCGCCCGCGGTCATCCGGCCGCGCCGGGCCTCGCCGAGGTCGGTGCCGGTGACGCCGGTCACGTAGCTCAGGTAGCCGGGCACGAGCGGCAGGACGCACGGCGAGAAGAAGGAGACCAGCCCGCCGAGGACCGCGATCGGCAGCGCGAGCAGCAGGGCGCCGCTCAGCACCGTCTGGTTGGGATCCATGTCCGCTACCTCGTCACTTCTCGGCGACGAGCGGTTCGATCATGGAGCGGAGCTTGGCCTCGTCGAGGGCCATCAGGGCCCGCGCGGCGATCTTTCCGTCCTTGTCGAGGACGATGGTGGTCGGGATGCCCTGCGGGTTCAGGGTGCCCTTGGGAAATCCGCTGAGGATCAGTTCACCGCGCGGATCGTAGAGGCTGGGGTAGGTGATCCCGTGTTCCTCTTCGAAAGTGACGGCGGGCTGCTTGTTGAAATCGCGGGTGTTGATCCCGACGAACTGAACGCCCTTGTCCGCCAGGTCGCCGGAGACCTTGACGAAATGCTTCGCCTCGGCGCGGCAGGGGCCGCACCAGGAGCCCCAGAGATTGAGGACGACGACCTTGCCCTTGAAATCGGCGACGTCGAGCCGCTTGCCTTCGAGGGTCTCGCCGGCGAGCTTGCCGGGCGCGACCCGCTCGCTCTTGGCGACGGCCTCGACACCCCCCGTGCTCCTGACGAAGTTGGTGCCTCCGCCGCCTCCGGACTTGCCGTTGTTGTCCGAGCTGCAGGCGGTGAGCGCGAGCGCGGCGGCCAGGATTCCGGCCGTCAGCAGGGTGCGGCGGGGCGCGCGTCCATGACTCATGTGAAAAGTTTCGCATGGGCGATTCGGGGATCTTGGGCACCCCCCTGGGTGCCCGTAAAGCCCCTTGTCAGGAAAACCTAAGCGGCGGCGTCAGACGGCCTTGAGGAATGTGTTCCAGCCGCCCGCCGGGGACTGGCCGACTTCCAGGGTACGCAGGCGGGCGAGGATCTTGGGATCCTGCACGTCCAGCCAGTCGGTGAACTGGCGGAAGGAGACGAGCCGCACGTCCTTCTTGCCGGCCATTCCCTTCAGCGCCTCCTCGACGGCGTCCATGTAGATGCCGCCGTTCCACTGTTCGAAGTGGTTGCCGACGAAGAAGGGCGCGCGGTTGGTCTCGTAGGCGCGGCGGAAGCCGCTGAGATACGCCTCGGTGGCCTGCTTGCGCCAGCCGGGGTAGCGCGAGGGCATGCCCTTGGTCGAGTTCTTCGACTGGTTGGCGAGCATGTTGTAGTCCATCGACAGGACCTCGAAGGAGTGCCCGGGGAAGGGCACGGCCTGGAGCGGCAGGTCCCACACGCCGCCGCGCTTGACCGGCCACATCTGGCGGCCGCCGGGCGAGCTGGCGTCGTAGCGCCAGCCGAGGCGCTGGGCGGTGGGCAGCAGGTTGTCCTGGCCGAGCAGGCAGGGGGTGCGGCCGCCGACGAGCTCCTTGGTGTAGTCGAAGGGCAGCGGCGGCAGGTCGGTCCAGCCGGTGTGGGTCTTCCACTTGGTGACGAAGCCGACGGCCTGGTCGATCTCGTTCTGCCACTGCGCCGGGGTCCAGTGGGCGACGGAGCCGGAGCCGCCGCAGAAGTGCCCGTTGAAGTGGGTGCCGATCTCGTGTCCGTCGAGCCAGGCCTGGCGGACGTTCTTCAGCGTCTCCTTGATGTGGTCGTCGGTCAGGTAGCCGATGTCGGAGGCGCCGACCCGGTTGTTCGGCGGGCGGTAGAGGTCCTTCTTGGACTCGGGCAGCAGATAGAGGCCGGAGAGGAAGAAGGTCATCGCCGCGTCGTGGTTCCTGGCGAGTTCGAGGAAGCGCGGGAAGAGGCCGTTGCCGACCTCGCCGGCGCCGTCCCAGGAGAAGATCACGAACTGCGGCGGGGTCTGGCCGGGTTCGAGCGGCACGGGGGCGTCGGGCTGGTGGGGCTGCTTTCCGGTGTCGGCGGTGGAACCGTCGCCGATGAGCCGGCCGTCGTCCCGGGTGGGCGTGCCGGAGGGCTCCGGGGCGCCCGTGACGTCCCCGCCCTTGCCGGGTCCGGAACGTCCCGTGTCGTCCTTGTCGTTGCCGGTGCAGGCAGCCAGTCCCAGTGCGGCGGCGGCACCGACTCCCGCCCCGAGCAGACTCCTCCGATTGATCCCGCGCATGACATCCCCATTCGCGCTGACGTAAGACCTGAATGCCTGAACGTCATCCAAACCGACAATGAGTGAGATGACGGGAGGAACACGGAGGTTCCGGGAAATCGCACAAATTTCAGGGCGGCCGAACGACGTTCCGTCGTCCGACCGCCCTGAGGGTGTACCGCTCGCGCGGCCCGGCGTCTACGCGCCGAAGGCCTTCGCCTTGCCCGGCACCGGCTTCGCGCCCGCGCGCAGGTGCACGGGGACCAGGTCCAGGGCGGGCTCGCTGTAGCCCACCGAGACGATCTTGTCGCCCTTGTACGTGAACGTGGTCAGCGAGGCCAGCGTGCACTGCCGGCGCCGCGGGTCGTGCCACAGCCGGCGCTTCTCCACGAAGCTGCGCACGATCCAGATCGGCAGCTGGTGGCTCACGCACACCGCCTCGTGGCCGCGCGCCGCGTCCTTCGCCGCGTCCAGGGCGCCCATCATGCGGACGACCTGCTCGACGTAGGGCTCGCCCCAGGACGGCTTGAACGGGTTGGTGAGGTGCTTCCAGTTGCCCGGCTTCTTCAGCGCGCCGTCGCCGACGCCGAAGGTCTTGCCCTCGAAGACGTTCGCCGCCTCGATCAGGCGCTCGTCGGTGGCCAGGCTCAGCCCGTGCGTCTTGGCGATCGGCGTCGCCGTCTCCTGCGCCCGCTCCAGCGGGGAGGCCACGACATGGGTGATGTCCCGGTCGGCCAGGTGCTCGGCGATCCGGTCGGCCATCCGCCGGCCCAGCTCGGACAGGTGGTAGCCGGCCCGGCGCCCGTAGAGCACGCCGTCCGGGTTGTGCACCTCGCCGTGCCGCATCAGGTGGACGACGGTGATCTCCTCGTCGCTCTTCGGCCGGCTCGTCGCGTCGCTCATGCGGTGGCCTCCGCGGCGGCGCGGGCGGCGGCGGGCAGCGCGGCGGCGATCCGCTCGACGGCCCGCTCGTCGTGCGCGGTCGACACGAACCAGGACTCGAAGGCCGACGGCGGCAGGTAGACGCCGTCCGCGAGCATCGAGTGGAAGAAGGCGTTGAAGCGGAAGGCCTCCTGCTTCTTGGCGTCCTCGTAGTCGCGGACCTCGCCGTCGGTGAAGAACACCGAGAACATGTTGGACGCGGTCTGCAGCCGGTGCGCCACGCCCTCCTTCGTCAGCGCGTCCGTGACCAGGCCCTGGATCTCCTTCGAGACCGCGTCGACCTTCTCGTACGCGGCGGCGTCGAGCAGCCGCAGCTGCGCGAGGCCGGCGGCGGTGGCGACCGGGTTCCCGGACAGCGTGCCCGCCTGGTAGACCGGGCCCGCCGGGGCCAGGTGGCCCATGACGTCCGCGCGGCCGCCGAAGGCCGCCGCCGGGAAGCCGCCGCCCATGACCTTGCCGAAGGTCATCAGGTCCGGCTTCACGCCGTCCACGCCGTACCAGCCGGCCCGGCTGGTACGGAAGCCGGTCATCACCTCGTCGGAGATGTACAGCGCGCCGTTCTTCGCGCAGGCGTCCTTGAGCGCCTGGTTGAAGCCGGGCAGCGGCGGGACGACGCCCATGTTGCCCGGGGAGGCCTCGGTGATCACACAGGCGATCTCGCCCGGGTACCGGTGGAAGGCCTCGTGCACGGCCTCGATGTCGTTGTACGGCAGGACGATGGTGTCGCCGGCCTGCGCGCCGGTCACACCGGGCGTGTCGGGCAGGCCGAAGGTGGCGACGCCGGAGCCGGCCGCGGCGAGCAGCGCGTCCACGTGCCCGTGGTAGCAGCCGGCGAACTTGACGACCTTCGCGCGGCCGGTGAAGCCGCGGGCCAGCCGGATCGCCGACATCGTCGCCTCGGTGCCGGAGGACACCAGGCGCACCTGCTCGACCGGCTCGATCCGGGCCACGATCTCCTCGGCGAGCGCGACCTCGCCCTCGCCCGGGGTGCCGAAGGAGGTGCCGCGCGCCACGGCCGCCTGCACGGCCGCCGTCACCTCGGGGTGCGCGTGGCCGAGGATCATCGGTCCCCACGAGCAGACGAGGTCGACGTACTCGCGCCCGTCCGCGTCGGTGAGGTACGGACCGGTACCGGACACCATGAACCGGGGCGTTCCCCCCACGGCCCGGAAGGCCCGCACCGGCGAGTTCACGCCGCCGGGCGTCACAAGGGAGGCGCGGTCGAAAAGCGTCTGTGAGACTGGGGCTTCGTATGAGTACGGCACTGTGATCCTGACCTGATCCTGACCTGCGAGGACGACGTCGAGTACGGGGGGACGGTGTGGGCACCCTGTGAATTACGCCGGGGCGTGTCTCCCTCGCGTCTGCGAAACTGGGGCGTCATAAGGATGGCTCACGGAATCCATGGTGTCAGAGGCCACGGCGATCTTGCGGACAGGTGTTTCACCGTACGACCGTGGGGGAGGTCACTGTCACGATGATCGGGCCGCGCGCTCAGACCGCGGCCCGGAACAGCAGTCGGGTGGAGATATGCATCGCGGTGGCGGACCGGGCGAGGGGACGGACGACCTGGGTCCCGAGCCTGTCCGGAGGGGGAGGCACCGGCGCCGGCGGACGGAGGAGCCGCGGGCCAACGAGCCGAGGACGGGCGGCGAGCCCGCGCGTCCCGCGGAGCCGGGCGACCGTCCCTCCGCGAGCGCTGCCCCTTCGCCGTCCCCTTCTCCCTCCCCTTCACCGTCTTCACCGTCCCCTTCCCCGGCGCCCGAGCGGGCCCAGCCGGCCGCGGACGAGTCCCGGCTCGGCCGGGCCCGGGCCCGGCGCGCCGCCCGCGCCCGCGAGGCCGGCCCGGGCGAGGGCAAGGTGACGCCGGTGCGCGGCGGTGCCGACGGCGGCACGGACGGCGGCGGCCTGGACGGCGCCGGGCACGGGCCCGGCGGGAACGGGGGCGGTCGCTTGGGCGTCACGTACAAGTACTTCGGCGCCCCCGACGGCGCGACGGCGGCCCGCGTCCCGATCTCGATGCGCCCCGAGGAGCTGGGCGGCGACGAGCTCGGCATGGGCGGCATGTTCACCAAGATCAAGCCGGAGACCATAGCCGCGATGGTCCTCACCGGCATCCAGGGCATGCCCCTGCACAAGGTGCCCCCGCTGGAACTGGTCGTCCTCCACCCCGACTACGCGGTCGTCAAGCTGCCGATGACCGTGGTGGACCCGCTGCGCGGCATCGGCGAGGAGTCCGTGGGCGCCGCCGCCTTCATCTGGTCCACGGTGCCCGACCGCGGCGGCCCGCAGGACGCGTTCAACGTCTACCGGCTCCTGCACGAGTGGCAGGACTTCAGCCACCGCCTCCACGAGGCGGGACACCAGCCGTACTGCCTCGTGTGGCCGTAGGGGCGTCTCGCCGGGTACGGCTCCGCCGGACGCCCTAGTGACGGGCGTTTCATCACGCTTCCCGCGTACATAAGTGCTGAAGTTAGGACGAATCGGATGTAATGCGCGGAAGTCGCGCCTGCCCGCGCCCCGGACGAGGGGCCCCGGAGGAAGGACCCGATGTGCTCAGCAGCCCCGTGCGCCCCATGAAGATCGGTGAGGTAGCGGCCCGGACCGAGCTGTCCCTGCGCACCATCCGCCAGTACGAGGACAGCGGCCTGGTCGTCCCGTCCGCGGCCTCCGAGGGCGGCTTCCCGCTCTACACCGACGCCGACGTCGCCCGGCTGATGGTGATCCGCCGGATGAAGCCGCTCGGCTTCACGCTCGACGAGACCCGCGAACTGCTCGACGCCGTCGACCGGCTCGCCGCCGACGCCCCGGACACCCCGCACGAGCTCGACCCCGCCACCCGCGACGCCCTCCTCGCCCGCGTCCGCGGCTACGAACGGGCCGCGGCCGAACGCGTCGCGGAACTGCGCGCCCAGCTGGCCCGCGCGGAGGAGTTCGCGGCCTCCCTGCGGGCGCGCCTGCCGTAGCGGGAGGCCCCGGGGCCGGCCGGGATCAGGACGCCGGCTCCTCCAGGGCGGCCGTCAGGTCCCGGAAGAAGCGCACGAAGGCCGCCGGGCTCGGCGGGGTCTCCGGGTTCCAGGAGGCGAGGCGGGCGCCCGGAGGGACCCGATGGGGCGGCACCGCGTTCGCCCGGCTGTCGAAGAGCACCAGGTCGGGAGCGAGCCCGAGGGCGTACTCCCAGTCGGTGGTCAGCCAGTTCGCGCCCGGACCCGGACCCGGGTCGAGCAGCCGGACCCCCAGCTCGGCGAGACGGGCCAGCTCCGGCCAGGCCTGCGGCCGGGCCAGGTGCACCTGCTCGGGGCCCGCGCCCGAGAGCGCGAGGACCCGAAGCCCCGTACGCCCCGCGGCGGCCCGCAGCGCGGCCTCCGCGTCCGCCACCCGCCCGCCGGCGCCGGCGCCCGGCCCGCCGGGCAGCGCCCCGGACAGCGCCCCGGCCAGCTCCGTGAAGCGGGCCACGATCGCCGGGAGCGGCAGCTGGTTGCCGACCGACAGGGCGACCAGCGGCGCGCCCAGCTCCTCCGCGAGCGCCTCGTCCAGCGCGTACGGGGCCTTGCCGTCGTACGTCACGTCCACCACCAGGTCCACGCCGCCGGGCCCGCACAGCTCGCGCACCCGCGCCGCGGTCAGCGTCCGCCCCGGCCCCAGGTACGGCACCCCGGCCGCCGCGAGCCCGCCCGCCTTCACCGGGTCAAGGAGCTCCCCGTCGTGCCCGGAGCCGTAGACGGCCACCGGCCGCACGCCCAGGTCGAGCAGCGCCGCCCCGGCCCGTACGTACGCGAGGACCCGCTCCGGGCGGCCCGCGGCCGTCGGCGCGGCGCCCCGGTCGTCCGTGAAGGCCCAGCCCCCACCGGCCGATCCGGTCCCGCCCGTGTCCGTGTTCGCGTCCGTACCCGTGCCCGTGTCCGTGGCGTCCGACATGCGGCTGCTCCCTCCCCGGCCGGAAATCTCGGTCCCCGCCACCTTGGGACGGTTCCCGGACCCGCACAAGAGGGCCTCGGGCGGGGTGCCGGGCCGGGGGGCGGCGCTTAGCATGCGGGCATGACGGGACCGGAGACGGAGACGGAGACGGGGGCGGGGGCGGGGACGCGGCGGGACACCCGGGGGATCGTCGACGCCGCCGAGCTGCTGAGCCGGGTCCGCTTCCGGCGCCATCTGCCGGCGCCCGAGCTCCGGCCGTATCTGGAGCACTACTGGCTGATCGACTGGGACCTGACGGAGCCTTACGTCTCCCAGGTGGTCCCGCACCCCTCCGTGAACGTGGTGTTCGAACGCGGGGTCCGTCCGGGCGGCGGGGCCGCGGACGCCCCCTCCGTGGTGGACTCCGCGGTGGTCTCGGGCGTCGGCCTGGAGCTGTTCACCCGGGAGCTGACCGGCACGGGGCGGGTCTGCGGGGCGCAGTTCCGGCCCGGCGGTTTCCGCCCGTTCGCCCCCGGGTGGCCGGTGTCGCACTGGACCGGCCGGATCGCGCCACTGGAGGAGGCCTTCCCGGAGCCGGAGGCCGGGCCGGAGTCGGAGCCCGGGTCGGGGGCGGGGCCGGGGTCCGAAGGCCGGGTCACGCGTGTGGTGGCGCCCGACGGCGACCACGCGCGCGTGGCGGCGCTCGACGCCTTCCTGCTGGCCCGCGGCCCGGACCCGGACCCGGCGGCGCGGGAGGCGATGGCCCTGGTGGAGCTGGTCCGCACGGACCGGGCGATGCGCCGGGTGTCCGCGCTGGCCCGGGCGGCCGGGCTGTCGCCGCGCTCGCTCCAGCGCCTCTTCGCGTCCCACGTGGGCGTGGGCCCGAAGTGGGTCATCCTCCGCTACCGCATCCACGAGGCCCTGGAACGCACCGAGTACGGGGACGGCTCCCCCGGCACCCCGGACTGGGCCGGGCTCGCCGCCGACCTCGGCTACAGCGACCAGGCCCATCTCGTACGGGACTTCACGGCCACGGTCGGGGTGCCGCCGACCGCGTACGCGCGGGCGCTCTCCGCGGCCTGAGCCGCGTGGGAGCGGCGTGGGAGCGGCGTGGGAGCGGCTTTGTCAGTGGCCGGTCCTAGGGTGCGGTCATGGTGACGAACGGCGGTGCGGGGACGGGTGCGCGTGCGGGGACGGGTGCGGGTGCGGGGGTGCGGCTGGTCCCGTGGTCGGACGCGGACGCGGGGCTGCTGCGCGCGGTGAACGCGCCGGAGCTGATGGGCCATCTGGGCGGCCCGGAGAGCGAGGAGAAGCTCGTCGCCCGCCAGCGGCGGTACGTGGAGCTGAGCGCCGCCGCCGACCGGCCCGGTTGCATGTTCCGGGTCGAGGTGCTGCCGGAGGGCCGTGCGGCGGGCTCGATCGGCTTCTGGGAGACGTCCTGGGAGGGCGAGCCGGCGTACGAGACGGGCTGGACGGTCCTGCCCGGGTTCCAGGGCCGGGGCGTGGCCACGGCCGCGACGCTCGCGGTGATCGCGAAGGCCCGGGCGGAGGGCCGGTTCGGCGCGCTGTTCGCCTTCCCGTCGGTCGACAACGGGCCGTCGAACGCGGTGTGCCGCAAGGCCGGTTTCACCCTGCTCGGGGAGCGGGACCTCGAGTATCCGCCGGGCCGCCCGATGCGGTGCAACGCGTGGCGGCTCGACCTGGCACGGCGGGCGGCGCCGGGCGGGGGTGTCACGGCAGGGGCTTGAGCTCCCGGGTGAAGTGGAAGGCGACGATGTCGAAGCGTTCGCGCAGGTAGAAGCGGTGGGCCCCGGTGCGGTGGGTGCCGGAGTCCAGGTTGAGCTCGTAGCAGCCGGCCGCGCGGGCGTGGCCCTCCAGGTGGGCGATCATCGCGTGCCCGACGCCGCCGGAGCGCGCGTTCCCGGCGGTCACCAGGTCGTCCACGTACAGCTTCTTCAGCGAGCTGGTGTTGACGACGATCCGCCATCCGGCGGCGCCGACGCAGGTGCCGTCGTCGGCGTAGGCGGCGCTGAAGCGCAGGCCCTGGGCGTGGCCGGTGGCGTAGACGTCGTGGAACAGCTCGGGCGTGAGGTGCGGGCGCAGTTCGCGCAGCACGGGCAGCAGCTCGGTCTCCAGGCGCGGGTCGCCCGGCTCCAGGTCGATGATCTTCATGCCCGGACCGTACCGCGGTGCCGGCCCGCGGCGGGGGGAATTGCCTGGCAGGGCCGGTGCGGGCGGTGCCATCCTGGCTGCGTGAACGGACCGGAGATCCAGATCGCCTTCGCCCCCGAACTGCGCCTCTTCGTCGCGGCGGAGCGCCGCGCCGGGCGCACGGCCGTGACCACGGACGGCGCCTCCTCGCTCGGGCACGTCGTGGAGTCGCTCGGCGTGCCGCTGACCGAAGCGGGGCGGCTGCTGGTGGACGGGCGTCCGGTGGAGCCCTCGCACGTGCCGGCGGCCGGCGAGACGGTCGAGGTCGAGGGGGTGGAGCGGCCCCAGCCGGTGCCGGGCGCGCCGCTCCGCTTCCTGCTGGACGTGCACCTGGGGACGCTGGCCCGCCGGCTGCGGCTGCTCGGCGTCGACGCGGCGTACGAGAGCGAGGACATCGGCGACCCGGCGCTGGCCGCGCTGTCCGCGAAGGAGCGGCGGGTGATGCTGTCCCGGGACCGCGGGCTGCTGCGCCGCCGCGAGCTGTGGGCGGGGGCCTACGTCTACAGCGACCGGCCGGAGGCCCAACTGCGGGACGTCCTGGAGCGTTTCGCGCCGCCGCTCGCGCCGTGGACCCGCTGCACGGCGTGCAACGGTCCGCTGACGGAGACGGACAAGGACGCGGTGCGCGAGCGGCTGGAGAAGGGCACGGAGAACACGTACGACGTGTTCGCGCAGTGCACCGCGTGCGGCAGGGTCTACTGGCGGGGCGCCCATCACGCGCGCCTGGAGGCGATCGTGTCGGACGCGGTCCGCGAGTTCGGCGGGGCGTCGGCGCCCCGGGGCTGATCCGTCCCCCGGACCGCGTGGGCCCTACGGGCCCTCCGCGGTGAGGTAGCGCTGGATGGTGGGGGCGAGCCAGGCGATCACGTCCTCGCGCGACATCTCGGCGACCGGCTGGAAGCGCAGGACGTAGCGGGTGAGCGCCATGCCGAGGATCTGCGAGGCGACGAGTCCGGCGCGGCGCGGGGCGTCGGAGGGGTCGGGGCAGACGCCGGCCACGACGGGGCCGATCTGTTCGGCGAAGAGCCGCTGCATGCGCTCGGCGCCGCTGTCGTTGGTGACGCCGACCCTCAGCATGCCGGTCAGCACGTCGTCGCGCTCCCAGCGGTCGAGGAAGTGGGTGACCAGCGCGGTGCCGATGTGCCGCGCGGGCAGCGAGCCGAGCTCGGGGAGCTCCAGCTCGATGGCGGAGGCGGCGGCGAACAGCCCCTCCTTGTTGCCGTAGTAGCGCATGACCATCGACGGGTCGATCCCGGCGTCCCGGGCGATGGCGCGGATGGTCGCGCGCTCGTATCCGTCGGCGGCGAAGCGCTCGCGGGCGGCGTAGAGGATCGCGGCGCGGGTGGCGTCGGAGCGGCGTGCGGTCGTCATGTCAACAAGTGTAGGCCCACGGGCGTTGACAGCGCGATGCGGGCGGGTCCACAATTGCCAACACGCGTTGACCCACAAGCGTTGACCCACAGGCGTTGGCCCACCGGTCGTGGACCGAGGCCGCGGACACCGCACCCACCGAAGGCACCACCGCAGGCACCCCCTGGAGGCAGCGATGAGCACCAAGGGCACCACGGACACCACCCACGCCACGGACCACGACGCCGACGTCCTCGTCGTCGGCGCCGGCCCCACCGGACTCCTCTTCGCCGGCGACCTCGCCACCGCCGGACTCCGCGTCACCCTCGTCGAGCGCCGGCCCGCCGGCCGCTCCAACCTCACCCGCGCCTTCGCCGTCCACGCCCGCACCCTGGAGCAGCTCGACGCCCGCGGCCTCGCCGACGAACTGATCGCCACCGGCACCCCCATCAGCGACGTGCAGTTCTTCGGGCGCCTCTCGCTCACCCTCTCCCGCCTCCGGACCCGCTTCCCCTTCCTCCTCATCACCCCGCAGTACGAGGTCGAGCGCCTCCTCGAACGGCGCGCGCGGGCCGCCGGCGTCGACTTCCGGCACGGCACGGAGCTGCACGCCCTGCGCCAGGACGCCCACAGCGTCACCGCCGAACTCACCGGACCCGACGGCGCCGACGGCCCCGTCACCGTCCGCGCCCGCTACCTCGTCGGCACCGACGGCCTGCGCAGCGCCGTCCGCTCCGCCCTCGGCCTGCCGTTCCCCGGCGTCTCCGTCATCCGCTCCATGGTCCTCGCGGACGTGCGCCTCGACGAGGAACCGCAGCGCCTGATGACCGTGGCCGCCTCCCCCGACGGCGACGCCTTCGCCTTCATCGCCCCCTTCGGCGACGGCTGGTACCGGGTCATGGGCTGGGACCGGCACCACCACGTCGCCGACGACGAGCCCGTGGACCTCGACGAGATCCGCGACATCGCCCGCCGCGCCCTCGGCCGCGACTACGGCATGCACGACGCGCGCTGGATCTCCCGCTTCCACAGCGACGAACGCCAGGCCCCCGCCTACCGCGCCGGCCGCGTCTTCCTCGCCGGCGACGCCGCCCACGTCCACTCCCCCGCCGGCGGCCAGGGCATGAACACCGGCCTCCAGGACGCCGCCAACCTCTCCTGGCGCCTCACCGCCGTCCTCCGCGGCACCGCCCGCGACCCCGAAGCCCTCCTCGACGGCTACCAGGCCGAGCGGCACCCCGTCGGCGCCCGCGTACTGCGCAGCAGCGGAGCCATCATCCGCCTCGCCATGGCCCACACCCCGCTCCAGCGCGCCGCCCGCGACCTCGCCACCCTCCTCGTCCGCACCGCCCGCCCCGTCGCCGACCGCGCCATCGGCCAGATCAGCGGCATCGGCATCGCCTACGGACCCCGCACCCACCGGGTCCCCGACGTCAAGCTCCGCGAGGGCCGCCTCTACGAACTCCTCCGCGCCGGCCGCTTCGTCCTCATCACCCCCGAGCGGCCCGAGGGCACCGCCACCCCGCCGCTCCCCGAAACGGCGCCCGTCACCGCCGACGCCCCGGTCCACGCCACCTGGGCCAACCCGGCCCGCCGCGAGACCCTCCTCGTCCGCCCCGACGGCTACACCGCCGCCCTCCGATGAGGACGGCGGTGCGGACGGGAGCCGGGCGGACGACGGCGGGGCGGACCTCAGAAGACGTACGGGTCACCCGTCGCCAGGACCAGGACGCGATGGCGGTCGTTGCGCGGGTTGCCGTCGGCCGGGCCGTCGCGCCAGACCGTGCGGATGTCCACGGTCAGCTCCTCGGGACGACCCGCCGTCCGCAGGTCCAGCGCGAGCTCGCCGGCCGCCCCGGCCGCCCGCAGCCCGCCCGTACGGCAGGAGACCACCCGGTCACTGCTCCACAGACAGGCCTCCGGCAGCTCCCCGCCCGCCAGGGGCACCGAGAAGGCGAGCCGGACGGTCGCCTGGGAGATGTCCGCGGGGCCGTGGTTCTCGCTCACCAGCCAGACCCCCAGCCGCCCGTCCCACAAGGACACGTGCCCGTGGTGGGCCAGATCCGCCTCGGGCCCCGCCTCCCGGGCCGCGGTCCCGGTGGCGGTGCCGCCCACCAGGGCGGCCGCCGTGATCATGCCGAGCAGCACCTTGCGCATCGCACTCATGCCCCGAAGATACCGACTGATCCGCATATATTCTGACTACCAGTCAGTACGATGCGCCCGCGTGTCCCCCCGCACCCCACCGCACCCCCACGCCCCACACCCCACGCCCCACGCCCCACGCCCCCAGGGCACCGCACGCCCGCCGCACCACCCCGCCTATCCTGACCAGGCCACCGACCACCGCACCGAACCCCCGCCCGAGGAGCCCCTCATGACCGCCCCCGGCAAGCCCATCGCCGTCGTCACCGGAGCGAGCAGCGGCATCGGCGCGGCCACCGCCCGACAGCTCGCCGCCGCCGGCTACCGCGTCGTCCTCACCGCCCGCCGCAAGGACCGCATCGAAGCCCTCGCCGCCGAGATCGAAGCAGCCGGCCACCAGGCCACCGCCTACGCCCTCGACGTCACCGACCGCGCCGCCGTCGACGAGTTCGCCACCGCCTTCCGCACCCTCGCGGTCCTCGTCAACAACGCCGGCGGCGCCCTCGGCGCCGACCCCGTCGCCACCGGCGACCCCGAGGACTGGCGCCGCATGTACGAGGTCAACGTCCTCGGCACCCTCAACCTCACCCAGGCCCTGCTCCCCGCCCTCACCGCGAGCGGCGACGGCACCGTGGTCGTCGTCTCCTCCACCGCCGCCCACGCCACCTACGAGGGCGGCGCCGGCTACGTCGCCGCCAAGAACGGCGCCCGCGTCCTCGCCGAGACCCTCCGCCTGGAGATCGTCGGCACCCCCGTCCGCGTCATCGAGATCGCCCCCGGCATGGTCAGGACCGAGGAATTCGCCACCACCCGCTTCCGCGGCGACACCGAGAAGGCCGCCAAGGTCTACGCGGGCGTGGCCGAACCGCTCACCGCCGACGACGTCGCCGACACCATCACCTGGGCCTGCACCCGCCCCCCGCACGTCAACATCGACCTCCTGGTCGTCCGCCCCCGCGCCCAGGCCTCCAACACCAAGGTCCACCGCGAGCTCTGACCCACCGCCCACCCCGGAGCGCCGCCCGGCCCCGCGGCGCTCCGGCTGCTTCACTGACGGCATGCCCTTCGAACGCTACGGCGTGCTCTCGGGAACCCTCCACCACCACTACCGCGACCAGCCCGACAACCAGGGCCGCTGGTTCCACGTCAACGTCGAGGTGGACGCCCCCGACGGGCGCTACCACTGTGCCGTCGACGTCGACAGCCACAAGTCCAACGTCGGCGTCCACTGGAAGACCCTCGTCCTGGACGCCGCCGCGCTCGGCCCGGCCACCGCCCTGACCCCCGGCTACCACGACCTGGCCCCCGCCCCCGAGCCCGGCGCCCTGGACTACCTCCGCCACCCCGCCCTGGTCGACCACTCCGGCGTCCTCTTCCAGCGCCGCCCGCCGACCTGGCTCCAGGAGCTCCTCGACCTCCTCGGCTCCCACCCCTGGCAGGCCGGCTCCAACGCCGAGGCCGCCGACGCCCTGGAACCCCTCCTCGTACCCGGCCGCCGCACCCTGATCTTCGGCGAGCCCTTCACCCACGACCCCGAAGGCGACCTGGGCATGCACAACGTCCACCAGAACCAGGGCGACCCGGTCGGCTCCCAGTGGTGGGACGAGAACGGCATCTGGCAGGACGGCGCCACGGCCACCCTCCGCCCCGACGGCCGCTACGACCTCTTCCTCAACCGCTTCTCCAGCCAGTCCGCCCACACGAACGTCCTCGGCCACCCGAACTGACCCTTTCGGGTGAACCACCCCGAAAGCCCCCACGACACCCGAACGCCAGACCTACGGTCGACACAACTCCCTACAGCAACGGCCCTCGGCCGGGACGGCAATCCCGACCGAGGGCCTCACCATCAGGAAGGCAACAACTTCCCATGGCTGAACCCGACACTAGCGCGCTGACGCTCTTCGACCTCGCCGCACCCGCCACGTCCTTCATGGACCTGACGAACCCCGACTACGCGTACATGTTCGGCTTCCTCCAGGCCGACGGACACCTGCAAGCGGGCACCGGACGCAAGGGGAAACTCACGGTCGAGATCAACGCCCGCGACATCGCGATCCTGGAAGAGTTCCAGCGCCTCACGCCCTACAACAGCAGCATCACTCGGCGCACGCGGTCGACCAACTTCGCCGAGGTCAGCCACACCGCGACCTGGGCCCTCTGCGCACTGGAAGCCCGCACACAGCTCAACGAGCTCGGACTCCCCTACGGCCGCAAGTCCAAGCGCATCACGCCACCCCGCGTGCCGTTCTCCCGCCCCGACTACCTGCGGGGCATCATCGACGCCGACGGGTCGGTGGGCTTCACGAAGGACGGTCATCCCTTCATCAGTCTCACGACACAGAGCACGGCGATCGCGGTGTACCTGTGCCACTACACCAACCGCACCCTCGGCATCCGGAAGATCCCAGGCCGCAACAAGCGCGACAGCGCCTACAACGTCGTGTACCTCCGCGAAGGGGCCACCGCCCTCGCCCAGCACCTCTACACGCCTGGCGCTCTCGCCCTGGAACGAAAGCAGGCGGCCGCAGCCGACGTCAGCGCCTGGCGGCGCCCCGCCGACATGCCGCCACCGCGCCAGGTGCGCACCTGGACACCACTCGAAGACAGCATTCTGCTGGGCGCAGCGACGATCCAAGAGGCCGCCGACGCCCTCGGCAGGACCTACCAGTCCTGCAATCTGCGCCGCTGGCGCCTGATGAAGAAGGGTTGATCCCCAGCACCACGTGATGAGGGCCGATGCGCATGCATCGGCCCTCATGACATCGTGCGTCTCAGCCCTTCACGCAGATGACCTGCTTCAGCTTCGCGACCACCTCGACCAGGTCGTGCTGCTGCTCCATGACCTGCTCGATCGGCTTGTACGCACCGGGGATCTCGTCCACGACGCCCGAGTCCTTGCGGCATTCGACGCCCCGGGTCTGCTCCTCCAGGTCCCGCGTCGAGAAGCGCCGCTTCGCCGCGCTGCGGCTCATCCGGCGGCCCGCGCCGTGCGAGGCCGAGTTGAAGGAGGCCTCGTTGCCGAGTCCCTTCACGATGTACGAGCCGGTGCCCATGGAGCCCGGGATGATGCCGAACTCGCCGGAGCCGGCCCGGATCGCGCCCTTGCGGGTGACGAGCAGGTCCATGCCCTCGTACCGCTCCTCCGCCACGTAGTTGTGGTGGCAGGAGATCACCGGCTCGAAGGTCACCTTCGCCTTGCGGAACTCCCGGCGGACGACCTCCTGGAACAGCGCCATCATGATCGCGCGGTTGTACTTGGCGTACTCCTGCGCCCAGAACAGGTCGTGCCGGTAGGCGGCCATCTGCGGGGTGTCCGCGACGAAGACCGCGAGGTCACGGTCGACCAGGCCCTGGTTGTGCGGAAGCTTCTGCGCCTGGCCGATGTGGTACTCGGCGAGCTCCTTGCCGATGTTCCGGGAGCCGGAGTGCAGCATGAGCCACACCGAACCGGACATATCTAGACAAAACTCCACGAAGTGGTTGCCCTGGCCAAGGGTTCCCATTTGCGTAGCCGCCCGCTCCCGGCGGAACTTCACCGCGTCAGCGACCCCGTCGAACCGCGACCAGAAGTCCCCCCACCCCGCCGTCGGGAACTGGAAGAGGCGCTTCGGGTCCACCGGCTCGCGGTGCATGCCGCGGCCCACCGGGATGGCCTGCTCGATCTTGGAGCGGAGGCGGGAGAGGTCGCCCGGGAGGTCGTTCGCCGTGAGGGAGGTCTTGACGGCCGACATGCCGCAGCCGATGTCCACGCCCACCGCGGCCGGGCACACCGCGTCGCGCATCGCGATCACGGAGCCGACCGTCGCGCCCTTGCCGTAGTGCACGTCCGGCATCACGGCGAGGCCCTTGATCCAGGGGAGGGTCGCGACGTTCTGGAGCTGGCGCATCGCGCCGTCCTCGACCGAGGACGGGTCGGTCCACATGCGGATGGGCACCTTCGCGCCCGGTACCTCGACGTACGACATACTTCCTCGATTCCCCCGAAAAGTCTGATAACGCAAAAACCGGAGCCAAAGCCCGTACAGGTGACTGCGGACCGGCATCGACGGCTGTGCTTGCGATACACATTGTGTTCACCGCGCCGTGCGGCGCGGCAATCGGTTTTCGGGGGTCGCCTCCCGGAGAAGGGAGCCTGGGATCGTGCAGCGCAAGGCGTACGCACGGGGGCGGGGGCCGGGTCGGGGCGGGGTCGCGGTGGCGTCCGCGGTGGTCCTGGCCCTGGGTCTCGGGGCGGGTCTCACGGGCTGTTCCTCCGGCGCTCCCGCGGACACGGAGGCGGTCGACTCGAAGGCGGGCCCGGCGTCCTCGACCGCGGCGCCCGGGCGCTACCGGACGCTGTTCGAGCCGTGCGGCGCGGTACCACAGGCGACGCTGAAGGATCTGCTGCCGGGTGCGGCGGCGCTGCCGGAGGCGGAGCGGGACCGGGCGTACCGGGGGACGGCGGCGGCGACGTTCGACACGGACCGGCGGGTGGGGTGCAGCTGGAAGGCGGACGCGCCGGACGCGACGCACCGGCTGACGCTGGACATCGAGCGGGTGGTGTCGTACGACCCGGCGGTGAGTGACGACGATCGTGCGCAGCAGGTGTTCGGGGCGAAGCAGGCGGCGGCGGGGATCGTCGCGCCGCCGACCGCGCCGCCGCCCTCGTCCGCCCCGGCCTCGCCCACCCCGACCTCGTCCGCCCCGCCGGTCTCGCCGTCGGCGGGTGTCGCGACCTCCGCGCTCGCGGGGCATCAGCCGCAGGGGCCGCGGGTTCCCGCGGCGGCGCACGCGTCCTCGGCGCCGCCGGCGGGCGCGACGGGGGCGACGGCGAGCGCGGGCGCGACGGCCTCGCCGTCCCAGAGCAGTGGTCTGGAGCCGCGGATGCTCGACGGTCTGGGTGAGGTGGCCTTCGTGGACGACACGTTGGTGACGCCGGGTCCGTCGGGTGCGAAGCGGCTCGTCAGCGTGGTGTTCCGCACATCGAACGTGATCGTGACGGTGTCGTACGAGGAGCTGACGACGGGGTCGGCGGAGCTTCCGGACAGCAGGGAGCTGCAGGAAAGGGCCCGGAGCCTGGCCCGGCTGCTGGCGGAGCGGCTGGAGGAGTAGTCGTTCGGTGCCGCTCCGTGAGGGGCGGGGGACCACGTAACGTGTCGGCGTATCCGCCCGTCGGCAGCCGGCCGTCGGCCGGCCGGAGTGCCTCGGGTGCCCGGGCCGTACGACAAGCGACTGAAGGAACCATGCAGCGATCTGTCCCGCGACTTTCCCGCGTTCTCGCCTGTGCCGCCGTCCCGGTGATGCTCGTCGCCGTGGGCTGCTCGTCCGGATCGGATTCCGGGGACAAGGGTTCGGGTTCGGGTGCTCCGGACGCGGCGTCCTCGGCGTCGGCGGCGCCGAAGCCGACGCAGTCGACGAAGGCGGTGGAGCCGGCGCGGTTCGCGAAGCTGCCGGTGATCTGCAAGGCGATCTCGACGAAGACGGTCGAGGGTCTGGTGCCGAAGGTGAAGAACAAGAACGGCACGGAGGCCACGTCGAGTGATGTGGCGAGTCGTGGCGGTTGTTCGTGGAACGGTCTTGAGGACAAGGGCACGAAGGGTTCGCAGTACCGCTGGCTCGACGTCTCCTTCTACCGCTACGAGTCGGACGCGACGCTCGGCAGTGGTCAGGAGCGGGCGGTGGAGAGCTATGCCAAGGAGTTGGCGAAGGTCCAGGCGACCGAGGGCGCGAAGAAGCTGCGGACGGTGAAGACGCCGGGCGTGGGTGAGCAGGCGGACACCGTGACGTTCCAGGTGCGCAAGACGGACGAGGACTTCCAGTACGCGTCGGTGGTGGCCCGTTCGGGCAATGTGGTGGTGCTGCTGTCGTACAACGGTGCGGGGTACGCGGGGGCGGACACGCCGTCCGAGAAGACGATCGCGGAGGGTGCGCTGAAGGCCGTGAAGGAGGCGGTCGCGGCCGTCGAGGCGGCCAACAAGTAGGCGTTTGTACGGTTTTGCACGGAGCCCGGCCCTCCCCCGAGGGCCGGGCTTCGCGCATGTGTGCCAGTCTGTGCCCGCGAGATGTCGATCGACGGGAGGGATCGCGGGTGGCCGCGATGCAGCTGACACGCACGCACCGCATACTCATCGGCCTGGTCGTGGCGGGCGCGGTGGTCATTGCGGGCATCGGTTTCGCCGGGTCGTACGCGGCGGTGCGCGAGCTCGCCGTCGACAAGGGTTTCGGCACGTTCTCGTACTTCTTCCCGATCGGCATCGACGCGGGCATCTGTGTGCTGCTGGCGCTCGATCTGCTGCTGACCTGGATCCGCATCCCGTTTCCGCTGTTGCGGCAGACGGCGTGGGTCCTGACGGCGGCGACGATCGCGTTCAACGGTGCGGCGGCGTGGCCGGATCCGCTGGGTGTGGGCATGCACGCGGTGATTCCGGTGCTGTTCGTGGTGGCGGTGGAGGCGGCGCGGCATGCGGTGGGCCGGATCGCGGACATCACGGCGGACAAGCACATGGAGGGTGTGCGGCTGACGCGGTGGTTGTTGTCGCCGGTTCCGACGTTTCGGTTGTGGCGGCGGATGAAGCTGTGGGAGCTGCGTTCGTACGAGCAGGTGATCAAGCTGGAGCAGGAGCGGCTGGTCTATCAGGCGCGGTTGCAGGCGCGGTACGGGCGGATGTGGCGGCGGAAGGCGCCGGTGGAGGCGTTGATGCCGCTGCGGCTGGCGAAGTACGGGGTGCCGTTGGCGGAGACGGCGGCGGCGGGTCTGGCGGCGGCGGGTGTGGAGCCGGTGCTGTTGCCGCCGGCGCCGGCGGCCGCGCAGGTCGCGGCGGTGGCCTCGGGCCCGCAGCTGGGTGCTGCGCAGGCGGTGGCGCCGCAGCTGGAGCTGGGGCAGCAGCCGCAGGCCCAGGGTCAGAATCCGGCTCAGGCTCAGGCCCAGGCCCAGGCGCAGGCGCCGGGCGTGCCGCAGCCGCTGCCGGCCCAGGTGCCGGTGAATCACGAGAGTCCGTGGTTCGACGCCCCTCAGGTCTCGCCGGAGGCGTACGAGGGCAGCTACAACCCGAACATCGTGGAGGGGCTTGAGCCGACTCCGGTGCCGGTGCCGCTGGGGCCGGACGACGTGCCGCCGGCGTCGGTGCCGGAGGAGTTCGTGGAGTATCCGGAGTACGTGGACGCGGAGCCGCCGGTGGAGGTCTTCGAGGAGGCCGTCTACAAGGCGATGTGGGAGTACACGCAGGAGCACCAGCAGTACCCGACCATGGAGCAGCTCGACATACTGCTGCGTGAGCGGTACGGCGTGACGCATCCGCGCAGTGTGGCGATGCTGCGCCAGGTCGCGCCGGGGATCCGTCAGCGGCTCGACCAGGAGATGGCGGAGAACCACATCGCCTGATCTCCGCCCCGTGTACGGCGAAGGCCGTCGCCCCCGGCTGGGGGCGACGGCCTTTCGCGTGTCCCGTGAGGGTCAGGCGCCGAGCAGCTTGCGCACCCGGTCCGCGCCGACGGCGAGGAGGAGGGTGGGCAGGCGGGGGCCGGTCTCGCGGCTCACGAGGAGCTGGTAGAGGAGGGCGAAGAAGGAGCGCTGGGCGAGCTTGAGCTCCGGGGTGGGCTTGGCCTCGGGGTCGAGGCCGGCCATGACCTTCGGCACGCCGTAGACCAGGGTGGTGAGGCCGTCGAGGGACCAGTGGGTGTCGAGGCCTTCCAGGAGGAGGCGGAGCGAGGTGCGGGCCTCGTCGTCGAGCGAGCCGAGGAGTGCGGTGTCGGGCTCGTCGCGGACGATGGTGCGCTGGTCGGCGGGGACCTGGGTGGTGATCCAGTTCTCGGCGCGGTCCAGGCGCGGGCGGACCTCGTCGAGCGAGGTGACCGGGTTGTCCGGGTCGAGCTCGGTGAGGATGCGCAGGGTCTGCTCGTCGTGGCCGGCGGTGATGTCCATGACGGAGGCCAGCGTGCGGTACGGCAGGGGGCGCGGGGTGCGGGGGAGCTCGCCGGCGGCGGTGCGGGCGGCGCGGGTGTGCGCGGCGGCGTCGGCGGGGAGCACGGTGCCGTCGGCGACCTTGGCCTCCAGCTTGTCCCACTCGTCGTAGAGGCGCTGGATCTCCTGGTCGAAGGCGATCTTGAAGGACTGGTTGGGGCGGCGGCGGGCGTAGAGCCAGCGCAGCAGCTGGGGCTCCATGATCTTGAGGGCGTCGGCGGGGGTGGGGACGCCTCCGCGGGAGGAGGACATCTTGGCCATGCCGCTGATGCCGACGAAGGCGTACATGGGGCCGATGGGCTGGACGCCGTCGAAGATGCCGACGATCTGGCCGCCGACCTGGAAGGAGGAGCCGGGCGAGGAGTGGTCGACGCCGGAGGGCTCGAAGATGACGCCTTCGTAGGCCCAGCGCATGGGCCAGTCGACCTTCCAGACGAGCTTGCCGCGGTTGAACTCGCTGAGCTTGACGGTCTCGGCGAAGCCGCAGGCGGTGCAGGTGTAGGAGAGTTCGGTGGTGTCGTCGTCGTAGGCGGTGACGGTGGTGAGGTCCTTCTCGCACTGTCCGCAGTAGGGCTTGTACGGGAAGTAGCCGGCGCCGCCGCCGGAGCCGTCGTCCTCGGCCGCGGCGCCGGAGCCCTCGGCGGCCTCCAGCTCGGCCTCGTCGACGGGCTTCTGGGACTGCTTCTTGGGGGCCTTCTTCGTGCGGTACTGGTCGAGGATGGCGTCGATGTCGGCGCGGTGGCGCATGGCGTGCAGGATCTGCTCGCGGTAGACGCCGGAGGTGTACTGCTCGGTCTGGCTGATGGGGTCGTACTCGACGCCGAGCTCGGCGAGGGCCTCGACCATGGCGGCCTTGAAGTGCTCGGCCCAGTTGGGGTGGGGGGAGCCGGCGGGGGCGGGGACGGAGGTCAGGGGCTTGCCGATGTGCTCGGCCCAGGTCTCGTCGACGCCCTCGATGCCGGCCGGCACCTTGCGGTAGCGGTCGTAGTCGTCCCAGGAGATGAGGTGGCGGACCTGGTGGCCGCGGCGGCGGATCTCGTCGGCGACCAGGTGCGGGGTCATGACCTCGCGGAGGTTGCCGAGGTGGATGGGGCCGGAGGGGGAGAGGCCGGAGGCGACGACGACCGGTTTGCCAGGCGCACGTCGCTCCGACTCGGCGATGACCTCGTCCGCGAAACGGGAGACCCAGTCGGTCTCGGTGCTGCTCTGAGCCACGGTCGGTTCGTCCTTCTTCCTTGGTTCCTTCGAAAAGCCTGCGGGCCGGTCGGCCCCACAGGAGTCATTGTCCCAGACGGAACGGCGCGCTCCGAGGTTGTCCACAGGGGAGAAAACCCGTTGCCGGGCCGTGGGACACTTGACGGGCGAAACATCCCGTAGGACTCCCACCACAGGAACGGAAGCTCATGGCCTCGGTCCCTTCCCTCGCTTCGACCGTGCAGCAGCGCCTCGCGGAAGGCCTCTCGGCAGCCCTGCCGGAGGCCGGGTCCGCCGATCCGCTGCTGCGACGAAGCGACCGGGCCGATTTCCAGGCCAACGGCATCCTGGCGCTGGCCAAGCGGCTCAAGGGCAATCCGCGGGAGCTGGCGACCAAGGTCGTCGAGGCGATCCCGGCCAATGACGTCCTCAAGGACATCGAGGTCTCGGGTCCTGGCTTCCTCAACATCACCGTCTCGGACGCGGCGATCGTGAACACGCTGGCGGCGCGGTACGCGGACGCGCGCCTGGGCGTGCCGTTCGCGGAGGACGCGGGCACGACGGTGATCGACTACGCCCAGCCGAACGTGGCGAAGGAGATGCACGTCGGGCACCTGCGTTCGGCGGTGATCGGCGCGGCGATGGTGGAGATCCTGGAGTTCACCGGCGAGAAGGTGGTCCGGCGTCACCACATCGGCGACTGGGGCACCCAGTTCGGCATGCTCATCCAGTATCTGATCGAGCACCCGCACGAGCTGGACCACAAGTCGGAGGGCGCGGACGCGGAGGTCTCCGGCGAGGAGGCCATGTCGAACCTGAACCGCCTCTACAAGGCCTCGCGGGCGCTGTTCGACTCCGACGAGGAGTTCAAGACGCGCGCCCGGGCCCGGGTGGTGGACCTGCAGGCGGGCGACGAGGAGACCCTCGCGCTGTGGCAGCGGTTCGTGGACGAGTCGAAGATCTACTTCTACTCGGTCTTCGAGAAGCTCGACATGGACATCCGGGACCCCGACATCGTCGGCGAGTCCGGGTACAACGACATGCTCCAGGAGACCTGCCGGATCCTGGAGGAGTCGGGTGTGGCGGTGCGCTCGGAGGGTGCGCTGTGCGTGTTCTTCGACGACGTCAAGGGCCCGGACGGCAACCCGGTGCCGCTGATCGTGCAGAAGTCGGACGGCGGTTTCGGGTACGCGGCGACGGACCTGTCGGCGATCCGGGACCGGGTGCGGAACCTGAAGGCGTCGACGCTGCTGTACGTGGTGGACGCCCGGCAGTCGCTGCACTTCAAGATGGTCTTCGAGACGGCCCGCCGGGCCGGCTGGCTGAACGACGAGGTGAAGGCGCACCAGCTGGCCTTCGGCACGGTGCTCGGCAAGGACGGCAAGCCGTTCAAGACCCGTGAGGGCGAGACGGTGCGGCTGGTGGACCTGCTCGACGAGGCGATCGAGCGGGCGACGGCCGTGGTGGAGGAGAAGAAGGAGAAGGCGGGTCTCACCGACGAGGAGGTCGTGGAGAACGGCCGGTACGTGGGCATCGGCGCGGTGAAGTACGCCGACCTGTCGACCTCGGCGGTGCGGGACTACAAGTTCGACCTGGACCAGATGGTCTCGCTGAACGGCGACACCTCGGTCTACCTCCAGTACGCCTACGCCCGTATCCAGTCGATCAAGCGGAACGTGACGGACGCGGAGCCGGTGGCGCACCCGGAGCTGGAGCTGGCGCCGGCCGAGCGGGCGCTGGGTCTGCACCTGGACCAGTTCGGCGCGGCGATCGCCGAGGTGGCGGAGGAGTACGCGCCGCACAAGCTGGCGGCGTACCTCTACCAGCTGGCCTCGCACCTGACGGCGTTCTACGACCAGTGCCCGGTGATGAAGGCCGAGACGCGGGAGCTGAAGGAGAACCGGCTGTTCCTGGTGGACCTGACCGCCCGGACGCTGCACCAGGGCATGGCCCTGCTGGGCATCCGGACCCCCGAGCGGCTCTGACCGCTCCCGAACGGGTGAGGACGGCCGCGCCTTCGGGCGCGGCCGTCCTCGTTTTCTTTTCCAAGAAAACGTGGCGGCTCGTCAAGGAATGTCAAGACTGAAAGATATTTCAAGATTGACATGGCGGATCGTCAGGAGCGGGGGATGATCGGGGATTTCGGCGTTAGCTTGCGGGCATGGATATCTTCTCGCTGCCCCGTTTCGGGGTGTTGGTTCCCCCGGAGAACCCGATAGCGGAACCGGAGTTCCAGCAGTTGCTGGGCTCCGAAATGAATGTGTACGCAACGCGTTTCCCGGTGACTCCCGGATTCACCCGGGAGACGATGGAGATGTACAACGAGGTGCTGGCGGACGTGCTCGGCACGTTCGGTGCGATGCGTCTCGACGCCGTGGTGGTGGCCTGCAACGCCTCGCACTACCTGCTGGATCCGGAGGGCGACCGGGCGTTCTGCGCGGAGCTGTCGGAGCGGCTGGGTTTCCCGGTGCTGTCGACGACGCGGGCGATCCTGGAGCTGTGCGGGGCGCTCGGCACGAAGAGCCTGACGCTGGTCTCCCCGTACGCCTCGTGGCTGACCGAACTCTCCCGCGGCTACTGGGAGAAGGCGGGTCTGGAGGTCGAGCGGATCGTGTACGCGCCGGCGGTGCCGGGCCCGGCGGGCGGCGGCGAGGAGCCGGACGAGCACTTCAACCCGTATCTGGTGACGACCGAGACGCTGCTGACCCGGATCGCGGCGGCGGGCGTTCCCGAGGACGGGACCGTGCTGTTCACGGGCACCGGCATGGGGACGCTGCCGGCCGTGGCGGCGCTGGCGGCCGAGACGCCGGGGCGCACCCTGATCACCTCCAACATGGCGGCGGCCTGGTGGGCGCGGCGCACCGCGGGCCTCGCGGGTGCCGGTGAGCACGCCGCGCTCCGGCGGATCGAGGGGGCGCTGCGATGAGGACGTACGACTCCCTGGTGGCCGTGGTGAGCGGTGCCGCGTCCGGGATCGGGGCGGCCGCCGCGGCCGCGCTGGCCGAGCGGGGCGTCCGGGTCGCGGGCCTGGACCTGAAGCCCTCGGAGGTGGCGGCGCCGGCGGTCGGGATCGCCTGCGACGTCTCCGACGACGCCTCCGTGCGCGCGGCGGTCGCCGAGACGGTGGAGCGCTTCGGCCGGATCGACATCGTCGTGAACAACGCCGGGATCGCCGCCCAGGGCGACGTCGCGGGCAACGAGGACGACGAGTGGCGGCGGGTCCTGGACGTGAACGTCATCGGGATGGTGCGGCTCGCGCGGGCCGCGTTGCCGAGCCTGCGCCAGTCGCCGGCGGCGGCGATCGTCAACACCTGTTCGGTCTTCGCGCTGACCGGGGTGCCGCGGCGCACGCTCTACTCGGCGTCGAAGGGGGCGGTGTACTCGCTGACGCTGGCGATGGCCGCCGACCACGTGCGCGAGGGGATACGGGTGAACGCGGTGGCCCCGGGCGCCGTGGACACGCCGTGGATCACGCGCGTCCTCGCGCTCGCCCCGGACCCGGCGGCGGCCCGTGCGGAGCTGGACGAGCGGCATCCGCTGGGCCGCCTGGCGCGGCCCGAGGAGGTCGGCGAGGCGATCGCCTATCTGGCGACGCCCGTCTCCTCCGGCACCACCGGCACGGTCCTCACCGTCGACGGCGGCATCCACGCCCTGCGCCTCTAGCGGGCCACCGGCCGCCGGGCACCGGTGGCCTGACCAGCACCTTCAACGCCCCGCGGGGCCGCCCCCGGGTGCGCCCTTCGCGCGTCGGCCCCGCACGGCCTTGACCTTCACATCAATGGAAAGGTTTCAGGATTTCGTCATGACCAGTACCGAGCCCTCCGTCGGCACCGCTCCTCCCGATTCCGCCGTCCCGAACTCCGCCGCCGCGCCGCCCGCCGAGGGCGCGAAGCTGCCCCTGGGCGCGCTGCTCGCGCTGGCCGTCGCGGTCTTCATCACCAGCCTCACCGAGACGCTGCCCGCCGGTCTGCTGCCGGCCATGAGCGACACCCTGCACGCCAGCGAGTCGGCCGTCGGCCAGACGGTGACGATCTACGCGCTGGGCACCGTGCTCACCACCATCCCGCTGTCCGCAGCCACCGCCGGCTGGCGCCGCAAGCGCCTGCTGATGGCCTCCATGGGCGCCTTCGCCGTGGCCAACACGGTCACGGCCCTCTCGGCGAACTACCCGCTCACCCTGGTCGCCCGGTTCCTCGCCGGTGTCGCCGCCGGCCTCGCCTGGGCCCTGCTCGCCGGCTACGCCCGCCGCATGGTCGCCCCCCACCAGGAGGGCCGCGCCATCGCCATCGCCATGGCCGGCATCCCCGTCGCCCTGTCGCTCGGCGTGCCCGCCGGCACCTTCCTGGGCAAGGTGGCGAACTGGCAGTCGGCGTTCCTCGCCATGACCGGGCTGACCGTCCTGCTGCTCGTCTGGATCGCGGCGATCGTGCCCGACTTCCCGGGGCAGCGGGCGGGCGGCAAGATCCCCGTGCGGAGCACCCTCAAGGTGCCCGGCGTCACCCCGGTGCTCTTCGTGATGCTGGTCTTCGTCCTGGCCCACACGCTGCTGTACGCGTACATCGCCTCCTTCCTCGACGACATCGGCATGGGCGACCAGACGGACGCGGCCCTGCTGGTCTTCGGCGTGGCGTCGCTGGTGAGCATCTGGGTCGTCGGAACGTACATCGCCGCCCACTTGCGCACCCTGACCATCGTCAGCACGCTCCTGGTCGGCCTCGCGGTCGCGGTGCTCGGCGCCTTCTCCGGCACCGACGCCCTGGTGTACGTGGCGGCGGCGCTGTGGGGCCTGGGCTGGGGCGGCGTGCCGACGCTGCTGCAGACCGCCGCGGGCCAGGCCGGCGGCGAGGCGGCGGACGCCGCGCAGGCCATCCTGGTGGTGCTGTGGAACGTGGCCATGGCCGGCGGCGGCATCGCCGGCGGTCTGGTGCTCCAGGCCGTCGGGGTCTCCCCCTTCCCGTGGATCGTGCTGGCCCTGCTGGTCCCGGTGCTGGTCGTGGTCCTGGTCTCCCGGGCGCACGGCTTCCCGGCGAAGAGCCGGGCCTGACCCGCCCCTCCCGGGCCCCGCGGGGCCCGGGACCGAAACGCCGCGAGGCTCCCCGGCCGTTGCCCCGGCCGGGGAGCCTCGCGGCGTTCAGGTGCGGTGCGCGCCGCGGGTCAGGCGGTGTAGCCGCCGTCGACGGCGAGCGAGGTGCCGGTGACGTAACGGCCGCCGGGGCCCGCGAGGAAGGCCACCGCGGCGGCGATGTCCTCGGCCTCGCCGAACCGGCCCAGGGCGGTCAGACCGCGCTGGAAGTCGCCGCTCTCGCCGGCGGCCGGGTTCATGTCGGTGTCGATCGGGCCCGGGTCCACGGCGGTGACGGTGATGCCGCGCGGGCCGAGCTCCCGGGCGAGGGCCTTGGTGAAGCCGATGAGCGCGGTCTTGGCCATCGCCTGGACGACGAAGTTGGCGCCGGGGACGCGCCCGTTGAAGCAGGAGCCGATGCTGATGATGCGGCCGTCGTCGCCCATGTGGCGGGCGGCGGACTGGGAGGCGAGGAAGACCGAGCGCACGTCCACGGCGAGCGCGCGGTCCAGGTCCTCGGCGGTCACCTCGTCGAGGGCGCCGTAGGCGAGGAAGCCGGCGTTGTTCACCAGGATGTCGATCCGGCCCAGCTCGCGGACGGTCTGCTCCACGGCCGCCACGGCGGCGTCGGACTCGGTGAGGTCGGCCTGGATGGCGAGCGCCTTGCCGCCGGCCGCCTCGATGTCCTTGACGACCTCGCGGGCCTGGTCGGCGGCCTGCACATAGGTGACGGCCACGGCCGCGCCGGCGGCGGCGAGCCGCTTGGCCACCGCCGCGCCGATGCCGCGGCTGCCGCCGGTCACGAGGGCCACCTTGCCGGTCAGCTCGGACACGTTGCTTCCTCCGTCGGTTCCGTGGGACAGGGTGCTGTTCGTCATGACGGGATACTGAAACCTTTCCATTAATGTGAGGGTCAAGCGGATCAAGTCGGATGCGCGAAGGAGGAGTTGACATGCGGATCGGCGAGCTGTCGGAGCGCACGGGGACCTCGCGGCGCCTGCTGCGCTACTACGAGGAACAGGGCCTGATCGTCTCCGCGCGCGAGCCCAACGGCTACCGGGACTACGACGAGGCCTTCGTCGACCGGGTGATGCAGATCCGCGGACTGCTCGACGCGGGGCTGCCGACCAGGATCATCAAGCAGATCCTGCCGTGCCTCAACAAGCCCCGCGCCATCCACTTCGAGGAGGCCACTCCGGAGATGCTGGCGACCCTCGAGGACGAGTGCCGCCGCATGACCGAGCGCATCCGGTGTCTGGAGCGCAACCGTGACGCGGTCTCCGCCTACCTCGCGGAAGTGCGCCGCAGGCAGCCGGAGCGCCGCGTCACGGACGGCGCCGACGGTTCAGTGGGACGAGGCCGTGCCGCCGTACCGGACGGTGTTTGACAGCACGACGCCGTGGCTGGCCACCTCGATGGTGATCCGGTCGCCGTCGGCGACCTGGAAGCCGTCGTGGAAGCTGCTCAGATCGGCGCCCGTCAGCAGGTAGTTGACGAGGCCGGGGCGGCGCAGCGCCGGGAAGGAGAAGGCCCGGTCGACCATGTCCTCCACCCGGAAGTACAGGGCGTCGGCGCCGCAGTCGAACTTGCCCTCCCAGGCCTGCTCGCCGTCGCGCTCGATGATCGCGCGGCCGGTGGCCGAGCGGGGCGGCTCGGCGACGAAGAGGTAGGGCGAGATGCCGGTGTCGCACAGCTTGCCGGACGGCGTGTAGCCGGGGTGGATCCGGTGCAGGCCGATGTCGCAGAAGTCGTTGCCGAAGGCGAAGCCCGCGTAGTGGGGGGTGCCGTCGTCGTCGTTGAGGTGGACGAGGGCGAGCTCGGCCTCCTCGATGAGGATGAGCGGCTCGGCGGGGACGACGAGGTCCTGGCCGGGCACGCGCAGCCACGAACCGAGGCCCTTGAAGTACCACTTGGGGATCGGCGGGCGGCCGTCGTACGACTCGATGGCGTCCGCCTTCGACTTGTGCGTGCCGAGGAAGCCGCTGACCAGCGAGGCCCCGTCGGAGGGCAGCAGCGGCGGCAGGGCGTGCAGTTCGGGGTCGCCGGCGGTGACGGTGAGCGTCTCGGCGGCCTCCACGAGGGCGGTGACCGCCTCCGGGCCGCCGTCGGCGAGGAAGACGTCCCGCAGTGCGCCGTCGGCGACCGCGTAGAGGGTCTGGGGCTCGCCGGGGGTCTGGAGGCCGAGGCTGACGTAGCGCCGGTCCCGGTACTCGTATTCGCTGAGGATCAGCATGTGCGTGGACCTTTCTCAGGTCGTCGGGGCGGGTGCGGGGACGAGGTCGTGCAGGACTTCCGCGATGCGGTCGAGGGAGGCCCTGATCCAGGGCAGGGCGAGCGGGTCCGGGGAGTGCAGCGCCTCGGTGCGCTGCTCCTCGGTGTCGCCGTAGAGCCGGCTGGTGGCGGCCCGGATGCGCAGCGCGCGGTCGGCTTCGCCGAAGGCGCTGCCGGGCAGGACGCCGAGGCCGTGGCGGTCGGCGAGGAGGGCGGCGAGGTCGCCGCCGCCGGTCACCCCGTGCGCCGCGGCGAGGTGGGCCCGCAGCGGCTCGAAGTCGGGGTAGAGGTAGCTGGTCGCGCGCACCGGGGTCAGTACGGCTCCGGCGGCGGCGAAGTGCGCGTGCGCGGCGCGGACCACGGTCTCGTGCAGCCGGCGGGCCTTCAGCACGTACGCGACGACCTCGGGCGGCTCGGTGAAGGCGTAGGCGGCGGCCTCCTGGACGGGGGCCGCGGTGGTGGACCAGGTCTGGCTGGCGACGGCTTCGAGGCGGTCGCGCAGGGCGCGGCCGAGCGGGCCCTCGGGCAGCCGGGCGACGCCCATGCGCCAGCCGCCCACGGCGAGGTTCTTGGTGAGTCCGGTGGTGACGACGGTGCGTTCGGGGGCGAAGGCGGCCGGGGAGACGGCCCGGTCGGCGCCCTCGAAGACCAGGTCGCAGTAGATCTCGTCGGAGACGATGACCAGGTCGAGGTCGCGGGCGACGGCGGCGAGCCGGCGCAGGGTGTCCGGTTCGGCGACCGTGCCGGTGGGGTTGTCGGGCAGGGTGACGACGACGCAGCGCGGGTCGCGGCCGGACGCGCGGGCGGCCGTGACGGCCTCGCGCAGCGCGTCGGGGTCGGGCACTCCGCCCTGGCCGGGCAGGGTCGGCACGTGCAGCGGCCGGGCGCCGGCCAGCCGGGCCTGGGCCGCGTAGCTGACCCAGCTGGGCACGGGCACGACGACGTCGCCGCCGACGGCCAGCATGAGGGCGAAGAGCACGGGCTTGCTGCCCGGTCCGCAGAGCACCAGCTCGGGGTCGGTGGCGAGGTTCCGCCGCTCCCAGTAGCCGGCGGCGGCGGCGCGCAGGGCGGGGCTGCCGGCGACGGGGCCGTACGAGGCCAGCCCCGCGGCCTCGGCGAGCCGTTCCCTCAGGGCGGGCAGGACGGGCAGGCCGATCTCACCGCTCGCGAGCGACAGGACCCGCTCGCCGGCGCGGCGCCGGCGTTCCAGCGCCTCGTCGGCGGCGAGGGTCGCCGACTTGGTCACCGGCGCGGGGTGGGACATGACGACCTCCGGGGCAGAAAACGGGAAACGGCGAGAATCTGGACGGAAGTGGACGGAATGTGAGGAAAGGGGAGGAGGAAAGAGGAGGAGGGAAGGGGAGGGGGAAGACCGGGGGGTGGCGGGGGAGGTGCACCCCCCGGTGGTCTGTGGGGTGGGGCGCCGCGCCGGAGGGGAGCGGCGCGGCGCCCGGAAGGGGCCGGGCTCAGTCCGCGTACAGCTTCCTGAGCTCGATCTTGCGGACCTTGCCCGTCAGGGTCTTCGGCAGGGCCGCCATGACCTCCAGGCGCTCGGGGAAGAACCTGGGGTCCTGGCCTGCCTCGCGCAGGTGGTCGCGGATCTCGTCGAGGGTCGGCGGGGTGCCGCCGGCCGCGACGACGACGGCGAGGATCGGGTCGTCGATGTGGCCGGTCGGGCCGACGACCGCGGCGTCGGTCACCTTGGGGTGCCCGGCGATCACGGCCTCCAGTTCGGCCATCGGCAGGACGATGCCGTCCCGCATGATGGCGTCCTTGGCGCGGCCCAGGACCCGTATGCCGCCGCGTCCGTCCTCACGGGCGACGTCGCCGGTGTCGAACCAGCCGTCCTCGGTGAGCTCGTCGTCGAAGACGTCCTGCTGCTTGAAGTAGCCGAGCGCCTGCGACGCCCCGCGCACCCGCAGCCGGCCCACCGAGGCGCGCTTGTCCGGGTCCTGGCAGGCGTCGATCCGTATCTGCATGGAGTCGATCGGCCGGCCGTGGCTGTGCGCCGCCCAGTCCTGGTTGTAGTCGAGCCGGGTGATCGTGACCGGGCCGAACTCGGACATGCCCCACACCGAGTACGTCCGGGCGCCGAAGGTCGCCCGCAGCTCGTCCACCAGCGGCTGGAGCACCGGCGCGGCGCCCGTGATGGTGTGCCGGAGGCTGGACACGTCGTGCGGGTCGCGCTGCTGGACCCGGGCCACGCCCATGAGCGTGGGCGGCGGGCCGTACAGCAGGGTGGCCCGGTACCGCTCGACCAGGTCGAGCAGTCCCTCGTGGTCCGGGCCGTCCTGGAAGGCGACCGTGCCGCCGAGCATGACGCCGGCGAGGATGCCCTGCCCGAAGCCGGAGTAGTGCACCAGCGGGGTGGTGACGGCGGCGACCAGGTCGTCGCGCAGCATGAAGCTGTCCACGTAGCCGCGCACGCCCGAGTGGACCGTGTTCTGGCTGTGCACCACGCCCTTGGAGAAGCCGGTGGTGCCCGAGGTGAAGAGCACCACGAACGGCTCGTCGGGCCGCAGTTGACGCCCGATGAGGTCGCCCATGCGCCGCTTCTCCCAGTGCACGGAGACGAAGTGGTCGTGGAAGTCGACCGCGCCCTCGGGGACGTGCCCGTCGAGGACCACCAGGTGCTCCAGCGGCAGTTCGCCGCGCAGCCCGTCGATGGTCTCGGCGAGCGGGTAGCCCTCCCACTCCGGCACGGTGACGCACACCTTCGCCTCGGTGAGCACGAGCCGGTGCCGCAGCTCCTCCGCCTGGCAGACGGGCGCGATCGGGCAGATCACGGCGCCGACGGCCATGCAGGCGAACATCAGCGGGACCATCTCCCACCGGTTGGGCAGCTGGACGGCGACGACGTCGCCGCGCTGCACGCCCAGGTCGAGCAGGGCGCCGGCGAACCGGTCGGTCAACCGGGACAGTTCGGCGTAGTCGAGCGTGTCGGTGCGGGCCTCGTCGAGGCGGCGACCGGCGATGGCGAGCTTGCGGGGCCGCTCGCGGGCCTGGCGGCGCAGGTCGTCCAGGAAGGTCTCGTCCCGCCACCAGCCGCGGCGGCGGAACTCGGCCAGGCGATCGGCGGCCGAGGGGGTGACACTCATCCGAAGAGCTCCTGGCGGCGTGCGGCGAGCAGCTCGGGCAGCGGGTTGCCCGCGCGCGAGGCGGCGATGTCAAGCAGGTCGCGGGTGTTGACCCGGACCCGGTCGGCGACCCAGTCGAAGACCCACTGCTTGCGGGCCTCGTGGGACAGCTCGAAGGGCACCTTGCGGGTGACGGCCAGGGCCGCCGAGCCGGCGCCGCCGATGTTGGCGATGACGCCGGGGACCAGGGCGGTGCCGGCGGCGGCGACCTTCTCCTTCGCCTCGGCGCTGGAGGCGAGGTTGGCGCCCTCGACGACCACGCGGGCACGCAGCCGGTGCGCGTTCTCGGCGTTGAGGGCGTACTTCTGGGCGGCGAGCACCAGCAGGTCGGCGTCCACGTCGAGCCAGGCGTCGGGCTCGCGGTTCACGGTGACGTGCTGCGGCAGCCGGGAGTGGTCGATGCGGCCGAACTCGTCGGTGATGGCGACCAGGTCGGCGACCGGCAGGCGGTCGGCGCTGATGGTGCCCTGGACGTCGGCGATGCCGACGATCAGGTGGCCGCGGTCCTCCAGGAAGCGGGCGACCGCGCGACCGACGGCGCCGAAGCCCTGGACGACGACCCGGGCGGGCTCGGTGCGGCCGCCGGCCTCCAGGGCGGTGAGCGCGGCGACGCCGACGCCGTGGCCGGTGCAGTCGATCAGCGGCTCGTAGTAGGTGCGCCAGTCGATCGGCATGTCGGGGGCGCCGAGGCGGTAGCGCGGGTCGTAGCCGGCCTCGTCGAAGAAGACGGCCCGGTCGGCCGGGGTGACGCCCATGTCGATGCCGAGGTGGATGCCGCCGTGCAGCAGCGGCTTGACCGTGCGGCCGAAGGTGCGGAAGGTCTGCTCGCGGCCGGCGCCCTCGGAGTTGGCGTCGGTGGCGACGATGCCGGCCTTGGCGCCGCCGATGCGCAGCCCGGCGAGGGTGAACTTCTCGGTCATGTCGCGGGCGAGGCCGGCGACCTCCTCCTCGGTGACCCCGGTGGTCATCCGGGTGCCGCCCATGGCCAGGCCGTCGACCAGGGAGTCGACGACCACCCAGCCCTTGATGCTGCCGCCGCTGCCGTTCAGGTGCACGGTGAAGGCGGGGTCCTGCGGGTGTTCCAGATCACTCATTGCCAGTCCTTAGGGATGCGTAGCCGAGTTCGGGAAACCGTGCGCGCCGGGCGTACGCCGTGGTTCGTACGCCCGGGCGCGCACGGCCGTCACTGGTAGAGCTGCGCGAAGCCGCGCAGGATCTCCATGCCGTCGCTGCGGAATTCCAGGTGCGCCTGGGCGCCGAAGATCCGGCCGTCCTCGGAGCGCATGAACTCCACCGGCGCGTGCTCGGAGCGCCCGATCGTGCGGAAGCCGGCCGGTGCCTCCTGGAGGTACAGGGTGTGGCGGTGGAAGACCGTCACGGTCGGCTTCACGTACTCGAAGAGCGGCTCGGTCTTGTCGACCTGCACCTCGTAGCCGCCGACCCGCTGCTCCCCCTCCTCCAGGCGGCCGCCGGCGGAGACGGCGATCAGCTGCATGCCGCCGCAGATCGCGAAGACCGGGACGTCGGCGCTCATCACGAGGTCGACGAGCGGCTTGTAGAAGTCCTGGTCGTAGGCGCGCACCTTGGTGCCGCTGAGCACGATGGCCTGGTGGCGGCCGTCGAGCCGGGCGGGCACGGAGGCCGCGTCGACGGCCTCGGTGTCCGAGCCCAGGTCCTCGAAGCGCTTGCGCAGCTGCTTGAGGGAGAGGGTTCCGTTGTTGACGACTAGGACACGGGATTTCGCCACGTGCTCGCTCCTCAGGTTCGCGTGATGACGGTGCCGGTACGGGCCGCGAGCAGGTCCGTGGTGGCCGCGCTGCCGATGACGACGCGCTCCACGCCCCGCTCCAGGGCCTCGCCGGCGGCCCGCAGCTTCTTGCGCATGCCGCCGGTGGCGCCCTTGTCGCGGAACGCGGCCGCCGCCTCGGCGCTGATCTCGCGGACCGGTTCGCCGTCGATCAGCAGGTGGGCGACGTCGGTGACCAGGACGAGGTCGGTGGCGCCGGCGGCGCCGGCGATGGCGGCGGCGGCCCGGTCGGCGTCGGTGTTGACCTCCTGGCCGGCGGCGTTGCTCGCCAGCGGCGTGACGAGGTAGGCGTGGCCCGGCTGGAGGTTCTTCAGCGGTGCCGGGTCGACGCCGGTGATCGGGCCGACCAGGTTCTCCAGCTCGACCAGCTTCTTGTCGCGCCACCACCAGCGCTCGCCCTCGCCGGCCCGGACCAGGCCGTCGCTGCCGAGCAGCCGCTCGCCGGTGATGCCCCGGTCGGCGAGCCGGGCGAAGACGTCCTCGGCCATGGCCGCGCTGACGGTCTTGATGTCGGCGATGACCTCGGGCGTGGTCCAGCGGCTCTGGTTGCCGTAGCGGTCGCGGAGGATCGCCGACGGGTCGGTGTAGCGCTGCGGGTTGAGCCGCTTGAGCGGCTTGGACCAGCCGTGCACGAGGATGAGCGGGTGCTCGCGGCCGTGCGCGGCCAGGTCGTCCCACCAGCTGCCGTCGAGGTCGTCGAGGCAGCTGCCGCCGAGCTTGACGACGGTCGGCGTCCGCCGCTGTGCCGTGTCGCTCATGCCGGCATCACCGGCTGCATGGTGAGGCCGGTCTCCTCGGCGATCCCGAAGCGGATGTTGGCGGCCTGGACGGCCTGCCCGGCGGCGCCCTTGATGAGGTTGTCGAGCGCGGCGAGGACGACGATGCGGTCGCCCTCCTCGTCGTGCAGGACGGTGACGTCGCAGAAGTTGGAGCCGAGGACGGCCTGCGGGTCGGGCACCGGGATCAGCGTCTCGTTGTTGCGGCGCACCCGGACGAAGCGCTCGCCCTTGTAGAAGCGGGTGTAGGCGCGCTGCAGCTCGCGCTGGTCGACCTTCTCGTCGGTGAAGACGTACGAGCTGGTCAGCAGGCCGCGGACGTGCGAGACGCCGTAGGCGGACATGGTCAGGGAGGCGATGCTGCCCTGCTTGCCGCGCTCCAGGAAGTCGGCGACCTCGGCGGCGTGCCGGTGCCCGGTCGGCGAGTACGGGGCGATGGCGCCGCTGCGGAAGGGGTGCAGGTCCGAGGTGCGCAGCTGGAGGCCGCCGCCGCTGGAGCCGCTCTTGCCGTCGACGACGACGGTCTTGAGGTCCAGGCCGAGGCCGAGGGTGAGCGGCGCCAGGCTCAGGGTGAGCGCGGTGGCGTAGCAGCCCGGCATCGAGATCAGCGAGGCCTCCCGCAGCTGGTCGCGGACCAGCTCGGGGACGCCGTACACGAAGCGGTCGGCGAGGTCGGCGCGCCGGTCGACCTTGGGGTACCAGCGGTCGTGCCGCTCGGGGGTGGCGATCCGGAAGGCGCCGCTGAGGTCGACGATGGCCGGGACCTTGTCGACGAGCAGTTCGGAGAGCCGGGCCGAGACGGGGGCCGGGGTGGCCAGGAAGAGGACGTCGACCTTGTCGGCGACCTCCTCGGTGACGGGCTGCACGGTGAGCCCGAGGTCGATGCGCAGGTTGGCGTGCAGTTCGGCCGGGCGCCGGCCGATGTTGGAGGAACCGCCGAGGAAGGTCAGTTCCATGTCGGGGTGCTGCGTGATCAGTCTGATCAGATCGCCGCCGGCGAGCCCGGAGGCTCCGACGACTCCTGCCCGGATCATGCGAGTGACTCCTGGACGAACGAGACGATGGCGGAGGGGATGTCCGCCGCGGTGGTGGAGGCGACGCCCCGGAAGGCGGGGGCGTGGTTGACCTCGTTGACGACGAGGCCGTCGTCGGTGCGGAAGAGGTCGATGCCGTAGATCCCGGCGCCCAGTTCGGCGACGACGGCGTCCACGATCTTGACGACCTCGGGGTCGTACGCGACGGCGGTGCTGCTGTTGCCGAGGGCGGCGTTGCTGCGCCAGTCGGTGCCGGCGCTGGTGAACTCGGCGGCGGCGACGATCTCGTGGCCCGCGACGAGGCAGCGCACGGAGCTGCCGCCGGCCAGGAACGGCTCGACGAGGCAGGCCTGTTCGAAGGCGTGCCCGAGGTCCTCGACGTAGTCGTAGACCGAGTGGGCGGTGTCGGTGTGGCGGATCAGGGTGACCCGCTTGCCCATGCCGCCGAAGATCGGCTTGAGGACGACGGGGACGCCCAGCTCGTCCAGGGCCCGCTCGAAGTCCTTGCGGGACAGCACGAGCCGGAAGTCCGGGACCGGGACGCCGGCGGCGCGGAGCACCGCGCGCAGGACGGCCTTGTTCTCGCAGGCGTTGATGGACCGGGCCGAGTTGAGGACCGGGACGCCGGCCTCCTCGGCGAGGGTGGCGACGAGGCCGCCGCGGGTGTAGCTGCGGCTGCGGACCAGGAGCGTGTCGTACGCGCTGACGGACGGCGCGTCGGCGCCGCCGAGGCACAGGGACTCGTCGTTGACCCAGTCGACCTGGAGTCCGAAGTCCGGGCCGAGCTCGATCAGCTTGCGTTCCTCCCAGCTGATCCGGTCGGCGACGACCGCGACCTTCTTGGTCATCTCACTGGCCCCAGTCGCGGAGGGTGACCTCGACCATCTCGAGGCTCAGCACGCCGTCGCGGACGTCCTCGACGCGCAGCGTGAGCATGCACTCGGGGCAGGCGAGGGTCTCGCCGGTGACCATCGGCGGAACGGTCAGGTCGGTCTCGCACTCGGGGCAGACGCCGGTCATGGTGGTGGCGGTGGACATGGGTGTACTCCAATGCGGTGTCTCGGGTGGTGGTGCCGGCAGTGCTCCGGCGGTACGTGGTGCCGGTGGTGCGTGTGCGTGTGCGTGGTGCCGGTGGTGCGCGGAGCGGCAGGCGGTGGGGGTCGCCCGGCGTCCGGGTGGCGCGGGTGATGCGGGTGCAGCGGGTGCAGCGGGTGACGCGGAGATGCGCGGCCCGGGGGCTCAGGCGGCCTGGAAGTCGACCGCGGCCTTGCGGATGGCGTCGCGGTCCAGGACCGGTCCGCCCTCGCGCTCCTGGCGCTCGATCAGCCAGGGGGTGAAGACCTCGACGTCGACGAAGACGCCGGACTCGGCGAGCGCCCACTTCACGAGCGCCGGGGTGAGGCGGGTGCGCACGCGCACCTCGCGGGAGTTGCCGACGAGTTCGGCCGGCAGCGTCTCGTACGCCTCGGGGTGGGTGAGCTGGCCCGGGAGCTCGTACGCGAAGGCGTGCGGGGTCGTCGGGCCGGACTGGAAGGCCTCGCCGAGGCCGGCGCCCTTGAGGGCGAGCCGGGACAGCTCGGTGAGGTGGCTGAGGTCGAAGCGGGTGTCACCGTGGATGACCCGCAGGGAGGTCAGCAGCTCGGCGAGCGGGGCGTTGCCGCCGCGCTCCCCGATGCCGCCGACGGTGGCGGAGATCCACTGGGCGCCGGCGCGGACGGCGGCGAGCGAGTTGGCGACCGCCATGCCCAGCATGTTGTGCGAGTGGATCTCGATCTCGGAGCCGTCGATCGCGGTGAGGTCCGCGATCACCTCCTCCATCTGCCAGGGCGAGAGGTAGGCGACGGTCTCGGCGAGCCGGAAGCGGTCCGCCCCGGCCTCGAAACCGGCGGTGACGTACGGGACGAGCCGCTCCGCAGGGGTGCGGGCACCGTCCTCACCGCTGAAGGTGACGTGGAAGCCGCGCTCCTTGGCCTGTGAGACCGCGGACTTCACCAGGGTGTTCAGGAACTTGGCGCTGGGCGAGCCGAGCTTGAGCCGGGCGTGCTGTTCCGAGGTGGGGATGGAGTACATGATGTGCTTCACGCCGAGGCGCTCGGCCTCGTCGAGGGCCTTGGCGACCTGCTGCCGGTCCCGGACGACCACGAGCGTCATGCTGCGCTCGGGGCCGACGGTCTCGTGCGTGGCGAGGACCAGGTCGGCGTCCTTCGAGCCGGGGCCGGCCACCATGCCGACCTCGACCAGCTCGACGCCGGTCCGCACCAGCAGGTCCGCGATCGCCGCGGCGTCCTTGGGGCCGAATTCGACGCCCGCCATGTGCGCGCTGTCGCGCAGCGTCGCATCGGAAATGCGGGGCCTTATCGGGGGGTTATTCTCGCGTCCTGTCGTTGACATTGCGTGTGCCTCCGTCGGTATCCGTGGATATCCCGTCGCAACGCGGTGCGCCTTACCGCGCCGATGACCATCCTGTACGCCCCGGTCCTGGCCGGACAACGCTTCTTGTGTCGGAGCTTGTCAAGGACTGTCAGCGAACGTCATCGGCCGTGAATACCGTGCAACCGCAGTTGATAAAACGGCACATCAGCGCGTCATTTCACGGTTATCCGCGGCCGAGGCGATAGCCCACGCCGTGCACCGTGATGATCCATTTCTCGCCTAACTTCGCCCGCAGATTGCTGACATGGGTGTCGATGGTGCGGCTGGAAGCCGCCCATGCGGTGTCCCACACCCGGGTCATCAGCTCCTTGCGGGACAGCACCGTCTTGGGGTCGGCGGCGAGGGTGTGCAGGAGGTCGAACTCCTTGGCGGTGAGCACCACCGGCCGTCCGTCCAGGCGCACTTCGCGGGTGATGCCGTCGATGTGCAGCGGGCTGAGGGAGATGGTGTGCGAGGCCGGCGGCCGGGGATGCGCCCGGCGCAGGACGGCCTCGACGCGGGCGAGCATCTCGCGCGCCCCGCAGGAGGCGACCACGCAGTCGTCCGCCCCGGCCTTCAGGGCCAGCACGCGGTCGAGTTCGGTGTCGCGGGTGGCGATGGAGATGATCGGCTTGTCCCCGCTGCGGCGGATCAGCCGGCACACCTCCAGGCCGTCGATGTCGGGCAGGTCGAGGTCGAGCAGGACCAGGTCCGAGCGCTGGTGCACCGCCAGCGCCTGCTCCCCCGTGCCGACGCTGCTCGCGGCGTATCCCTGCCGCTGGAGGTCGCGCACCCTCGCCTCGGCCGCGGCGGCATCGCCCTCGACCACGAGGACGGAGACCGACGAGGCGCTCCCGGCGCCCTCGGTGCGCGGTCTCTGGGACACCGTCCAAGTCATTGCTCCCCCGTTCGTTGCCGGTGTGCTCCAACTAGGCCTCGATACAAACATACACTCAAGTCCATTTCTCAGCCAGAGTCCAGAGATGACCCATGGTGCAAAGACTCGCAGATGCCTGTACTCAGATCCATGTTTGTATGTGAGGGTATCTGTGTACCGCCATACATAGAGGATCCCGCAGCTGGAGGACGCATGCGCCACCCCTCGGACGACGGAGCACGACCCCTCCCGCGCCGCCGGCTGAACCGGCAGCGCACCCGGGAGCGCGTCTACGTCACGGCCCTGTCCCTCTTCAGCAGTCAGGGCTACGCGGGCACCTCCGTCGCCCAGATCGCGGAGCACGCGGGCATCGGGCGCGGCACCTTCTTCAACTACTTCCCGCGCAAGGACTGCCTGGTCAGGGCCTGGTCGCAGGAGCGGGTGCGGAAGCTGAACCACCGCCTCGCCCCGCACCTGGAGGGCCCGGCCGGCAGTGTGGCGGCGCTGCGCGCCTGCATGTCCGCGCTCGGCGACCTCAACGAGGAGGAGCCGGAGCTGAGCGCCGCGATGCTGACGGCCTGGGTCCAGTGCGGTCACCTCTTCGAGCCCCGCCCGCACCACCTGGACGCGCTCTTCGCGCTCATCATCGAGCGGGGCCGGGCGCGCGGCGAGATCCGCGGCACCGCCAGCCCGGAGCAGCTCGGCGCGCTCCTGCGCGACCTGTACTTCGGCGCCGTCCACCGCTGGGCGACCCGGTGCACGGAGCCCGGCCCCGCCGGCGACGGCCCCTGCCGACCGCACCTCCACACCGAACTCCAGCTCGCGCTCAGCATGTTGCTCCGCGGCCTGACGTCAGCCTGACCTCGACCCGCCCGCGTCCCGCCCCGCTCTGGCCTCGGCCTACCCCCGCCCTGACCTCGGCCTGCGGGTCAACGGCTCACCTGCCGGACGGTTTCGTCCCGCATGCCGGGATTTTCAAGACGCCGGGAAGAATGCTGGGTTCAAACTTGGCTCGCAGTGTAAGTTTGTATCCCGCTAGTCCAACTGCCCTGCCGACGCATCCGTTTCGTCGCATCAAGAGAAGGTTGGCACTCATTCCCATGGCGCTCTCGACAAGACAGACACTCGCCGTGATCGGCCTCGGCTGCCGCTTCCCCGGTGCCGACGGGCCCGCCCGGTTCTGGGCCAATCTGCTGGCCAACACGGACTCGGTCACCCCGGTGCCCGCCGAGCGCTTCGACATCGCGGCCGACTGGGCGCCGCACTCCGGCACCCTCGGCAAGACGGCCTCCCGCCACGGCGGCTTCATCGCCGACCCGTTCGCCTTCGACCACGCCTTCTTCGGCATATCGCCGGCCGAGGCCAAGGCCGTCGACCCGCAGCAGCGGCTGCTCCTGCAGACCGCGTGGGAGGCGCTCGAACACGCCGGCATCCGCCCCTCCAGCCTCGCCGGCACCCACGCCGGCGTCTTCGTCGGCCAGGCCACCGCCGAGTACGCGGAGGTCACCGGCGACCCCGGCGGCCCCAACATCCGCGACATGGCCGGCAGTCGGCTGCGCGCCGTCACGGCCGGCCGGCTCTCCTTCGCGCTCGACCTGCTCGGCCCCAGCGTCGTCCTGGACACCGCCTGCTCATCCTCCCTGGTGGCGGTCCACAACGCCCGGCAGAGCCTGCTCGCCGGCGAGTGCGACCTCGCCCTCGCCGCCGGCGTCAACCTCGTGCTCTCCAGCCACGACGCCATCGCCTACTCCCAGGGCGCCATGCTCTCCCCCGAGGGCCGCTGCCGCTTCGGCGCCGCCGACGCCGACGGATTCGTCCGCAGCGACGGGGTCGGCGTGGTCGTCCTCAAGCGCCTCGCCGACGCCGAGCGCGACGGCGACCCGGTGCTCGCCACCCTCCTCGGCAGCGCCGTCACCAACGACGGGCGCGGCAGCGGGCTGCTCCTCCAGCCCGCGGTCAGCGGCCAGGTCGCGATGCTCCGGGCGGCGTGCCGCTCCGCCGGGATCACCCCCGACCAGCTCGACTACGTCGAGTCCCACGGCACCGGCACCGCGGTCGGCGACGCCGTCGAACTGCGCGCGCTCGCCGAGGCGACCCGGCGCCCGGCCGAACGGCCGCTGCCTGCGGGCTCGGTGAAGACCAACATCGGCCACACCGAGTCGGCCGCCGGCATCGCCGGCCTCATCAAGGCGGTCCTGATCGCCCACCACGGCGTCATCCCCGCCTCCCTGCACTGCCGTACGGAGAACCCGGTCATCGCCGAGGAGGGCCTCGCCGTCCGCGTGGTCACCCGCAACACGGCGCTGACCCCGGCCGCCGGCACCGCCCGCATCGGCGTCAGCTCCTTCGGCATCTCCGGCACCAACGCCCATGTCGTGGTGGGCTCCTACCGCCCCGCCCCGACCCCGCCCACGTCCCCGTCCACCCCGACCGCGGCGGGGGCTGCCGGGGCGACGGCCGCGGGCGCGCGGGACGACCGGACCGGGTTCCACGGCGCCGACCTGGCCGGAGCGGAACAGTTACTCGTGCTCAGCGCCCGGTCCCGGCGGTCGCTGGCGCGGCTCGCCGAGACCTGGGCCGGCTACCTGGACGGGCCGGGGGCGCGGCGCGAGCTGCGGGAGGTCTGCGCGGCGGCGGCGCTGCGCCGGGACGCGCACCCGTACCGGCTCTGGGTCCGGGGCGACAGCCACGCGGTGATGGCGGCCCGGCTGCGCGCGCTGGCCACCGACGGGACGGTCACCGGCGGCGGCATCGCCGAGGCCGGCTTCGGCGACCCGCGCCGTACCGCCTTCGTCTTCCCCGGCCAGGGCTCGCAGTGGCTCGGCATGGGCCGCGGGCTGCTCGACGCGTCCCCGGCCTTCCGGGCCGTCCTCACCGAGTGCGACACCGCGATCCGCGCCGAACTCGGCTGGTCGCTCCTCGACCTGCTCTCCACCGCCACCGAACTGCCCACCGACATCGACCGGGTGCAGCCCGCGCTGTGGGCCGTCGGCGTCGGACTCGCCGCCGCGCTGCGCGAGGCCGGTCTCGACCCGGACGTGTGCCTCGGCCACAGCATGGGCGAGATCGCCGCGTCCTGCGTGGCCGGCGCGCTCAGCCTGCGCGACGGCTGCGCGGTGATCTGCCGGCGCAGCCGCCTGATGCGCCGGCTCGCCGGACTCGGCGCCATGCTGGCCGTCGAGCTCGGCGCCGACGCGGCCCGCGAAGTCCTCGCCGAGCGCCCGGAGTTCGCCGGGGTCTGCGTCGCCGCCGAGAACTCGCCCTCGGCGACCGTGCTCGCCGGACCGCACGCGGCCCTGGCGGCCGTCACCGAGGCCCTGGAGCGGCGCGACGTGCTGTGCCGCACCGTCAGGGTCGAGGTCGCCTCGCACTCCCCCGACATGGACCTGATCGCCGACGAGCTGGTCACCGCCCTCGCCGACCTCGACCCGCGCCCGGCCGCGACCGGCCTGGTGTCCAGCGTGCTCGCCGCCCCGGTGCGCGGGGACGAACTCCGCCCCGCCTACTGGCAGGACAACCTGCGCAAGCCGGTCCGCTTCACCGAGGCGGTACGGCTCCTGTGCGCCGAGGAGACCGTCTTCGTCGAGGTCAGCCCGCACCCGGTGCTGACGGCCGCGATCGACGAGACCCGCCGCTCCCGCGGCACGGCGGGCGCGGACGGCGCCGAGGGCGCGGCGCTCGCCACCCTGCGCCGCGACTGCGTCGAGCCCCTCGCCGTCCTGGAGGCCGTCGGCCGGGCGTTCGCCCACGGCGCCCGGGTGGACTGGGCGCGCTGGTACGGGCCGGTGTCCGCGCTCCCCGAGGACCTGCCGACCTACGCCTGGGACTGCGACGCGCTCCGGCAGCCGCCCGCCCCGGCCCGTACCGCCCCCGCGGGCGCCGGGGCCGTCGGACCCGCCCGGCCGGCGCCGTACGTGCGGGAGGACGCGGTGCGCGACTGGGGCATCGCCGGCTGGGACCGCGGGGTCTCCGTGCGCGGCCTCAGGCCCGCGCTCCCCTCGCTCTACCTGGCGGCGATGCTGGAGGCCGCCCGCGCCGCCACCACCGGCGACCCGGCCGCCGGGGCCGCCACCACCGGGGACGCTCCCGCGCTGACCGGCGTCCGCCTCGCCGAGACCCTCCTCACCGTCGACGAACTGGCCGGGGCCCTCCTGCGAGTGACCGTCGAGGGCCCCGGCCCGGACGGTCTGCGGCGGGTCCGCGCGGAGGTCCGGCGCACCCCGGACGCCCCGCCGGAGCCCTGCGCCGAGGCCACCCTGCGTCCGGCCGGGACCGCGGGTCCGGCCCGGCCGGGCGACCGGCGCGCGCTGCTCGACCGGGCGCTGGCGGGCCGGCTCGACTACCGCGGCGCGGAGGAGTTCCTGGCGGTCGCGGAGGACCTCGGGTTCTCCATCGACGAGGAGCTGCGGGCCGTACGGCACGTGTGGCGCCGCGGCGGCCAGGCCGTCGCCCGCCTCCGCCGCTCCCCCGGCACCCCGGGCCCCGACGCGGGCGCCTGGGAGTCGGGCCTGCTGACCCTGCTGGCCGCCTACCGGCCGGGCACCGCGTACGTGCCCACCGGCTTCGGCTCGGTCCGGGTGCACGGCGACCCGGGCGAGGAGTTCTGGGCGCTGTGCCGGGTCCGCCCGGTCCGGGGCCGGGAGCGGGCGCGCGCCGACGTGCTGCTCCTGGACCCCGACGGCCTGGTGCGCGCGGAGTTCCTCGGCATCGAGCTGCGGGTGCTGCCGACCCGCCGGCCCCGCCCGTTCGCGGCCCTGGCGGCGACCCCGCTGGCCGCGCTGGGCGCCCGCCGCAGGCCGTACGCACCGCGGGCCACGGCCCCGGCACCGGCCACCGCGGCCCCCACCCCGGCACCGGTCGCGGCACCCGCCCCGGCTGCCCCGGCCTTCATCCCGGCCCAGCGGACCACGTCCCCGGAGCCCACCCCGGCCCAGGAGGCGCCGGGCGCGGTCACCGCCGCCGAGGCCCTGGTGCGGCGGGTCGCCGACCTCCTGGAGATCCCCGAGGAGCGGCTCGACCGGCGCCGGCCGCTGCGCGAGATGGGCCTGGACTCGCTGATGGCGACCCGGCTTCGCAGCGAGCTGCGCACGGACTGGGGGCTCGACCTCACGGCGGGCCGCCTGCTCGGCCCGGAGAGCCTGCAACGCATCCTCACGACGATCGGCTGAGCGCCGGTCGCCCGTGCCCGCCCACCCCGGTGATCGGCCTCCGAGCGGGATCCGGCCAATCACCGGGGCCCGGGCACCCCGCCGGCCCGGCGTCGTACGGAGCCCGGCGGTCCGTTTCGACAGCCGGAAATGGCCATACGTATTAACTTTGACTTCGAGTCATAGTTAAACTTTGGTCCATCAACCAGGACCGAGGGGAGCGGGCCTGATCGCTGTCGAACAGATCGGAGTAGCGCGTGAGCCCGACCGAAGCGACCACAGACGCGGCCACGAACCGCCAGGTCGCGGCCCCCCTGGGCCGACGGGAGCGCAACAAGCTCAAGGTCAAGGAGCGCCTGTACAGCTCTGCCATCGCACTCTTCGCGGAGCAGGGCTACGACGAGACCTCCATCGACGAGATCGTGGAGCGCGCCGACGTCGCGCGCGGGACGTTCTTCAACTACTTCCAGCGCAAGGAGGACCTCCTCGGCGCCTGGGGCGAGAAGCGGCGGGACGCGCTGATGGCCACGCTGGCCGCCGACGGCGGCGAGGCGGACTCGGCCATCGGGCAGCTGCGCCACTGCATGACCATCCTCAGCCGGATGAGCGAGGGCCACCAGCAGGAGACCAACTCGCTCCTGATGGCCTGGGTGCGGGCCGGCCGCCCGCTCCTGGAGGAGCCCTATCTCGCCGAGCTCTTCGCCAGGATCGCGGCCGAGGGCATCCGCGCGGGCGAGTTCTCCACCCGCTTCACCGCCGAGCAGATCGGCTTCGCGCTGCGCGACCTCTACCTCGGTGCGCTGTACCGCTGGTGCGGGCGCCCGGAGGCCGCGGCCGACCAGCTCGCGCACGAGCTGATGACCACCCTCGACCTGATGCTGGAGGGCGTCCAGGCCGCCCGCGACCCGCGCGACTGAACCGCTCGCGGCCGGGGCGGCCCGGAAGGGCCCGTCACCTGTTGATGGGGTGGGAGGTACGGCCCGACACCTCGTCGATCTCGGTGTGGGCCTTCTGCAAGAGCTGGGAGGCGAGGTCCATCAGCGCCCTCGCCCCGGCGATCTCCTCGCCGACCCGCAACTGCTCGGGGTCGGAGGGGTGCCGGTTCGCGTTGCCGTGCGCACGGAACTCGGTGCCGTCACCGAGCCGCACCATGCAGGCGGCGCGCGTCCGGTCGCCCTCCTCCTTGAACTCCATCTCGACGTGCCAGCCGACGAGCGTGTTCATCGTCATGAGGACCACCTCCAGAGAGGTACCTGTCGACCTGTCGGTACCTCTCCAGGGTGCATCAGATCCCGCGGCCCAGCTTCTGGGCGACCTCGGTGGCCCAGTAGGTGAGGATCAGCTGCGCGCCGGCCCGGCGGATGCCGGTCAGCGTCTCGACGATCGCCTTGTCCCGGTCGATCCAGCCCTTCTCGGCCGCGGCCTCGACCATCGCGTACTCACCGCTGATCTGGTACGCGGCCACCGGCACGTCCACCGACGCGGCGACCCTGGCCACGACGTCCAGGTACGGGCCGGCCGGCTTGACCATGACCATGTCGGCGCCCTCCTCCAGGTCGAGCGCCAGCTCCCGCATCGACTCCCGCAGGTTGGCGGGGTCCTGCTGGTAGGTCTTGCGGTCGCCGGTCAGCGAGGAGCCGACGGCCTCGCGGAAGGGCCCGTAGAAGGCGGAGGAGTACTTCGCGGTGTACGCGAGGATCGAGACGTCCTCCTTGCCGATGGTGTCCAGGGCGTCCCGGATCACCCCGACCTGGCCGTCCATCATCCCGGACGGGCCCACCACGTGCACGCCCGCGTCGGCCTGCACCTGGGCCATCTCGGCGTAGCGCTCCAGGGTGGCGTCGTTGTCGACCCGCCCGTCGGCGTCCAGGACCCCGCAGTGCCCGTGGTCGGTGTACTCGTCCAGGCACAGGTCCGACATGATCACCAGGTCGTCGCCGACCTCGGCCCGCACGTCCCGGATCGCCACCTGCAGGATGCCGTCCGGGTCGGTGCCCGCCGTCCCCGCCGCGTCCTTCTTCTCGTCCTCGGGCACGCCGAACAGCATGATCCCGGAGACCCCGGCCTCCACCGCCTCCACGGCGGCCTTCCGCAGGGTGTCCCGGGTGTGCTGCACGACCCCGGGCATCGCCGAGATCGGCACCGGCTCGCTCACGCCCTCCCGCACGAAGGCGGGCAGGATCAGATCGGCCGGATGCAGCCGGGTCTCGGCCACCATCCGCCGCATGGCGGGCGTCGTCCGCAGCCGGCGCGGCCGCGCTCCGGGGAAGGATCCGTACGCATTCATGCCATCGAGGCTACGCCCGCGACCGGTGTGCCTTTACCGACACCGTGTTGCCTCGGTTGCCGACACCGTGTCGCCCCGGAACGCGCCGAAGGGCGCGGACCCCCGGGGGATCCGCGCCCTTCACGACCGGCTCGGCGCCGGCGCCGCTCAGGTGGTGCGGCGGCGCCGCGCCCCCGGCCGGCGCTCGCTCGGCCGGGTCACCGGGTCGCCGGCCTCCAGGGCCGCCGCGCGGCGGCGGAGCCCGAACTCGGCGAGCGCCTCGGCCAGCTTGTGCACCGACGGCTCGGGCGACAGGACGTCGACCCGCAGGCCGTGCTCCTCCGCCGTCTTCGCGGTGGCCGGGCCGATGCAGGCGATGACGGTGACGTTGTGCGGCTTGCCGGCGATGCCGACCAGGTTCCGCACGGTCGAGGACGAGGTGAAGAGCACCGCGTCGAAGCCGCCGCCCTTGATCGCCTCACGGGTGTCGGCCGGCGGCGGCGAGGCGCGCACGGTCCGGTAGGCGGTGACGTCGTCGACCTCCCAGCCCAGCTCGATGAGGCCGGCCACCAGGGTCTCGGTGGCGATGTCGGCGCGCGGCAGGAAGACGCGGTCGATCGGGTCGAAGACCGGGTCGTAGGGCGGCCAGTCCTCCAGGAGGCCCGCCGCGGACTGCTCGCCGCTGGGCACCAGGTCCGGCTTCACGCCGAAGTCGACCAGCGCGGCCGCGGTCTGCTCGCCCACCGCGGCGACCTTGATCCCGGCGAAGGCGCGGGCGTCGAGCCCGTACTCCTCGAACTTCTCCCGCACCGCCTTGACCGCGTTCACCGAGGTGAAGGCGATCCACTCGTAGCGGCCGGTGACCAGGCCCTTGACCGCCCGCTCCATCTGCTGCGGGGTGCGCGGCGGCTCGACGGCGATGGTCGGCACCTCGTGCGGCACCGCTCCGTACGAACGCAGCTGGTCGGAGAGCGACGCGGCCTGCTCCTTGGTGCGCGGCACGAGCACCCGCCAGCCGAAGAGCGGCTTGGACTCGAACCACGCCAGCTGGTCCCGCTGCGCCGGGGCGCTGCGCTCGCCGACCACGGCTATCACCGGGCGGTGGCCCTCGGGCGAGGGGAGCACCTTGCCCTGCTTGAAGACCTGGGCGATCGTCCCGAGGGTGGCCGTCCAGGTGCGCTGCCGCGTGGTGGTGCCCGCGATGGTCACGGTGAGCGGGGTGTCCGGCTTACGGCCCGCCGCCACCAGCTCACCGGCCGCCGCGGCGACCGAGTCGAGGGTCGTGGACACGACGACGGTGCCGTCGGAGGCACCGACCTCGGACCAGCACCGGTCGTCGGCGGTCCGCGCGTCGACGAAGCGCACGTCCGTGCCCTGCGCGTCGCGCAGCGGCACACCGGCGTACGCGGGCACGCCGACCGCGGTGGCCACGCCCGGCACCACCTCGAAGGGGATGCCGGCGGAGGCGCAGGCGAGCATCTCGCCGCCCGCGTTGCCGTCGAGGCCGGGGTCGCCGGTCACCGCACGGACGACCCGCTTGCCGCCGCGCGCGGCCTCCATGACAAGATTGGTCGCATCCCTCAACACGGGGACACCGACGGTTGTTGACGCCTCGTCGACAACCGTCAGCTCAGGCGTGCTCACGCCCGCGCGCGCATGCCCGCGAACGACTTCGAGCACCTCCGGCTCGGCGATCAGGACGTCCGCGCCGGCCAGGGCCTCGACGGCCCGGAGCGTCAGCAGTCCGGGGTCGCCGGGACCGGCGCCGAGGAAGGTGACGTGACCGTGGCCGGGGAAGGCGGCGGACGCGGGGCTGGTGGTCGGGCTGGTGGGGCTCAAAGTGCTCGCTCCCCCATAAGACCGGCCGCACCCTTGGCGAGCATCTCGTCCGCGAGTTCGCGTCCGAGCGCCACCGCCTCGTCGTGCGAGGTGGGTACGGGACCGGTGGTGGACAGCTGCACCAGCGTGGAGCCGTCGGTGGTGCCGACGACGCCGCGCAGGCGCATTTCGGTGACAACCTGCTCGGGACCGCGGCCGTCGGCCAGCAGGTCGGCCAGCGCACCCACGGGTGCGGAGCAGCCGGCCTCCAGGGCGGCGAGCAGGGTGCGCTCGGCGGTCACGGCGGCCCGGGTGTACGGGTCGTCGAGCTCGGCGAGCGCGGAGACGAGGTCGGCGTTCGACGCCGGGCACTCGACGGCCAGGGCGCCCTGGCCGGGGGCGGGCAGCACCGCGTCGACCGACAGCCGGTCGACCGACAGGGAGCCGGTCAGCTCCTCGGTGCCGCCGATGCGGTTGAGCCCGGCCGCGGCGAGGACCACCGCGTCCAGCTCGCCCTTGCGCACGTAGCCGACCCGGGTGTCGATGTTGCCGCGGATCGGCACGGTCTCGATGGTCAGGCCGTGGCTGCGCGCGTACGCGTTGAGCTGGGCCATCCGGCGCGGCGAGCCGGTGCCGACGCGGGCGCCGGCCGGCAGCGTGTCCAGCGTGACGCCCTCGCGGGCGACCAGCACGTCGCGCGGGTCCTCGCGCTTCGGGATCGCGGCCAGCGTCAGCTCGGGGTGCTGCGCGGTCGGCAGGTCCTTGAGGGAGTGCACGGCGAAGTCGACCTCGCCGGCGAGCAGCGCGTCGCGCAGCGCGGCGACGAACACGCCGGTGCCGCCGATCTGCGCGAGGTGCTCGCGGGAGGTGTCCCCGTACGTCGTGATCTCCACGAGCTCGACGGGCCGGCCGGTCAGCTGCCGGACGGCGTCGGCCACATGTCCGGACTGGGCCATGGCGAGCTTGCTGCGCCTGGTCCCGAGCCTCAGTGCCCTCTCGGTCATACTCGCCCTCGGTTCTTGACGTCGCCGTCGTTTCGGTCGGCCCGGCTGACAGAGGCAACCGTCTCCGGGTCGAGGTCGAAGAGTGTCCGCAGCGCGTCCGCGTACCCGGCGCCGCCGGGCTCGCCCGCGAGCTGCTTCACGCGCACGGTGGGCGCGTGCAGGAGCTTGTCGACCACCCGGCGCACGGTCTGGGTGATCTCGGCGCGCTGCTTGTCGTCGAGGCCGGGCAGCCGGCCCTCCAGCCGGGCGATCTCGCCGGCGACCACCTCGGCGGCCATGGCGCGCAGGGCGACCACGGTCGGCGTGATGTGGGCGGCCCGCTGGGCGGCGCCGAAGGCGGCGACCTCGTCGGAGACGATGGCGCGCACCTGGTCGACGTCGCCGGCCATGGGGGCGTCGGCGGAGGCCTCGGCGAGCGATTCGATGTCGACGAGCCGGACGCCGGGCATGCGGTGGGCGGCGGCGTCGATGTCGCGGGGCATCGCGAGGTCGAGCAGGAAGAGCGGCTTCTCGCGGCCCGCGGTGGCGGCCTCGACGGCCTCGCCGGTGAGGACGAGACCGGTGGCGCCGGTGCAGGAGACGACGACGTCGGCACGTGTCAGTTCGTCGCCGACGGCAACCATCTCGACCGCGCGTGCGGCCACGCCCGTACCTCCGGGCTCGGTGAGGATCTCCACGAGGCGCTCGGCGCGGGCGGCGGTGCGGTTGGCGACCACGATCTCGGCGACGCCGGCCCGGGCGAGGGTCGCGGCGGCCAGCGAGGACATCGAGCCGGCGCCGATGACCAGGGCGCGCTTGCCGCGGGCCCAGGCGTCGACGTCGGTGCCCCGGGCGAGCTGCTCCAGGCCGAAGGTGACGAGCGACTGCCCGGCCCGGTCGATGCCGGTCTCGCTGTGGGCGCGCTTGCCGACCCGCAGGGCCTGCTGGAACAGGTCGTTCAGGAGCCGTCCGGCGGTGTGCAGGTCCTGGCCGAGCGCGAGGGCGTCCTTGATCTGGCCGAGGATCTGGCCCTCGCCGACGACCATGGAGTCCAGTCCGCAGGCCACCGAGAAGAGGTGGTGGACGGCCCGGTCCTCGTAGTGCACGTAGAGATAGGGGGTGAGCTCCTCCAGGCCGACGCCGCTGTGCTGGGCGAGCAGCGTGGACAGCTCGGCGACGCCCGCGTGGAACTTGTCCACGTCGGCGTAGAGCTCGATGCGGTTGCAGGTGGCCAGGACGGCGCCCTCGGCGGCCGGTTCGGCGGCGAGGGTGTCGTGCAGCAGCTTGGCGCGGGCGTCGGCGGAGAGGGAGGCCCGCTCCAGGACGCTGACGGGGGCGCTGCGGTGGCTGAGGCCGACGACGAGGAGGCTCATGCCGGCATCACGGCGGGCATGTCCCCGTCAGGTCCCTTGCGGCCGGTGTCCTGCGCGGACCGGTCGGCCTGCGGCACGACGGCGACCGGCTCGGCCGCCGCCTCGGAGCCGGTCTCGGCGCCGGGCTCCTCGCCGGCCTTGCGCTGCTCGTGGAAGGCGAGGATCTGGAGCTCGATGGAGAGGTCGACCTTGCGCACGTCCACGCCGTCGGGCACGGAGAGCACGGTCGGCGCGAAGTTGAGGATCGAGGTGACGCCGGCGGCCACGAGCCGGTCGCAGACCTGCTGGGCGACGCCGGCGGGGGTGGCGATGACGCCGATGGAGACGCCGTCCTCGGTGACGATCTTCTCCAGGTCGTCGCTGTGCTGGACGGGGATCCCGGCGACCGGCTTGCCGGTCATCGCGGGGTCGGCGTCGATCAGCGCGGCGACCCGGAAGCCGCGGGAGGCGAAGCCGCCGTAGCCGGCGAGCGCGGCGCCGAGGTTACCGATGCCGACGATCACGACCGGCCAGTCCTGGGTCAGGCCGAGCTCGCGGGAGATCTGGTAGACGAGGTACTCGACGTCGTAGCCGACGCCGCGCGTCCCGTACGAGCCGAGATAGCTGAAGTCCTTGCGCAGCTTCGCGGAGTTGACCCCCGCCGCGGACGCGAGCTCCTCCGAGGAGACCGTGGGCACGGAGCGCTCCGACAGTGCCGTGAGGGCACGCAGATACAGCGGAAGGCGGGCGACGGTGGCCTCGGGAATTCCTCGGCTACGGGTCGCCGGTCGGTGAGTTCGGCCAGTTGCCACGGTGCTCCTGCGGGATGAGCGGGGCTGCAGGCGGCCGTGTGTCCCAGGACCGCCCCGTCGAATGCAGGCTATGTCTTTGTGAACGCGTGCACAAAGATGGTGTCCGTTTTGTCTGCCCAAAGTGACCGGGGTCACGCGGCCGGATCGCGACGGTACGGAACCGCGGACGGCGTCACGGCGTTGATATCCCGAAGGGGGCAAAACCGCACACTCTCCTTACGACGCTGCCCCCGAAACCCAACAAAACGTCCATGATGGTAGCCGCCTTTCGGTCAACCACCCAGTTCGCGCCGGAGCCGCCCGGCGTCCACCCGCCAGAAGGTGTGCTGTTCGCCGTCGACCAGGACGACCGGAATCTGCTCCCAGTACGCGGCGTACAGCTCCTCGTCCCGGAGGATGTCCTTCTCCTCCCAGCGTGCACCCGTCTCGGCGCACACGGCCTCGATCACCGCGCGGGCGTCGTCGCACAGGTGGCACCCCGGCTTGCCGATCAGCGTCACCGTCCGCGGACCGCTCTCCCGCGGCCCGTCCTTCTTCTTCGTCCGTCCGAACATGCCGCCCATTGTGCGCGCCGGGAAACACGGGAGTCCCCCACTGTTCACGCCACCGCATCCTCACGAGTCGGGAAGCACCGAACAGACTGGCTATGCTCACCGCATGCCCCCTCTGCTCGGACGGCTCACCCCCCGTAGGCGCTCCGCCACCGCGCGCAGCGTCCTGGCAGGCGAGGCCGCCGCCGAGGCGGCCCGCAAGACCTCGGCCCAGCTCGAACAGGAGCGGGAGGAGGCCGCCGAAACCGGGCCCGCCGAGCCGGAGTTCCCGGTCGTCGGCGACACCCGCGCCGCCGCCTTCTTCGACCTCGACAACACCGTGATGCAGGGCGCCGCGATCTTCCACTTCGGCCGCGGTCTCTACAAGCGCAAGTTCTTCCAGCGCCGCGAACTCGCCCGCTTCGCCTGGGCGCAGGTCTGGTTCCGGCTGGCCGGCGTCGAGGACCCCGAGCACATGCAGGAGGCCCGGGACAGCGCGCTGTCCATCGTGAAGGGCCACCGCGTCTCCGAACTGATGTCGATCGGCGAGGAGATCTACGACGAGTACATGGCCGACCGGATCTGGCCCGGCACCCGCGCGCTCGCCCAGGCCCACCTGGACGCCGGGCAGAAGGTCTGGCTGGTCACCGCCGCCCCGGTCGAGACGGCCACCATCATCGCCCGCCGGCTCGGCCTGACCGGCGCGCTCGGCACCGTCGCCGAGTCCGTGGACGGCGTCTACACCGGCAAGCTGGTCGGCGAGCTGCTGCACGGCCCCGCCAAGGCCGAGGCGGTGCGCGCGCTCGCCGCCGCCGAGGGCCTGGACCTGGCGCGCTGCGCCGCGTACAGCGACTCGCACAACGACATCCCGATGCTCTCCCTCGTCGGGCACCCCTACGCGGTCAACCCCGACACCAAGCTGCGCCGGTACGCCAAGGAGCGCGACTGGCGGCTGCGGGACTACCGGACCGGCCGCAAGGCGGCCAAGGTCGGCATCCCCGCCGCGGCCGGCGTGGGCGCCCTCGCGGGCGGCACCGCCGCCGCGCTCGCCCTGCACCGCCGCCGCCGCTGAACCCGCCGCCGGGGCGCGGCGCGCCGCGGGCGGATTTACCGATCATGCCGATACGTTTCGGCCGCGATCGACTGCGACAACCCGGGACCGGCGGCGCTCACCCGTCCGTGGTCGAACAGGCCCCGCACACCCGGCCCTCCGGGCCATCCCGGCCCCCTACCCGGCCACGGTCGCGGTCACTCTCCCTTACCGCACTTGAGCACAAGCGCACCCCTGCTTGATCACACTCGAAAGCGAACCGATCAACAACCGGTCACCAAGTGTGATTGACCGCGAACACAAGCGGTAACGGATAAGACTGAATCGGTGATTTGAGCAACTGGGTGTAGCGCTGCCTGTACGAAGCGTTATTCTCCTCAGACGCACAACGGAACCCACACGTCGCCACGGCGAGTGAACGGTCCCGCACTGCACGTGATGGAAGCTCTGCCTCTGGGAGTCCCGTGTACCCACACGTCGGGGTTGACGCCTCGGGCCTGGCTACGCTGCGCGCAACGGTCCTCGACCACTTGCGCGGCTTCGTCCCCACCGCGTACGCCGTCCCCGCACCCGCTTTCGGCGGGCCCGCCCTCGCCGGGGGGCCGGCACCCGCCGGGCCCTGCTACGCCCTGGCCGAGAGCGGCGCCGCCGTCGGCCGGCGCGGCGGCCGCGCCGGCACCGGCACGTCGACCGCCCGCAGGCCGACCGCCGACAGCGACAGCGCCCGGATGATGGACCTCGTCGAGCGCGCCCAGGCGGGCGAGGCCGAGGCCTTCGGCCGGCTCTACGACCAGTACAGCGACACCGTCTACCGCTACATCTACTACCGCGTCGGCGGGAAGGCGACGGCGGAGGACCTCACCAGCGAGACGTTCCTGCGCGCCCTGCGCCGGATCTCCACCTTCACCTGGCAGGGCCGCGACTTCGGCGCCTGGCTGGTCACCATCGCGCGCAACCTGGTCGCCGACCACTTCAAGTCCAGCCGCTTCCGGCTGGAGGTCACCACCGGCGAGATGCTCGACGCCAACGAGGTGGAGCGCAGCCCCGAGGAGTCCGTCCTCGAGTCGCTCTCCAACGCCGCCCTCCTCGACGCCGTCCGCCGGCTCAACCCGCAGCAGCAGGAGTGCGTGACGCTCCGCTTCCTCCAGGGCCTGTCGGTCGCCGAGACCGCCCGGGTCATGGGGAAGAACGAGGGCGCGATCAAGACCCTCCAGTACCGGGCCGTGCGCACCCTGGCCCGCCTCCTCCCGGACGACGCCCGCTGAGCGCTCCGCGCCCCCCACACGCGCCGCCGCCTCCCCCACCGCCGCAGGCATCGAAGTCCCCGCACCCCCCGCCGTCCCCCCACGCCCCTCCCCTCCCCGTTCAACTCACAGTCGGTGACGCCTCGATGACGCACTGGTCCGATCATCTTTCGCGCGTAACCCAAGTGCCGCGCCGCTCGTTGTGCGAAATGCAGGCTCCCTGTGGTCACGCCCTGTCCACTTCCACTCACTCTTTCGTGTGGATGCGCTCAAGGTGTGCAACCTTCCGAACCCCCCGGGGAGTCGACCGTCATGACGAGAGGAGGTGCCGCCAGTGATCGCGAACGTATCGGCGCACCGGCGGGCGAACGCCTTCGCCCAGGCCCTGGAGGATCGGACGTCCGAGGGCGCGGCGGCCGAGCAGCCCGAGGCATCGGCCGAACCGGCCGAGCACGGACGGCTGTTGGCCCTGGCGAACGGACTCGGCGAGCTGCCGAAGCCGGAGATGGACCCCGAGGTCAAGGTGGTGCAGCGGGCCCAGCTCGTCGCCGCCATGGAAGCGATGCTCATGGAGGGGGGCGCCGGAGCGGGCCCTACCGTGCCGGAGCAGCGGACCTCCCACGGCAAGGGAGCGCACCGGGCCTCCCCGCTCCGCAAGCTGCGGCCGCGCTCCCGCTGGACCAAGGGCCTCGCCGCCGGCGGCCTCACGGTCGGTGTCGCGGCCGGGGCCTTCAGCGGAGTGGCCGCTGCCAGCTCCGACGCCCTGCCCGGTGACTCGCTCTACGGGCTCAAGCGGGGCATGGAGGACATCAAGCTCGGGATGGCGGACGACGACGCCGACCGGGGCGGGCTCTATCTCGACCAGGCCTCCACCCGCCTGAGCGAGGCCCGCAGGCTGATGGAGCGCGGCCGGGCCGGAGCGCTCGACCACGAGTCGCTCGGCGAGATCCGCCGCGTCCTCGACGGCATGAAGCACGACGCCTCCGAGGGCCACCGGCTGCTCCGCCAGGCCTACGAGCGGGACGGCGAGATCGGCCCCATGGCCCGGCTGAACTCCTTCGCCCAGGCCCACCGGGCCACCTGGCACGGGCTGCGCGAGCGCCTCCCGGTCCAGCTCACCGACGTGGGCGACGAGGTGGACGACGTCTTCGTCGCCATAGACGAAGAGGTCGAGCCGCTCCAGTCCGTGCTGCCCCGCACCCCCGAGCGCGGCTCCATCGGTTCCGGCGACCCGAGCGCGCCGCGAAGCACCCCGTCGGCCACCACCCAGCGCCCGCACACCTCGTCCGCCCCGCCCTCCCAGGGCGCCGGCGACGCGACCCAGCCCAAGCCGTCCGGCACGGGCACGGGCACGGGCACGGGCGCACCCGAGGACGGCGGCCTCCTCGGCGGCACGGGCGACCTGCTCAAGCCGCCGCAGACCGGCCCGAGCACCGACACCTCGGGCCAGGAGCCGTCCGCCCCGGTCCCGGACGTGACGATCCCGCCGATCCTCCCGGGCCTGCTGCCCGGCCTCGGCATCGACAGCAGCGACGCGAGCTGACACCCGCCGTGCGCGAGAGGGCCCGCCATCCGCCCGGATGGCGGGCCCCTTCGCGTATCCCTAGAAGAACACCGACCTGCGCTGCACCAGCAGCTTGTAGAGGGTGTGCTGGATCTGCTCGCGGACCTGGTCCGTCAGGTTGAACATCAGCATCGGGTCGTCCGCCGCCTCCAGCGGATAGCCGTCCGTCGGGATCGGCTCGCCGAACTGGATCGTCCACTTCGTCGGCAGCGGCAGCGCGCCCAGCGGACCCAGCCACGGGAAGGTCGGGGTCAGCGGGAAGTACGGCAGGCCGAGCACCCGGGCGAGCGTCTTCGCGTTGCCCAGCATCGGATAGATCTCCTCGGCGCCCACGATCGAGCACGGCACGATCGGCACCCCGGCCCGCAACGCCGTCGACACGAAACCGCCGCGGCCGAAGCGCTGGAGCTTGTAGCGCTCGGCGAAGGGCTTCCCGATGCCCTTGAAGCCCTCCGGCATCACCCCGACGACCTCCCCGGCCCGCAGCAGCCGCTCCGCGTCCTCCGCGCAGGCCAGCGTGTGCCCGGCCTTGCGGGCCAGCTCGTTGACCACCGGCAGCATGAAGACCAGGTCGGCGGCGAGCAGCCGCAGATGACGCCCCGCCGGATGGTGGTCGTGCACGGCCACCTGCATCATCAGCCCGTCCAGCGGCAGCGTCCCCGAGTGGTTGGCCACCACCAGGGCGCCGCCCTCCTTCGGGATGTTCTCGACGCCCTTCACCTCCACCCGGAAGTACTTCTCGTACACCGGGCGCAGCAGCGACATCAGGACCTGGTCGGTGAGCTCCTCGTCGTAGCCGAACTCGTCGACCTCGTAGTCACCCGTGACCCGCCGCCGCAGGAAGGCCAGCCCGCCCGCGAGCCGCCGCTCCCAGCCCGAGCCGCCGCCCGCCGGGGGCGGCGGTGCCGGGGCCTCCGCGGGGGCGGGTGCCGGCTGGGCCGGCAGCGCCCGTACGGCGGCCGCGCCCTCGGCCCGGCCGCCGGTGGGCCGGCGGCGGGCCCGCGACCGGTCGTCGTCGAAGGGGATGACCTTGGCGTCCGCCATCGCGATCGGGCTCCTATTCCGCGGTCGGGGAGGTCGGTTCGGGTACGAGACGGCCGGCGAGCCGGTCCACGGCGCCCGCCAGCAGCTCCGGCGGCAGCAGCCCCGCGCCCCGGCTGCGCGCGAAGTCCGCGAAGGCCTCGGCGGTGCTGTAGCGGGGCGCGAAGCCGAGGGTCTCGCGCATCTGCGCCGTGGACACCACCCGGCCGTGGGTGAGCAGCCGGATCTGCTCGGGTGCGAAGTCGGTCACGCCGACCGTGCGCAGCGCCTGCCCGACCCAGGTCACCGCGGGCAGCAGCACCGGCACCGTCGGCCGGCCCAGCCGGCGGGCGCACTGGGACAGCAGCAGCACCCCGTCGCCCGCGATGTTGAAGGTGCCGCTGTTGAGGGTCGCCCGGCGCGGCTCGCGCGAGGCCAGCTCCAGGACGTCGATGACGTCGTCCTCGTGGACGAACTGCAGCCGCGGGTCGTAGCCGAGGACGGTGGGCAGCACCGGCAGGGCCAGGTACTCGGCGAGCGGGGAGTCCACCCGCGGCCCGAGGATGTTCGCGAAGCGCAGCACGCACACCGCCACGTCCGGGCGGCGCCGGGCGAAGCCCCGGACGTACCCCTCGACCTCGACCGCGTCCTTCGCGAAGCCGCCGCTCGGCAGCGACTTCGCCGGGGTCGTCTCGGTGAAGACCGCCGGGTCGCGGGGCGCGGCCCCGTACACGCTCGTGCTGGACTTCACGACCAGCCGGCGCACCCGCGGCGACTTCTGGCAGGCACCGAGCAGCTGCATGGTGCCGATGACGTTGGTCTCCTTGACCGAGGTCCGGCCGCCGCCGCCCAGCGCGGTGCCGGTGACGTCCATGTGCACGACCGTGTCCACGTCGTACTGCGCCAGCACCTTGGCGACCGCCGGCTGCCGGATGTCCGCCCGGACGAACTCGGCGTCGCCCAGCGGGTGCGGGGACTCGACGGCGTCCACGGCGACCACCCGGTCGACCTCCGGGTCGCGCTGCGCGCGCCGGACGAATCGCGCACCGAGGTGCCGGGCCGCTCCGGTGACGAGCACGACCTTGCCCAAGGGGAGCGCCTTCCGTCGGTCTTCCATCGGTGTTCCGCTGACCGACACCGTAGCGCCTCCACATTTCGGCGCAATAAAAGCGTGGTCCCCCACCGGAAAACGGTGAGGGACCACGCCGGACGCACGAACCGCCGAAACGGCGTGCGCTTACTTCTTGTTGCGACGCTGCACGCGCGTGCGCTTGAGCAGCTTGCGGTGCTTCTTCTTCGCCATCCGCTTGCGCCGCTTCTTGATAACAGAGCCCACGACTACCCTCGCTCACTTCTCGGAACATCCCCGCGCCAGCGGGGATCGGTGCGGGGCGTCTGGGCCCACACGACCTACGAGGGGCTAGCCTACCGGCTACAGCGCCGCTCTCGTAATCCGAGGGCGCATTCCCGCGGACGGCACCCGCCCGCTACGCGGTCGCCACCCCCACGAAGGATTCCCTGAGGTACTCGTGAACCGCCTGTTCCGGCACCCGGAAGGACCTCCCCACCCGGATCGCCGGCAGATGACCGCTGTGCACCAAGCGGTACACGGTCATCTTCGAGACGCGCATCACCGAGGCGACCTCCGCCACGGTCAGAAACTTCACCTCGTTGAGAGGCCTGTCGCCAGCAGCCATGACCCACCTGTACCTTCCGCACGCGACGCCCACCGGCTTCCCCTTCCGGTGACTCTTCGTCGCTGAGCGCTCACGCCCAGAGTAGGGGCGGGTGGTACGAGTGGGGAAGAGGAGCAACCATCGGCCGTTTACCGTGACAGACACGCTCGATTGAGTACATAGCGCGTGAGTGGACGGTAGTAGTCCGAGGCCACCCCGTCATCGAGCGGAACGGCCACCGACACCAGCCCCTCGGCCTCCCCGACGAACAGCGCCGGATCGTCCGTATCGGCCAGGCCGATGCTCTCGATACCCAGCTGACCTGCCCCGCAGACCCAGCCGTGGTCCCCCACCACCAGCTCCGGAAGCGGCCCGCCGGACCCGGCCGCGGCCTCCAGGGCCACCCGGACCGGCAGCGGCGAGTGGGTGTGCGCCCCCGGCTCGCGCCCTGCCGCCGACAGGTCCGGCTCGCGCACCAGCGCCACGCCCCGCACGTAGTCCAGCAGGTGCGTGCGTACGCCGAACCGGGTCGTTATGTCGACACATCTCCCCTGCGCCGGAGTGAGAACGAGACAGCCCGCCGCCGACAAAGCGTCTGCGAGCGCGGCGTAGAAACCCAGCAGCCGATGCGGATGCCCCGTCCCCAGGAGCACCGGAGCCCGCCGCCGCGCCGCCGCCGCCAAGCGCTCCGCGAACGCCCCCAGCGCCCCCAGCGTCCGCTCCGGATCGATCACGTCCGGCCCCGAACGGTGCGCCGGATCGTCCGACACCCCGCACCGGTCCGCCATCAGCCGCAGCAGATCCCCCTCGTCCCAGCCCCACTCCGGGGCCAGACCCAGCGTCACCCGCGGGTCCCCCGCCGCGAACAGGCGATAGCTCCGCAGGCTCTCCTCCCGCGAGGTCCCCACGGTCCCGGCCAAACCGGCCGCCAACAGATGCGCCCGCAGCGCCCCGGTACTCAGCACCCTGACGATGCTGCCGGAACGACCCTGCACCCGGGCCGAAACCCGCGACGCGCCCCACCGTCGGCGTAACCCGCCGCCCGCTGTCCCCCGCCCGTACGAACGGATCAGGCCAGCAGACCCCGCAGCGGGAACGCCGCCCGACGGGTCGCCAGCACCGCCTGGTCCAGCCGGTCCGCCGGATCGTAGCCCTCGGCCCAGTCCCGCACCGCGACCGGCCACCGCCCGTCCGTCATCCGCACCGGCCCCGGCTGCCGCGTCCGCGCGTACACCTCGTCCCGCCACGAGGACGGGATCACCGACTCCGGATCCACCGGGGCGTGCGCCGCGATCCCCACCAGATGCGTCCACGACCGCGGCACGACGTCCACCACCGCGTACCCGCCCCCGCCGAGCGCCAGCCACCTGCCGCCCTCGACGTGCGCGTGCGCCAGCTCGTGACAGGCCTCCTGGACCGCCCGCTGCGCGTCGAGCGACACCGCCAGGTGCGCCAACGGGTCCTCGAAGTGCGTGTCCGCGCCGTGCTGCGTCACCAGCACCTGCGGCCGGAAATCGGCGATGAGCTCCGGCACCACCGCGTGGAACGCCCGCACCCAGCCCGCGTCCGCGGTCCCCGCCGGCAGCGCCAGGTTCACCGCGCCGCCCTCCCCCGCACCCGCGCCGCCCGTCTCCTCCGGCCAGCCCGTCTGCGGGAACAGCGTCCGCGGATGCTCGTGCAGCGAGATCGTCAGGACCCGCGGATCGTCCCAGAACGCCGCCTGCACCCCGTCCCCGTGGTGCACGTCCACGTCCACGTACGCGACCCGCTCCGCACCCAGTTCGAGCAGCCGGGCGATCGCCAGCGCCGCGTCGTTGTAGATGCAGAACCCGGAGGCCGCCCCCGGCATCGCGTGGTGCAGCCCGCCCGCGAAGTTCACCGCGTGCGCCGCGTCCCCCCGCCACAGCGCCTCCGCCGCACCCACCGACTGCCCGGCGATCAGCGCCGACACCTCGTGCATCCCCGCGAACGCCGGATCGTCCACCGTCCCCAGGCCGTACGCCTGGTCGGCCGCCCGCGGATCCCCCGACGCCGCCCGCACCGCCGCCACGTAGTCCTCGCGGTGCACCAGCCGCAGGGTCGAGTCACCCGCCGGCTTCGCCGACACCACGTCCACCCGCCGGTCGAGCCCGTACGCCCGCACCAGACCCATCGTCAGCGCCAGCCGCACCGGATCCATCGGGTGCTCCGACCCGAAGTCGTACCCCGTGACAGCTTCATCCCACATCAACAGTGCGCGGCCGCTCATGCCCGCCACCGTATCGGGCCTCCGGAGCGCCGAACGACGTGGCGTGCACCACCGTCACCAGGACCAGCACCATCGGCACCAGCATCGCCCCGCGATAGCTCCACGCGTCCCCCAGCGCCCCCACCAGCGGCGAGCCGACCAGGAAACCCACGTAGTTGAAGACGTTGAGCCGCGCCACCGCCGCATCGCTCGCCCCCGGGAACAACCGCCCCGCGGCGGCGAAGGTCTGCGGCACGATCACGCTCAGCCCGAGCCCCAGCACCGTGAACCCGGCCATCCCCGCCCACGGCCCGCGCGCCGCCGCCACCCCCGCGAACCCCAGCGCCGCCAGCACCGCACCGGCCCTCACCACCAGGACCGCGCCGAACCGCCGCACCCCGAAGTCCCCGACCGCCCGCCCGAGCAGCGTCGTCACCATGTACGCGTTGTACGGCACGGTCGCCAGCTCCTCCGAGCTGCCCAGCACGTCCTGGAGGTACTTCGCCGACCAGTTGGAGACCGTCGAGTCCCCGATGTACGCGAAGGTCATCACCAGGCACAGCGGCAGCAGCAGCCGGAACGCCACCCCCGCGGCACCCCGTTCCCCACCGGTCGCCTCGCCCGCCGGCGCCCCGTTCACGTACCAGCGGCTCCCGACGAACGCGACCGGCAACAGCACCACGACCACCGGCAGATACGACACGAACAGCGGCAGGTGCCAGTGCGCCCCCGCCCAGGCGAGCGAGGCACCGGCGATCCCGCCGAGACTGTACGCCGCGTGGAAGCCGAGCATGATGCTGCGCCCGTACGCCCGCTGGAGGCTCACGCCCAGCATGTTCATCGAGGCGTCCAGGGCACCGACCGCGAGCCCGAACACCCCGAGCGCCACGGCCGCCGCCCACAGCTGCGAACCGGCGCCCACCCCGAGCAGCGCCAGCATCACCACGGGCTGCGCCCACCGCAGCACCACGGCCGGCCCGACCCGCGCCACCACCTTCTCGGTGGCGACGCTGGCCACCCCGGCCAGCACCGGCACCGCGGCCAGGAAGACGGGCAGCAGCCCGTCGGATATCCCGTACCGGTCCTGGATCGCCGGAATCCGGGTCACGAGCAGGGCGAAGGTGACGCCCTGCACGAAGAAGCTCACCGTCAGGGAACCGCGCCCGCGCCGCAACGCCGCATCTGTCATGGCGGCACAGTAGGGCCGCGCCCTACCGAGCGGTAGATGGATCACATGCCCAATGTGCCGGGCAGCTCGTCCATGTGCGCGAAGTACCCGTTGGCCCCCGGCAGCCGCTCCGGCGGCATCATGGCCGTGAACCCGTGGACGTCCATCCCGGCGGCGACGGCGGCCCGGACGCCGAGCGGACTGTCCTCGACGACCACGCACCGGGCCGGCGGCACCCCCATCCGCTCGGCCGCGTGCAGGAACAGATCGGGCGCCGGCTTCCCCCGCCCCACGTCCTCGGCACTGAACACGACGCTCTCGGGGAAGTACGCGTCGAGCCCGGTCGTCCGGTGCCCGACCCGGATCCGCTCATGGCTCCCGGAGGACGCCACGCAGTACGGCACCCCGTCGGCGACCAGCCGCTTGAGCACCTCGACCACCCCGTCCACGGCCACCAACTCCCGCCGGAACGCGTCGAACACGCGCCGGTGGAAGGTGTCGTCGAAGTCGGCCGGCAGCGCCTGCCCGGTCCGCTCCCCGACGAGCTCGTGGATCCGGTGCATGGCGGACCCCATGAAGTCGCGGACGGACTCCTCGTACGTGGTGGGGTGCCCGAGCTCGGTGAGGTAGTCGGCCAGGAGGCGGTTCGAGATCGGCTCACTGTCGACGAGCACACCGTCGTTGTCGAAGATGACGAGGTCATAGCGCATACGCCCCACCCTACGAGCGCCCCGCCGCCCACCCGCCTGGATACGCTGATCCCGGCACCTACCAGGAGGGCACCATGGCCGACCTCACCCCCGAGCAGATGCGCCGGCTGCACGAGTTCGCTGAGCAGCTCGCGGAGCTGGCCGAGCACCAGGAGGACCAGTGGAAGGTGCAGACCACCGACGGTCAGATCTTCCTGACCATGATGAGCCCCACCGCCCCTCACGGGCTCAACGTGGTGCGCCTGCGGCGCCAGATCGAGGCCCAGACCCCCGAGGTCATCGCCCTCAACGACACGAACATGAGCGACCCGGTCACCGGCCTGACCAAGGTCCCGGACCTCATGATCATCGCAGAGGAGGACGCCGACGACACGGCCCGGCACATCAACTCCCGCGATGTGCTGCTGGTGTTGGAGGTCGTCTCGCGTACGAATTCGCTCACCGACGTCCGTGACAAGCTGAACGACTACCCCCGGATGGGCATCCCGCTGTACGTCGTGGTGGACCCGCGCAAGGACAAGAGGACGGTCACGGTGCACAGCGACCCCTCGCAGGGCCCCGACGGCATCCACTACCGCAAGGAAGTGCCGTACGCCTTCGGGGACACCGTGCCGGTCGGGCGCTGGACTCTCGACACGAGCAGTCTGAAGAGCTACCCCGCGGACTGGTGAGGTCACGGCCCGGGCGAGAAGGCCCGGGCCGTGAACGCAGAAAAGCCCCGCACCATACGGTGCGGGGCTTTCCCACAAAGATTGTTCGGCGGCGTCCTACTCTCCCACAGGGTCCCCC
>NZ_JBITXM010000014.1:0-115168 GCF_044544705.1 Streptomyces sp. NPDC053541
CGCGTCACCGCGAAGCCGCCGAAGACGTTGATGCTGGCGAGCAGGATCGCCACGCAGGACAGGACGGTCACCGCCGTGCTCGTGTGGCCGATCTGGAGCAGGGCGCCGACGACGATGATTCCGGAGATCGCGTTGGTCACCGACATCAGCGGCGTGTGCAGGGCGTGGTGGACGTGCCCGATCACGTAGTAGCCGATCACGATCGCGAGGACGAAGACCGTGACGTGCGGCAACAGGGCGGCGGGCGCGAAGGCGGCGAGCAGGAAGAGCGCCAGGGCCGCGACCGAGACCACGCCGAACCGGCGGGCCGGGGACGGGGGCCGCTTCACGGGTGAGACGGGTGCCGAGCGCGCGCCCACGGCCCCGGCCCCGTCGGCCGCCGCCGGGGTCCTGGGTGCGGCGGAGACCTCGACGGGCGGGGGCGGCCAGGCCACCGCGCCCTCCCGGACGACGGTGATCGAGCGCTGCACCGGGTCGTCCCAGTCCAGAACCAACTGCCCGTCCTTGCCCGGCGTCATCAGCTTCAGCAGATTGACCAGATTGGTGCCGTAGAGCTGCGAGGCCTGCGCCGGAAGCCGCCCCGCCAGATCCGTGTAGCCGATGATCGTCACACCGTTCTCCGTGACGACCTTCTCCCCCTTCACCGTGCCGACCACGTTGCCGCCGTTCGCAGCCGCCATGTCCACGATCACCGAACCCGGCTTCATGCCCGCCACCATCTCCGCCGTGATCAGCACCGGCGCCGGACGCCCCGGGATCAGCGCCGTGGTGATCACGATGTCCGCCTCGCGCGTCTGCGCGGCGTACAGCTCGGCCTCACGCGCCTTGTACTCCTCGCCCATCTCCTTCGCGTAACCCGTCTTCGAGACCTCCACCTCAGGCGACTCGATCGACAGATACTCACCCCCGAGGGACCGCACCTGGTCGGCCACCTCCGGACGCGGATCGGTCGCCCGTACGATCGCCCCCAGCGAACCCGCCATGCCGATCGCGGACAGCCCCGCGACACCGGCCCCCGCCACCAGCACCTTCGCCGGCGGCACCTTGCCGGCCGCCGTCACCTGACCGGTGAAGAACCGCCCGAACTCGTGCGCCGCCTCCACCACCGCCCGATACCCCGCGATGTTCGCCATCGAGGACAGCACGTCCATCGACTGCGCCCGGCTGATCCGCGGCACCGCGTCCATCGACAGGGCCGTGAACGGGCGGCGGCCCAGCTCCTCCACCATCGCCGGGTCGAAGGCCGGCGCGAACAGCGCGATGACCGTGGTGCCGTCCCGGAGCCGGTCGAGGCGGTCCGGTTCCGGGGCGTTGACCCCGAGGACCACGTCGGCGGCCGTGGCGTCGCCGAGGCTCGCGCCGGCCGCCTCGTAGGCGCTGTCGGGAAAACCCGCCGCGGCACCCGCGCCGGGCTCGACGACCACCTCGTACCCCAGCTTGCGAAGGGGTCCGACGGTGGCCGGCGTGGCCGCGACGCGTTTCTCGCCCGCCCGCGCTTCCTTGAGGACTCCGACAATCACGCGTGCTCTCCGTTCGCTTCTCTCGCCGTCATCGGCCTGTGCCCACTCGACCAGAAGTGCGCCCGCCGCGATCAGGGCCACGCCGATGCGGCACCACCGGCGTGCGCGGGCGGGCACACCGCGCACCGAGAGGCTTCCACACGGCCCACGGGAGGTGGCAAGACCGCGAAGCGGTCGGCGTGGTCGCGGCGGGCGTCCCGGGACACGGCCGGGGAGGTTCCCGGCGGGCGGGTCGCGGCGACGGCATTCGGCCACCTCGGCGCGGTCCGGCCGCTTTCCCCGACTTGGCCGGGCGCCGACCGGGTATTGCTGCTTAGCATGGCCGTAACACGCGCGTCTCCAGCACCTGGTTCACCGCGGCCGTGACCGGCCCCGGCGGGCGGGGCGCGCGGCGGAGGCTCGCGGAGCGGGGAACGGGGGCACAGGGGTGGGACATTCGCTCGCGGAGTCGTGGCGCGTACGGATCCTCGACGCACAGGGCGCGCCCGTCGGCGCCGGGGTGCTGGTGGCCGGCGGCCGGGTGGTGACCTGCGCGCACGTCGTGGAGGCGGCGCTCGGCCCGGACGACGGCGATCCCCGGGAGGCCGAGCTGTCCGTGGACTTCCCCGGCTCGCTCGTGCCCGGCGCCGGGCCGGTGCCCGCCGGGGTCGCGCCGCGCGGCTGGGCGCCGCCGGACGACGAGCGGGCGGACGTCGCCGTGCTCGAACTGCGCGCGGACGCCCCGGCCGACTGCGGGCCCGCCGTGCTGCGGCCCTGCGGCCCGGCCGGCGACCGGATCGTGCGGGCCTTCGGGCAGGCCGCCGGCGCGCGCGCCGGACTGTGGGTGCGGGCCCGCCTTGTCGGCTCGGGCGGTCTGAGTCCGGAGTGGATGCAGCTGGAGGCGGCGGGCGAGGCCGGGGACCGGCTGCGCCGGGGCTACAGCGGGGCGGGGGTGGTCGATTCGGCCGGTGACGTGCTCGGTCTGGTGGTCGCCGAGGACACCCGCGCCGAGCGCCGCACCGGCTGGATGATCCCGGTCGAGGTCGTCGTGCGGTACTGCCCGGACCTCGCGGACGCGGTCGCCGGCCCCGCGATCCCGGGCCCCCGCGCCGGCGACGCCCACCCGGCACCGCCCGGACCTGCCGCACCGCCCGGACCCGCCGCACCACCCGGATTCCCGCCCGCCGCCGACGAGGTCCTGCCCGCGCCCTGGCCGCCGAGCGCCGAGCGCGACCTCGCGCGGCTCCTGGTGAAGGTGCGCAGCTTCGCCGATCCGCACCGCCGCGAGCGGGTGTTGCGCGACACGGGAGAGGACATCGCCTTCCACGTCGAGCGGACGGGGGTGCTGATGAACGACGCCCGTGCGGTGCTCGGTCTGTGTCTGGAGTACGAGGACGGCATCGACCGGTTCGCGGCGGCGCTGCGCTGGTACGAGGGGGGCTCGCTGCCGATGCGGGCCTTCGACCGCGAGGTGGCCCGGCTGCGGACGCCGGTTCCCGGCGGCGGGCCCGGGCGATGAGCGGCTCGCACGATCCGTACTGGCGGCTCGCCCAGGAGATGGCGAGGCTGCGCCGCTCCCCCGCCGACACCGTCTCGGCGAGGGCGGCGGCGCTGCGGCAGGTCGCGGCGGAGTGCGGGGCGGAGCTGCGGGCGCCGGAGGGCAGCACCCTGGAGGCGCTGGCGCAGGAGCTGATGTACTGCGCCGAGCATCCGGGCGGACTCGCGGTCTATCTGGAGGAGTTCTCCCGCGGGCACCGGAAGACCACGACCTGGCAGGCCGTGCAGCAGCTGCACCGGCAGCTTTTCCCCTCCGACCTGCTGGAGCCGCACCACCGGCGGGCCCTGCACGAGCTGCTCGAGTGCAGCGAGCAGGCCCCCCGGCTGCGGGCGCTGGCGCTGCGGGTGCTGCACGAGTCCGGGGCCGGTCCGACGGCGCCGGAGGACTGGGGGCCGGAGCGGGGGCACGACGGGCGGCACTCGGAGGTCGCGGCGCTGCTCGCGGTGTTCGAGGACCTGCCGTACGGCTGGGAGGACGAGCCGCATCCGCTGCTGGTGTTCGTGGAGACCGTGGCCGTGCGGGAGGACGGGCCGCTCCGGGCGCGGCTGCACGCGTGGAGCGGGCGGGTCGCGGCCCAGCTCGGCTGCCGCAGTCCGCAGCGGCTCGCGCATCTGCGCGCGGAGGTCGCCGCCCGGGCGGGGCGGCCGGCCGCCCCGTACCGGCTGCTCGTGGAGATCACCGCCCGTACGCCGGTTCCGGACGTCTACACGGTGCGGTCCTGGGTGGTGCCGCCGGGGCCGGACGGGGCGCGGCCGTACGGCGAGCCGGTGCAGTTGTCCTCGCGGGCTGCGATGGAGGAGGAGGTCGCCGGGCGCTATCTGTCGTGTGTGCACGCGCTGGGCGAGCTGAGCGCGGGGATGCTGGTGGAGTTCCTGCTGCCGAGGCCGTTGCTGTGGCTTCCGGTGGACCAGATCATGGCCCGGCCGCCGGACTCGGTGGCCCGGCCGATCGGCGCCGACCACACGGTCCTGGTGCGCAGCCGGGACCGGTGGGCGAAGCCGCACTGGCGGCCGCGGCTGCACGCGCGTGCCGATCTGCTCACCACGGCGCCGGACACGGCGTTCGAGTCGGCGGCGGTCCGGGTCGTGCCGTACGGGGAGCGGTTGCGGCCGGTGGAGCTGCTGCGGCAGCTGCGGCACGACCACGAGCAGTTGGGCTGGCTGTTCCTCGAACCGCCGCCGTACACCGGTGGTCTGGAGGGCGACGCGGTCAACGTGCTGCTGGAGATGGGGATTCCGGTGATCGTGGCGGTGCGCGAGGTCGGCGAGCATCCGGAGGCGGAGCGCAAGACCCGAAAAGTGCTCGCCGGCAGGCTCATGGAACTGCCCGAGCGGGTAAGGATGTTGAGGGGCGAAGTGGGTCCGGACGCGGAGGCCTTCTCCGTGCTGGACCTGCATCGCCACATCAGCCTAGTGTGGGACGGTCGTGACGGACTGGAGGGGGCGGACGCCGCGCTGGGGCATCCGTCGACCGGGGGTGGCTTGCCATGAGCGGGGTGGACCGCGCGACGGACGGCATCGGCGGAGCCGGGGGTTCCGGTGAGGCCGGTGCTTCCCCCGGGGCCGTGGCCTCCGACGGGGCCGGAGTGACGCTCGGGGCAGCTGCGGGGGCCGGGCCGGTGCAGGCGCCCGACTGGTGGGTCTTCCGGGACACCGGTGAGCACCGCTCCCCCGGTGACGAGGTGCTGCCGAAGCTTCCGCCGCCGCCCGCCTGGCGCCGTTTCCGGCCGGAGTCGGAGCTCGGTCCGCTGTCCGTGCCGGTGCCCGCCGACGACCACGACACCCGGCGCCGGCTCGGCCGGCGGCGGGGCGGCACGCTGAGCCCGAAGGTGCTGCACGTCGTCAACGCGGCCATCCATCTGCGCCGTCCGCTCCTCGTGACCGGCGCGCCCGGCACCGGCAAGTCGACGCTCGCCCATCAGATCGCCTCCGAGCTGGGCCTCGGCGCGGTGCTGTGGTGGCCGGTGGTGAGCCGTACGACGCTGCGGGACGGCCTGTACGACTACGACGCGATCGGCCGGGTCCAGGACGCCCCGGCGCAGGGGCGCCGCTCCGGCGGTGGCGGCGGGGACGGACCGCTGCCGGGCATCGGCCGCTATCTGACCCTGGGTCCGCTGGGGACGGCGCTGCTGCCCTGGCGGCGGCCCCGGGTGCTGCTCGTGGACGAGCTGGACAAGAGCGACGTGGACCTGCCGAACGACCTGCTGCACATCTTCGAGGAGGGCGCCTACCGCGTCCCCGAACTGGAGCGGCTCGCCCAGTCGCAGCGCAAGGTGGAGGTGGCGACCGCCGACCACGACCACCGGGTCACGGTGACCGGCGGGCGGGTGCGCTGCGCCGAGTTCCCCGTCGTCGTCATCACCAGCAACGGGGAGCGCGACTTCCCGCCCGCCTTCCGGCGCCGGTGCCTGGAGGTGCGGATGCCGCCGCCCGACGGGCAGCGTCTCGCCGCGATGGTGGCCTCGCACTTCGGCGGGGCGCTCGACGAGCGGACCCGGGCGCTGGTGCGGGAGTTCGTGGAGCGGCGCGGCGACAGTTCCGACATGGCCGTGGACCAGCTGCTCAACACGGTGCACATGCTCACCAACGGTGCGGCGGAGGCCGACGAGGCCTCCTGGTCGCAGCTGCGCGACGCCCTGTGGCGGAATCTGTCCTCGGACACCTCACCATGACCGGACCCGAGGGCTCCGCAGGGCCCACGGCCCGCGAGTGGGCGGAGGCGGTCTGGCTCGCCCAGGTCATCGGGTCCGAGGAGGGGCCACCGGGCCCGGTCCGCTCCGGTGGGCGCCCGGACGAGGCCCCGGCGGTCCCGGGCGAGGACGCGGGGGCCGGTGCTTCGGACGCGCCGGGCCCGCCGCCCGCCGGATCCCGGGATTCCGAGCGGGACTCCGGGCGGGACTCCGACCGGGGGCGGGAAGGGGACACGAGCCGGGCCCCGGACCGGGACGCGACCGCGGGCCCGGCCGCGACCCCGGACCTCGGCGCGGAGGACGGCGACGTCCCGCACGGCGCCGGCGCCACCGCCCCCACCGTCCCCGACGGCCCGCTGCCCGGTCTCCCCCGGGTCTCGCACACGCTGTCCTCCGGCCGGGGCACGGTCCGCGGCGACGAACTGCCCGGCGCGCTGCGCGATCCGAGGGCGCTGGCCCGCGCCCTGCGCCCGTTCAACCGGCGGCTGCCGGGCGGGGCCCGGCGGCGGGTGCTCGACGAGGAGGCGACGGCGGTCCGGGCGGCGGAGACCGGGCGGTGGCAGCCGGTGCTCACCCGGCCGCCGGACCGCTGGTTCGAGGTGGCGCTCGTCGTGGAGCGCAGCGTGTCGATGACCGTGTGGCAGCCGGTGGCCCGGGCCTTCGCCGAACTCCTGCGACTCCAGGGCGCGTTCGCGGACGTGCGGCTGTGGTCGCTGGACACCCGGGACGGCAAGCACGCGGTGCTGCGCCCGGCGGACGGCGGGCCGGGGCACAGCCCGGCCGAGCTGTTCCGGCCGGACGGGCGCCGGATCGTGCTGCTGATGAGCGACTGCGTGGGCGACGCCTGGGCCGGCGGGGCGGTGCCCCGGCTGCTGCACACCTGGGGCAGACGCGCGCCCGTCGCCGTGCTCCAGCCGTTGCCCACCCATCTGTGGGACCTGTGCGACGGGGTGCCGATGGAGCTGCGGGTGCGGGCGGCCGCGCCCGGACTGCCCAACTCCCGTCTGGAGCTGCTGCGGTACGGGCGGTGGGAGCGCCCGCTGGACGCGGACCCGGCCGATCCGCTGCCGCTGCCGGTGCCCGTGCTCGAACTGGAGCCCGACTGGTTCGCGGGCTGGTCCCGGATGGTGACCGGCGGCGCGCTGCCCTGGACGGAGACCACCTCGCTCCTCGTGGACGAGCAGGGGCTCACCGCCCACTGCCTGCCGCCCTTCACCTGGGAGGAGCGACGCCGGCCGGTGCCGCCGGACCAGGCGGTGCGGCGCTTCCTCCAGCACGCCTCGCCGGCCGCCCGGCGGCTCGCGGCCCGGCTCGCGATGGTGCCGCTGCGGCCGGAGGTGGTGGAGGCGGTGCGGCAGGCGCCGACCTCCTCCGGCGGGCCGCTGCCCTTCGCCGAGATACTGCTCGGCGGACTGCTCGCGTTACGCACCGCCGGCACGCCGGGACGGACCGGCGAGGAGTACGTCTTCGAGTTCCTGGACGGGGTGCGCTCCGGGCTGCTGCGCGGGCTCGGCCGGACCGAACTGCTGCGCACCCTCCAGGAGACCTCGGCGCTCGCCGGGCGGGCCGTCGGAGCCCGGCCCGACCTGCTCAGCACGGTGATCGGGAGCCGGGAGGAGCCCGACGCGGACACCCTGACCCGTCTGGACCGGGAACTCCTCGACGCCGCCGGGCCCGCGCTCAGGGCCCTGGGTCCACCCTATGGTGCGGTTTGGGACCCGGTTCGGGGGGCGCCGCCGTTCGGGCCGGTCACCACCGGGGAAGAGGTGAGGGCGGAGCGGGACCCGGCGCCGGTCCCGGACGCCGCCCGGGTCGACGACAGCACGCCCCCGAACGCAAAGGACACCACCAGCATGGAAGCCCCACCGGCGGGAGGCACCGCGGCGGATGCCACGCCCCCCGGCTCCGAGACCCCGTCCACGCCCTCTCCCACGCCCACGACCGCGCCCGACACCGGCCCCGTCCCCGCCCCGGCCTCCGGCAGCGGCGACACCAACGGCCGCGGCATCAGCGTCGGGAGCCGCGGCGGCGGGACGGGCGGGGGCTCCGGAGGGGCTCCGGCCGGTCAGTCGCGCTCGCCCCGCTCCGTACCCCTGCCCAATCCGCACTTCGCGGGGCGCGAGTCGGAACTCGGCGAACTGCACCGGCAGTTGGGGGCGAGCACCCGGGCGGCCGTGCTGCCGCACGCACTGCACGGCCTCGGCGGGGTCGGCAAAACACAACTGGCCTTGAAATACGTGCAGTTGCACCGACACGAGTACGACCGGGTGTGGTGGATCGACGCCGAGCAGCCGGCCGTCATCCGGGCCCAGCTCACCATGCTGGCGCCCGAGCTGGGTCTCGTGCCCGACCCGCAGAGCGACACCGTGGCGCGCGTGCTCGCCGCGCTCGCCGAGGGCGCGCCGTTCCGCCGCTGGCTGCTCGTGTTCGACAACGCGGGGCAGCCGGGCGACGTCATCCCCTATCTGCCCTCGCTGATCGGCGACTCCGAGGGCACCGGGCGCATCCTCATCACCTCGCGCCACGCGGGCTGGTCGGACCGGGTGCTGGCGACCAAGGTGGACGTCTTCACCCGCGCCGAGAGCCTGGACTTCCTGCGCACCCGGGCGCCGTGGGCGAGCCCCGAGCAGGCGGACCAGCTGGCCGAGTTGCTCGGCGACCTGCCGCTCGCCCTGGAGCAGTGCGCGGCGCTCCAGCGGCAGACCGGCATCGCGGTGCCGGAGTTCCTCGCGATGATCGAGCGACGGCGGGCCGAGGTCCTGGCCGAGGGCGTCGACTCGATCACCCTGCCGGTCGCCGTCGTGTGGCGGGCCTCGATGAAGTCGCTGGCCGCACAGACCCCGGGCGCGCTCGAACTCCTGCGGCTGCTCGCCTTCTTCGGGCCCGAGCCGGTCGCCCTCGACTTCCTGCACGACGCCCGGATGCTGCCGCTGCCGCCGCCGCTCATGCGACTGGCCCGGGACCCGCTGGCCCGGGGCCGGACCATCCGGGCCATCAACCAGTTCTCGCTGCTCACCGTCGACAACGTGGCCGGCACGGTGCAGATGCACCGGCTGGTGCGGGCGGTGCTCCAGGACGAGCTGCCGGAGGCCGAGCAGAGCGAGATGCGGCACCTGGTGCACCAGGTCATCGCCGCGCACGACCCGGGCGACACCCAGCGCTCGGAACACTGGAAGAACTACGCGGACATCCTGCCGCACCTGGAGCCGACCGGCCTTCCGCACTGCGAGGACCGGCACATCCGCGAGACCGCGCTGCACCTGATCGCCTATCTCCTGGCGCGCGGCGTGCTGCGCGGCGCGGCCCAGCTCGGCGAGCGGATCAGCACGGACTGGCGCTCCTTCCTGGGCGCGGACGACCTGCAGACCCTGTGGGCGATGCGCTACCGGGCCAGCGCGCACTGGCAGTTGGCCGAGTTCGACACCTCGCGGCCGCTGAGCGAGGAGGTGCTGCGGCGGCTGCGGGACACGGTCGGCGACGACCACGAGTACACGCTCACCGCGGCCGGCGCGCTCGCCGCCGACCTGCGGACGGCGGGCCGCCTGGCGGACGCCCTGGAGCTGGACGAGGACGCGTACCGACGCAGTGTGAACGTGTACGGGGCGGAGGACCCGTTCGCGCTGCGGGCCGGGCACAACTTCGGGGTGAGCCTGCGCGTGAACGGGCGGTACCGGGAGGCGCTGGAGCTGGACCGGCGGGTGCACCGGGACCGGCGCTCGGTGCTGGGGCCGACCGCGCACTCCACGCTCTTCTCGGTCAACAACGTGGCCCGTGACCTGCGCGAGTGCGGGGAGTACGCGGCGGCGCTGGAACTCCAGGAGCAGACGGTCGCGCAGTACCGCGAGCTGTACGGGGACCGGCATCCGCACACCATGCGGGCGATCAAGAACCTGTCGGTGACCTGCCGGAAGGCGGGCGACTTCGCGCGCGGGCGGGCGCTGGCCGAGGAGGCCCTCGACCTCTATCTGGCGATCTTCGGGCCGATGCACATCGACTCGCTCGCCGCGTTCGCCAACCTGGCCAACGACCTGCGTCTGACGGGCGATCCGGAGGCCGCCGAGCGGCAGGGCGCGCAGGCCGTGGAGCGCTATCGCGCGGTGCTCGGGCCGGAGCATCCGCTGACCTTCGTGGCGGCGGTGAACCACGGTGCGGCGCTGCGCGCGGTGGGCAAGTTCCCGCAGGCGCTGCGGCTCGACCAGGCGACCGCGCCCGGTCTCGACCGGGTCCTCTACCCGACCCATCCGTGGCCGCTGCTCGCGCACGTGAACCTGGCCTCGGGCCTGGCGAAGGCGGGCGAGCACCGGGCGGCCCGGGAGCTGGGCGAGCGGTGCGCGGGCATCCTGGAGGAGCGGTACGGGGACCGGCATCCGGCGACGCTGGCGGCGCTGTGCAACCTGTCGCTCGACCTGGTGCACTGCGGGGAGCCGGAGCGCGGCGAGGAACTCCTCGCCTCGGTGGTGCGGCGCTACCAGGACACGCTGGGGCCGGATCACTGGGAGACGCTGTCGGCGGAGGCCGGGCGGCGCGCCGAGTGCGACATCGAGCCGCCGCCGCTCTGATCCGGCCTGAGCCGGAAGAAACGGCCTAGTCCCAGGAGGCGAGGAGGGCGCGCAGCGCGCCGAGGAGCCGGCGGCCCTCCTCCGTGGTCCATTCCTGGTGGGCGGCGAGGGTGGCGAGCGCGCTGCCCGCGGTGTGCCGCCAGTGGGTGTACGGGCGCTCCGCCGCGGGGTTGCCGAGCCGCCGTTCGGTGCGCCAGAAGGCGGCCGTGACGAGGAAGGCGGAGGCGCCGTGCAGCAGGGCGGCGGGCGGGCGCGGGCGGGGGCTCCAGGGTGCCTCGGCGCGGGCGCCGTGCGGCGCGTGGAGCAGGGCGGCGAGGTCCATGGCGGCGTAGAGCAGCGAGTGCTGGGTCTCGTGGACGAGGTCCGCGGCGAGTTCGACCGGGTCGTCGACCGGGGACAGCGCGGCCAGGCCGGTGGCGTCGGCGAAGGAGGCGCTGCGCCAGCCGTTCGCGTCCGCCCCGGCGAGCGGCACCACCACGCGCAGCGTCTGGGCGATCGTGCGCGCCCGCTCCGGGTGACGTTCCGTCAAAATCCGCCAGGCGGCGTGGAGTCGCCGTCGCCAAGCGGTCTCTTCGTCCGGTGCGATCGGGCGCGGCGGCAGCGGGTCGGGGCCGCCGAGGCGGAGCGGGTCGAGGGTGTCGAGCCGTACGGCGGCGTGCGGGCCGAGCCGCAGTCGCGGCACGGGCCACCAGCGGCCGGCCCCGCCGTCTCCGGCTCCCCCGGCAACCCCGGCGACCCCGGCGACCCCCGAGGCCCCTGCGGCCCGCAGCGGCAGGGGCGGCGCCCCGTCCCGTACGACGAAGGCTCCGCTCGCGTCGCGGTGGACGATGGCGGTGCGGGGGCCGGGTGCGGCGAAGACGGCGGCGCCGGTCCCGGGCAGGACCAGGGCGGTGCCGTGGGCGACCGGCACCCGGATGCGGAAGGGCAGCCCGGCGCGGAGGGCCGCGGCGGCGGCGAACCGCGCGAGGTCGGCCGGGAGGTGGCCGGTGGTGTCCCCGCCCGCGGGCGGGCCCGCGGCGGCGAGCCGGGCCAGCCAGGCACCGGCCTCGGGGCCGCCCCACAGCTCGGCGTGCACCGCGGGCCGGGCGCGGCGCACCTCGGCGAGCAGCGCGACCGCCGCCGCCCAGTCCGGGTCGGCCCGGTGGTGCCGGTGCGCGACCCGGAGCAGCAGCAGGTTGCGGTTGCGGCGGGCGGTGCGCAGCGCGTCGAGCAGGGCGGGACCGGGGGTGCCAGCGGCGAGCGGGCCCCAGGGGCCCTGCCGGGCGTCCGGAAGGCCGGACGGGGAGGCCGGCGCGGAGGCTGGCGGGCGGAGGTTCATCCGGCGCGCTCCGCGCCCCGGCCGGCCGGGGCGGGTCCGGCGGGAGCGAGGTCCCCGGCGACGGTGCGGGCGACATGGCCGATGAACCGGGCCAGGTCGGGGCAGTACACGGACGGGTTGGCGTGCCCGGCGCCGCCGGATCCGGCGCGGTAGCGGTGCGGGTAGTGGCCGCCGCCGCAGACGGCGACCAGCGGGCAGGCCAGGCAGGTGGCGCAGAGTCCGGCCCGGCCGGCCTGCCGGGCGGCGACGCCGGGGTGGCGCAGGAGCGCGTCGAACGGGTCGCGGTGCACGCTGAGTCCGGTGCGGTCGGCGCCGTCGTAGGTGGTCTTGAGGTGGTCGGAGAGGGTCAGCGCGCCGTCGGTGTCGATGACGGCGAGCCGGCTGGGCGCGCCGCCGATGACCTCGCTGGCGGAGTCGCCGCCGAGCAGCAGGTCGAGCACGGACTCGAAGAGGCTGATCCGGGGCGTCGGTCCGGGGCCGGCGTACCAGCGGTCGAAGACCGGGACGAGCCAGTCGGCGTAGGGGGTGCGGGCCGGGTCGGCGGTGCGGCCGGGCGGCGGCGCGGTCCAGTTGCCGAGCGGCAGGATGAGGGTGAGCGCGGGCGGGTCGTAACCGAGCAGGTGCTCGTAGGTGGTGAGCGGGTCGGTCGTCGGGTCGACGGTGGTGAGCAGCCCGGCCCAGACCGGGCGGTGCTCGGGGCGGCCGAGCAGGGCGAGGGCGGCGGCGACCCGGGCGTGGCTGCCGCGTCCGGCCGGGTCGCGGCGGTACCGGTCGTGGACGGCGGGCGGGCCGTCCAGGCTGATCCCGACGCGGATGTCCTCGGCGTGGCACAGCCGCAGGAAGGGCTCGTCGAGGAGGGTGCCGTTGGTCTGCAGGGCGACCTCGGCCCGGGTCGTCGCGGGCAGGGCGGCGCGCAGCGCGCGGACGAAGCGGGCGAGGAACTCCGGTCCTGCGAGCAGGGGTTCGCCTCCGTGCAGGATGACCCGCACGGAGCGGAGGGCGTGTCCGCGGGCGTGTTCCGCGATCCGCCGGACGAGCCGGTCGGCGGTGGCGGGCGCCATCCGGACCGGCTGGGCGCGCCAGCCGCGGTCGGCGCTCTCGTACACGTAGCAGTAGCGGCAGGCGAGGTTGCAACGGCTGTGCACCTTGACCAGGAACTCCCGGAAGGGGAGCGGCGGCCGGGAGGGTCCGGGCACGGTCACACCGGGGTGTCGTCCGTGGGCACGGCGGACGAGTCGTAGGCGGCGAGCGGCGCCTCGTCGGCCGTGAGGCGGTCGAGCACGCGCCGGGCGGCGCGGGCCAGGACCGGGTTGGGCGCGTCGAGGAGTTCGTCCAGCGGCAGTCCGGCGAGATCGGGAAGCAGGCCGGCGGGCAGGTTCGCGGGCAGCCCGGCGGGCAGAGCCGCGAGCTCCGTCAGGTCCGCCGGCCCGGCCGGGTCGTCCCATGCCGCCGGACTCTCCCCTTCCCCCCGGTGTTCCCATGCCGCCGGGACGACGTCCGGACCTCGTTCGAGTGGACCGGCCCTCATGCACTCCCCCTGTCGCACGCTGGTGCCCCTCTCCGTGTCATGGCCATTCATCGGCCCCGTCAAACAGTTGCCCGATCCCCGGCGGCGGGATCGGGACGGCGCGGCGGTGGCGCGGGCCCACCCCGTCCTGGGCCACAATGCTGCTCGAAGCCACGGGATGTCATGCGAACGCCCTAACGACCAGGGGGATCCGATGAGTTGGAAGCGGAAGCCGCACCGACCTCGTGCCGCGTCCGGCCGTCCGCTGCCCTCCGCCGCGGCCCGGCTGCTGCCCGTACCCGGCGCCTCGTCGGACCCGCTGGCGCGCTGGATCGTGCCCTCCGTGCTGATCGGCGTGGTGGCGGGGCTCGGCGCGGTGGCCCTGTTCGGGCTGCTCCACCTGTGCTCGGAGCTGCTTCTGGAGGGCGTCGCCGGGTTCCGCCCCTACCGCACCTCCGCGGAGGGCGGCCCGAGCGCCCTGGTGCCGTCCGAGCGTCCCTGGGCGGTGCCGCTGGTGGCGGCCGGCGGCGCGCTGCTCGCGACGGCGTTCGCGGTGTGGCTGGCGCCGGAGGCGCGCGGCCACGGCACGGACGCGGCGATCGCCGCCGCGCACGAGAACCCGACGGGGATGCGGGGCCGGGTGACGGTGGTGAAGCTGGTCGCCTCGGCGCTGACCATCGGCTCCGGCGGTTCGGGGGGTACGGAGGGGCCGGCGGCGCAGATCTCGGCGGCGTTCGGCTCGGTGATCGCCCGGCGCACCGGCATGTCCCGCCGGCAGGCCCGTACGGCCCTGGTGATCGGCCTCGCCTCGGGCGTCGGTGCGATCTTCCAGGCTCCGCTGGGCGGCGCGCTGCTCGGCGCGGAGCTCCTCTACCGCAAGGACATGGACGCCCGGGTGCTGCCGAAGGCGCTGATCGCGGCCTGTGCGGGCTGGCTGGTGTTCGGTGCCTGTTACGGCTTCGCGCCGGTCCTGGGCCGGCACGGTGCGGACGCCGGGGGCCTGGGCGCGGGTGACTTCGTCCTGATCGCGGCGACCGGGCTGCTGTGCGGGCTGGCCGGGCGCCTGTACACGGGCGCGTTCTACGCGGTGCACCTGCGCACCGAGGCGCGGGTCCGGTCGCTGCCCGCCCGGCTCGCCGCGCCGACGGCGGCGGCCGTGCTGGTCGGCGTGCTCGGCCTGGTGGTGCCCGGCGTGCTGGGCACGGGGTACGGCCTGATGGAGGCGCTCACCGATCGGGAGCTGGTCGCCGGGCTGCCGGTCCTGATGCTGCTCGCCATCCCGCTGGCGAAGATCGCGGGCACGGCGCTGACGGTGGGTTCGGGCGGCTCGGGCGGCATCTTCGGGCCGGGCATGGTGGTGGGCGCGGGCACGGGGGCGCTGGCCTGGCGGCTCGGCGAGCTGCTGCACCTGCCGTCGGCGGGGCCGCTGCCGTACGTGGTGGTGGGCATGGCGGCCTGTCTGGGGCCGGTGGCGAACGCGCCGCTCGGCGTCCTGGTGATGGCCACGGAGATGGTGGCGGACGCGTCCCTGCTCGGCCCGGGCCTGCTGGCGGTGCTGTGCGCGACGGCGGTCACGGGCCGCACCACGCTCTACCGCAGCCAGCCGGCCCGGCGGCCGGCGGAGGGGCCCGAGCCCGCCGGGGTCCGTCCGGCGGGCCCGCCGGCACGGCCCGCCGCGCCGCCGGCGGCCCCGGAACCGGCCGCGCCCCAGGCTCAGGGAGCCGGCCCGGAGCCGCAGCACGCTCCGACGCCCGCGCCCGCGCCGGCCGTGCCGCCGATGGCTCAGCCCTCGCCGTCCGCGCCGGCCCGCGCGTCCGACTGAGCGTCGGCGCCGCCGGGCGTCCCGCCGCCCGCCGCGCCGCCGTCCTCTTCCTCCTCGGCGGGCCGCCGCCGGTCCTCGCGCTCCCACACCACCTTGACCTTGAGGTGGCCCTCGACCCCGGTGCGGGCGATCACCGCGCCGGTCTCCACGTTGAACTTCACGCCGAACTCCAGCTCGACCGTGGACGGCGGCCGGGGCAGGGCGACCATGCGCTCCAGCGTCCGTCCGGCCATCCGGCGCACCTGGTCGAGGCCCTCCTCGAAGCGCCCGGCGGCCACGTCCACGGCGCCCTCCCCCGAGCGCGCCCGGGCCCGGGCCCGCACGATCTCCGGATCGTCCTCCTCGAAGGCCACGTAGACGGCGGCCTCTCCGCCGCCGAGTGCGAACCGCGCCAACTCCTCGGCCATGCCCCTCAACCCCCTTGCCTGGAACGGAACTTACGGACCGGCAGCGTAGCGGCTCGCACCGCCCCGCGGTGAAATTCTTCATTCAGGGTATTGAAGCCTGTTGCTTCCTATGCGAGATTCGGCGGACCGCAGCGCGGGACGCCGGCTGCGGTCCGTCCGGGCGACGCCCGGGAACCGCCGCGGGAAGAGGGAAGAGGTCGCCACGATGCCCGTCCAGCACACCCCCGGGGAACGCCTCGCGATGGAGAGGCGCACCATCGAGGTCATCCCCGACGCCGAGCGGCACGGCACGCCGCGCAGCCAGTTCACGCTGTGGTTCGGCGCCAACATGCAGATCACCGCGATCGTCGACGGCGCCCTGTCCGTCGTCTTCGGGGCCGACGCCCTGTGGGCGATACCCGCACTGCTGATCGGCAACGTGCTCGGCGGGATCGTGATGGCGCTGCACTCCGCGCAGGGGCCGCGGCTCGGCGTACCGCAGATGATCTCCAGCCGGGCGCAGTTCGGCGTGCACGGCGCGGTCCTGCCGCTGGTCCTGGTGATCCTGATGTACCTGGGCTTCGCCGCGACCGGCAGCGTCCTCGCCGGCCAGGCGCTGTCCGAGCTGCTGCACCTGGACAGCACCCGGATCGGCATCCTGCTCTTCGGCGCACTGACGGCCGTGGTCGCCGTCACCGGCTACCGGCTCATCCACGCTGCCGGCCGGGTGGCCACCGTGGTCGGGGTGCTCGGCCTCGGCTACCTCCTCGTCCGGGTGTTCACCCAGTACGACGTCGGGGCCCACGTCGGGACCCAGGGCTTCGACCCGGCGACCTTCCTGCTGGCGGTGGGCCTCGGCGCGGGCTGGCAGCTGACCTTCGGCCCGTACGTCGCCGACTACTCGCGCTATCTGCCCCGCGACACCAGCACCCGCGCGACCTTCTGGTCCACCTTCGCCGGCTCCGTGATCGGCTCGCAGTGGGCCATGACGCTCGGGGCGCTCACCGCGGCCGTGGCGGGCAAGGCCTTCCTCACCGACCAGGTCGGCTTCCTGGGCGAGCTCGCCGGACCCGCGGTCCTCGCCCTGCTGGTGTACCTGGTGATCGTGGTCGGCAAGCTGACCGTCAACTGCCTGAACGCGTACGGCGGTTTCATGTCGATCCTCACGACGGTCACCGCCTTCGACGGGCGCTCGCGGATCTCGGCCGCCGCCCGCGCCGCGTACATCATCGGCTTCACCGCGGTCTCGGTCGCGATCGCGCTCGCCGCCAGTGCCGACTTCCTGAACAACTTCAAGAACTTCGTGCTGCTGATCCTGATGGTGTTCACCCCGTGGAGCGCGATCAACCTGGTCGACTACTACCTGATCTCGCGCGAGCGCGTGGACATCCCCGCCCTGTACGACCCCGAGGGCCGCTACGGGCGCTGGAACCTCACGGCGCTGACCTGTTACGTCGTCGGCGTCGCCGTCCAGATCCCCTTCCTGGCCACCAAGCTCTACACCGGAGCCCTCACCAAGAAGCTCGACGGCGCCGACATCTCCTGGATCGTCGGCCTCGCCGTCACGGCGGCGGTGTACTGGCTGTGGGTGCGGCGCACCGCCGACCCGCCCGCCGAGACGGTCTACCCGGCCGGGACCGGCACCGCCGACCTCGTCGCCTCACCGGTCGGCTGAGACCGCGCGGTGGGGGCCTCCCGGGGGAGGCCCGCACCGCGCCGCGGCTCAGAGGGCGCCGACGATGTCCTCCACGCGTGCCTTCGCGTCGCCGAAGAGCATGGCGGTGTTGTCCTTGAAGAAGAGCGGGTTCTGGACGCCCGCGTAGCCGGAGGCCATCGAGCGCTTGAAGACGATGACCTTGCCCGCCTCCCAGACCGTGAGGACCGGCATGCCGGCGAGCGGACTGGAGGGGTCCTCGGCCCCGGCCGGGTTGACCGTGTCGTTGGCGCCGATCACCAGGACCACGTCCGTCTCGGCGAAGTCCTCGTTGATCTCGTCCATTTCGAGGACGATGTCGTACGGGACCTTGGCCTCGGCGAGGAGCACGTTCATGTGGCCGGGCAGCCGGCCGGCGACCGGATGGATGCCGAAGCGCACGTCGACGCCCTTCGCCCGCAGCTTCGAGGTGAGCTCGGCGACCGGGTACTGGGCCTGGGCGACGGCCATGCCGTAGCCGGGGGTGATGACCACCGAGCGGGCGGAGGCGAGGAGTTCGGCGGCGCTCTCGGCGGTGATCTCCTGGTGCTCGCCGTAGTCGACGTCCGATCCTGACGGGGCCTCGATGCCGAAGCCGCCGGCGATGACGGAGATGAAGGAGCGGTTCATGGCCTTGCACATGATGTAGCTGAGGTAGGCGCCGGAGGAGCCGACGAGGGCGCCGGTGACGATCAGCAGGTCGTTGCCGAGCAGGAAGCCCGAGGCGGCGGCGGCCCAGCCGGAGTAGCTGTTCAGCATCGAGACGACGACCGGCATGTCGCCGCCGCCGATCGAGGCGACCAGGTGCCAGCCGAGGGCCAGCGCCAGGACGGTGACGACGACGAGCAGCCACAGCTCCGGCGTGATCACGAACCACACGGTGAGGGCGACGAAGAGGCCGAGCGAGCCGAGGTTGAGGGCGTTCTTGCCGGGCAGCATCAGCGGCTTGGAGCTGATCTTCGCGGAGAGCTTGAGGTAGGCCACGATCGAGCCGGTGAAGGTCACGGCGCCGATGAACAGGCCGATGAAGACCTCGGCGTGGTGGATGCCGAGGGTGCCGAGCGCGTCCAGGGCGCGCGCCTCGTGGCCCGCGGGGTCGTGCTCGACGTTGAGGAAGCCGTTCCAGCTGACGAGGACGGCGGCGAGGCCGACGAACGAGTGCAGCAGCGCGATGAGTTCGGGCATGCCGGTCATCTCGACCCCACGGGCCCGCTGGATGCCGATCAGCGCGCCGACCAGCATCGCCAGGGCCATCAGGCCAAGTCCGGCCGTGCTGACGTCGCCGTCGACCGCGAGCACGATCGTCGCGACGAGGGCGACGCCCATGCCGAGCATGCCGAAGGCGTTGCCGAGCCGGGCGGATTCGTGCTTGGACAGTCCGGCGAGGGCGAGGATGAACAGCAGGGCGGCAACGAGGTAGGCCGCCTGGGCGGCGATGGTCGCAGTCATGTCAGTCAGCTCCGGTTGAACATGGCGAGCATGCGACGCGTCACCGCGAAGCCGCCGAAGACGTTGATGCTGGCGAGCAGGATCGCCACGCAGGACAGGACGGTCACCGCCGTGCTCGTGTGGCCGATCTGGAGCAGGGCGCCGACGACGATGATTCCGGAGATCGCGTTGGTCACCGACATCAGCGGCGTGTGCAAGGCGTGGTGCACGTGGCCGATCACGTAGTAGCCGATCACGATCGCGAGGACGAACACGGTGACGTGCGGCAACAGGGCGGCGGGCGCGAAGGCGGCGAGCAGGAAGAGCGCCAGGGCTCCGAGGGCCACTCCGCCGAACTTCCGCCCGGTCGTCATCGGCGCCTTCTTCGGCGCGGCTTCGGTGGCGGTCGCGGGCGCCGCGGGCGCCGGTGCGGGGGCCGCCGAGACCTGGACCTGCGGGGGCGGCCACGCCGACTCGCCCTTGCGCACCACGGTGATCGAGCGCTGCACCGGGTCGTCCCAGTCCAGAACCAACTGCCCGTCCTTGCCCGGCGTCATCAGCTTCAGCAAGTTCACCAGGTTCGTGCCGTAGAGCTGCGAGGCCTGCGCCGGAAGCCGGCCCGCCAGATCGGTGTAGCCGATGATCGTCACGCCGTTGTCGGTGACGACCTTCTCCCCCTTCACGGTGCCGACCACGTTGCCGCCGTTGGCGGCGGCCATGTCCACGATCACCGAACCGGGCTTCATGCTCGCCACCATCTCGGCGGTGATCAGCACCGGCGCGGGGCGTCCGGGGATCAGCGCGGTGGTGATGACGATGTCGGCCTCGCGCGTCTGGGCGGCGTAGAGCTCGGCCTCACGCGCCTTGTACTCCTCGCCCATCTCCTTGGCATAGCCGGTCTTGGAGACCTCCACCTCAGGGGACTCGATCGACAGGTACTCGCCACCCAGCGAGCGGACCTGGTCGGCCACCTCCGGACGCGGATCCGTGGCCCGTACGATCGCCCCCAGCGAACCCGCCGTGCCGATCGCCGCCAGACCGGCCACGCCCGCGCCCGCCACCAGCACCTTCGCGGGCGGCACCTTGCCGGCCGCCGTCACCTGGCCGGTGAAGAACCGCCCGAACTCGTGCGCGGCCTCCACCACCGCCCGGTAGCCCGCGATGTTCGCCATCGAGGACAGCACGTCCATCGACTGCGCCCGGCTGATCCGCGGCACCGCGTCCATCGACAGGGCGGTGAACGGGCGGCGGCCCAGCTCCTCCACCATCGCCGGGTCGAAGGCCGGCGCGAACAGCGCGATGACGGTCGCCTCCGGCCGCACCCGGTCCAGCTGCGCCGGTTCCGGAGCGTTCACGCCCAGGACCACGTCAGCGGCGGCCGCGTCGCCGACGCTCGCGCCCGCGGCCTCATAGGCGCTGTCCGCGAAGCCGGCCGCGGCACCCGCGCCCGGCTCGACGACCACCTCGTACCCCAGCTTGCGAAGGGGTTCGACGGTGGCCGGCGTGGCCGCGACGCGATGCTCACCTGCCCGCGCTTCCTTGAGGACTCCGACAATCACGAGTGTTCTCCGTCCCGACTCGATCGGCAGTGCGCGCCCGCGAACACCGAGCACGGCGCACAGCCTGAAGGCCGGGGGCTCACCTTGAACAGCTCCCGCCGGTGAGGCGTACGCAACATGGGCCCGGGGCCCGCTCTCCCGTAACGTCGGACTCTCCGCTCCGTCCGCCGCCGCCCGGCGACCGCGTACGGTGCGGGTCAGCCCGGCCGGGGTCAGCCCGGGGCCGAGGGGAGGGTGACCTCGAAGCGGCAGCCGCCGGGCACGTTGCGCACCGCGGTGCGGCCCGCGTGCGCCTCGACGATGCCGCGGACGATGGCCAGGCCGAGACCGGCGCCGGCCGGCGGGGTGCGGGCCTCGGTGCCGCGCCAGCCGGTGTCGAAGACCCGGGGCAGGTCCTCGTCCGGGATGCCGCCGCAGCCGTCCGTGACGGACACGACGACGGCTCCGTCGCGGCGTTCGGCGGCGACCGCGATCGTGCCGTCGGCGGGGGTGTGCCGGATGGCGTTGACGAGGAGGTTGGCGAGGACCCGGGTCATCTCCTTGCCGTCCACCTCGACCGGCACGGCCTCGACCGTCTCCCCGACCAGGCGCACCCCGTGCTCGCGGGCGAGCGGGTCGGCGCCGCTGAGGGCGTCGTCGACCAGGTCGTACACGGACATGCGGCTGGGGCTGAGGGTCAGGGCACCGGCGTGGATGCGGGAGAGTTCGAAGAGGTCGGTGACCATGCCGGTGAGGCGCTCGACCTCGGTGCGGATCCGGCGGTGGTAGCGGGCGGGGTCGGCGGCCATCCCGTCCTCCAGGGCCTCCGCCATCGCCCGCAGCCCGGCGAGCGGGGTGCGCAGGTCGTGGGAGATCCAGGCGACGAGCTCCCGGCGGGAGTCCTCCAGGGAGCGCTCGCGGCGCCGGGAGGCGTCGAGCTTCGCGCTGGTGGCGGCCAGTTCGCGGGTGAGCGCGGCGAGTTCGGCGGTGGCGGCGCCGTCGGGCGCGGAGAAGCGGCCCCCGTCGCCGAAGTCCCGGGCGGCGCGCGCGAGGGCCCGGCTGCGGGCGACCACCCAGCGGCCGAGTACGAGGGCGGTGCCCAGGGACACGAGGGCCGCCATGGCGGCGACCACGGTCACCACCCACAGGTCGTGCGCGGAGAGGAACATCGCCCGGGCGACGGCGAGCGTCCCGGCGAGCATCGCGGTCACGGTCACGGCGGCGACGACCGTCAGCGAGACGGCGACCGAGCGGTGCCGCACCAGCCGGAGCACGACGGCCCCGGCCAGTCCGGCGCAGACGGCTCCGCCGAGGGCGAAGGCGGCGATGAGCAGCAGGTCCTTCACGCTGCGGGGTCCTCCGTCCGGTCCGGCTCGAAGGCGTAGCCGACGCCCCACACGGTGCGGATGAGCGAGGGCCGGGCGGGGTCGTCCTCGATCTTGGCGCGCAGCCGGCGGACGTGCACGGTGACGGTGGAGAGGTCGCCGAAGTCCCAGCCCCACACCCGGCGCATCAGGTCCTCGCGGCCGTGGGCCGTGCGCGGGTGCTCCATGAAGTACGCGAGGAGGTCGAACTCCCGCAGGGTGAGCGGCAGTTCCGTACCGCCACGGGTGGCCCGGCGGGTCGCGGGGTCGAGGGTCAGGTCCCGGGCGCGCAGGACGGCGCGGGGCGCGGCGGGTGCGGTCGCGCGGCTGCGGCGCAGCACGGAGGTGACGCGCAGGACGAGTTCGCGCGGACTGAAGGGTTTGGTGACGTAGTCGTCGGCGCCCACTTCGAGCCCGGTGATGCGGTGTTCCTCGTCGCCGCGCGCGGTCAGCATGATCACCGGTACGGGTCCGGCGGAGCGCAGTCGGCGGCACACCTCCAGGCCGTCCAGGCCGGGCAGCATCAGGTCGAGGACGACGAGGTCGGGCCACCGCTCGCCGGCCCGGCACAGGGCGTCGGGTCCGTCGGCCGCGTGCTCGACGGTGAAGCCGGCCCGTACCAGATAGCCGGTGACGACCTCGGCGACGGTGGGGTCGTCGTCCACCACCAGGATCCGGGCCGTGTCCTGGGGGACGGGGTGCTCGCTCATGCGGCACAGCCTCGCATCCGCTCCCGCGGGCGGTCACGGCCACGGGGGCGGATGGGGGCGGGGCGTCCGCGATTCGTAAGGTCTGCCGCGGTCCGGCGGCGCGTGCGGGACCGCCACGTGGCCGACCGGCCGGCCACCGGCCACCGCGCCCCGGCCCCGTAACGGGATCCGACACGGATCACTCCCCCGCATCCGGACCCTCACCCCCTTGACGGCGAACTGGTCCAGACCTACGGTCCGCTCAACACGTCTGTTCAGCACGGTAATTGACGTTCACATGCCCGAACGGAAGGCCCCCCACCCATGCGCAGAACCGGACTCCTCGCGGCCGTCGCCGCCCTCCTCGCCGGCGTCCTCGTCTGGCCGTCGGCCCCCGGCGCCGAGGCGACCGAGGCGACCGCGTCGGCCCCCGCCGTCTTCACCCACCCCGGAGTCGGCGTCTCCCGGGGTCAGTTGGACTTCGCCCGCACCCAGGTGCTGGCCGGCGCCCAGCCCTGGAAGGGCGTGTACGACCAGATGATGGCGAGCAGGTACGCCGACCTGAACCGCGTGCCGAAGCCCCGCGCGGTCGTGGAGTGCGGTTCGTACTCCAACCCCAACTACGGCTGCACCGACGAGCGCGAGGACGCGATCGCCGCGTACACCACCGCCCTCGCCTGGTACGTCACCCGGGACGCGCGCTACGCGCAGAAGTCCATCCAGCTGATGGACGCCTGGTCGGCCGTCATCACGGACCACACCAACAGCAACGCCCCGCTGCAGACCGGCTGGGCCGGCTCCTCCTGGCCGAAGGCCGCCGAGATCATCCGCTCCACCTACACCGGCGGCTGGCCCAACTCCGGCCGCTTCGCCGCCATGTTGCGCGACGTCTACCTGCCAGAGGTCATCAACGGCTCGAACTCCAACGGGAACTGGGAGCTGTCGATGATGGAGGCCGCCGTCGGCATCTCCGTCTTCCTGGAGGACCGCACCTCGTACGACAGGGCCATGGCGAAGTTCCGCACCCGCACCGCCGCCTACGTCTACCTCGCGTCCGACGGCACGCTGCCGAAGACCGTGCCGAGCCAGAACCTCGACACGCGCGAGAAGATCGTCGCCTACTGGCAGGGCCAGTCGACCTTCGTCACCGGCCTCACCCAGGAGACCTGCCGCGACCTCACCCACACCGGCTACGGCATCGCGGCCATCGCGCACACCGCCGAGACCAGCCGCATCCAGGGCCAGGACCTGTACGGGACGGACGTCGGCGAGCGGCTGCGCCAGGCCCTCGGCTTCCAGTCGAAGTACGAGCTGGGCACGGCCCCGCCGAGCTGGCTGTGCGGCGGTTCCCTGCACCTCGGGCTCGGCCCGGTCACCGAGGTCGGCTACAACGCGATGCACCACCGCCTGGGCTTCGCCATGACCAACACCGAGGCGCTGACGCTGCGCAACCGCCCGGCCGGCAGCAACAACCTCTTCGTCGCCTGGGAGACCCTCACCCACGGGGACAACCCGGCCTGAGCCGGCTGCCGACCCCCCGTCCCCGGCGCGGCCGTCAGGGCGTGACCCGGTCCGCCAGCGCCGTCTGCCAGGCCGGGGCCGGCGCGCTCGGGGCGGTCTCGGGGCGCCGGCCGCCCCGCGCGAAGAAGTCGTCCAGCGGGAGCAGGGCCGCGCCGACCGTGACCGCCTCCGGGCCCAGGGTGCCGAGGCCGACGGTGGTGCGGCTCGCCGGGTAGCGCAGGGCGTACTCCGTCACGTACCGGGTGACGCGGTCGAGGAAGCCGGCGCCGAGCTGGAGGCCGGCCCAGCCGCCGACGAGGATCCGCTCGGGCTGGAAGAGGTTGACGAGGTCGGCGAAGCCCGCGCCGAGGTACTCGGCGGTCTCCTCCAGGACCGCGAGGGCGGCGGCATCGGGCTCCGCGTCCGGATCGGCCGGGGCCGCGGCGGCCAGCAGGGCCGTCAGCGCGGTCTCCTCGTCGGCGTCCTCCGGCGGGGTGCCGCCGGCCTCGCGCCAGCGGGCGAGGAGCGCCTCGGCGCCCGCGTACGCCTCCAGGCAGCCGCGGGCGCCGCAACGGCACCGCCGGCCGCGGACGTTGACGGTGAGGTGACCCCATTCGAGGGCGCGGCCGGGCCCGAGGGGGTCGGTGACGACACAGGCGCCGACGCCGGAGCCGAAGAGGACCGTGACGGCGCTGCGGGCGCCGCGTCCGGCACCGAAGCGCATCTCGGCGAGGCCGAGGGTCTTGGCACCGTTGTCGATCCAGTACGGGACGGTGTCGGGCAGCTCGACGGTCCGGCGCAGCAGGCGTTCGAAGGGGACGGCGTCCCAGCCGATGGTCTGCCCGTGCACGACGGCGCCGTCCTCGGGGGCGTGGGCGACGATGCCGGGGACGCCGACCCCGACGCCGAGGAGCCGGTCCGGGTCGACCCCGGCGGCGCGCACCACCTCCGCGATGCCGTCGCGGACGTGGGCGACGACCAGCTCGACGTCGTAGCGGGCGGTGCGCGGTCCGGTGCTGGGCAGGGCCCGTTCCGTGCGGGCGAGTTCGGTGAGGGTGAGGTCGAACAGCTCGACCCGGACCCGGGTCTCGCCGACGTCCACGCCGATCATGCAGCCGCTGCCGGGGCTGATCCGGAGCAGGGTCTGCGGGCGTCCGCCGGCCGAGTCGACGCTGCCGGCCTCCTCGACGAGGCCCTCGGCGACGAGTTCGGCGACCACGTTGCTGATGGAGCCCGAGCTCAGGCCGATCGCGGGCCCGAGCATGAGGCGGCTCATCGGTCCGTCGAAGTACAGCTTGCGCAGTACGGAGGTGCGGTTCTCGCGCCGCAGGTCACGCACCGTACGGCCACTTGTCGCGTGCACGTGGGTTCCCGTTCTCTGAAGGCTTTGGCTGCAACATACCCGTATTCCAGACGTATTCCAGGCCTTGACGCACCCTTCCCGTGAGGCTTAACTCACATCCTAAATTAAGCCCGAACCGAACGGCGGCCGGGCCCGCCCACGGTGTCGGTGCTCCCTCCCGTCGTCCCCGAAAGGGCCCTGGAGCCATGCGCACAAGCAGAGCCGCCGTCACCGGTGCCGTCACCCTGTCCCTCCTCCTCACCGCCACCGCCTGCGGCGGCGGCACCGCCGACGGCGCCGGCGGCTCCGGCTCCGGGCCGAAGACGCTCACCTACTGGGCCACCAACCAGGGCACCAGCCTGGAGGCCGACAAGAAGGTGCTCCAGCCCGAGCTCGACAAGTTCGAGAAGCGCACCGGCATCAAGGTCAAGCTGGAGGTCATCCCCTGGTCCGACCTGCTCAACCGGATCCTCACCGCCACCACCTCCGGCCAGGGCCCCGACGTCCTCAACATCGGCAACACCTGGAGCGCCTCGCTCCAGTCCACCGGCGCCCTGCTGCCCTGGGACGAGAAGAACCTCGCCGCCATCGGCGGCAAGGAGCGCTTCGTCGACTCCGCGCTCGGCGCGACCGGCGCCCCCGGCCAGGACCCGGCCGCCGTGCCGCTCTACTCCATGGCCTACGCGCTCTACTACAACAAGAAGATGTTCGCCGACGCGGGCATCGCGAAGCCGCCGACCACCTGGGCGGAGGTCGAGGCCGCCGGCAAGAAGCTCAGCAAGGACGGGAAGTGGGGCATCGGCGTCGAGGGCGCCAACCTGTCCAACAACATCCACCAGGTCTTCGTGCTCGGCAAGCAGCACGGCGCCGACTTCTTCACCCCCGACGGCAAGCCCGACTTCACCTCCGAGGGGGCCGTCGCCGCCGTCAAGCAGTACGTCGACCTGATGGCCGGCGCGAAGATCGTCGCCCCCGGCAACGCCGAGTACGCCCAGAACCAGTCGCTCTCCGACTTCGCCAGGAACCGCACCGGCATGGTCCTGTGGCAGACCCCCCAGCAGACCTTCGCCGCCCAGGGCATGACCGACGACCAGTGGGGCGTCGTCCCCGCCCCCGTCCCCTCCGGCACCCCCGGCCAGGGGGACCGGACCAACTCCATGGTCGCCGGCATCAACATCTCCGTCTTCAAGAACACCGGGAACCTCGACGGCGCCCTGAAGTTCGTGAAGTTCATGACCAGCGACGAGGAGCAGGTCCTCCTCAACAAGACCTACGGCTCCGTCCCGCCGGTCAAGGCCGCGCAAGCGGACCCCGCCTTCGACACGCCCACGCTCAGGGTCATCCGCGAGACCCTCGCCACCAGCGCCGCCGCCCTGCCGCAGGTGCCGGAGGAGTCGCAGTTCGAGACCCTCGTCGGCACCGCCGTGAAGGAGCTCTTCGCCGACGCCGCCGCCGGCCGGCCCGTCACCACCGAGACCGTCCGGGCCAAGCTCGACAAGGCCCAGCAGCAGATGCCGAAGAAGTAGGCGGCGAAACCCAGATGACCCAGACCGCCGTCACTCCGCCGAGTGAGCGCGCGGTGCGCACCGCGGGAACCGGGGCGGCGCCCGCACGGCGCCGCCCCGGCCGCCGCCGCATCGCCCTGCCGTACCTGCTGCTGCTCCCCGCGCTCCTCCTCGAACTCCTCGTCCACCTCGTGCCGATGCTCATGGGCATCGGGATGAGCTTCAAGGAGCTCACCCAGTTCTTCATCCGGGACTGGTCGTCCGCGCCCTGGGCCGGACTCGACAACTACGGCGTCTCCGTGAACGTCGACGCCCCCGTCGGCCGGGCCCTGCTGGCCTCCTTCGTCACCACCTGCCTGTTCACCCTGGCGTCCGTCGCCCTGTGCTGGCTCCTCGGCACGGCCGCGGCCGTCCTGCTCCAGGAGCAGTTCCGCGGCCGCGGCCTGCTGCGCACCCTGTTCCTCGTCCCGTACGCCCTGCCGGTCTACGCCGCCGTCATCACCTGGGCCTTCATGTTCCAGCGGGACAACGGCCTGATCAACCACGTGCTGCACGACCAGCTCGGCATCGGCGACGGCCCCGCCTTCTGGCTCATCGGCGACAACAGCTTCTGGGCCCTGCTCACCGTCTCCGTGTGGAAGGGCTGGCCCTTCGCCTTCCTCACCGTCATGGCCGGCCTGCAGAACATCCCCCGGGACATGTACGAGGCCGCCGCACTCGACGGCGCCGGCGTGTGGAAGCAGATCCGCCACATCACCCTGCCGTCCCTGCGGCAGGTCAACCAGGTCCTCGTCCTGGTCCTCTTCCTGTGGACCTTCAACGACTTCAACACGCCGTTCGTGCTCTTCGGCAAGGCCGCGCCCGAAGCGGCCGACCTCATCTCCCTGCACATCTACCAGTCGTCCTTCCTGACGTGGAACTTCGGCACCGGTTCGGCGATGTCCGTGCTGCTCCTGCTCTTCCTGCTCCTCGTCACGGGCGTCTACCTGCTGCTCACCGGCAGGGGAAGGAAGGCCTCCGATGCCTGAGCCCGCCCTCCGCTCCCCCGGGGCCGCCCCCCGCTCCCCCATGGCCGCGCCCCGCTCCTTCCTGTGGACCCGGCGGATCTTCCTCTCCCTGCTCACCGGCTTCGTGCTGCTGCCGCTGTACGTGATGGTCTCCAGCTCCCTGAAGCCGCTGGAGGACGTGTCGGGACGCTTCGAGTGGATCCCGTCCGGGCTCACGCTCCGCCCGTACGCCGACATCTGGGACACCGTCCCGCTCGCCGACTACTTCCTGAACTCCCTGGCCGTGGCGGGCGCGGCCACCGTCTGCTCCGTGGCGGTGGCCATCTTCGCCGCCTACGCGGTCAGCCGCCACGACTTCCGGGGCCGGCGGGTCTTCACCGTCACCGTCCTGTCGACGCAGATGTTCCCCGGCATCCTCTTCCTGCTGCCGCTGTTCCTCATCTACGTCAACATCGGCAACGCCACCGGACTCGCCCTCTTCGGCTCCCGCGAGGGCCTGGTCCTCACCTATCTGACCTTCTCGCTGCCCTTCTCCATCTGGATGCTGACCGGGTACTTCGACTCGATCCCGCGCGAGCTCGACGAGGCCGCCAAGGTCGACGGCTGCGGCCCGGTCGGCGCCCTCTTCCGGGTCGTCGTGCCCGCCGCCCTGCCCGGGATCGTGGCCGTCGCCGTCTACGCCTTCATGACCGCCTGGGGCGAGGTCCTCTTCGCCTCCGTCATGACCAACGACACCACCCGCACCCTGGCCGTCGGCCTCCAGGGCTACGCCACCCAGAACGACGTCTACTGGAACCAGGTGATGGCCGCCTCCCTCGTGGTGAGCGTGCCCGTCGTCGCCGGGTTCCTCCTGCTCCAGCGCTATCTCGTCGCCGGCCTCACCGCGGGCGCGGTCAAGTGACGACCGCCCGGCCCGAAAGGACTCCCGTGTCTGCACCGCTCCACCCCGACCTCAGCCCCGCCCCCGGCCCGGAGCCGGAGCCGGACCCGGGCCCCGTCCCCGGCCTCGACCTCGCCGCCTTCCCGCCGTCCTTCGCCTGGGGCACGGCCACGTCCGCGTACCAGATCGAGGGCGCCGTCGCCGAGGACGGGCGCGGCCCGTCCATCTGGGACACCTTCTGCCGGGTCCCCGGCGCGATCGACCACGGCGACCGCGGCGACACGGCCTGCGACCACTATCACCGCTGGCCCGAGGACATCGCCCTGATGAAGGAGCTGGGCACCGACACCTACCGGATGTCCGTCGCCTGGCCCCGGGTCGTCCCGCGCGGCGACGGGCCCGTCAACACCGCCGGACTCGACTTCTACGACCGGCTGGTCGACGCCCTCCTCGCCGCCGGCATCACCCCCAACATCACCCTCTACCACTGGGACCTCCCCCAGGCCCTCCAGGACCGCGGCGGCTGGACCGTCCGCGAGACCGCCGAACGCCTCGCCGACTACGCGGGCCTCGTCGCCGGCCGGCTCGGCGACCGGGTCCACCGCTGGGCCACCCTCAACGAGCCGCTCTGCTCCGCCTGGATCGGACACCTGGAGGGCCGGATGGCACCGGGCCTCACCGACCTGACGGCCGCCGTCCGCGCCTCGTACCACCTGCTCCTCGGCCACGGCCTGGCCACCGCGGCGGTCCGCGCCGCCGCCCCCGGCGCCCGGGTCGGCCTGGTCACCAACCACTCCACCGTCACGCCCGCGTCCACCCGCCCCGAGGACGTCGCCGCCGCCCGCCGCGCCGACGGGCACACCAACCGCTGGTGGCTGGACCCGGTGTACGGACGCGGCTTCCCCGTCGACATGCGCGAGCTGTACGGGGTCGAACTCCCCGAGCGCCCGGGGGACATGGAGCTGATCGCGGCACCGCTGGACTGGCACGGCCTCAACTACTACTTCCCGGAGACGGTGGCCGACGACCCGTCGGGCCCGGCCCCGTACGCGCGCTCGGTGCGGCTCCCGGACGTGCCGCGCACCGGCATGGACTGGCCGGTCGACGCCGACGGCCTGGAGGCCTTCCTGCTCCGGCTCACCGAGGAGTACGGGGTGCGCGAGCTGTACGTCACCGAGAACGGCTCGGCCTTCCCCGACACCGTCGGCCCCGACGGCACGGTCCACGACCCGGACCGCACCCGCTACCTGGAACACCACCTCGCGGCCTGCGCCCGCGCCCTGCGCAAGGGCGCGCCGCTCGCCGGCTACTACGCCTGGTCCCTGCTCGACAACTTCGAGTGGGCCTACGGCTACGACAAGCGCTTCGGCCTGGTCCACGTCGACTACGCCACCCAGCGCCGGACGGTCAAGGCCAGCGGACGGCGGTACGCGGACATCATCCGCGCCCACCGGACGCGCGGCCGCTGACCGGCCCCCAGGGACGCCGGGTCCGGTACGGGCCCGGCGCGGCCGGCCCGCCCCAGGGCGGCCGCGTGGTGTCCGCCGGACCGGTCCGCCCGGGTCCGACGGGCACCGGAACGGCGTCACCCCAGCACCAGCATCAGCACCAGCACCAGCACCAGCACGTACGCATGCGCACTCCCGTGTTTCCCCCACACATCCCCAGGAGCCCCCATGCCCCACCTCTGGTCCCCGCCGGCCCGCCGGCACCCCGCCGCACGGCCGCTCCGGCCCGCCCGGCGGGCCACCGTCGGCGCGCTCGTCGCGGCGCTCGCCGGCGGACTGCTCGCCGTCGTCCCCGCGGCGCCGGCCACCGCCGCGCCCACCCTGCTCTCCCAGGGCAAGGCGGCCACCGCCTCCTCCACCGAGGGCCCCTTCACCGCTCCCGGTGCGGTCGACGGCGACCTCACCGGCACCCGCTGGGCCAGCGACTGGTCCGACGCCCAGTGGTTCCAGGTCGACCTCGGCCAGAGCGCCCCGCTCAGCAGCGCCGTGCTGACCTGGGAGACCGCCTACGGCAAGAGCTACGAGATCCAGGCCTCCGAGAACGGCAGCGACTGGCGCACCGTCACCACCGTGACCGACGGCGACGGCGGCACCGACGAGGTCGCCCTGTCCGGCACCGGCCGCTACGTCCGCATGAAGGGCCTCACCCGGGGCACCGTCTGGGGCTACTCGCTCTGGGAGTTCCAGGTGTACGGCACCCCCGGCGGCGGCACCACCCTGCCGGGCGGCGGCGACCTCGGACCGAACGTCCACGTCGTCGACCCGTCCACACCCGGCATCCAGGCCCGGCTGGACGAGGTGTTCCGGCAGCAGGAGTCGGCCCAGTTCGGCACCGGCCGGCACGCCTTCCTGTTCAAGCCGGGCACCTACCAGGGCCTCAACGCCCAGATCGGCTTCTACACCCAGATCGCCGGCCTCGGCCTGCGCCCCGACGACACCACGATCAACGGGGACGTGACGGTCGACGCGGGCTGGTTCAACGGCAACGCCACCCAGAACTTCTGGCGCGGCGCCGAGGGCCTGGCACTCAACCCGGTCAACGGCACCGACCGCTGGGCCGTGTCGCAGGCCTCCTCCTTCCGCCGCATGCACGTCAAGGGCGGGCTCAACCTCGCCCCCACCGGCTACGGCTGGGCCAGCGGCGGCTACATCGCCGACTCCCGGATCGACGGGCAGGTGGGCAACTACTCGCAGCAGCAGTGGTACACCCGCGACAGCTCGATCGGCGGCGGCTGGTCCAACAGCGTCTGGAACCAGGTCTTCTCCGGCACCGAGGGCGCGCCCGCGCAGTCCTTCCCGGAGCCGAAGTACACCACGCTCGACACCACGCCGGTCTCCCGCGAGAAGCCGTACCTGATCTGGCAGGACAACCAGTTCAAGGTCTTCTCCCCCGCCAAGCGCGTCAACGCCCGCGGCACGACCTGGGCGGGCGGCGCCCCGCAGGGCGAGACGATCCCGCTGAGCCGCTTCTACGTGGTCAGGCCGGGCACCACCGCCGCCACCGTCAACCAGGCGCTCGCCCAGGGCCTGCACCTGCTGTTCACACCGGGCATCTACCACGTCGACCGGACCATCGAGGTGAACCGGCCCGGCACCGTCGTGCTCGGCCTCGGACTGGCCACGATCATCCCCGACAACGGCGTCACCGCGCTGCGCGTCGCCGACGTCGACGGCGTCCGCCTCGCCGGCTTCCTCGTGGACGCCGGACCGGTCAACTCGCCGACCCTGCTGGAGATCGGCCCGCAGAACGCCTCCGCCGACCACTCCGCCGACCCCACCACCGTCCAGGACGTCTACGTCCGGGTCGGCGGCGCCGGCGCGGGCAAGGCCACCACGGGCATCGTCGTCAACAACGACGACACCCTGATCGACCACACCTGGGTCTGGCGCGCCGACCACGGCGACGGCGTCGGCTGGGAGACCAACCGCGCCGACTACGGCGTCCGGGTCAACGGCGACGACGTGCTCGCCACCGGCCTGTTCGTCGAGCACTTCAACAAGTACGACGTCGAGTGGTACGGCGACCGGGGCCGGACGATCTTCTTCCAGAACGAGAAGGCGTACGACGCCCCGAACCAGGCCGCCATCCAGAACGGCACCACCAAGGGCTACGCCGCCTACCGCGTCGACGACTCCGTCACCACCCACGAGGGCTGGGGCCTCGGCAGCTACTGCTACTACAACGTCGACCCGACGATCCGTCAGGACCACGGCTTCAGGGCCCCGGTGAAGCCGGGCGTGCGGTTCCACGGCCTGCTGACCGTGTCGCTCGGCGGCAACGGGCAGTTCGAGCACGTCATCAACGACATCGGCGCCCCGACCCAGGGCACCTCGACGATCCCCTCGACGGTCGTCAGCTTCCCCTGACGCCCCCGGGCACCGAACCCCCCTCCGGGCGGCCACCGTCCCGCACCGCCGCCCGGAGGGGCCGACTAGTGTTCCTGCCCATGACCGAGCTGCAGGGCGCTTCCGTGCTCCTCCGCCCCACCACCGTCGAGGACGTCCCCGCGCTGGCCGCGATCCGGGCCACCCCCGAGGTCCGCGCGTGGTGGCGGGGAGGCGAGGACCTCGTGTCCGAGATCACGGCCGATCTCGACGACCCCGGTACCCACTGCCTGACGATCCGCCACGAGGGGCGGATCGTCGGCATGATCCAGTGGTACGCCGAGGACGAACCGGACTACCGGCACGCCGGCATCGACATCTTCCTCGCCCCCGCCGCCCACGGCCGCGGCCTCGGCCCCGACGCCGTCCGCACCCTGGCCCGCCACCTCGTCGACACCCTCGGCCACCACCGCCTCGTCATCGACCCGGCGGCCGCCAACACCGCGGCGATCCGCGCCTACGAGAAGGTCGGCTTCCGCCCCGTCGGCATCATGCGCCAGTACGAACGCGGCTCCGACGGCACCTGGCACGACGGCCTCCTGATGGACCTGCTGGCCGACGAGCTCACCTCCTGAACCGGGCGCCTCAGGAGCGTGCGTACACGGTGAAGGGGCGCCCGCCCGGGCCCCGGCGGAAGGCGATGACCAGGTCCTCGTACGTCAGGAGCTCATCGGCGCGGGCCAGGTGGTCGCGGAAGGCGCGGGTCTCCTGCTCGTGCCCGGTGGCGGCGTCGTACACGTGGAGCTCGTCCCCGTACTTCGACGAGGTGGTGAGGACCGTGACCCGGCCGTCGCGGGCGGACCAGCCCGCGGTGTCCATCCAGTTGCCGGCCACGGTCCGGTTCCACAGCTCGTTCCCGCTCGCCAGGTCGAAGGCGACGAGCCGGTCCCAGCTCCCACCGGACCCGCCGTCGCCGGTGGCGGTCGCCAGGAGGCGTCCGCCGTCGACGGTCGCCCCGGTGATGCGGCCGTGGCCGCCGGGCGCGTCGACGACTCCCCGGGGCCGGCCGTCAGGGCCGAAGGCACGGTACGCGTACCCATCGGCCTCGTCCGGGCCTCCGATGCGCACCACCACGGGATCGGCCGACACGAAGGCGGCACCGGTGCCGGCGGGCACGCCCCGGCGGGCGTCGAGCGGCACCGTCCACCGTTCCTCGCCGTCGGCCGGGCCGAACGCGGCGAGCTTCAGCTCCCCGCCGCAGGCGACGACCGCGAGGACGTGGCGCGCGGCGGCGGCGACCTCGCCCGGCACGCAACCCTTCGGGACGGCGGCCGTCCAGCGGGGCGCGCCGGAGCGCAGGGCGACGGCGCGGACGCTGCGCGCCCGCTCGTCGGGGAACACGCCGAGCCCCGCGCCGACGGCCATCGGGTCGGCGGAGGGGCGGGCCGTGTGCCAGAGTTCGCGTCCACGGGTCAGATCGAGCGCGGCGAGGGTGTCGCAGCCCTTGCGCGGATCGCCGTAGGCGATCAGGGCCACCCCGTCGTCGACGGTCGGGGTGGTGGCACAGATGTCGGCCCGCCCGGGCACGTACTCCCAGCGCTTCGCGCCGGACCTGACGTCGAATCCGGTCACGGCGTCGGCCCGGCCGCGCACGACGGTGTCGCCGACGAGCCGGACGCGGTCGCCCCCTTCGCTGGCGTGGCGGTCGTACGGGGCTTCCCAGACGGTCTTCATTCCCGAGCCCGGCCAGTAGCCGAGGTCGCTCAGGAACAGCCAGGCGACGCACACCAGCGCGCCCAGGACCGCCACCAGGGCCGTCACCCAGCCCAGGACCGCGGGCCGTACCGCACCGCTGTCGTCTCCGGTCGATCGCCGCACCACGTCGAGCCCCCACCCCTGGTCAGCCGTTCGAATGCCCCACAGGGTAGGTGATCGGTGATCACCGCCTCCACACTCCGCGGGCGTCCCTCCGCACCGCCGAACCCGCACCAGCGCACCGGGTGACCGGGGCCCGTGCGCAGGGCGCGGGCGCCGGTTCCGCGAACGGGACGACACGGAACCCGCCCCCGACGGCGCGAAGCGGCTGCCTGGGGGCGGGTCTCGTGTCATCCGCCGAGGATGCGGCTCTTCTGGGCCTCGAACTCGGCCTCGGTGAGCACCCCTTGCTCCTTGAGCTGGGCGAGCTCCTTCAGCTGCGTGATGGTGGCGTCCATCGAGCCCCCGGCCGGGGGTCCGGGTTCGGGCGCGGGCGGCGGGGCGGCGTACTCCTGCGGGGGCGGCGCCGCGGCGGCGCGCTCGTAGTCCTGCCGCGCCCATCGGCCCGCCTGGCGTCGCGAGACGCGGTTGGACACGGCGGTGGCGGTACCGGAGATGACCGCGGTGCGCGCGACACCGCGAAGAAGACCGGGCATGACGGATTCCTTGTCGTCGGACGGGGGTCGCCGGGCGCGGGCGCCGGGCGCGGGGCGCGGGGCGTCAGGAAGCGGAACCGGCCTCGACGGCCTCCAGGGTCGCCAGGAGGTCCTCGGCCGGGATCCTTCCGTTGGCGACCATGCGCGCCCCGCTGCGGCGCAGGGCGGCCGCCAGCGGGGCGGCCCACAGGTTCTCGTAGACGAGCACGCCCGCGGAGTTGCCGGGTTCGAGGACTCCGGCGGCCTCCCGGAGGTCGTCCTCGCCGAGCAGGCCCGACGAGGCTCCCTCGAACACGGTCAGGTCGAGTACCCCGTCGCCGTCCAGGTCGGTGAGTTCCAGCGCCGTGACCGAGCCGTCCTCGTCCTTGCGGACGAAGGACAGGTCGAGGACGCGGATGATGCGCCGCTCGACCAGGTCGAGCAGAAGGGAGAGGCCTTCTCCGGTCATGCGATTGCCCGGGAACTCCAGGATCAGGTAATCGACGGGTCCCATCTCGGAGAATTCGTCGACGCTCATTCCGACTCCTCGCTGGCGGCTGTGTGCCTCCGAACGGTGCGGCCCCACGGCCCCCGCCCGCCGCACTCCTGGCCGCCTCCCATTCCAACACCGGGCGCCCCCGCACGCACCTTCGTGGACGAGGGCCCCGCCCACCGGCGGTGACGCCCCGCGCCCGGCTCACGCTCGCCGCCAGCGTCGCCGGACCGGCATCAAGAGCGCGTGAAGACTGCCGGAAACCGGCAATGAACATGCGTGCCCCCGCATGGAACCATCCGCGTGACGACGGAAAGGGCGCACGAGACGGGGTGCTGCGGATGGTCTGGTTGCTCGGTCTCGGCACCGTCGGTCTGGTGCTGCTCGTCCTGAGCCTGGTCCTCGACGGGGTGCTGGAGGGGGTCCTCGACGGACTCGGCGGGGGGCTGGACGGGATTCTGTCGTTGCCGGTGATCGCCGGGTTCGTGTCGGCCCTCGGGTTCACGGGGGCGATCGTGCTCGGCACCACCGGTACGGGGGCGGGGGCCGCCACCGGTGCGGGCGTCGTCGTGGGGGGCGTCGTGGGGTGGGTGACCTGGCGGTTCAGCCGGGTGCTCATGCGCGACGCCGGCGCGCCCGCGCCACGGGGCGAGGACCTCACCGGGTCCACCGGCGCGGTGGTGACGGCGATCCCGGCCGACGGGTACGGCGAGGTGATGCTGCACCTGGCCGGTCAGCCGGTGAAGTACGCCGCGCGCTCGGTGTCGGCCGTCGCCCGGGGCAGCGAGGTGTGGGTCGAGGCCGTGCTCTCGCCGACCTCCGTCCTCGTCCGCCCGGTCGACCGCTGACCCGAGACCGCAGACCGCAGACCGCGCGCTTCCCTCCGTTCATCCACGTTCGTCTCCGATCGAAGGGGGTTTCTTCATGAGCCCTGTCCTCACCGCCGTGGTGGGCATCGTCGTCCTCGTCGTCCTGCTCGGCCTCGTGGTCGTCACCCGGTACAAGGTGGCGGGCCCCAGCGAGGCGTTCATCATCACCGGCCGGCGCGGCAAGAAGGCCACCGATCCCCAGACCGGGCGGGTGTTCACCGACAACAGCGGGCAGAAGGTCGTGGTCGGCGGGGGCGTCTTCGTCGTGCCGTTCGTCCAGCAGAAGTTCAGCCTCGACCTGTCCAGCCGCCACATCCCCGTCGCGGTCCGCGGCGCGGTCACCCTGCGCGGCGTGAAGGCGAACCTCGACGGCGTCGCCATCGTCAAGGTCGGCGGCAACGAGGACTCGATCAGGGCCGCCGCCCAGCGCTTCCTCATGCAGCAGGACGGCATCGTCGGCTTCACCCAGGAGGTGCTCTCCGGCGCGCTGCGCTCCATCGTCGGCCGGATGTCGGTCGAGGACATCATCCGGGACCGCGCCGCCTTCGCGGGCCAGGTCGCCGAGGAGGCGGAGGCCAGCCTGTCCGGGCAGGGGCTCGTGCTCGACGCCTTCCAGATCCAGGACATCACCACCGAGGGCTCCTACCTGGAGGACCTCGGCCGGCCGGAGGCCGCGCGGGCCAAGCAGGAGGCCGACATCGCCGAGGCCGTCGCCCGCCGGGCCGCCGAGCAGGCCCGGCTGAAGGCCGAGGAGGAGATCGCCGTCGCGCAGCGCACCCTCTACCTGAAGCAGGCCGAGATCAAGGCCCAGACCGACGAGGCCGCCGCGCAGGCCAACGCCGCCGGACCGCTCGCCGAGGCCGCGCGTCAGCAGGACATCCTCACCGAGCAGGAGAAGGTCGCCGCCCGGCAGGCCGCCCTGACCGACCGTCAGCTGGACACCGAGGTCCGCAAGCCGGCCGACGCGGCCCGCTACCGGGCCGAGCAGGAGGCCGAGGCCCGCCGCATCGCCCTGGTCAAGGAGGCCGAGGCGGCGGCCGAGCGCGCCCGGCTGACCGGTGAGGGCGAGAAGGCCCAGCGCGCCGCCCTGGCCGAGGCCGTACGGATCGAGGGCGAGGCCCAGGCCGCCGCCATCGCCGCCAAGGGCTCGGCGGAGGCCGAGGCGATGCTCAAGAAGGCCGACGCCTTCGGGCAGTACGGGGACGCCGCCGTCCTGCAGATGCTCGTCGAGGTCCTGCCCCAGGTCGTCGCCAAGGCCGCGGAACCGCTCGCGGCCGTCGACAAGCTGACCGTCGTCTCCACGGACGGCGCGAGCCGGCTGACCCGTACCGTCACCGACAACGTCGCCCAGGGCATGGAGCTGCTCTCCTCCACCACCGGCGTCGACCTGGCCGCGCTCCTCCAGGGCGTCACCGGTGCGGGTACGAAGCCGGCGCCCGCGACGGCCCCGGCAGCGGCCGACGGCACTCCCGTCGAGATCACCGGCTGACGGGCGTCGTCGCCCGGCACACGGCGGCCGGCGCCCGAGGCGGATCGGACGGTCCGCGTCAGGCCCCGGCCCGGCGCCTGCCCCGTCCGCGGCGCGGGTACGGGAAGAGGCGCGGCGGGCGCTTCGCGGCCACGTCCTCCATCCAGCCGAAGGTCAGCACGAGCAGCGCGGTCAGCGGGATCGCCACGATCAGCGGGAACCACTGGCTGGTCAGCAGCCACTGGAAGTGCTCGTAGAAGAAGCCGACGGACCAGAGGGGGTCGATCAGCGGGATGGCGGCCACCAGGGCGGTCTCGTGCCAGAGATAGACGCTGACGGCGCGGGCGTTGAGCAGGCTGATGAGACCGTTCCAGCGTTCCAGCGGTCGGGGCCAGCGGTCCCAGGAGGGACTGACGTGGAGCAGGAGGGCGACGAAGCCGAAGGACCACAGGGCCTGCGCGATCGGCCAGCTCTCGATGTCGGTCCGCACGGTCGGGTCGACGGGCCGGGTCTGCAGGTACCACCAGCCGGCCACCATGATCAGTGGCGCCACGGACGGCACCACGTACTGCGGGATCTTCTTGAGCAGGCCCTCCTGGTGGGCCATGCCGAGGATCCAGCAGGCGCCGAAGGTGGTGAAGTCGGTGGCGGTCTCCCAGACCCGGCTGTAGACGAACTCCTGGTCCGCGAAGACAGTGTTCATGACGACCGACAGCGCGAGCGGCGCGCACAGCGTCACCGCCGGCGCCCGCCGCAGCGCCCACAGCAGCAGCGGTGACAGCAGGACGTACCAGAGGTAGGCACGCAGGTACCAGAGCGGGACGATGACCTGTACCGCCCAGCCCTGCCCCACGAGGTGGTCGAAGCCGTTCAGCGATTCGGCGTACGGCGGGGTGCTCAGCGGCAGGAGCCAGAACAGCATCTTGCCCCACCACCACGCGGGGTGCCCCTCGGCGTCCGGGCCCCAGCCGTCGGCGATCTCCAGGGTGAGCATGACCGCGCCGAACAGCCACATCGGCGGCAGCAGCCGCCGCAGCCGGCCCCGGATGACGCCGAGGGCGGGGCGGCTGAGCGAGCGGGCCATGAGCGACCCGGCCAGCGCGAACATCACGCCCATCGACGGGAAGACGACGGGCAGCCAGAACCAGCCGAAGTTGTGGTAGAGCACCACGCGGACCAGCGCCAGGGCGCGCAGCAGGTCGAGGTAGCGGTCCCGGCCGCCCTTGCGCGGGGCCGCTGCCGACGGCTCGGGCTTCGGTGCCGGCTCCGCGTGGAGCCCCGGCGGGAAATCCCGCCGGAGCTCTGGTCGCGCGACGGCGGGGATCCTCAGCCGGAGGGTGTCCTGGGTGCGGCCGGACTCGAAGGGTGCGGTCATGGTCAGGCCTCCACCGGTGCGGCGACCTCGCCGGTGCGCCGGAGCTTCTGCCAGCGCAGCCGGCCGCCGGTCAGCGCGGTGATCGTGGACTGCAGCAGGACGATGTACATCAGCTGCCGGTAGACCAGCTGCTGGATCGGCAGGCTGATCAGGTGCAGCGGCTTCTCGCCGTCGAGCCGGAAGGCGTACCAGGACAGCAGGGCCTGGAGCAGGATGAAGCCGCCCCAGCTGGCGAGGGTGATGGGCGCGTCGGCGAACAGCACGCCGTACAGCAGGAACATGTCGACGAGCGGGGCGAGCAGCGGGGCGACCACGCCGAAGAGCACGACGAGCGGGAGGCCGATCCGGCCGAAGCGCCCGGCCGGGCCGCGGGAGGTCACGGCGCGCCGGTGCTTCCACATCGCCTGCATGCTGCCGTAGCTCCAGCGGTACCGCTGGGACCACAGCTGCGGGAGGCTGGCGGGGGCCTCGGTCCAGGCGCGGGCGCGCTCGGCGTAGACGACCCGCCAGCCGTCGCAGAGCACCGCCATGGTGATGTCGGTGTCCTCGGCGAGGGTGTCGTCGCTCATCCCGCCGACCCGCCGCAGGGCTTCCTTGCGGAAGGCGCCCACGGCGCCGGGGATGGTCGGGATGACGCCCAGCATGTCGTACATCCGGCGGTCCAGGTTGTGGCCGAGGACGTATTCGATGTGCTGCCAGGCGCCGATCAGGCTCTCCCGGTTGCCGACCTTGGCGTTGCCGGCGACGGCGCCGATCCGCGGGTCGCCGAAGGGCTGGACCAGCTCGCGCACGGTGGACGGCTCGAAGACGGTGTCGCCGTCCATCATCACGACGATGTCGTACGAGGCGGCGGCGATGCCGGTGTTGAGCGCGCTGGACTTGCCGCCGTTGACCTGGCGGATCAGCCGGACGAAGGGCAGGGCCAGGGCCTCGACGATGTCCGCGGTGCCGTCGGTGGAGCCGTCGTCGACGACGATGACCTCGATCGGGTGGTCACTGGCGGCCAGCGAGTGGAGGGTGTTCGCGATGCACTCGCGCTCGTTGTACGCCGGGACGAGGACGGTGACCGGCTCGGTGACGGGTGGTCCCCACGCGTCGCGCCGCCGGGAGCGCCGGGCGTGCAGCGGGGCGAGGATGAGCATCAGCGCGAACCGGCCGAAGTTGAGGAAGCCGACGACGGCGAGGAGGGCGACCAGCACCGGGAGGGTGAGCACGGCGGCCTGGCTGGCCCAGATGAAGCACTTGCCCGCCCACAGTGGGTAGCCGTGCACCGGCACGGTGGCGTCGGTGGCGCCGAGCGCCTCGGAGACGGTGGCGAAGCGGTATCCCTGGGCCTGCAGCCTCTCGATGATCTGCTCGAGCGCGGCGAGGGTCTCGGTGCGGTCGCCGCCCGCGTCGTGCAGCAGGACCAGTTCGCCCGCGCCGGGCTTGCGCGGCATGGCCGCCTTGACGATGGCGTCCACGCCGGGGCGCTTCCAGTCGTCGGTGTCGCGGTCGATGAAGGCGGTGAGGTAGCCGCGGGCGCCGACGTACCTGATGACCGGGTAGTTCCAGTCGTCGAGCGCGGACGCGTCGGAGGAGTACGGCGGGCGGAACAGCGAGCTGTGGACGCCCGCGACGCCGGCCAGGGCGAGCTGGGTCTGCGCCAGCTCCCAGCTGATCCGGGCCTCGGACTGGTAGGCCAGGTCGGGGTGGGTGAAGGTGTGCACACCGATCTCGTGGCCGCCCGCGACGATCTGCCGGATGAGCTCGGGGTGGCGCGTGGTCATCGCGCCGGTCACGAAGAAGACGGCGTGGATGTCGTGGGCCGCGAGCACGTCGAGGATCTTCGGGGTCCACTCGGGCGAGGGGCCGTCGTCGAAGCTCAGGACCACGGTGTGGTCGGGGACCTTGTAGCTCACCGGGCGTTCGTTGCGCTCGCCGCGCGCGTCGATGATCGGGCCGCCCTTGAGCAGGTTGCGCGGCACCGTCGTCTTGTCGACCGAGGTCGCGATCCGGTCGTCGTGGAACGCCTCGTTGGTGGCGAGGCCGCGCAGGACGAGCAGGGCGAGCAGGCAGGCCAGCAGCGACAGCGGCATGAAGAAGCGCAGCGGCGGCGCGGCCAGTCGGCGCGGCCTCAGCAGGGACTGCCGACGGCGCTGGTGGCGGGACAAGGGCGCTCCTGGGGAGGGGTGGTGCGGGTCGCGCCCGTGGTCAGGGCAGGGAGGGGGACAGGGGTCCCCGGGTGGGCACGTAGGTGGGTTCCGGGGGAACCTCGATCGCCGGCGCGGCCGACTGCATGCCGATCAGGCTGCTGCCCATGGCGGCGGCCAGGATCGCGCCGGCCACGGAGACCGGCCAGCCGAGGCGCCGGAAGCGACGGCTGCGCTGCCCGGACTGGTCGACGAACACCGGGGCCGGAGCGGGCTCCTGGGGACTAGATTCGGACACGCCGGGCTGTGCCAGGTATGCCGATCCACGATCGAAAGATGTGGAGACGTGGCGCATCTCGTGTGGCCTTTTTGCGCAGGAAGGTAGACGGCTGAAGAGTAGAGCGCGATGTGACGGATGACCGTGATCGATTGGCGCGTGATATCCGCTTTTGGCACGGTCTGATCGAGCTCCGTAACCAGATCGGTATGTCGACGGACGGCCGCCCGCACCGCTGGCGGCCCGGTCGCGCGCACCCGACGAGGTGGCCGAAACCATTCGCTAGGATGTCGGCTCACTTCACGTGATCCGCGTGTGCCGCCCGCAAGGGGCGTGCCCCGGCATCACGCCTACGCCCCCAAGGAGCCTGCGTGAGCCAGCCCCGCCGCACCCCTCGTCGCCGCGTGTGGACGGCGCTCACGCTGCCCGCCCTCCTGTGCGTGCTCGCCGCGTGCTCCGGCGCCCCCGCGTCCGGCGGCGGCACCGACGCCGCCGGGCGGGCGCCGGACGCGTCGCCGACGCCCACCGGCCCGCCGGGAACCCTGTTCGACACCTTCGACTACACCGGCGCGGACGACCCCTCCCTCGCCGCCCACGGCTGGGAGATCCGCACCGGCGGGGGCGGCCCGGGCGTCAAGGACACCTGGAGCGCGGAGGGCGTCGCCTTCCCCTCCGACCCGACGGCCCAGAACGGCGACGGGCCCGGCCGGGGCGGCACGGTCCTGCGGCTGCGCTCCGCCACCGACGGCACGGCCCGGGGCACCACGCAGGTCGAGGTGCAGACCACGAGCCGGAACTTCTTCACCGGGACCTTCGCCGCCCGGGTCCACCTCGGCGACGAGCCGACGAGCGGCCGCGACGGCGACCACGTCGTCCAGACCTTCTTCCCGATCTCCCCCGCGGACTCCTCGGAGCACTACAGCGAACTCGACTTCGAGTACCTGCCGAACGGCGGCTGGGGTTCGACGGGTCCGCGGCTCGACACCGTGAGCTGGTTCAAGGCCGACCCGCCGGACCGGATCCACGAGACCCTCGAACGGCGCCTCGGCGGCTGGCACACCCTGATGATCACCGCCGTGGACGGCCAGGTGACCTACTCCCTGGACGGCAAGGCGCTGTTCACCAGCTCGGGCCGCTACGTCCCGCGCGAGCCGATGGACATCCACTTCAGCAACTGGTTCGTCGACCTCCCCTTCACCGGCGGTCCGCGCACCTGGGACATGAAGGTCGACTGGGTCTACTACAAGGCCGACGCGGCCGTCTCCCCGGCGGAGCTCCAGAAGACCGTGGACGAGTTCCACGGCACGGGCACCGCCTACGTCAACACGGTCCCGAAGGCCTGAGGACGGCCGGGCCGGGCCGGCTCATGAACGCGTCTGGCCGCGGAACGTACGCCGGTACGCGTCCGGGGGCACGCCCACCGCGCGGCTGAAGTGCCGGCGCAGGGTGGTCGCCGTACCCATGCCGGTGTGCGCGGCGATCCGTTCGACGGCGGTGTCGGTGGTCTCCAGGAGTTCCTGCGCGCGCCTGATGCGCTGGGCGTGCAGCCAGCGCAGCGGGGTGAGACCCGTGCTCCGGTGGAAGTGGCGCGTCAGGTGCCGGGTGCTCATGCCGGCGCGGGCGGCCAGGTCCTGCACGGTCAGGGGTTCGTGGAGCCGGTCGAGGGCCCAGTCCTGCAGGTCGGCGAACCCGTCACCGCTCCGGGCCGGCACGGGCGCGGCGATGTACTGGGCCTGACCGCCGGCGCGGTGCGGCGGCACCACCAGGATGCGGGCGAGCGCGTTGGCGACGGCGGCCCCGTGGTCGAGGCGCACCAGGTGGAGGCTGAGGTCCAGGGCGGCGGCCTTGCCCGCGGCGGTGAGGATCTGCCCGTCGTGGGTGTACAGGACGTCGGCGTTGACACGTACGCGCGGATAGCGCTCCGCGAGCCGGGCCGCGTGCCGCCAGTGCGTGGCGGCCTCCCGCCCGTCCAGCAGCCCGGCGGCGGCGAGGACGAACGAGCCGGTGCACAACGAGGCGATCCGGGCCCCGCGCCGGTGGGCGTCCCGGAGCGCGTCCAGCAGGTCCTCGGGCGGTTCGGCCTCGATGTCCTCGCAGGAGGGCACGATCACCGTGTCGGCGCGCCCGAGCACGTCGAGCCCGCGCGTGCTGCCGACCCGCAACCAGCCCCCCAGCCGGGCGTCCTGGGGCCCGCACACGGCGAACTCGTACCAGGGATCGGCCAGATGGGGACGGTCCATGCCGAAGATCTCCAGCACGATGGCCGCTTCGAAGAGCATCGCCCCGTCGTACACCGGCATCGCCACGAACGTCATGTCGCGAAGTGTAGGGGTGGTGTCCCTTCCGACACTCGTGCGAACGGCCCGCGGGTCCCAGGATCGACGCCGTACACGCTCCCGCCCCTCCACCGCCCGTGCTCCCACGGGCCTTCGACCACGGAAGTCACGACACGCTCCCCACTGTCGCCCACGGGCTCGCCTACGTCCTCGTGCTCTTCGTCCTGGTGATCGGCATCCGCTTCCTCGGCGCTCCGCAGGCGGCGGCGAGAGGCTACGGCGTCCCCGCCAAGCCGGACGGAGACGCCGCCCACCTCACCATCAAGGGCTTGCGCGACCTGACCTCCGGCGTCATCGGCCTCGCGCTCCTCGCCTTCGCGGACGCCCACGCCGCCGCCCGGTTCCTGCTCGCCGTGGCCCTCACGCCGCTGGGCGACACCGTGATCGTCCTGCGCCACGGCGGCAGCAGGGCCGCCGCGTTCGGCATCCACTTCGCCACCGCGGCGGTGGTCCTCCTCAGCGCCGCCCTGCTCTTCGCGGTCTGATCCACCACCCCGGCCGCCTCGGCCCCGTCAAGGAAGGGAGAAGTGCGCACGTCCTACCGCGCGGCACGGCACCCTGACGGTGCTCGGTCACGCCGTCCCCGAGTCCGTCTCGCCGGTGGCCGGCGCCGGCCACACCGGACCGGCCCCCGAGAACGACCGAGGGGCCGTTTCAGATCCCTCTGAAACGGCCCCTCGGCCTCCGACTTTCACAAGTCGGGACGACAGGATTTGAACCTGCGACCCCTTGACCCCCAGTCAAGTGCGCTACCAAGCTGCGCCACGTCCCGGTGCCCGTCGGGCCCGGGGTCGGTCCCGGGCGCGGCGTGCAAGAGAACATTACCTCACTTCACGGGGTGGATCAGCACACGGGGGGTCACCGGGGCGCGGCGGCGGAGAATGGGGGGATGGACAGGGAGCGGGGCAGGGATCGGGACGCGGCGGGGCGGGCGCGGAGCGGGCGGCCGCGGGACGGGCTGGGGCGGCCGTTGGCGTACGGGGCCGAGGGGGTCGCGCGGCAGCCCGAGGGGGTCGTGCGGTCGCCGGAGGGGACGGTGCGGGAGGCGCAGCGGTTGCTGGACGCCGGGATGCCGTTCCATGCGCACGAGGTGTTCGAGGACGCCTGGAAGGCGCGGCCGGAGGGTGAGCGGGAGCTGTGGCAGGGGCTCGCGCAGCTGGCCGTGGGGCTGACGCACGCGGCGCGGGGGAACGCGACGGGCGGTGCGCGGCTGCTGCTGCGCGGGGCCGGCCGGGTGGAGGCGTACGTACGGGAGGGGGCGGGGGCCGTCGAGACGTACGGGGTGGATGTCGCCGGGCTCCTCGCGTGGGCGCGGGAGCTGGCCGAGCGGGTCGGGGCGCGCCCCGACGGGGTGGTGGACCCGGTGGCGGAGGCGCCCCGGCTGGGCGGCGGAGACCTCAGGCCGCGCCGAGGGCCCGCATGAGCACGGCCGTGTGACTGGCCGACGGGTCCTTCGCGGCGGTGAGCAGGGTGACCGGCCCCTCGGCGGCGCGGGCGCGCAGCCGGGAGAGGGCCTCGGCGGCGTCCGGGGCGGCGAGCTCCTGCTCGTAGCGGTGCCGGAACTCCGCGAAGTCGCCGTCGGGTCCGTGGTACCAGCGCCGCAGTTCGTCGGAGGGGGTGAGGGCCTTGGGCCATTCGTCGAGGTGGGCGTCGGCCTTGGTGAGGCCGCGCGGCCAGAGGCGGTCGACGAGGACCCGCAGGCCGTCGTCGGGCTCGGGGGGTTCGTAGACGCGGCGGACCCGGACCCGGGGTGCGGTGGTGGAGGACGTGGCGTCGTCGGGCATGGCTTCAGGGTGCCGGACGGGGCGGGGCCTCACACCTCGGGCGCGGCGTCCGGCGGTGTCTCCTCGTCGTCGGGCTCCGGCGTCACGCCGAGGGCCGGCAGCAGCACCGCGTCCACGAAGGTCCGCATGGTCGCGGCGTCGGCGAAGCGGTCCTCGAAGAGGCGCTCGATGCGGAGCATGCCCATGAAGCAGGGGGCGACGAAGCCCCTGGCGGGGTTGTCGGCGGCGAGCTCGCCGCGGGCGACGGCGCGGCCGAGCATCTCGTCGAGGGCGGCGATCTCGGGGGCGATGACGGTCTCGCGGAGGGCGGCCCGCAGGTCGGGGTGCTGCACGTAGGCCTGGCTGACCGCCTCCATGAGTTCGGCGTCGCGCTCGCGGCGGGAGGCGGCGATGCGGGCGGCCTCGCGCAGGTCGCCGACGAGGGAGCCGGTGTCGATGCCGGTGAAGACGGTGCAGCGGGCCTTGTCGAGCGCGGCGGTGACGAGCCGCGGCTTGGTGCCCCACTGGCGGTAGAGGGTGGCCTTGCCGCACTTGGTGCGGGCGGCGACGCCCTCCATGGTCACGGAGTCGTAGCCGCCCTCGCGCAGCAGGCAGATGACCGCCTCGTACAGCTCGGCCTCCCGTTCGGGGGTGAGCTTGCTGCGACGGGCGGCGGCGGTCGCGGCGTGCGTGGACATCGGTTTCCTCCCGGAGACCCCGTACCCCAGCGGATGGGTTTCCGCACATCCGAGAGTAGGGGGCGCACAATCGAGACGCAAACGTATCGAGACGCTTGCGTCTCGATGAAATCGGATCTACAGTTCCTGCGTTTGCTTGTCCGAATTGACGGAAAAAGGGGCCGCGCCATGGCTACCGGGATACGCGGGATACGAAAGACACGTCCTGCAGGACCGGGGCCGACGGCTACCCCCGGGCGACCGCCGCTGGTGCGCGAGCTGCTGCTTGTCACGGCGCTCTTCCTCGTCTACAAGTTCGGCCGCCTCTTCGCGAACGGGCACGAGACCCGCGCCTTCCACAACGCCGACCGCGTGTGGGACCTGGAGCGCGCCGTGCACCTGCCCGGCGAGGGCGGCGTCCAGCGGCTCCTGCTGCACGGCGACGGACTCGTCCAGGCCGCGAACACCTACTACGCCGCCGTGCACTTCCCGGCCACCCTCGCCTTCCTGGCCTGGCTCTACTGGCGCCGGCCCGCCCACTACCTCTGGTCCCGCCGGGTCCTCGCCCTGCTCACCGCCGCCGCGCTCGCCCTGCACCTGCTGCTGCCGCTCGCGCCGCCCCGGATGCTCGCGGCCACCGGCCTGATCGACACCGCCCGGGTGTACGGACCCTCCGTCTACGGCGCGACGCCCGAGACCGACTCGATGGCGAACCAGTTCGCGGCCATGCCGTCACTGCACTTCGGCTGGGCCCTGATGGTCGCGATCGGGCTCGTCGCCGCCACCAGGGCACGCGCCCGATGGCTGTGGCTGCTGCACCCGGCGCTCACCCTGCTCGTCATCGTCGGCACCGCCAACCACTACTGGTTCGACGCCCTGGTCGCGGCCGCGCTCCTCGGGCTCGCGCTGCTCGTCGTCCCGGCACCGGTACGCCGCCGGCGCCCGCCCCGGGACGAGACCCGCGCGACCCCGCCCACAGCGCACACCCCGGCCCAGGCCCCCGCCCCGCCCACACCGCGCACCCCGGCCCACGCCCCCGCGCCCAGGCCCACTCCCGCGACCGCCGGGGCGCCGCGATGAGCGCCGTCGCCGGCGGGGCCGCCGGAACGGTCGTCGCTGTCCTCCTCTCCCTCGTCTCGGCGGCCGGCTACGCCCTCGCCGCCGTCGCCCAGTCCCGGCTCGCCTCGGCCTCCGCCGGCGGACGCGGCGCGCTGCGCCGGCTGCTCGGCCGCCCCCAGTGGTGGTGGGCGGTCGGCCTGAACGCCGCCGGCGCGCTCGCGCACGTCGCCGCCCTCCACTACGGACCGCTCACCCTCGTCCAGCCGCTCGGCGCACTCACCCTGGTCGCGGCGCTGCCGATCGGGGCGTACGGGGCGCACCGCCGGGTCACCCGGGTCGAGTGGCGCGGTGCGCTGTGGACGCTCGCCGGCCTGGTCGGCCTGGTGGCGGTCACCGGCCCGGTCGCACCCGACGAGGCGCTCGACCTGCGCGAGACGCTGATCGTCACCGCGGCGACGCTGGCCCTCATCGGACTGCTCGCCTCCCGGGGGCGGGCCGCGAGCGGAAACGGGACCGGCGGCGTCGCCGGCGGGACCGGGACCGGGACCGGGAAGGCCGGGGGGCGCGGGCTCGGGCACGCGACCGCCTCCGGGGTGGCCTCGGCGGTCGGCTCGGCGCTGACCCAGACGCTGACCGTGGCCCTCGCCCGCGACCTGCCGGGCGGCCCGGCCCGGTGGTGGCAGACGGCGCTGCTCGCCGTTCTGATCGCGGCCTTCGCGGTCGGCGGCCTGCTGCTGTCGCAGGCGGCCTACCGCGGCGGCCTCGCCGCCCCGCTCGCCGTCGTCAACATCGCCAACCCGGCCGCCGCCGCGGTGATCGGCGTGACCCTGCTCGGGGAGACCTTCCGGGCCGGCCCCTGGGGCTGGCTGGTCGCCGCGGCGGCCTCGCTGGTGGCCGCGCGCGGCGTGGTCCTGCTGACCTCCGCCGTCGACGCGGCGCCCCTGCCGGACACCCCGGACGGGGAACGGCAGCCGGAGCAGGAGCCGCTGGAGCCGCTCGGTCTGCCGCGGGCCCTCCCCCACGGGGCCACGCTCCCGGACGCGCCCGCGCCCGTCTCCGTACGGGACACGATCCCCGCCCCCGTACGGGACGCGCTCACCGCCGACGTCCCGGCACCCGTACCCGCGCCGGAGCCCGCGTGCTGACCGCCCCGGCACGGAGGAGCACCCCCATTTCGTCAGGTTGACGACAAGGGCACCACCTCTCTATCGTCATGGTGACGACAAGGGGAGGTTCTCCATGGCCGACATCACCCGCCGCCTCGGCTGGCGCCATCTGCGGTCCGCGCCCACCGCGCACGTCCGCCACCACCGGGGCGGCCGGCTGGTCCACGAGGGGACCGGTCTGAGCTTCTGGTTCCGCTCGCTGTCCGCCGCGCTGTCCGAGGTGCCGGTCGACGACCGCGAGCTGACGATGGCGTTCCACGCCCGCACCGCCGACTTCCAGGACGTGAGCGTGCAGTCGACCGTCACGTACCGGATCGGCGACCCGGCGGCCGCCGCCACCCGGCTCGACTTCTCGCTCGACCCCGACACCGGCACCTGGCGCGGCACCCCGCTGGAGCAGATCGGCACCCTGCTGACCGAGACCGCGCAGCAGCACGCGCTCGCCGTGCTCGCCCGGATTCCGCTCTCCGAGGCGCTGGTCGACGGCGTCGGCGCGGTGCGCGAGCGGATGGCGGCCGGGCTCGCGGCCGAGCCGCGGCTGCCCGAGACGGGCATCGAGGTGGTCGCGGTGCGGGTCGTGGCGCTGCGCCCCGAGCCCGAGGTGGAGCGCGCGCTGCGCACCCCGGCGCGCGAGCGGATCCAGCAGGAGGCGGACCGGGCCACGTACGAGCGGCGGGCCGTCGCCGTCGAGCGCGAGCGCGCCATCGCCGAGAACGAGCTGGCCAGCAAGATCGAACTGGCCCGACAGGAGGAACGGCTCGTGGACCAGCGCGGCACCAACGCGCGCCGCGAGGCGGAGGAGGGCGCGGCCGCCGACGCGGTACGGGCCGGGGCCGAGGCCGCGCGCACGGTGCGGCTCGCGCAGGCCGAGGCGGAGGCGGCGCGGGAGGTCGGCGCGGCGCGCGCCGAGGCGCAGTCCGCGTGGCTGCGGGCGCACGCCGAGGTCGCCCCGGCGACCCTGCACGCGCTCGCCGCGACCCGGGCCGCCGAGCATCTGCCCAGGATCCAGAACCTCACGCTGTCCCCGGACGTCCTGACCGGGCTGCTCGCGAGGCTCGGTGGCGACGGTGACGGCAGCGCCGAGACCCGGGGCGGGGCCGGGGGCGCGCGGTCATGAGCCTGGCGCCGCGGGCGGTGCTCGTCCACCGCACCACGGAGTACGAGGAGTTGCTCGCCCGGCACGGCACGCACGGCCAGGCCGCGTTCCAACTGGCCGCGCGGGGGCGCTCGGTGGACGAGGTCCGGGAGCGGCACGAGCGCAACGGGCGGGCGCTCGCCGAGGTCGCCGCGGCGGTGCCGCTGCGCTGGCGGCAGGCCCGGGTCGAGCGGGCGGACCTCGACCGCTTCCTGTTCGGTCCGGAGGACGTGGTCGTGGTGGTCGGGCAGGACGGCCTGGTGGCGAACGTCGCCAAGTACCTGACCGGGCAGCCGGTGGTGGGAATCGACACGGATCCGGGGCGCAATCCGGGCATCCTGGTGCGGCACCGGGCGCGCGACGCGCGCCGGCTGCTGCCGTCCGCCGCGGCGGCGCGGACGGGGGCGGAGCTGTTGACCATGGCGGAGGCCGTCACGGACGACGGGCAGCGGCTGCTCGCGCTCAACGAGATCTACATCGGACCGCCCGGCCACCAGACCGCCCGCTACACCCTGAGCGCCCCGTCGGCCGCGCCCGAGGCGCAGGCCTCGTCGGGCGTCCTGGTCGGGACGGGCACCGGTGCCACCGGCTGGCTGCGCTCGCTGTGGCAGCAGCGCTCCAGCGCCCTCCCGCTGCCGGCCGCCACGGACGCCCGGCTCGCCTGGACGGTGCGGGAGGCCTGGCCGTCCCCGGTGACCGGCACCACGCGCGTGGAGGGCCTGCTCGGCCCGGGCGAACGCCTCGGTCTGGTCGTGGAGTCGGACCGGTTGGTCGCCTTCGGCGACGGCATGGAGACGGACGCCCTGGAGCTGACGTGGGGCCGGGCGGTACGGGTGGGGGTGGCGGGGACGGCGCTGCGACTGGTCGGCTGAGGCGGACGCCGGAACGGGGCCGGGGGCCGGCGGCGCCTCGCGCGGCGCGGCCGGAAAGCGACGGCCGCGCCGTCGACGTGGCGCCCGTCGCAGTATGCTCGCCGCCCCCGCTCTCCCGTCGCCGTCGAAGGGACCCCCATGAGCCTCGAGGTCTCCCGCGCCTCCCTCCAGGACTGGGCCCTGGTGCGCGACTGGTGCGCCGAGGAGGGGTGGAACCCGGGTGCGGCGGACGCCGGGGCGTTCTTCGCGCAGGACCCCGAGGGGTTCTTCATCGGGCGGATCGACGGGGAGCCGGTGTCGGCCATTTCCGTCGTCAACTACAGCGACACCTATGCCTTCCTGGGCTTCTATCTCGTACGTCCGGAGCTGCGAGGTCTCGGTCACGGCCTGGCGACCTGGCGGACCGCGCTCGCGCACGCGGGCGACCGCACGGTGGGGCTCGACGGGGTGCCGGCGCAGCAGGACAACTACCGGCGCTCGGGCTTCGCGACGGTCTACCGGACGGCCCGTTACGTGGGCGAGGTCCCGGCGCCCGAGCGTCCGGTGCTGGACGTGGTCCCGGCCGGGCGGGTGGATCCGGCCGAGCTCGCCGCGTACGACGGCGCGTGCCATCCGGCCGACCGGCCGCGGTTCCTCGCGCCCTGGCTGAGCACGCCGGGGCACCGGGCCCTGGTCCGGCTCGCGGACGGGCGGATCAGCGGGTACGGGGTGGTGCGGCCGGCCGAGTCCGAGGCCCGGATCGGGCCGCTGTTCGCGGACACCCCGGCCGACGCGTCGGCCCTGCTCGACGCCCTCGCGGCGGAGGCCCGCGCCTTCGGCTCCCCGCGCGTCGCCGTCGACATGCCCGAGGCCAACCCCGCCGCCGCCCGCCTCGCCCTCTCCCGCGGCCTCGACCCCACCTTCGAGACGGCCCGCATGTACACGGGCCCGATCCGCCCGATCGCCCAGGACCGGGTGTTCGGCGTGACCACCCTCGAACTGGGCTGAACCGGACAGCCGCCCGGCCGCCCCGCGGGGGTGCCGCGGCCGGGCGGCCCGGCGGGACCGTGACACCCTGAACCCACGGCTCGGCCGAACCTCCTGGTCGGCGCCCTGTGCCCGGCCGCCAACCGTTGGGTTTCCTTCCCCCGCACCCCACCCGGCCGCACCCCTCCCTCCCCCGAGGGGCGACAAGGGTTTTCCCCGTATCCAGTTCACCTCGGCGTTCCCTACTGTCTGCCGCACCGGCAGCTTCTTTCCCCGCCACCGCCTGTCAGGTGCATGAAGACGGGTGAGTGGTGACCGCCGGGGACGGCCTTGACCCGGGCCGTCGCGCCGGTGGCGGCGCACGGGCCCCCACGCCCAGGGAACGACGGACCGCGACCCCACTTCGCACCGGCGTTCCCGCGCCGCCGCCACTGCTCCCTACGTCGTACTCGAAAGGGCCACACCTTGAACGGTTCCAGGCGGAGAGTCATATCCGTGCTGGTCGCGAGCGCCGCGATCCTCGGTGCCGCTGCCACCACCTCCGGGGCGTACGCCGCCGCCCCGGCCGCACCCTCCCCGAAGCCGGCCCCGGCTTCGCAGGCGATGACCGGGCTGCCCAGCGCTCCCGTCGAGAAGGTCATCGTCACCTACAAGTCCTCGGCCGCCGAGGCCGGTTCGAACGCCGCCGCCAAGAGCGACGCCGCCGACAAGGCCGCCCGCACCGGCGAGCGCCTGTCGTTCGAGCGCCGTCTGGCCGGTGGTGCCGCCCTCGTCGACCTCGGCGGGGACGCGAGCAAGCAGGACGTCGCCGAGGTCATGGCCGCGTTCAAGGCCGACCCGCAGGTCGCCGCCGTCGAGCCGGACATCCGCGCCTACCCGATGGCGATCACGCCGAACGACACCGACTACGCCAAGCAGTGGGACCTCTTCGAGGCCACCGGCGGCATGAACGTGCCCTCCGCCTGGGACACGACGACCGGCTCCGGCGTCACCGTCGCCGTGATCGACACCGGCTACGCCGCCCACACCGACCTCGCGGCGAACGTCGTCTCCGGTTACGACTTCATCTCCACCGCCGCGGACGCCCGCGACGGCAACGGCCGCGACGCGGACGCCAAGGACGAGGGCGACTGGAACGCCACGGACGGCGAGTGCGGCACCGGCTCCACCGCCTCCAACTCCTCCTGGCACGGCACGCACGTGGCCGGCACCATCGCCGCTGTCACCCACAACAGCAAGGGCATCGCGGGCATCGCGTACAACGCGAAGATCCAGCCGGTGCGCGTGCTCGGCAAGTGCGGCGGCTCGTCCGCCGACATCGCCGACGCCATCACCTGGGCGTCGGGCGGCTCCGTCCCCGGCGTCCCGGCCAACCCGACCCCGGCCAAGGTCATCAACCTGAGCCTCGGCGGCGCGAGCTCCACCTGCCCGAGCGTCTACCAGACCGCGATCAACGGCGCCGTCTCGCGCGGCACCACCGTCGTCGTCGCCGCGGGCAACAGCAACGCCAACGCCTCCGGCTTCACTCCCGCGAACTGCTCGAACGTCATCACCGTGGCGTCCACCAACCGCGCGGGCAGCCGCTCGTACTACTCCAACTACGGCACCGTCGTGGACGTCGCCGCGCCCGGCGGCGAGACCCGCAACGCCACCGACACGCCCGGCACCGTCACCACCCCCGAGAACGCGATCTACTCGACGCTGAACTCGGGTCTGACCACCCAGTCGACGGAGACCTACAAGCCCTACCAGGGCACGTCGATGGCCGCTCCGCACATCGCCGGCCTCGCCGCGCTCCTGGAGTCCGCCAAGTCGACCCTGACCCCGGCCGACATCGAGACGGCGATCAAGAACAACGCCCGTCCGCTCCCCGGCACCTGCTCCGGCGGCTGCGGCACCGGCATCGCCGACGCCGCGAAGACGGTGGCCGCGGTCACCGGCACCACCACCCCGCCGACCGGCAACGTGTTCACGAACACGAACAACGTGACGATCTCGGACAACACCACCGTGTCCTCCTCGATCGCCGTCTCCGGTCGGACCGGCAACGCCCCCGCCGCCCTCAAGGTCGACGTGGACATCAAGCACACCTACCGCGGTGACCTGGTGATCGACCTCGTCGCCCCGGACGGCACCGTGCGCAACCTGAAGCAGTCCTCCTCGTCCGACGGCGCCGACAACGTCCTCGCCACCTACACCGTGGACGCGTCGAGCGAGGTCGCGAACGGCACCTGGAAGCTCCAGGTCCGCGACGTGTACTCGGGTGACACCGGCTACATCGACTCCTGGAGCCTGACCTTCTGATCCACCCGGTCCGGCCCCCGGACCGTGCGGAACCACCCCCCACACACCAGCATCGTCGCTGGTCAGCGAAGCGCCCGTGGTCTAAACCACGGGCGCTTCCGGCAGTTGGGGACGCGCGGCTGACCGGAGCCCGTTGTCCGTATGCCGGACACGGGGCCTGGACTCGGGGGCATCGCTCCGTATTCTCTCTCCGCAACGGGTCCACGGGGCAGGGGCCCGAGCTCCGGAGGGTGGTGGACACGTGACGACAGCGCCGCTCCGGCCTGCGCCGGTGGGCCGGGAGGAAATCCTCGGCCGCCTCGAACGCACCCTCCTCGCCCGGGGCCGCGCCCTGCTCACCGGGCCCGCCGGCGTCGGCAAGACCGAGGTCGCCGTGGCCGCCGCCGCCCGCGCCGAGGCGCGCGGCGAGACCGTGCTCTGGCTCGCCACCCTCCCCGCCGACCGCGACATACCCGGCGCGGCCGCCGCCGCGCTCGTCGCCTCCGTCGCCGCCACCGTCAGCTGGCCGGACCCGGCCGGACCCGGCGGGCCGCACACCCTCCCGTACGAGGCCGGAGGTGGCGGTACGGAGCCGGGCGCCGGCCCCGCCGACCACGAGGCCCGCACGGCGGAGCTCCCGGCCCCCCGGGTCCCCGGCGACCAGACGGGTGACGCAAGCGCCACCGGCGCGCCGCGCGGCTGCCGGCACGCGCCGGTCGGCGGGATCGGCGTCCTCGCCTCCGGGGTCTTCGACGGACTGCCCGGGCCGCAGCGGTCCGCCGTGGCCATGCTGTGCCGCGAGGCGCCGCCGGAGGACGGCGGCTGGGACCCGATCGCGCTGCGCCTCGGCATCGCCGGCATCCTGCGCGCGCTCACCGCCCGCGGCCCGGCGCTGCTCGTGGTCGACGGGGTGCAGCACATCGACGCCGACAGCGCCGACCTGCTGCGTTTCGCCCTGCACCTGGCGCCGCCGGCGCTGCGGGTGATCGCGGTGGAGACCCCCGAGGCCTACGCGGCCTACGGCCCCGGGCCGGGCCCGGACGCCCCGGGCGCCGCCGGGACCGAGCCGCACGGCACCCGGCTGTGGGTGCCCTCGGAGGCGGACGTGCTGCTCGTGCCGCCGCTCCAGGCCGACGAGATCGCCGAGCTGCTCATCCACCACCGGCTGCCGTCCCGGATGGCCGGCCGCATCCACAAGGCGAGCGGCGGCAATCCGCGGCTCGCGCTCGCCGTCGGCCGCTCGCTGGCCGACGCCCGCACCCCGGTGCACCACGCCGAGGCCCTGACGCTCTCCGGGCGCGCCCGCGACCTGGCCCGGCAGCTGCTCGGCGCCGCGCCCGCGGAGGTGCGCGCCACGCTGCTGCTGGCCGCGCTCGCGCTGCGCCCGCACGCCGCCCTGGTGCGGCGGGCCGGGCGGCCGAACGCGGAGGCCGACCTCGCGGCGGCCGAGCGGGCCGGCCTGGTGTCGCTGTCCGAGGACGGCACGATCGTCTTCACCGCCGGGCTGCTGCCCTCGACCCTGGTGCACGACGCCGGCTGGGCCGAGCGCAGCGCCGGACACGCGGCCCTGGCCGGGGTCGTGGACGATCCGGTGGAGGCGGTCCGGCACCGGGCGCTCGCCACCGACGCGCCCGACGAGAAGCTGGCCGCCGAGGTCGCCGAGGCGGCCGACCTCGCCCGGCGGCGCGGCAACAGCGCGCTCGCCGCCGAACTCGCCCTGCTCGCCGCCGAGTCCACCCCGGGCCGGCACGGACAGCAGCGGATCGCCCGGTTGGTGGACGCCGCCGAGGAGGCCGCCCGGGCCGCCCGCGCCGACCTCGCGATGCGGGCCGCGACCGACCTGCTCGCCCGGGACGCGGCGCCCGCCGACCGGGTGCGGGCCCGGCTCGCCGTGCTCGACACCGCGGGCCAGGGGCTCACCGGCCTGGACGAGATGTACGTGCACGCGATGGAGGACTCCGAGGACGACACCGCGCTGCGCGCCGCCGTCCAGCTCCGGCTGGCCGTCAAGTACGTGCTCGCGGACGGCGATCCGCTGCGTTCGCGGGCGGCCGCCATGGAGTCGGCGGCGCTCGCCACGTCGATGGGCGACCACCGGACGGCGGCCCAGGCCCTGACCGTACAGGCGCGGATGGAGCGGGCCCTCGGCTCCCCGGACGCGGAGGCCGTGCTGGAGCGGGCGCGGGCCCTGGAGACGGCCGAGCGACCGGCCGGGATCCGCAACGCCGCCCAGATCCTGACGATCCGTCACGCCCTGTTCGACGGGCGGCTGCTCGACGCGCGGGCCGAGCTGGGCGCGCTGCTGCCGCTGGTGCAGCGGCGCGGCTCCGTGGAGGACGCGATCGAACTCCTCAGCACCCTCGCGGAGATCGAGTCACGGATCGGCCCGTGCGCCTCGGCACTCGCGCACGCCGGGCAGTCGCTCGCGCTGACCCTGGAGGCGGGCCTGTCGCCGGGCCCCGCCTGGTACGCGCTGGCGCTGGCCGAGACCGCGGGCGGCAGCTTCGCCCGGGCGGCCAGCTACGCCCGGCGCAGCGTGCAGGCCTCGGAGGAGGAGGGCGACCGGGTCTTCCTGTCCCGGAGCCTGTACGCGCTCGGCCGGGTGCAGCTGGTCAACGGGGACGTCGGCGCGGCCCTGGAGACGCTGCGCCGGGTGGAGGCCAACGAGCGGGCGCAGTCCACCGTGGATCCGTCGATGCTGCGCTGGCACGAGGAGCTGGCGGAGGCCCTGCTCGCGCACGACGAGGTCGAGGAGGCCATGGCGCTGCTCGCCGAGGTGCGGCCGGTGGGCGAGCGGCTCGGCCGGACGACGGTGCTGCTGGGCTGCGACCGGGCGTACGCGCTGTGCCTGGCGGCGGAGGGCCGTACGGACGCGGCGGCGGAGCTGCTCGCGGGCACGGCGGCCCGGTTCGCGGAGGCGGAGCTGCCGCTTGAGCGGGGCCGGGCGCTGATCGCGCTCGCCAGGGTGGAGCGCCGGCGGCGGCGCCGGTCGGCGGCGCAGGCGGCGCTGCAGTCGGCGGCGGCGGTCTTCGAGCGGGCGGGCGCGGTCCCGTGGCTGGCGCTGACCAGCGAGGCGCCGGCCGGTCCTGCCGGCGAGGGCCCGGTGGGCGAGGACGCGCTGCCGGGACTCGCCTCGCTGACCGAGGCGGAGCTGCGCCTCGCCCGTCTGGTGGGCTCGGGGGCCAGCAACCAGGAGGCGGCGGCGAAGCTGTATCTGAGCGTGAAGACGGTGGAGGCCCGGCTGACCCGGATCTACCAGAAGCTGGACGTGCGCTCGCGCGCCCAGCTGGCCACGGCGCTCCGGCCGTGACCGGCTGAGGGCCGCAGGCCGGGAGGAGGCGGCCCTCTCGGGGGACGGTCAGACGGTGAAGGGGCGCTGGCCGAGGAAGGCCGGGGCGGGGGCTCCCGTCGTGTGGAGGTTGGGGCTCTGGGTGGGCGGCAGCCTGCGCTGGATCGCCCGGTGGAAGGTGCGGTAGTCGCCGTGGAAGACGCCGTCGTCCCAGACCTCCAGGAGCGCCTCGGTGAAGGCCCCGTTGACCGGGCCGTCGGCGGCGGTCTGGTTGTCCTGGCAGGCGGAGATCAGGATCACCGGCGGGCCCTGGCCGTCGCCAGTGGCCGCGGCGGCCTTGGCGACGGAGCGCTGGAGGTCGTCGTAGAAGACCCGGTCGCGTTCGTAGAGCTCGATCTGTCGCGGTTCGGGGAGGTAGCGGGCCCGGGTCGCGTCGCCGCCCGGCAGCTCGACGCTGCTGCCGCTGTGGCAGCAGTCGAAGAGGGCGACGATGCGCACCCCGTCGTCGAAGCGCCGGAACTCCTGGTGGACCTCGTCGTCGAGGAACTGGCGGTCGTGGAGGACGAGGGTCTCGTCGCGGCGGTCGGGCTCGTCGTCGGGGCCGGTGACGTCGGGCACCTGGCCGCCGTGGCCCGAGTAGGTGAAGAGCAGGATGTCGCCGGCGGCGAGCCGCTCGGCGGCGGCGCGCAGCACGGTGGTGACGCCTTCGACGGTGCCCTCGGGGGTGAGCAGGACGGTCTCGGCGAAGCCGGCGGCGCGGGCCAGGCGGGCCATGTCGCGGGCGTCGTTCTCGCAGGCCAGGAGGGTTCCGTCCCAGCCTCCGTAGCGGTCGGGGTCGACCTGGTTGAGGCCGACGTGCAGGGAGAGTCCGGTGGGCATGGGATGCCTCCTGACGGCGCGGGGAGGGGGCACCGGGGGCGTCTGTTCGAGTGGCCTGCGGGTCCGGTGCCGTGGGCGGGCCTCGTCCGCGCGGTACTTACATCGTATGAACCCCAGCGACTCCCGGCACGACCGGTTCGCCGACCGGGCCGGCTACGACGAGGGCTTCCTCGGGCCCGCCGTGCCGCTTGCGCTGCCGGCCCGCACCGCGGTGGAGACGGTGATCCTGCCGTACACCCACTTCACCGTGGTGTTCCGGCCCGACCGCCGGCTCGCCGCGTCGACCGCCGTGTGCATCGAGGGCGGCGCACTGGTCGACGACCTGCCGCGCGACGACGTCTGGCTCTACGACCCGAGGCTGCCGCGCGAGCAGCAGGCGGGCGAGGAGGTCTACCGGAACAACAGCCTGGACCGGGGGCACCTGGTGCGCCGGCTCGACCCGGTGTGGGGCCCGGCGGCGGTGGCCGGGCTGGCGAACACGGACACCTTCCACTTCACCAACGCGGCACCGCAGGCGGACGTGTTCAACCAGGGCAAGCAGCTGTGGCAGGGCCTGGAGAACCACCTCCTCGACCACGCGGCGGCCTTCGACCGCAAGCTGGTGGTCCTGACCGGCCCGGTGCTCCAGGACTCCGACCCGCCGTACCGGGGCATCCAGGTGCCGCTGCGCTTCTGGAAGGTGGCGGCCTTCATGCAGGACGGGGCGCTCGCGGCCACGGGCTACGTCCTCGACCAGAGCCCCGACCTCAGCCGCGACGCGGACCGCGCCTTCGCGGGCGCGGTCCCGGGCGCGCCGCCGCCGCTGGGCCCGTTCCGCACGTACCAGGTGCCGGTCTCGGACATCGCGGAGATCACCGAGCTGGAGCTGGGCCCGCTCCCGGACGTGGACCTGATGCCCCCGGCACGCGGCCCGGAGGACCGCTGGCGGCGCCTGGAGTCGTACGAGGACATCGCGATGCTCGACTGAGCCCCGGCGCGGGCGGCGGCCGCCGCAGCGATTGCGAGGGGCCGGGCCCGGCGGGACGATGACAGCAGCGAGCAGGCGTCCTCAACGGCGCGGGGACGCCCGGGCAGGTGTCTCATGCCGCTCACCGAGACGGAGTGGGGCCTCGTCACCCGCTGGGTGCGGGACCACCTCCTCGACGATCCGGATCCCCGGACCAGGCTCCTCGGCACCCCCCTGACCGCCGACTTCGTGGCGGGCCTGCCGCTCACCCCGGACCGGGACGTCAACGCCCGCCTGATCGTCGGTGCCGCCCGCCGGGACGTGGCCCACCAGCGACAGCTGCTCGACGCGCTGGCCCGGCTGGACGCCCTGGACCGGCTGGACGCGGCCGACGCGGAGGGCCGGGGCATGGAGGTGCGGGCGCTGCTCGGCCGGCTCCGGGAGGACGAGCGGGCCCGGCACTCGGCCGCCGACCCCTTCGAGGCGGTGGTGCTGCGGCACGGCACCGAGGTCTTCCTCGGCCGGGCGGAGCTGCGCGCGACGCTGCGCCGCTTCGTGGCGGACCCGGAGCAGACGGTCCTGGTGGTGGACGGCGAGCCGGACAGCGGGCGCTCGTACACCTACCGGCTGATCCGGCACCTGGGGCAGCACCGCGGCTTCCGCCCGGTGCGGGTCACCCTGTCCCGGACCTCGACGGCGGAGCGGCTGGTGGCGCGGCTGTGGGAGTTCGTGGCGGGCCCGGAGGCGGACGGGGTCCCGCTGAACCCGACGCACCTCAACGATCCGCTGCCCTCGATCGACGACGCCGTGCACCGGATCGTGAGCCGTGCGACGGCCGCCGAGGACCGCTTCTGGCTGGTGCTCGACGAGTGCGACGCGCTCGACCCGAACTCGGACGTCTTCGACTGCGTCGGCAAGCTCGCGCTGGCGATCTACGAGCACACCCCGGTGCGCCGGGAGACCGTGCCGCGGCTGGTGCTGCTCGGCTACGCGACGGCGCTGCACCCGCTGCCGTACGACATCAGGAACAACGAGTGCCGGGACACGGCGGTCCCGGCCGGCCCGGAGGACCTGCGGGACTTCTTCCGGCGGTTCCTCGCCGAGGCCGCCGGGGAGCGGGACGGTCCGGTGCCGCCCGGACTGGTGGAGGAGGCCGCGCAGGAGGTGCTGCGCGCGGCGGAGACGGCCGGTTCCGGGGACAGCCGGATGCGCCGGGTGTGCACGGCGGCCGAGGAGGCGGTGCGGATCCGGCAGGCGCTCGGGCCCGGCGAGGACTACCTCGCCCGGCTGCGGTCCGGGCTCCGCTCCCCCGCCGCCGCGGTCGTGACCGCGCTGCCCGGACTGCGGCGCGCCTACCGCGAGGCGGCCTGTCTGCTGGAGTCCTTCGACCCGGCGGAGCTGCGGCTGCCGGGCGAGCGGGAGCCCGGCGGGCGTGCGGTGCTGGAACTCGTCGACGACTGCACGGCCTCGGCGGCGCCGCAGCGCTCGGTCCGCTGGACGCTGCGTCCGGAGGTACGGGCCGAGGCCCTGCGCGGCCTCGCCGGCCCGGAGGCGGCCCGGAGGGCCCTGGCCGCGAACGCGGACGCCCTCCCGCCCGGTCCGGGCGTGTCCCGGGCGGCGCTCGCGCTCCTGTCGGGCGTCCCCCCGGAAGCGGCGCCGGACGGGGGCGCGGCCCCGGACCCGCCCGGCCCGGTGGACGCCGCACCCGACCGCTCGCGGACCGTCGCCCAGGCCGTGGCCGAGACGGCCGTGCCGCCGGAGGCGGAGGGGGAGGTGGAGCGGCTGACGGACCTCCTGCAGGCGGTGCTGTGGCTGGGCGAGGTGCCGGGCACGGCCGGGCTGCTGCCCGCCGTCGAGGACGTCCAGCGGCGGCTCGAACGGGCCCGGCTGCTCCAGCCGCTCAGGCTGCTCGTCCGCGACGCGGTCCACGGCCGCCGCCGTGAACTGGACGCGCTGCGCGCCTATGTGGCGCTGCCCACCGAGCCGGCCGAGCCGCCGGTGCTGCTGCACGGCATCGGCGGCATCGGCAAGAGCACCCTGCTGGCCCGGTTCCTCCTGGACGCCCTCGAGGAGGCCGCGCCGGACGGATTCCCCTTCGCCTGCATCGACTTCGAGCGCCCGACGCTGTCCATCCACGAACCGGCCACCGTCATCGCCGAAGCCGCCCGGCAGTTGGGCGTGCAGTACCCGGAGCAGCGGGAGGCCTTCGAGTCGCTCGCCGAGCGCTGCGGGCGGACCGCGGGGGCGCAGCGCGGCGAGCGCGGGCGGCTGGACGAGCTGTCGCGGCTCTCCGCGACCCGCGCCACCTACGGGCGCGACTACTCGGCCGGCTTCCACGCCCGGGCCAGCGCCCTCGAACAGGACCTGGCGCGCGAGCTGGCCTCGCTGGTCGCGAAGGCGGTCGCGGTGCCGGCGGGGACGATGGACCCGCCGTTCGTCGTCGTCCTCGACTCCTTCGAGGAGGCGCAGTACCGCGGTTCGCCGCTCATCTCCCGGATGTGGGCGGTGTGGACGGCGCTGCGGGCGGCCTACCCGCGGCTGCGGTTCCTGGTGGCGGGGCGGGCGCCGATCGACCACCCGGCACGGGTCGTCGCGCCGCGCACCATGGAGCTGGCGGAGCTGGACGAGCAGGCCTCGGTCGATCTGCTGGGGTCGGCGGGGGTCGACGACGAGGCGGTGGCGCGCAGTCTGTACGCGCAGGTCGGCGGACATCCGCTGAGCCTGCGGCTGGCGGCGCGCACCGCGCTGTCCCTGGGCGCGGACACCGGGTCGCTGGGCGAGCTGCTCCACGGGCTGACCGCGCGCCGGCGGCTGCACACGGGCGTGGACCGGATGCTGATCCAGGGCACGCTCTACGACCGGCTGCTCAAGCACGTCGCCGATCCGGAGGTGCGGGCCCTGGTGCAGGCGGGCCTGGCGCTGCGGGTGATCACGCCGGAGCTGGTGCGGGAGGTGCTGGCGGGGCCGGCCGGGGTCAAGGTGGCGTCCACGGCGGAGGCGGGCCGGTTCTTCGGGCTGCTGACCTCGCGCCTCGACCTGATGGAGTCGGCCGGGCCGCTGGCGATCCGGCACCGCCCGGATCTGCGCTCCATCATGCTGCGGCTCTCCGACGGCGCCCGTACGGATCTGATGCGGGCGGTGGACGCCCGGGCGGTGGCGTACTACGCGGCCCGCGACACCGTGCGCGACCGGGCCGAGGAGATCTACCACCGGCTACGGCTGGGCGAGAACCCCCGTACGGTGCGGGAGCGTTGGCGCTCCGGGGTGGAGACGTACCTGGTGGGCGCGGACCGGGACATGGCGCCGCGGTCCGCGGCCTTCCTGCTGGGCCGGATCGGCGGGCACGTGCCGGACCAGGTGATGGCCGGGGCCGAGCAGGAGGACTGGGAGCGGATCGCGGCGCGCGAGGTCGAGGACCTGCTGACCCAGGGCTACGTGGAGGCCGCGGCCCGGCGGCTCGCCGAGCGGCAGCCGTGGACGCCGTGCAGCCGGCTGCACGCGCTGCTCGTGGAGACCCTGGCCCGGTCGGGGCGGGTGGCGGACGCCCGCGAGACGGCGGAGCGGGCGGTCGACCGGGCCGCGGAGGCGGGCTGCGCGGAGACCCGGCTCGAACTGCTCCAGCTGTCGGCCCGGCTGGCGCAGGACGCGGGCGACTTCGCCGACGCGGACCGCGACCTCCAGGAGGCCGAGGGCGTGGCGGCGGGGCTGGGGCTCCCCTACGAGTCGATCGGGGTCCTGGTGGCCCGCTCGCGGCTGGCGGCGGCCGCGGACGCGGACCCGGGCGACACCGACGCCCGGCTGGCCCGGCGGCTGCGCGGGCTGCCCGACGAGGACCTGGCGCGGCAGCCGGCCCTGGCCCGGGCGGCTGCGGTGTCGGCCTGCCGGGTGGATCCGCCGGCGCTTGCCCGCACGCTGCGGCTGGTGGGACTGCCGGAGGACGACGAGGCGGTGGTGGCGGCGCTCGCCCGCTGGTTCGGGGCGGCGATGCGGGACGAGCCGCGGCTGCGCGAGCCGCTGGCCCGGATCCTGAATTCGGCCGCGACGGGCGCCGGCGCGGCCCCGGCGCCGGGGCCGGGGGCGGGACCGGGGAGCGGGTGGGACGGGCCGGGGGCGCCGATGCCGCCGGACCGGGTCGAGGAGGCGCTGCGCGAGGCCCGCCGGCACGGCACGCTGGACAGTCTGGCCTGGCGGGCGCTGACGCTGAGCGACCGCAGCGGTGACCTGCTGCTCGGGGTGGCCGAGGCCGTGGACGCGGGCTCGGGCCTGGGCGGCCGGGCCGGCGGCGCGGCTTACGGGCCGGTGCCGGGCGGCACGGAGCTGGTGGGGATCACCCCGCCGCCGGACCAGGCGGAGGCGGCGTGGCGCCGGGAGCCGTATCTGGACGGGGACCAGCTGCTCGGGGTGGAGAACGCGGCGATGGAGGCGGGGCTCGCCGACCGGGCGCTGCGCGGGCGCCTGTTCGCAGGCGTCAAGGAGCACTTCTGGATGGCGCTGCTGCCGCAGCCGACGCCCTTCCGGCAACTGCAGTCCGATCTGCGGACGATGAACCGGGTGGAGCGCCTGATGGAGGGCGAGGTGCCGCTGGAACTGTGGCTGCGCAACGCGATCCGGCTCGCGGCCGACCCGGCGGCGGTCGCGGTCTTCCAGCGGGCCCTGGACCACGTGGTGCGGGACGCGGCGGGCGAGCCCGAACTCCCGGCGGAGTTCCTGTCGGTGGACTCGCTGGAGGAGATCGTGGTCCGGGACGACATGGTGCCCTTCGAGTTCCTGCACGAGGGCTTCCTCGCGGGCGGCGCGGTCGCCCGGCTCACGGTCCCGCCGTACGAAGGGGGCCGGCCGCTGCACCCCGCGTACCCGCACGTGGGCACGGGCTGGCTGATCGCGCCGGGGCTGCTGGTCACCAACCACCACGTGGTGAACGCCCGCAACGGCATCGGCGGCGGCCGGGCGCGGGCCGCCGAGGAGGACCTCCAGCTCCAGGTGCGCAACTCCCGCTCGCGCTTCGACTACGGCGCCGACCAGGCCGAGACGGAGGAGGCGACGGCCGCCGCCCTGGTCGCCTGGGACCCCGAACTGGACTACGCGGTGCTGCGCCTGACGGAGGCCCAGCCGGAGCGGCAGGTGCTGCGGGTGGCGACGGAGCCCTTCGCGAACCGGGCGGGCGACGCGCAGGCGGTCAACATCATCCAGCACCCGAAGGGGCTGCCGAAGCGGGTCGCGCTGCGCAACAACCTGGTCTACCAGGTGAACGAGGACAGCCTCGCCTACTTCACCGACACCCAGGGCGGTTCGTCGGGCTCGCCGGTGTTCACCGACCGCTGGACGGTCGTGGCGCTGCACCGCGGGGCCCGCCGGGTCACCGGCGTCGAGTACCAGGGCCGCAGCACGGCGGTGGTGAACGTCGGCACCCATCTGAGCCGGATCCTGGCCCATCTGCGGGAGCACCGGCCGGAGTTGTACGCGGAGATCATGGCGGCGCAGGCCGCGCTGCCCGACGAGGAGTGAGGCGGAGGCGACGGGCGATGGTGCACGGATCACGCAGCGGCTCGCACAGCGGATCGCCGGTGGCGACCGGTCCCGAGCAGGTCTTCGGCGATCTCGGCGCGGTCGCGGCCCGGGTGCGCGCCCGGCTCGAGGCCGAGCTGGAGGTGCCGGAGTCCGCGCTGGAGCTGCCGCCGGGGGTGGCCCCGGCGGCCGAGGTCGGGCGCTTCGCGCAGGAGGAGCGGGCCCGGGTCCTGGAGGCGGGGGTGGCCGGTCTGGAGAAGCTGGCCGCGGACCGGGCGGACGAGATCGACGAGGACGAGTACTTCGGGGTGGAGGCGATCGTCCTCCTGGAGGGCCGGCCGGCGATCCTGGTGCAGGGGCAGGACTTCGCGGCGCAGCAGGGCGACTGGGCGGTGCTGGACGCCTCCCGGGCCGCGATCCGCGAGTCGATCGCCCGGGTGGGGCGGGTGGAGGTGACCGGGCATCCGAGCCTGGACTGGATCGGCACGGCCTTCGTCGTCGGGCCCGAGGCGGTGATGACCAACCGCCACGTGGCCGTCGAGTTCAGCCGGGCCGAGGGCGCGGGCTGGAGCTTCCAGCAGGGCATGACGGCCCGGGTCGACCCGGGCGAGGAGCTGCCCGCGCCGCAGGCGCCCGGTCCGGTGCCGGCCGCGGGACCGCTGCCGTACGAGATCACCGGGGTGATCGGCATCCACCCGGAGGTGGACCTGGCACTGCTGCGGATCGCCCCGCCGGACGGGGAGCCGCTGCCGACGCCGCTCGCGGTGGCGGCGGACGCGCCGGCGAGCGTGCCGGGCCGGCCGGTGTACGTGATCGGCTACCCGGCCTGGGACGGGCGGCGCAACGAGCCGGAGTCGATGCGGCGGATCTTCATGGACGTCTACAACGTGAAGCGGCTCCAGCCGGGGACGGCGACCGAGTTCACCCCGGGCGGACTGGTGATGGGCCACGACTGCTCGACGCTGGGCGGCAACAGCGGCTCGCCGGTCTTCGACCTCACCGACCACCGCGTCCTCGGGCTGCACTACGGCGGCCGCTACCGGACGGGCAACGTGGCGGTGCCGCTGTGGGAGCTGGAGGACGATCCGCTGCTGGCGAAGGCGGAGGTCAACTGGGTGTGACCGGCCGGGGGAGGCGGGCTCGGGTCCGTCCGCCCCTGATCCGCCGGCCGGACCCTCGGCGCGGCGGGGTCGTCAGGAGGCGCCGCCGAGCAGGCCGAAGACGGGGAGCAGACCGTGCGGGCGCCGCTCGACCGGGAGGTGGTCGACGAAGTGCACCCGGGCCCCGAGCGCCTCGGCGCCGCCGTCGGCCCGCCGGTCGTCGCCGACCATCAGGGTCTCGGCCGGGGCGAGCCCGAGGCCCTCGCAGGCGAAGCGGAAGATCCCGGGGTCCGGCTTCTGGACGCCGACCTCGAAGGAGAGGGCGTAGACGTCGATCCAGGCGTCGAGCCCGTGGGCGCGGAAGACCGGGCGCAGGTCCCAGCCGATGTTGCTGACCACGGCGACGGACACGCCGGCGCGGCTGAGTTCGCCCAGCGTGCGGGCGGTGTCGGGGTAGGGGTGCCAGGCCTCGGGGGTCCGGTGCCGGTCGTAGAGGGCGTCGACCAGGTCGGGGTCGGCGACGCCGGCCTCGCGGATCAGGGCCGTGTAGGCGGCGCGGTGCCGCTCGGCGTCCAGGTCGCGCTCCCGCCAGAGCCCCTTCAGCCGGTCCGGCAGCCGCTCCGGGCCGGGTCCACCGGGCATCGCGCCGTGCCGGGTGAGCCGCTCCACAGTGTGCGCGAACTCGTCGCCGGACAGCCGGTCCCCGGTCTTCGTGAGGGCGGCGTCCAGCCAGTGCGCGACGGACTCGACGCACAGCAGGGTGCCGGAGAAGTCGAACATGACGCCTTTGATCACCCCTCGATCGTAGAACGCCGTCGCCGGGAACTCCCGTACCCCCGCGCGCGTTATACCCCCCACGGGTATACGGAAGCCGCCCGGGTACGGAGCGACGCACCCGGGCGGACACGAACGAGGAGGCAAGGTGCGACGACTGACCGCGCTGCGGCCCGAGCAGGCGACCGGCAGGGCGCGCGAGCTGCTCGCCGACATCGTCGAACGGCACGGCTCGGCCGGCGAGATGGTGTCCACGATGGCGCACTCGCCGGCCGTCCTGGAGGGCTACCTCAGCCTGTCCCGGGCGATGAAGCGGGTGAAGATCCCCCGGCCGCTGAGCGAGAAGATCTCCCTCGCCGTGCAGGAGTGGATCGGCTGCGGCACCTGCCGCGAGGCGCACGTCGCGGCCGGGCGTGCGGCCGGCCTCACGGACGCCGACATCGAGCTGGCCCGCCAGGGCACCTCGACCGACGCCCGCGAGGCGGCCCTGATCGCCGTCGCCCTGCGGGTCCTCGCGGAGCCGGGCTCGCTGGCCGACGAGGACGTCGCGGAGCTGCGGGCGCACGGCTGGAGCGACCGGATCATCGCGGAGGTGGTCGGGGTGGTCACGCTCAACCTGCTGACCGGGGCCTTCAACCTGCTCGCCGGCATCCAGCCGGAGGACGGCGGGGAAGGCGCGCAGGGCGCGGAGGGTGCGGAGGACGCCGCGGAAGAGGCGCGGGAGGAGGCGACGGCCTCCCGGGGGTGACGGCGGGCCGCCGGGGTGCCGGTCGCCGGGGTGCGGGCCGCCGGGGTGGGGCGGACGCACCGCCGGATCGCCGGAACGCCGGTTGCCGGATTGCCGGGCGTGTCGGGCGGTGCGGTAATGGAGACGACCCCGCACCCCCTCCCGACGGGAGCAGCCATGACCGACGGTCCCCAGCCGATCAGCGCCGACGCCCTGCGGGTGCTCCGGCAGGAACTGGCCGACCTGCGCGCCGAGCGCGCCGCGGCGGCGGCGACCCTGAAGGGCGAGGACGACGCGGTCGGCGACCGGGCCGACGAGGCGGACGAGTTGCAGCGCGCCGACGAGGTCGTCCGGCTCGACGAGCGCATCGCGCGGATCGAGGAGCGGCTGCGCGGCGCCGGCACGGCCGGGGCGCCGTCCACCGACGTGGTGGGGGTGGGCTCCACCGTCACCGTGCGCTTCGAGGACGGCGGCGAGTCGACCGTGCACGTCGGGGAGCTGGCGGACGCCGACGACCCGGCCCTGGTCACCTCGGACAGCCCGCTCGGCGCGGCCCTGCTCGGCCGGCGGGCCGGGGAGACCGTCACGTACCGCACGCCCGGCGGTCCGATGCACGCCGTCGTGGTCTCGATCGGCACCTGAGCCCCCTCGGCGGTCACCCGGGCCCGCGCCCCGGCTCAGCCGGTGAAGGCCTGGGTGACCAGGTTGATGGTGGTGGCGAGGACGCTGGTGCCGAAGACGTACGAGAGCAGGCAGTGGCGCAGGATGACCACCCGCAGCCGGGAGTCGGCGACGGCGGTGTCGGACACCTGGTAGGTCATGCCGAGGTTGTAGCTGAAGTAGAGGAAGTCGGTGTAGCGCGGGCGTTCCCGGGTGTTGAAGTCGATCCCGCCGACGGGCTCGCGGTAGTAGAGGTCGGCGTAGCGCGTGGCGTACATCAGGTGCAGGTTGGCCCAGGCCATGAAGACGCCGGCGAGCGCGACCGCGGCCGCCGCCCGGGTGTCGGTGTCGCCGACCACCAGCATCAGCACGATCGCGACCAGGGCGCTGGTGGCCGCCGAGGTGCCCACGAGCTCCTCGACCAGCGGGTCGAGTTCCTCGCGACGGGCGTTGCGCCGGGTCTCCTCGGCGTCCATCGGCACCAGGACGGTCCAGCCCGCCAGCACGAACGCCGTCTCGGCGGCGGCGATGGCGCCGAGGATGCCGAGGGCGGGCCCGGCGAGCAGGCCGACGGCCACGCCGAGCACCAGCCCGAGCGCGAGCGCGCAGCCGAGCCGGACCAGGGCCGCCTGGGGGATCCATCGACGCACGGCCGGGCCTCAGTGCTCCAGGACGACGACGGCCTCGTCGGTGTAGGCGAGGAAGGTCAGGGTCTCCTGGAAGTACAGCTCGATGCTCTCGGCGTCGTGCGCGGCGTAGCCGATGGCCAGGTCCTGGCCGAGGCGCAGCGCGAAGTCGCCGCCGCGCAGCGAGAGCACGAAGGCGCCGGTGACGGCGGGTGCCCAGATCGGCGGGCCGTCCAGCATCCGGGCGAGGTGGGCCGCGATCGGGTAGCCGTGGTCGGAGGTCTCGCTGACGGCCCGGTACTCGTCGGCGCCGAGCAGCAGCGCGTAGGGCCCGTCGACCCCGGCGAGCCGGAGCGCGGTGAGGGCGCGGCTGACGGCGTCCGGGTAGTCGCGGGGCTCGGCGGGCAACCCGAGCACCGGGTTGGAGCTGCGCTCGCGCAGGCCGTCGATGCCGGCCGCCGGGTAGCCGTCGAAGACCGCCCGGTCCTCGGCGAAGGCCATGGCGCGGGCGGCGTCCTTGACGGGCTGCCAGTCGGAGTCGTTCGCGCCGCGCTCGACGTCGTCCACGGCCGCCCGGCTGACGGTGAACGGCACGCGCAGCTCGACCAGCGGCTTCGCCTCGCGCAGCCGGGCGGTGACACCGCGGGCGGGCGCGTCGATGCGGGCGAGGTGACCGGTGCCGACGGCGGCGAGCCCGGGCCCGCCCGCGTCGGGCACGTCGACCACGCGGCGGCCCGCGACATGGCGGCGGAAGGTGCGCCGGGCCTCCTCCTCGATCTGCGCCCAGGCCGCGGCGGTGACCGGGGCGAGTTCGCGGTGCAGGTTCGTGACGGCTGCGGGATCGCCGGGAGTCGTCATGGCGGTCAGGCTCCTTTCAGGCTGCCGATGCCGAGGCTGCCGGCCGGTACGGGCGCGGGGGTCTCGGCCGGTGCCGGGGTCTCGGCCGGTGCCGGGGCGGTGGCGGGTTCGGCGACCGTGGCCGTGGCGGTGGCCGTGGCGGCCGGTGGCGGGTCGGGGAGGTCGTCGAGGAAGTCGGCGCTCGGGACGAAGAAGAGACAGCCCGTCACGGCGGTGGAGAAGTCGAGGATGCGGTCGGTGGTGCCGGGCGGATCGCCGAGGAACATCCGGTCGAGCATCCGCTCGGTCACCTCGGGGGTGCGGGCGTAGCCGATGAAGTACGTGCCGAACTCGCCGCGTCCGACGCTGCCGAAGGGCATGTTGTCGCGCACGATCTGCCGCTCGGTGCCGTCCGGGTCGACGAGGGTGTTGAGCGCGACGTGCGAGTCGGCGGGCTTGACGTCGTCGGGCAGCTCGACGTTGGCGTACTTGGTGCGGCCGATGACCCGCTCCTGCTCCTCGGCGGGCAACGCCTCCCAGGCGTCCATGTCGTGCGTGTACTTCTGCACGACGACGTAGCTGCCGCCCTCGTACGCGGGGTCCTCGTCGCCCACGTGGACCGCCTCGGCAGCGGCCCGGTCGCGCGGGTTCTCGCTGCCGTCGACGAAGCCGAGCAGGTCGCGCTCGTCGAAGTAGCGGAAGCCGTGCGTCTCGTCGACGACGGTGACGGCGTCGCCGAGGCTCGCCACGACGAGCCGGGTCAGCTCGAAGCACAGGTCCATGCGCGCCGCGCGCACGTGAAGGAGCAGGTCGCCGGGGGTGGCGGGGGCGTGGTGGCGCGGTCCGCGCAGCTCCCGGAAGGGGTGCAGTCCGGCGGGCCGGGGCGCGTCGAAGAGCCGGGGCCAGACCGTGGCGCCGATCCCGACGACGCCGGTGAGGAAGTCCTCGGGCGCCCGGAAGGACACGGAGCGGACGAGTCCGGCGAACCCTTCGAGGGCGTCGCGCACCGCGGCCTCGCCGCCTGGGTTCACGGTGGCCACCAGGAAGACGGCGGCCTTCGCCGGAGGGGCGAGGACGGGCTGCGGTGTGCTCACACGACTCCCTGGACCTGGGCGCGCGGTGCGCCCCGCGGGCGCCCCGTACCAGAACATTCCCGCCCTTTCCGGGCGGACGGACCGCGGTCAGCGTATCCACGCCCCCACGCCCCCGCACCCGGGTCCACGCGTACGGGGCAACCGGGGCCGGAGGCCGGTCCGCGCGTACGGGGCGACCGGGGCCGACGGGCCCCGCTCCCCGCCCGCGCCCGTGCGGGGTCCGCTTGCGGGGCCCCCGGAGCCGGGTTTGAGTGGGGGGTGACCCCCACCCCGGCACGACCCCCGCCCCGGGCGGGCGCGTGGTGGGAGAGACCTCCCCACCCGTCAGGAGCAGCAGATGTCGATGGCGTTCGGTTCCCCCTTCGGCTCGTCCGATCCCTTCGGTTCCTCCGATCCGTTCAGCGACCTGCTGAATCGTTTCTTCGGAATGTCGCCGGCCTCCTCTCCCCCGGCCGTCCAGCGCGTGCCGATCGGCCGCCTCCTCACCGAGTCGTCCCGCGAGCTGCTCAACCGGGCGGCGCGGCGGGCCGTCGAGGACGGCACCGACGACCTCGACACCGAGCACCTGCTGTGGGCGGCCACGCAGGTGGAGCCCTCCCGCCGGATCCTGACCGAGGCCGGGGTGAACCCCGACAAGCTCGGCGAGCAGATCGCCGGGGTGCTGCCCCGCGAGTCCGGCGAGCCGTCCTCCGAGCCGGGGCTCACCCCGGCCGCCAAGCGCACCCTCGCCGCCGCGCACGCCTACGCGCAGGCGGCGGGCGTCTCGTACATCGGTCCCGAGCACATCCTCGGCGCGCTGCTGCGCGACCCGGACTCCGGCGCGACCCGCTTCCTGCGGGCCGAGGACCTGGACGTGCAGAAGCTGCGCGGGCTCGCCGAGCAGGCCGCCCGGCCGGAGAGCGCGCCGGCGGCGGCGCCGAAGCAGCCGGCCACCACCCTGGACGAGTACGGCCGGGACCTCACCGAGGAGGCGCGGGCCGGGAAGCTGGACCCGGTGGTCGGACGGGCCGACGAGATCGAGCAGACGGTCGAGATCCTCTCCCGCCGCTCGAAGAACAACCCCGTGCTGATCGGCGAGCCGGGCGTCGGCAAGACCGCGATCGTCGAGGGCCTGGCCCAGCGGATCGTGGCGGGCGAGGTGCCGGACACCCTCAAGGACAAGCGGGTCGTCTCCCTCGACCTCTCCGGGATGGTGGCCGGCGCGCAGTACCGCGGGCAGTTCGAGGAACGCCTGAAGAAGGTCATCGAGGACGTGCAGCAGGCCGAGGGCGAGATCATCCTCTTCATCGACGAGCTGCACACCGTGGTCGGCGCGGGCGCCACCGGCGAGGGCTCGATGGACGCGGGCAACATGCTCAAGCCGGCCCTGGCCCGCGGCGAGCTGCACGTGGTCGGCGCGACCACCATCGACGAGTACCGCAAGCACGTCGAGAAGGACGCGGCCCTGGAGCGCCGCTTCCAGCCGGTCCTGATCCCCGAGCCGACGGTCGAGGAGACCATCCAGATCCTCGAAGGGCTGCGCGACGCCTACGAGGCCCACCACCAGGTCCGCTTCGCCGACGGCGCCCTCGCGGCGGCCGCCGAGCTGTCCGACCGCTACATCAGCGACCGCTTCCTGCCCGACAAGGCCATCGACCTGATGGACCAGGCGGGCGCCCGGGTCCGGCTGCGCAGCGCCGGCCGCTCCACCGAGGTGATCAGCCGCGAGGACCGGCTCGCCAAGCTGCGCCGGGAGAAGGACGAGGCCGTCGCGGGCGAGGAGTTCGAGCGGGCCTCCGAGCTGAAGAAGCAGATCGCCGAGGTCGAGGGCGAGCTCGCCGGCATCGAGGAGCGCCGCGAGGGCGTCGTCTCCGTCACCGCCTCCGACATCGCCGACATCGTCGCCCGCCGCACCGGCATCCCGGTCGCCCAGCTCACCACCAGCGAGAAGGAGCGGCTGCTGAAGCTGGAGGAGGAGATGCACGCCCGGATCGTCGGCCAGGACGAGGCCGTCACCGCCGTCTCCGAGGCGGTCCGGCGCAACCGCGCCGGCATGGGCGACCCGAACCGCCCGGTCGGCTCCTTCCTCTTCCTCGGCCCCACCGGCGTCGGCAAGACCGAGCTGGCCAAGACCCTCGCGGAGCTCCTCTTCGGCGACGAGAACCGCATGATCCGCTTCGACATGAGCGAGTTCCAGGAGAAGCACACCGTCGCCCGGCTGGTCGGCGCGCCTCCCGGATACGTGGGCTACGAGGAGGCCGGCCAGCTCACCGAGAAGGTGCGCCGCAACCCGTACAGCGTGGTCCTCTTCGACGAGGTCGAGAAGGCGCACCCCGACGTCTTCAACACCCTGCTGCAGATCCTGGACGACGGGCGCCTGACGGACGGGCAGGGCCGCACGGTCGACTTCCGGCACTGCGTCGTCATCATGACGTCCAACATCGGCGCCCACCGCATCCTCGCCCACCAGGGCGACGCGGCCGAGCTGAAGGACGAGCTGATGGAGGACCTGCGGGGCCGGTTCCTGCCCGAGTTCCTCAACCGGATCGACGACATCATCGTCTTCCACAGCCTCACCGAGCAGGACCTCACCCGGATCGTGGAGCACCTCCTCGACCGCAGCGAGCACCGCGTCCACGCCCAGGGCCTGAAGCTGGAGGTCACGGAGGCGGCGAAGAAGCTCCTGGTGGCCCACGGCTACCAGCCCGAGTTCGGCGCCCGCCCGCTGCGCCGCACCATCCAGACCGAGCTCGACAACCGCATCGCCTCCCTCCTGCTGTCCGGCGAGGCCAACCCGGGCGACACGATCGTCGCCGACGTCCAGGGCGACGCACTGCACTGCACGATCCGTGCCGGGGCGGGAGAGCAGGAGGGCGCGAGCGCCGCGTGACGGGGCGGGTGCCGCGGGACGCGGCGCCCGCGCGGGCGGAGTAGGAGCCGCGCGACGGGGTAGCCGCCGGGCGACGGGGGCCGAAGCCACGCCGTGAGGAGGCGGACGTGAGTCCCACCCGCTCGCTGCACGAGTACCACCGCCGCCGGGACTTCTCCCGGACCGCCGAGCCGCGCGGCGAGGACCGCGCGGCCGGCGGCCCGGACGGCCCGCCGGCGTTCGTGGTGCAGATCCACGACGCGACGGCGATGCACTTCGACTTCCGCCTGGAGGTGGACGGGGTGCTGCGGTCCTGGGCCGTGCCCAAGGGCCCCTCGGTCGATCCGCAGGACAAGCGGCTCGCGATGCCGACCGAGGACCATCCGCTGGAGTACCGCGAGTTCGAGGGCGTGATCGCCCCGGGCGAGTACGGGGCCGGCACGGTCATCGTCTGGGACGAGGGCACCTACCGGAACCTCTCCGAGGACCGGCACGGCCGCGAGGTCCCCTTCGCCGAGGCCCTGGACGCCGGGCACGCCTCCTTCTGGCTGGACGGGCGCAAGCTGCACGGCGGCTACGCGCTCACCCGCATCCGCGGCGACGGCTCCGGCCGGGAGGCGTGGCTGCTGGTCAAGCGGGCCGACCGGCGGGCCCGGTCGGACGGCGGCGGCACCGACCCGTACCGCGCGCGGTCGGCCCGCACCGGCCGGACGCTGCGGCAGGTCGCCGGGAGCACGTCATGAGCGTCCGGGTCGGACGGCGGGAGGTCGAGGTGCCCCGGCCGGGCAAGGTGCTGTTCCCGGACGACGGGCTGACCAAGGACGACCTGGCCGGCTACTACCGGCGGATCGCCCCGCGCATGGTCCCGCAGCTGCGCGGCCGTCCGCTGATGCTGGAGCGGCACCCGGACGGCATCGACGACCCCGGCTTCATGCAGAAGGACGTGCCCGACCACTTCCCGGACTGGCTGGACCGCGCCGAGCTGCCCAAGGCGGACGGCACGGTCACCTACGTGCTCTGCGACGACGCCGCCTCCCTCGTCTATCTGGCGGGCCAGGCCTGCGTCACCCCGCACCGCTGGCTGTCCCGCGCCGACCGCCCCGACCACCCCGACCGGCTGGTGTTCGACCTCGACCCGCCGGGCGAGGACTTCACGCCGGTGCGCCGGGCGGCCGGGCGGCTGCGGGCGCTGCTCGACGAGCTGGAGCTGCCCTCGCTGGCGATGACCACCGGCTCGCGCGGGCTGCACGTGGTGGTGCCGCTCCGGCGCGGCGAGACCTTCGACGAGGTACGGGCCTTCGCCCGCGAGCTCGCCGACCTGCTCGCCGCCCGGCACCCGGACGAACTGACCACCGCGGCGCGCAAGAAGGACCGCGGCGAGCGCCTCTACCTGGACGTCCAGCGCAACGGCTACGGCCAGACCGCCGTCGCCCCCTATGCCGTACGGGCCCGGCCCGGCGCCCCGGTCGCGGCCCCGCTCGACTGGGCGGAGCTGGACGACCCCGGTCTGACCGCCCGCCGCTGGACCCTGCGGGACGCCGACGAGCTGCTCGACCGCACGGCCTGGCAGGACCCGCCGCGCGGGCACTCGACCGCGGCGGCCCGGCGCCGGCTCGCCGACCTGGACCGAAGCGGGTGAGCACCATGACCCGGGTGACCGTGGAGGGCTCGCGGATCGTCGTCCGGCTGGGGCTTCGCGAGGCCCTGGCCGCCCGGCGGCGCACCGTCCGGGTCCCCGTCGCGGCACTGCGCGGGCTCGGCGTCGAGCCGAGCTGGTGGCGCGTGCTGCGCGGCGAGGCGGCCCGCGGCAGGTGGCGGCCGGGCCACTGCGTGGGCCTGCGGCACGGCCCGGCGGGCACGGACTTCGTGGCGGTACGGGCGGAGGAACCGGCCCTCTGGATGGAGCTGGGTCCCGAGTCCCGCTACGCACTGGTCGCCGTCTCGGTCCCGAACCCCGAGCACACCGAGCGCGCCCTGCGCGTCCACCTCCCCACCGAACCGCTCGTCCCCGGCCAGCCCGCCCCCAGCGGCCTCCCCGCCGAGCCGGGCCGCCCCGAGGGCCGCGCGGAGCCCGGACACCCACCGGACCCGGAGGAACGGCGGATCCCACCCGAGCCTGCTGCCGACCGGGACGAGTCACCCCGGCACCCGGGCAGGCCCGGCAGAAAGCTCTGGGAGAAACCCTGGGAGCCGTGAGCCCCGGGGGGCCGGGAGCCCTGGGGCCTGGGAGCCCCTGGGAGCCTTGGAGGCCCTGGGGTCCGGGGGCCCTGAGCCCCCGGAGCCCTCGGGAGCCCTCAGCGCCCTGGTGCCCGGGGGCCCCTGGAGGCCTGGGGCCTCGCGGTCCTGAGCCCCTGGGAGCCCTCGAAGCCCTGGGGGCATGGGAGCCCTGGAGCCCTGAGCCCCTGGGAGCCCGGGCCCGGGAACACTCGGCGCCGTCGGCGCACTGCCGTCGGCGCACTGGGGGCCCCGAGCCCTGGGGCCCTGGGAGCCCGGCCCTGGGAGCCCGGGCGCCTGGGGGTCTGAGGCCCTCGCAGCCCTGAGCCCCCCCGAAGCCCCGGGGGCCCTCGGCTCCCTGGGTCCTGAGGGCCCTGGAGGCCCTGGGGCCCGGCGGGCCGGGGGCCGGGCTCCCGGGCTCCCGGGCTCCCGGCGGCGGCTACGCCGCTCGCTTCTCCCCCGTCTCCCCCGCCCGCTCCAGGGCCTCGATCAGCTCGTCGCGCTTCATGGCGGAGCGCCCGGGGATGCCGGCGGCCGAGGCCCGCTCGTACAGCTCGGCCTTGCTCAGCCCGCTGAGCTCGCTCTTCCCACCGTCTCCGGCACCGCCTCCGCCCGCGCGAGCCTTGCCGCGGTCCTTGCCGCGGGCCCGTTCGACGCTGGCGCGCAGCGCCTCTGTGAGGTCGATGACGTTGGTGGCCTCGGCGGCGGGCTCGGCCTTCTCGACGGTCTCGCCGGACTTCTTCGCCTCGATCAGCGCGGCGACCTTGTCGCGGTAGGTGTCGTGGAAGTCCTCGGGCCGCCACTCCATGGCGAGCGTGTCGATCAGTTGCTCGGCCATCCGCATCTCCTTGGCGCCGGCCTTGGTCCGCCCGGTGGGCAGGTCGGGGATCTCCTCGCGCGGGTCCCGGATCTCGTCGGCCCAGTGCAGCGTGTGGAGGGTGAGGATGCCCTCCTCGGACTTGAGCGCGACCAGGTACTCCCGGCCGCGCATCACGAAGGTGGCCACACCGGCCCGCTCGGTCGTGGCGAGCGCCCGCTCCAGGAGGGCGTAGACCTTGGCGTAGTCCTTGTTCTTCGGCCCGAGGTAGTAGGTGCGGTCGAAGAAGATCGGGTCGATGGCGTCCAGGTCCACGAAGCCGCTGATCTCCAGGGACCGCGAGCGGCCCGGCGCGATCTCGTCGAGTTCGTCGGGCTCCACGAGGACGTACTCGTCGCCGGTGTCGAAGCCCTTCACGATGTCGTCCAGCCCCACCTCCTCGCCGGTCCGCTCGTTCACCCTCCGGTTGCGGACGCGGTCGGAGGTGCCGCGCTGCAACTGGTGGAAGCGCAGCGTGTGCGCGGAGGTCGCGGTGTAGAGCCCCACCGGCACGCTCACCAGTCCGAAGCTCAGCACCCCGGTCCACACGGGTCGGGCCATCTCGCTCACCACCGCCCCAGCCGTAGGACCCCCCTCGGTGGGGCGGTTGCCCGCCCCACCCGGCCCGGAAACGGCCGGGGTCAGCCGCGCAGCCGCAGCGCGAGCGCCGCGAGCCACGCCCCCGGGCCGTACGGAGCCGGCGGGGCGACCTCCGAGCCGAGGGCGACCAGGGCCAGGGCGAGGCCGTCCTCGTCGAGGCCGAGGGCCAGCAGGTCGTGCAGCTCGCCGGTGAGCTGGGCGACGAGCCCCGGGTCCGTGCCGTCCAGGTAGTCGGCGAGGGCGGACTCGTGGTCCCCGAACTCGGCGGGCATGTCCTGGGTGAACCAGCCGCCGAGCAGCTGCGCGAGCTCGGGGAAGCGGGCCCGCCACTCCCACGGGGTCGCGGGCGGCGCCGGCGGCGGGGCCTGGCCGGTCGCCAGGCTCTCGTCCAGCCGGTCGGCGAGGCCCGTCAGCCAGTCGTGGATCTCCTCCGGCGGCAGCCCGAGGTCGGGCAGCCGGTAGTACTCGCCGAGCCGGAGCCGCAGCCGCCCGGGCGGGTTCTCGGCGAGGGTGCGCAGCTGCTCGGCGGCGACGGCGATCGCCCAGGGCCGGGTGCGCCAGGTGTGCCGCAGATAGCCCTCGACCGCCTCGGGCGCGTGCGGGCCGAGGCCCAGGTGGGCGCGGACGACCTGGTCGAGCTCGCCGTACTTGCGGTCGTGCTCGGCGGGGTTCAGGGACACGGTGGCCTCTACAGCTCGACGGGCAGTGCGGAGTGGACGGTGAAGGGGTACGGGGCGGGCTCGCCGCTCTCCGCGGGTGCGGCCGGGTTCCGGCGGAGCACCACCCGGGCGGCCCGCACCGGGAGGGGCTGTTGGCCGGCCAGCGCCATGCCGGTGGTGAGCAGCGTGCCCACCGGCTCGGGCCGGGAGGGCCAGGCGGCCTCGATGACCAGCCGCTGCCGCGTGGACTGGGCGAGCCAGCGGTGGATCTGCTGCTCGTTGAGCGCGATCACCTGCTGGGTGACCCACTGGGCGGTCGCCCGGTCCGGGAAGGTCGCGGCCCGGTCGGCGCGCGCGGGAACCGGGCCGGCGGCCTCGGCGGGCGGCTTCGTCAGGTCCGGGGCGGGCATGCCCGGGACCGCCCCGGGGGTGTCGTCCGCGTTCATGTCCGGGGTCTGGTCCGGGGTCTGGTCCTGGCTCATGTCAGGCCCCGCCCCAGCCGCGCAGGGTGGCCCGGGCGGCGGCCGAGTAGTTGGCGTGGCCCGTGGTGACGATGGCGTGCAGCCACTTCTGCGCGGCCTGCAGGTCCTCCATCTGGCGGTCCCAGCGGTCGAGTTCGTCGACGAAGGCCTCGCGGGCCTCGCCCTGCCAATTCAGGACGACCGGCACCGTGCGGTCGTAGAGCGCGGCGAGGCGCTCGTTGAGCAGCCGCAGGATCTCCTCCAGGTCGCCGGCGATCTCGCGCAGCGCGACCAGGTCGACGGTGATGGTCCCGTCGTCGCTCATCTCTCCCCCTCGGTGGTGCGGACGTTCACAGCTCGCTGATCCGGCTGGTCGGTGCCGGGCCGCCGCCGGGGCCGCCCGCGCCGCCCGGCGTCTCGCCGGACAGCTCCCGTACCTCCGCGTCGACGTCGACCTTCTTGATCTCCGCCCGGAACTCCCGCAGCAGGTCCAGCTCCTGGCGGGTGAAGCCGTCGCGGCTCATCCGGACCGCCTTCGCGAGCACGCCCAGGATCTCCCGGACCCGTACGGCGTCCGCGCCGGCCTGCCGGTGCAGCTTGCGGTAGGCGGTGGCGGCCTCGCTGCGCCAGCGGGCCTCGGCGCGGTCGACGAGGGCGTCCATCCGGCGGACCTGCCCGTCGATGTGCAGGCGCATGGCGTCGAGGTCGTCCTCGAGGCGCTTCAGGTCCTCGTCGGTGACGTCGAGGTTCGGCGGGGTGGACATGGCGGCGGCTCCCGGGGGCGGTGCGGTGCGTGGGGCGGTCAGTGCTGTGCGGCGAAGTGGGCGTGGACGGCGTCGAGGAGCAGCCGCAGCCGGGCGTGCGTCACCGACGGCATGACGGGCGCGAAGGCGGCGTCGAGTGCGGCGGGCGAGCGGAACATGCACAGGACGCGCTGGAGCTGGCCGGCGAGGTCGGCGATCCTGCCGTGGCAGTCCGGGTGGTCCATGGCGACCAGTTCGCGTGCCTCGGCCTCCGGGTCGCGGTCGTACTCCCCGGTGGGCAGCTGCGAGGCGAACTCGTTGACGAGGTCGAAGCGGGCGAGCGCCTCCCACTGGGAGAGCGGGAGTTCGTCGTAGCCGGGGGTGTCGCCGAACCAGGGGTCGCGGACGAGGTCGGCGAGGGACCGCAGGAAGGCGTCGGCGGGTTCGTCGCCGGCTGCGCGGGCGAGCCGCTCGCGGAAGACGGCGGGCCGGTGCGCGAACCGCTCGGTGCCGTATTCGTCGGCGACGGCGTCGAGGAGCGAGGCCACGGCGTCGAGGGGCAGCACCCAGGCGATCGCGTGCGAGTCCCGCAACAGCCGGGAGAAGCGCTGGAGTTCGTCTTCCAGCGGGGCCGCCCCCGGGTTGCGGGCGGCCGCGGCGAGGTCGACGAGGCGGGCGAGCACCCCGCTGGTCAGGACGGCGTCGGTCGGTTCGGTCACCTGACGCATGCTAAGGGGCCTTCGGGTAGGCGGTGAGCACGTAGAAGGACTTCGACTCCGGGGAGTAGGCGAGCACGACGTGGACCGTGTGCACGTTCCTGGCCTGGGCCCCGTAGCCCGCGTTGGCGAAGTCGGTCTGGCTCACGGAGGTGCCCACGGCCACCGGGTTGCCGTTCGCGTCCTGCACCGGGAAGTCCCAGGCCTTGACGGACTTGGGGTTGAAGGTGCCGTTGGCGACCTTCTGCTCCTGGTTGCGCATCCAGGTCTCCAGCTCCGTCTTCCGCGAGGGGTCGTTCACCGCGGTCTGGACGTACTGCTGGGCGGACGGGAGGTCGCGGAAGGTCGACGCGTCGGCGCCGCCCTGGTCGCGCAGCCGGTGCATCAGCTGCTCCGGGGTGAGCCCGATGTGCTTGTCGACGGTGTGGGCCTCCAGTCCGGGCCGCAGCGGCCCGTTCGGCGGCTGGAAGTCGTTGCGCTCCCACTCCATGGAGGCGAGGTCGATGCCGAACCGCACGTTGGGGTCGCGGGACTGCTCGTTCAGCGGGACGATCGACCGGTCGAACTCGAAGAGCGAGCGCGCGCCGAAGGCCTCGGCCCGCGCCTCCTGCGCGGTGAAGGTCGGCACGGCGCGGGAGGCCTCGCGCAGCGGCTCCAGGAGCTTCTTCACCACCTCGATCTGCTCGCGCAGCGAGGTCTCGTAGGTGTCGACGGCCCGGTTGACGGCGTCCGTGTCGATGTTGGCCATCACCGCGGCGCCCAGGCCCTTCCACGCCTTCTTGAGGCGCTCCCAGAAGTGCGCGAGGTCGGTCAGGTCGAGGACGGCAAGGGCGTCCTTGATGGCCTTGTAGAGGATCTCGCGCAGCTCGGTGCGGACCTTCTCGGCGGCCTCCGCGTACGAGCGGATGGCCTGCGCCAGCATCTGGGCGGTGGTGCTGAGGACGCCGAAGACCGGCAGGCTGGTGCCGGCGCCGGTGGGCGGCTTGTGCCCCCATTCGTAGCCGGCCGTGTTCTTGCCCCAGGCGGTGGTGCCCCACAGGGACGACACGAACTGCAGCATCGCCCCGTGCCAGTCGCTGTTGGCGTTGTCCGTGATGGCGTCGACGGTGGCGCTGAGCTGTCCCTGGATGATGCCGACACCGGTCTGGTACGGCAGCCAGGCCTGGGAGAGCTGGTTGACCCTGAGGTAGTTCGGGAGCGGCAGGATCTCCAGCGCGCGGCCAGTGCGCAGCGCCTGCTCGATCACGGTCCGCATCAGGGAGCCGGGGAGGTCGCCGTCGTCGAAGATGTCGGCGAAGTCGTCGACGGCGTTGCCGTCGCGGACCCCGAACGGCGGCGGGGTCTGGTACGCCGGCGGCGCGGTGATCACCTGGGGCGGCGGCTGCGGCAGGAAGGGCGGGTTGAGCGGGTGGGTGGCCGCGTCGGCCTGCCGGAAGTTGTTGGCGGTCGTGGTGAAGCCGACGGCGGCACCGCCGACGGCGACCACGGCCTTGCCGTGCACCTCGATGAGCAGGGCGAGGACCGCCGCGTACTGGGTGGCGAACTCGGCCGTGACGGTGCCCGATCCGCCGACCTTGGAGTAGCCGGCGTGGACGTCGAGGAACTGCGACAGCGCCCGGTGGAACGACTGCTGCTCGACGGCGAGCGCGGCCGCCACCTGGTAGAGGTGGAACGGCTGGACGTCGAAGCCGCCGGGGGCGGTCCACGGGTTCGTCACCGCGGGCGGGGTCGCCGGGGGCAGCTGGGGCGGCGGGCCCGAGGGGCCGGGCGGGGTCGGCGGCGCGTTCGGGCTCGGCGAGGGCGTCGGCTGCGGGCTCGGCGTGCCGGGAGCCGGGCTCGGCGGCGCCGTGCCGGTCGGCCCGGGCGTCGGAGTCGTGCTCGGGCTCGGACTCGTGCTCGGGCCGGGTGCCGGTGTCGCCGTGCCGGTCGGGCTGGGGCTCGGGCTCGGCGTGCTCACCGGGTCACCCCGTCCGTCGCCCGCCTGCGCGCGCACGTGCGTGTGCCCCGCTCCATGAGTCCCCCCGGCTCCGTCGGTCTGTTCGCGAAGCTAACACGGGGTGGCCCGAAGTCCCATGATCGGCTAGGCAGTTGGCCGAATACCGCCCATGCCGAGGGGCCGGACCCGTCCAGTGGACGGGCCCGGCCCCGGTTCCGCCGGTGGGGCGGCGGATCAGACGCGGTCGGCGGCGATCAGGAGGTACTGGAACGAGCCGTCCTTGTACGACTCGATGAAGGCCTCCTCGATGCCGGTGACCAGCGAGGACGTGGCGCGCAGCTCCCAGTACGGGAGGGTCGCGGCGGTGAGGTCGATGACCGCGTTCGGGACCAGACGGTTGTCGGCCATGGCGCGCAGGTACTCGCGGCGGGAGTGGATGTTGCACTCGAAGTGGGCGTTGATCTGGGAGACCCACTTGGAGGGCTGGCCGTACTTGGGGTTCCAGCAGCCGGTGATGGTGACGTAGCGGCCGCCGACCTTCAGGAAGCGGGCGTGCTCGGCCATCAGGTCGTCGAGGTCGACGTACATGCTGGACTCGTTGTTCCAGGAGGCGGCGATGCTGCCCTTCTCGAACGGGGTGTCGAGCATGTTGCAGACCTGGGCGCGCACGTGGCTGTCGATGCCCAGCTCGCGGGCGCGCTTGTTGCCGAAGTCGGCCTGGGTGGAGGAGAGCGTGACGCCCTCGACCTTGCAGCCGAAGCGCTGGTGGGCCATGACGCTCGAACCGCCGCGGCCGCAGCCGGCGTCGACGAGGGTGTCGGCGGGGGTGATCGGGCCGAGGTGGTCGAGGAGCAGCTCGGCCTGGGCGGACTCCAGGCGGTGCAGCTCGGTGATGAGCTTCTTCTCGTACTCGCTGTCCTCGGGGGTGCCGAGCGAGGCGTGGTCGACGTCGCCGATGCCGTAGTGGTGGTGGTAGAGGCCGTCCACGTCACCGAGGCGCAGGTTCACCGGCCGGGCCTCGGCGTTCCAGTAGCGGGCGATGTCGCCCTGGTACGGGTTCGCGGGGCCGGGGATGATCGCGGAGGCGTCGGTGTGGGTCAGCTCGGTGGTCACAGAGGAATCCATTTCTTTCCGGAAGTCGGGTGCTTACCAGAAGTCGGGCAGGCTGTAGCGGTAGGTGTTGGTCTGGTGCCAGTAGTGGTTGCCGTCGACCCACACGGCCACGCCGCGCAGGAAGCGCAGCACGGTGGGCACGGGACAGGAGGCGGCCAGCGCGGCGGCCTCGGCCTCGAAGGCGTGCATGAGGTCGTTGTGGACCTCGACGGCCTTCAGGTAGCCCTCCTTGGCGGAGACGCCCTCGCGTTCGGCGATGACCACGGGCAGGTTGAGGTGGGTCCCCGGGCTGTCCAGCTCCTTGGTGTAGGAGTAGAGGTCGTTGACGATCGTGGTGGCGTTGCCGGCGAGGGCGATGACCCGCTGCATGGCGGGCTGGGCGTGCAGGTCCGCGGGCAGTTCGTAGCCGCCGACGGTGTCGGTGATGGTGGGACAGGGGCGGAAGTTGTTGAACTGGCGCATCGCCAGGTACTCCCACACCTCGGGCACGTGGTCGGTCTCGGCCCAGGCCGCCTCGGCGAGGTAGCCCATGTGCAGCCGGGCCATGTCGTGCCGGTAGCGGTCCGCCTGGGACGGCGTGGCCAGCTGGGTGAAGTACGCCATGGCGGAGCGGTACGCGCGCCGCGGCGCGTCCGACTCCAGCGAGGCCTGCCAGGCCGGCTCGTACTCGGTGGTGGTGTGCAGCGGGTCGAGCGCGGTGTGCGCCAGGAGCAGCCGGCTGCCGAGGCCGATCGGCGAGCCGCCGTGGTCCTCGCAGTAGCAGTCGTCGACCGCGTTCTCGGCGACCATGAGGCGGGTGGCCGCCATGAGGTGGTCGACCGTGGGCGCGTCGGGGTGGCAGGCGACCATGTAGCGCCCGACGGAGAAGCCGTCGAACTGGTCCTCCCACTCCGGGGGGTACGCCTGGACCTCGTCCACCGCCCATTCCTTGATCCGGCGGCTGACCTCCGCCACCCGGGCCGGGTCGGGCTCGGCGATGGGGTGGAAGTACAGGCCGGGGATGGGGTTGCCCTGGGTGGCCGTGGTCGCGGGCGCGGGCGCCGCGTCGAGCGCCGCGAGCAGCTCCGGTGCGGGCGGCTCGTCCGGGGCCTGCGGTGCGGCCGGGGTCTCGGGGGCCGGTCGCGCGGGCCGCCGGGCGAGGGAGAGCGCCGCGGTGCCGAGGCCGCTCGGGCCGCGCAGGATGCGTTCCAGGGCGGACGCGGGCGGTACGGGCGCGGGGCCGGCCTGCGGTTCGACCGGTGCGGCCGGTGCGGGTGCGGCCGGCTCCGCCGGGGCGGCCGGCACGGACCGGAACGGGGCGGTGGGCGGGCCGGGCAGCGGGGAAAGCCCGGTGTCGGGCATCCGTGGCTCCTTGCTGGGATGAGGGGGCCGGCCCGGACGGACGCGGCCGGGCGGGCGCGCGGCGTCCGGCGGCTGCCGGACGTCGCGCGCCGGGGGCGGATGACGCCGTACTAGTCGCGGCGGCGGGCGATCTGGACGTTCTCGAGCACGCCGAGCGCGTCGGGGACGAGGATCGCGGCGGAGTAGTAGGTGGTGACCAGGTAGGAGATGATCGCCTGCTCGTTGATGCCCATGAAGCGCACCGACAGGCCGGGCTCGTACTCCTCCGGCAGACCGGTCTGGCGCAGGCCGATGACGCCCTGGTTGTCCTCGCCGGTACGCATGGCGATGATCGAGCTGGTCTGTTCCTTGCTGATCGGGATCTTGTTGCAGGGCAGGATCGGGACCCCGCGCCAGGCCGGGACGGACTGGCCGCCGACGTCGACGTGGTCCGGGTAGAGGCCGCGGCTGTTGAACTCGCGCCCGATCGCCGCGATGGTCTTCGGGTGGGCGAAGAGGAACTTGGTGCCGCGCCGGCGGCACAGCAGTTCGTCGAGGTCGTCCGGGGTGGGCGCGCCGGAGTGGGGCTGGATCCGCTGCTTGAAGTCGGCGTTGTGGAGCAGACCGAACTCGCGGTTGTTGATCAGCTCGTGCTCCTGGCGCTCGCGGAGCGCCTCGATCGTGAGCCGGAGCTGTTCCTCGGTCTGGTTCATCGGGCCGTTGTAGAGGTCGGCGACCCGGGTGTGGACGCGCAGCACCGTCTGGGCGACGGACAGCTCGTACTCGCGCGGGTTGAGCTCGTAGTCCACGAAGGCGCCGGGGAGTTCGGCCTCGCCGACGTGGCCGGCGGACATGGCGATCTCGGCCTCGCCGTGCTTGTTCTGCCGCTGCGCGGGCAGCGTGCTGAACTCGTGGATGTGGTTCGCCAGCGAGGCGGACTGGGCCTGCACGGCGGCGAAGTCGGCGCGGGAGAGGGTGAGCAGGGTGCCGGGGGTCTCGGCCGTGGCGGTGTAGTCCCACCTGGCGTCGGCGTCCAGGAGGGCGTTCTCACCGAACCGGTCGCCGTCGGCGAGGACCGCGACGGAGACCTCGTCCCCGTACTTGCCGACCGAGGTCTGGCTGATCCGGCCGTGCGCGATGAGGTGGATCTGCTCGGCGGGGGCGCCGCGCTCGACGAGCACCTCGCCGGCGCGGAAGTCGCGCTGGACGCAGCGGTCGGCGAGCGCGCGGAGCACGTCCTCGTCGTCGAAGCCGCGCAGCAGGGCGAGTTCGCCGAGCTCCCGGGGGATGACCCGGACGGTGGCGCCGTCCTGCACGAACTCGATGACGCCGTCGCCGACGCTGTAGCTCAGCCGGCGGTTCACCCGGTAGGCGCCGCCCTTCGTCTCCACCCAGGGGAGCATGCGCAGCAGCCACCGGGAGGTGATCTCCTGCATCTGCGGGGCGGACTTGGTCGTGGTGGCGAGGTTCCGGGCTGCCGCGGTGCTGAGGCTGGACTGCGGCCGGTTCGGCTCCAGCTCCAGCTCCGGGCCGGTCTCAACGGTCATGGGACGAGCGCTCCTTGAAAAGAGGAAAAACCGACACAATCTCTGGGATTCCGTCCAGATCCCGGGGAACAGTAACCGTCGCGAGAGGGGGCTCGCCCAGCCGGAACGGCGCCGTTACCTCGAACCAGTGATCTTGTTTCGGACGGGGTTTATCCGGGTGATGGCGACATTCGAGCCAGCCGGGGAGAGCGCGCCGGGGCGTGCATCGTGATCCGCACGCCCCCTTCGCAACTCAGCTGCTGCCACGGCTCATTGAGAAGCCGTCAGGCCAGCGAGTCACGTGGGGCGCCACGGGGGCGCGCGGCCGCCTCCGCCGAACGAGCGGACCGCGGCGGCGCGGCCTCGCGGTTTCGGCCACACGACGGCGGCCGGTCACGCCCGCGACCGGTCGAAGACCGGGGTGACGGGCGGACGCCCGCCGAACGGGGACCGGCGCGCCCCGGGTCCCGCGCGTCAGGGTGCCGAGCGTGCGGGGGGCGGGGCCCGTGCGCCGACATGCGCCGGGCGCCCGCTGGGTAGGCGGTCCGGGACACCGGGCCGCCGGCCCGCGGGAGGGGAGCGACATGAGCGCAACGGGTTCCGAGGGGCGGGCGCTGACGGCCGCCGAGCTGTTCGACGACCTCGGCATCGGCTACGAGAAGGCCTTCGGGCACCTGCCGGAGCAGCTGGCCGCCGTCGACTGGCTGCTCGGCCGGCTGCCCCGGGGCGCCCGGGTCCTGGACGTCGGCAGCGGCACCGGACGCCCGGTGGCCGAGCTCCTGGACCGCGCCGGGCACGCGGTCACCGGCATCGACGTGTCGGCCGGCATGGTGGAGCTGGCCCGCCGCCAGGTGCCCGGGGCCCGCTTCGAGCAGGCGGACGTGCGGGAGTTCACGGCACCCGAGGACGGCTACGACGCGGTGTGCGCCTTCTTCCCGCTGCTGATGATGGACCGGGCAGGGGCCGCCGGGGCGCTGCGGCGGATGGCGTCCTGGCTGAAGCCGGGCGGACTCCTGGTGAGCGCGACCGTCCCGGCGGACGTGGCGGACGTGGAGATCGTCTGGATGGGCCGCCGGGCCCGGGTCTCCAGCTTCTCCGCCGAGGAGTACGTGCGGCTGCTGCGCGAGGACTGCGGGCTCGAGGTGCTGCACCGGGCGGTCTCGGAGTTCCGCCCCGACGCGCCCTCGGCCATGCCGGAGGAGCACCTCTTCTGCTACGCCCGGCGCCCGGCCGCCCGTTCGGGCGCCGGGGTCTGATGTAATCGACCCCGGACGACCCCCGCCGGTGGGGTCACCGACCGGGGGGAACGTTGGAAGCGCTCGGCGCGGCAGATCCGCGGCAGGTGGGGCGGTACCGGATCCTCGCGCGGCTCGGCGCGGGCGGCATGGGCCGGGTGTACCTCGGCCGGTCGACCAGCGGCCGGATGGTCGCCGTGAAGGTCGTGCGCGCCGAACTCTCCGAGGACCCCGACTTCCTGCGGCGGTTCGCCCGGGAGGTCGAGGCGGCCCGGCGGGTGACCGGCTTCTTCACCGCGGCCGTGGTCGACGCCGACCCCGAGGGCTCCCCCGCCTGGCTCGCCACCGCCTACGTGCCGGGCCTGGCGCTCGACGCGGCGGTCCAGGCCCACGGGGCCTGGCCCCGGCGCTCGCTGCACCACCTGGGCGCCGGGCTCGTCGAGGCCCTGGAGGCCATCCACGGCACGGGCCTGATCCACCGCGACCTCAAGCCGTCGAACGTGCTGCTCGCCACCGACGGCCCCCGCGTCATCGACTTCGGCATCTCGCTGGCCACCGAGTCCAGTGTCCTCACCCAGACCGGCATGGTCATCGGCACCCCCGGCTACATGTCGCCGGAGCAGGTGACGGGACATCGGATCGGCCCGGCGAGCGACGTGTTCTCGCTCGGCGCGGTGCTCGCCTTCGCCGGCACCGGCAAGTCCCCCTTCGGCCTCGGCTCGCCGCACTCCGTCAACTTCCGTGCGGTGTACGAGGATCCGGACCTGCGCGGGCTGCCGGAGGGCACCGACTTCGTGGCCCGCTGTCTGGAGAAGGACCCGGAGCGCCGCCCGACCGTGCCCGAACTCCTCGCGGAGTTCGCCCGGTTGCTCGGCGAGACCGGCACCCACACCCTCGGCGGCGGACTGCCCCGGGAGACGGACTGGCTGCCGGCACCGGTGGCCGCGGCGCTCACCCGCCCGGCGGCTGGGCCCGAGGCGGCGGACGGAGCCGCCGAGGCCGGAGCCGGGGGCTCTGCGGGGGCCGCGGCCGGGGCCGTCAAGACGCCCCCGCCGTCGGCGCCCGACCCCCGGGACGCCCTGGCCAAACGGCCCGAGCCCGCACCGGAACCGGAAGCGCCCGCCCCGGCCCCCGGTCCCGCCCCGCAGCCGTCCGTACCGGCGACGCCGGTCCCGGCGCCGCCCCCGCTGCCCGGCCCCGTGCCGCCGATGCCCGCACAGGCCCCGGCGCCCGCGCCCGTACCGCAGCTGGCCCCTGAGCCGGGCGGGCCGGCCCCGACCTGGCCGCCCGCCGCGGCGCACCCGACCTCGCCCGACCGGCCCCCGGCGGCGCCGCGCGCCCGGACGGCGCGCGCCCGCCGGATCGTGGCCATCGCCGTCGCGGCGGCGCTCGTCACGGGCGCCGGCGTGACCACCGCCGTCCTGATGAGCCAGGGCAAGGACCAGGGCGGCGACAAGAACGCGTCCGGCGAGAACGGCGGTTCGGGCACCGGCATCGACAAGCCCGGCCCCACCGGCTTCGACGCGGCCGTCACCGGCGTGGTCAACCCCTCCACCGCCAAGGGCGGCACGCTGCGGCTGCGCGCCACCTACGACGCCGACTCCTGGGACACCGGCCGCGCGTACTACGGCTGGGTGTGGAACTTCCAGCGGCTCTACGCCCGCACCCTGCTCACCTACGACACCAAGCCCGGCCGGGCCGGCACCTCGCTCGTCCCGGACCTCGCCGAGGCGCAGCCGGAGGTGTCGCCCGACGGGAAGACGTACACCGTGCGGTTGCGGTCCGGGCTGACCTACGAGGACGGCAGCCCGATCGCGAGCGGGGACGTGAAGTACGCGATCGAGCGCACCTTCGACCAGGAGGTGCTCCCCGGCGGCCCGACGTACTTCGTCGACGCCCTGGACCCGCAGCGGAAGTACCCGGGCCCGGCCAAGGACACCAGCCCCGGGAAGAACGGCCTGTCGACGATCGAGACGCCCGACGACCGCACCCTGGTGTTCCGGCTCGCCAAGGCCGACTCGCGCTTCCCGCACCTGCTGGCCATGGGCGCCACCTCGCCGGTGCCCCGGGCGAAGGACACCGGCGCGCGCTACGGCACCAGGCCGGTGGCCTCGGGGCCGTACGCGTTCTCCTCGTACACCCCGGAGGAGAAGCTGGTCCTGGTGCGCAATCCCGGCTGGAAGCAGTCCACCGACCCGGTGCGCAAGGCGCTGCCCGACCGGATCGAGCTGACCTTCACGAAGAACACCGAGGCGCTCACCACCCAGCTCCTGGCCGGCTCGGCCGACCTCGACGCCCAGCAGTCCGGGCTGTCGCAGGCCGCCGCGGCGCGGGTGCTCGGCGACCGGACCCTCAAGGCCTCGGCGGACGCTCCCGCCACCGGTTACGTGCCGCTGCTCGCGCTGGTGTCGGCGGTGGCCCCGTTCGACAACGCGCACTGCCGCAAGGCCGTGTTCTACGCGGCCGACCCGAAGGCCCTGCAGACCGCGCGCGGCGGCCCCACGGCGGGCGCGCCGCTCGGCAGCCTGCTGCCCCCGACCATCCCCGGCTCGGACGCCTACGACCCCTTCGGCCTGACGGCGGGCAAGCCGCAGCCCGAGAAGGCCCGCGAGGAGCTGCGCGCCTGCGGCCGCCCGCAGGGTTTCGCCACCAAGCTGGCGGTGCGGGACAACCACACCCAGCAGATCGTCACCGCCGAGGCGCTGCGCGCCTCCCTCAAGCAGGTCGGCATCACGATCGAGGTCGAGAAGCTGGACCTCTCGAAGTTCTACGAGACCGTGGGTTCACCGGCCACGGTCCGGAACCGGGGCTACGGCCTGCTCCTGGCCGGCTGGGGCGCCGACCACCCGCACGGCGCGAGCTTCCTCCAGCCGCTCGCCGACAGCCGCTCGATGATCCCCTCGGGCAACACCGACTACGCCCAGGTCGACGACCCGGCGATCGACGCCCTCTTCGACCGGGCGGCGGCCGAGACCGACCCCACGAAGGCCGCCGGGATCTACCGCGACATCAACCACAAGGTCACGGACGGCGCCTACTACCTGCCGATCGTCGCCCAGAAGACGCTGAACTACCGCAACCCGCGCCTGACGAACGTCTACGTGAGCCAGGCCTACGGCATGGTCGACCTCCAGGCGCTGGGCGTGGGCGGCGGCTCGTAGGGCCCGGGGGCTTCAGGTTTCCCAAGGCCGGCGGGGCCTTTCGGCGGGTGGGTTCGGGACTTCGGACCGGTCGACCGCGCCCCGTCCGCGAGGTGAAGTTGAAGGGTGAACCTCTCCTGGGAGCGCCACCGCCTCCCCGCCGTGCTCGCCGCGCCGGTCGACCCGTACGACCCGGCGGGCCCGTACGCCCCGGCCGGGACCGCCGGGTCCGCGCGGCCGCGCCGCATAGCGGCCCTGCTGCTCCCCGGCGTCCTGATGGCCCTGCTCCTGGCCCTGCACGGGGCCGGGCACCTGACCGGCGGGCAGTGCCTCGCCTGGCTGACCCTCGTCCCCGGCCTCGCGGCGCTCCTCAGCAGCGTCCGGGTCACGGCGGCGTACGCGGTGCTCACGCTGGCGGCGTTCGTCGCCCTGCACAGCACCGCCTCCGGCCTCGCCCTGATCCTGGTCAGCGGCCTCGGCGCGGTGGCCGTGTGCTGCGCCCGACTGCGGGCGGTGCGCCGGGCCGCGCGCACGCGCGAGGTCGCCGACACCACCTGGCGGACGGTGCTGCGCCCGCTGCCGCAGGGGTGGGGCGGCCTGGAGCACGCCGCCGCGTACACGACGGCGGACGTGGCCGCCCGGGTCGGCGGGGACTTCTACGACATCCAGCCGTCGGCGCACGGCACCCGGCTGGTCCTCGGCGACGTCCAGGGCAAGGGCCTCGACGCGGTCGCCTGCGCGGCGGCGCTGGTCGGCAGCTTCCGGGAGGCCGCCGCCCACGAGCGGGAGCTGGCCGGGGTCGCCCTGCGCATGGACGGCCGGCTGCGACGGCACCAGGAGTACGTGCGGGCGCTCGGCGGCGACGAGACCGAGCGCTTCGCGACCGCCGCGCTCCTCCACTTCCCGCCCACCGGGGCGGACGCCGCCCGCGCCGTGGACCTGGTCAACTGCGGGCACCTCACGCCGCTCGCGGTGAGCGCCGCCGGCGTGCGCCCGCTGACCGGCGAGCCGGCCCTCCCGCTGGGCCTGCTGTCCCTGGCCGACTCGCCTCCCTCCGCCACCCGCTTCGTCCTCGCGTCCGGCGAGACCCTGCTGCTCTGCTCGGACGGCGTGACCGAGGCCCGGGACGCCCACGGCGCCTCCTACCCGCTGCACGAGGACCTCGCCGGGGCCCTCCGCTCCGACCCCGCCCTCGCCGCGCCGGACGCCCTCGTCCGCCACGTCCGGACCGCGGCGGCGACGCACGCGGCGGGCGGCCTGGCGGACGACACGACGGTCCTGGCGGTCCGCGCCGATACTCGGCCTTCCATGTGAGCGAATTGCGAAATTCTGCAATTCGCTACATCATGGATCGGTCAGCCCGCGGACAGCCGCGGGCACCCCCGGACCCCGCCCCGCGGGGCGTGAGGAGAGACCGAGACGTGTCGGTGCCGCCGTACCGGGCCGAGGCCCAGTTCCTCCGGACGCCCGGTCACCCGGTCCGCGGGCGTGAAGCCCGGACCGCCGCCCGATGAGCACCGCCCTCGGCGGGGCCCTGCGCCGGGTCCGCGCCCTGCTGCCCGTCCGTGCCGACTACGCCGCCATGCTCGGCTCCCCGCGGCGCGACCTGCTCGCGGGCCTCACCGTCGCCGTCGTCGCCCTGCCGCTGGCCCTCGGCTTCGGCGTCTCCTCCGGCCTCGGCGCTGAGGCGGGTCTGGCCACCGCCGTGGTCGCCGGCGCGCTGGCCGCGCTGTTCGGCGGCTCCGACCTCCAGGTGTCCGGCCCGACCGGCGCCATGACCGTGGTCCTCGTGCCGATCGTGGCCGAATACGGCCCCGGTGGCGTGCTGACCGTCGGCCTGATGGCGGGCGTGCTCCTGATCGTCCTCGCGGTGGCCCGGGCCGGGCGGTCCATGCGCTACGTCCCGGCCCCCGTCGTCGAGGGCTTCACCCTCGGCATCGCGCTGGTCATCGGCCTCCAGCAGGTCCCGAGCGCGCTCGGCGTGCCCAGACCCGAGGGCGACCGGGTCCTGGTGGTCACCTGGCAGGCGGCCCGTGAGTTCGCGAAGGCGCCGGACTGGACCTCCGTGGGGCTCGCGGGCGGGGTGGCGCTGATCATGCTGCTGGGGGCCCGCCGGCACCCCACCGTGCCCTTCTCGATCGTGGCGGTCGCCGCCGCGACCCTCGCGACCCAGGTCCTCCCCCTCGACGCGGACCCCATCGGCGACCTGCCGGCCGGGCTGCCCGCGCCCTCCCTCGACTTCCTCGACGTCTCCGCGCTCGGCTCGCTGCTCGCGCCCGCCGTGGCGGTGGCCGCGCTCGCCGCCCTGGAGTCGCTGCTCTCCGCGACGGTCGCCGACGGCATGACGGTGGGCCGGCGGCACGACCCGGACCGGGAGCTGTTCGGACAGGGGCTCGCGAATCTGGCCGCTCCGCTGTTCGGTGGCGTCCCCGCCACGGCCGCCATCGCCCGTACCGCCGTCAACGTGCGCTCCGGGGCCTCCTCACGGCTCGCGGCCCTCACCCACGCCGTCGTCCTCGCCCTGATCGTCCTCGCCGCCGCGCCGCTGGTGTCGCGGATCCCGCTCGCCGCGCTCGCGGGCGTCCTGATCGCCACAGCGATCCGCATGGTCGAGGTCGGCTCGCTGCGCGCGATGGCCCGGGCCACCCGCTCGGACGCCGTGGTGCTGATCCTCACGGCCGCCGCGACGCTCGCCCTCGACCTCGTGTACGCGGTGATCATCGGCCTGGTGGTCGCGGGTGCCCTCGCGCTGCGCGCCGTGGCCCGGCAGGCCCGCCTCGCCGAGGTCGACTTCGCCGCCGACCTGGCCGGGGAACACAGCGCGGAGGAGCGCGCCCTGCTCGCCCTGCACATCGTCGCCTACCGGATCGACGGCCCGTTGTTCTTCGCCGCCGCCCACCGCTTCCTGCTCGAACTCGCCGAGGTCGCCGACGTCCGCGTGGTTGTCCTGCGGATGTCCCGGGTGACCACGGTGGACGCCACCGGCGCGCTCGTCCTCAAGGACGTCGTGGAGAGGCTCGACCGGCGCGGGATCGTCGTGCTGACCTCGGGCGTGCGGCCCGAGCAGCGCAAGGCCCTCGACTCGGTCGGCGCGCTCGACCTGCTGCGGCGCGAGGGCCGCACGTACGCCACGACCCCCGAGGCCATCGCGGGCGCCCGCGCCCATCTGCGCGGCGCCGGGCTGCTGCCGGCCCCCGGACGGACCGGGGAACCCGGCCCCGATCCGGGACGCGTCCGCGAGGAGGCGGCCCGCTGAGCACGCCCGCCACCCGCCGGATCGTCACCGTCACCGGACCCGCCGAGCCGGTCACCGAGCCGGTCGTGGCCCTTCACATCGGGGCCATCGAGCCGTGCAGGCCCGGGAGGAGCCAGTCCTGGAAGAGCGCGAGCACGGCGAGGACGAGGAAGGCGACGCCGGCCACCCTGGCCAGGAGCGGGCCACGGGACCAGAGCTTCTCCAGGAAGATCAGCGCCGCCACGCCCGCCATCGCGGCGATGTTCATGACCCCGAGCGGGACCAGCAGGACCATCAGCGCCCAGCAGCAGCCCACGCAGTACGCGCCGTGGTGCAGGCCCACCCGGAGGTCGCGCAGCCGGGGGCGGAAGGCGGCGTAGCGCATCAGCTGGGCCATCGGGCTGCGGCAGTGGCGCAGGCAGATGTCCTTGAGCGGCCCGAGCTGGTAGAGCCCTGCCAGCGCGAAGGCGGCCGCGGCGATCCACCGGGCGGCGTCCGGGTGCCGCTCGACCAGGCCGCCGGTGAGCGCGAGCCCGCCGTACGCGAGCAGTCCGAAGGCCGTCCAGGCGAGCAGATAGCCGGAGAGGAACGCGGCCGTGCGCAGCGCCCGGGTGGCGCCCCGGGAGCCGCGGGCGATGCCCCGGGTCCAGGTCAGGGCGACGGGCGCGACCGAGGGCAGCATCATCGCCGCCATCATCGCGAGCCACAGCAGCAGGAACAGCGGCAGCGCGAGACCCATGGTGCCGGGCTCGACGCCCATGTCGCGGGCCTGGCCGACGGTGAGCACCCAGGCGAGGGCGGCGATGAGGACGATCAGGGCCCAGGCGACGGCCAGTTGCCGGACCGGCAGCAGCTCGCCGGACCGCAGGGGGCGTCCCGCCGTGGTGCGCCGTTCGGCCGTCCGCATGGCGCTCTCCTCCCGTCCGGGCCGGCCCGGACCCGGCTCAGCCGCTCGGCAGGATGTTCTGGTTCAGGGCGAAGACGTTCCCGGGGTCGTAGCGGTCCTTGAGGGCCACCAGACGGGCGTACTTCTCCGGTCCGTACGAGGCGCGCAGCCGGGCGCCCTCGTCGGTGCCGATGAAGTTGGGCACCGAGGTGCCGGTCGTCCACGGGCGCATCGCCGCGTGGAAGCCGCGCGCCCAGTCGATGTGCCGTGCTCGTCCCTCGTTGCCCCACCAGACGGCGAGGCAGAAGTACACCCACTTCGCCGGCGGGACGGCCAGCGCCATGGCGTCGGCGTCCACGCGGTCCATCTCCCCGCCCAGCGGGCAGAAGATGATCTGGGTCATGGGCGCGGTCACGGACTCGGCCTGCGCGATCGCCGTGTCGAGGGCCTCGTCCGGCAGTTCCGGCAGGTAGTCGATCTTGAAGTACTCGCTGACTCCCGTCGGGGTGCCGTCGTCCAGCATCCGCTGTACGGCGGTGTACGGCATGGGCTGGACCCGGCGCACCAGCGGCTCGCCCCACTCGACCAGCGGTTTCAGGACCTCCTCGCCGCGCCCCGGGTCGCCGATGTACGCGACGATCACGCCGACGGCCGGCTTGCCGCGGGCCGCTTCGGGCACGAACTCCTCGGGCGGCGCGGTGATCAGTGCGACGGCGCCGGTGACCTCGTCGGGTGCCTGTTCCAGGAAGTCGCGGTAGAAGCGGGTGAGCGGTCCGGCGGCCGCGCGCGGGTGGAGCAGCATCCCGGCGTACACGAGCGGTCCGACCGGGTGGAGCCGGAAGCCGAACTCGGTCACGACGCCGAAGTTGCCGCCGCCGCCCCGCAGTCCCCAGAAGAGGTCGGGGTGCTGCTCGGCGTCGGCCCGCAGGATCCGTCCGTCGGCGGTCACCACCCGGGCGGACAGCATGTTCCAGGCCGTGGGCCCGTACATGCGCTCCAGCCAGCCGGAGCCGCTGCCGAGGGTGAGTCCTGCGACGCCGGTGTCGGAGACCCGCCCGCCTGTCACGGCGAGCCCGAACTCCTGAGTTGCGGCGTCGAGTTCGCCCCAGGTGAGGCCGGCCCCGAAGCGCCCGGTGCGGGCCTCGGCGTCGATCTCGACGTGCTTCATGGGGCTGGTGTCGACGACGAGCCCGCCCTCGCAGGAGGCGAACCCGGCGGTGGCGTGCCCGCCCCCGCGCACCGACACCCCGAGCCCGTTCTCCCGCGCGAATTCCAGTGCCCCGCACACGTCCTCGGGGCTCGTGCAGCGGGCGACCAGGGCCGGATGCTGGTCGTGGTCCCGGTTGAAGCAGCGGCGGAAGGTCTCGTACTCCGCGTCGGCGGGCCCGATCAGTTGGCCCTGGAAACCGGGTATCCGCGCAGCGGGTTCTGTGGTGGTCATGGCGGTGGTCCCTGCTGAGCCGTCGTCGACGACCGTCGCCCGCGGTCCCGGACCCACCGACAGCCCGGCTCTGCCGACGCGGGCCCCGGCCGCCTGCTGTACGCCGCCAGTATGCGACCGGCCCCGCACAACGGCGAGATTTCTCCCATCAGGCCTCGTCGGGATACCCCTGGGGGGTATATGGTTCTGATCGTCGCCCGGCGCGGACGAGCACCGCACCGGCCCACATCGCTTTCAGGGGAGACCGCCATGCAGAACCACACCGGCCACGACCACGCCGCCCACACCCAGCACCACGGCAGCCACGGAGGCCACGCCGCGCACGCCGCCCACGGCGGCGCCCGGCCCGGTGGCCTCTCGGTCTCGGAGAACGGCTACACCCTCGAACTCGACGCGACGATCCTCGACGCCGGCCGGCAGCCGGTCCGCTTCCGGGTGATCGGCCCCGACGGGCAGCCGGTGACCGCGTTCGTCCCGGAGCACGAGAAGGAGCTGCACTTCATCGCCGTCCGGCGCGACACGTCCGGGTTCCAGCACGTGCACCCGGTCAAGGACGAGAAGGGCACCTGGAGCACCGAACTGGACCTGGAGCCGGGCGACTGGAGGTTCTTCGCCGACATCCACCCGGCCGCCCACGACGGGGCGATGACGCTCGGGATCGACGTCGCTGTCACCGGCGCGTACGCCCCGCGGCCCCTGCCCGCGGCCGACCGCACCGCGCGGCTCGGCGCGTACGCCGTCACCCTCGACGGCGACCTCGTCCCCGGCGAGGCGAGCGCCCTGACCCTCACCGTCAGCCGGGACGGACGACCCGTCACCGACCTGGAGCCCTATCTCGCCGCGTACGGCCACCTCGTGGCGCTGCGGGTCGGCGACCTCGGCTACCTCCACGTCCACCCGGAGGGCCACCCCGGCGACGGCGTCACCGCGGCCGGGCCCGAGATCGCCTTCATGGCGGTCGCGCCCTCGGCCGGCACGTACCGCCTCTTCCTGGACTTCCGGCACGAAGGCGGCGTCCGGACCGCCGAGTTCACGGTACGGACCGTCAACGCCGGGGCCGGCGCCCCCGCGGCGGCGCACGAGGGGCACCACGCGCACCACTGACCTCAGGTCCCCGACCGCCCTGGGAGTGGCGGACCCGGGTCGGGGCGTGCGCGAAGGAGCCGACGCAGCCGGAGGCGGAACACGGAGCCACCAGCAGGCCGACCGCCGCCATGACGGGCGCCGGTGCCGGTGTCGCCGCTCAGCGTGCCCGACCGTCGGGCCAGGGGCGCCGGTGCGGCCCGGATCAGCCGGCGCCGGTACCCAGCAGGCCCTCGCGCAGGCGCTTCACGGTGCGGGCGAGCAGTCGCGAGACGTGCATCTGCGAGCAGCCGAGCCGCTGACCGATCTCGGCCTGGGTCAGTTCCTCGACGAACCGCAGGTGGACGATCCGGCGGTCTCGCTCGTCGAGGTCGGCGATCAGCGGGGCCAGCGAGTGGAAGTCCTCCACCAGGGCCATGGCGGGGTCCTCGCTGCCGATGAAGTCCGCCAGGGAGGCGTCGCCGTCCTCGTCGGCGCCGCCGAGCGCGGCGTCCAGCGACGAGGAGGTGTAGCCGTTGGAGGCCAGCCGGGCCTCGGTGACCTCCTCCTCGCTGAGGCTCATCAGCTCGGCCAGTTCCTTGACCGTCGGCATCCGGCCGAGGCGGCTGCTGAGTTCCTCGGTCGCCCTGGCCAGTTCCACCCGCGCCTCCTGGAGCCGGCGGGGCACGTGCACCGCCCAGGAGGTGTCCCGGAAGAACCGCTTGATCTCGCCGACGATGTAGGGGACGGCGAAGGTGGTGAACTCGACCTCCCGCGACAGCTCGAACCGGTCGATCGCCTTGATCAGGCCGATCATGCCGACCTGGACGATGTCCTCCATCTCGTCGGCGCGGTGTCGGAACCGCCCGGCGGCGTAGCGGACCAGGCTCATGTTCATCTCGATGAGGGTGTTGCGCGCGTACTGGTACTCGTGCGTCCCCTCCTCCAGCGTGGCGAGCTCCCGGAAGAAGACCTTCGACAGGGCCCGGGCGTCGTGGGGCGCGACCACCGAGGTGTCCGGGATCCGCGGCAGCGCCCCCGTGCCCGCCTCGACCGCCGCGTCCGACATCGCAGTGACCGTCACACCGCTCCCCTTCCACGCGTGTCTCCTACCGGGGCGGACGCCCCAGGGGCTGCTCGCCTACCCGGACTTCACACGTCCACACCCACCGACTCCCGTTTTTTGTCGTCCCGGTTCCCTCCCCGGTCCGCGGGCAGACGGAAACCGCACACCGGTCGTCCGAAGGAGAGTCATGGAGCGGCATCCCTCGATCAGGGCCGTCGGCTGGGCGCGGTCGCTGCCGATGGGCAGCAGCGTCAGGGCGGCCCGGGACTGGACGCGCGAGCACCTGGCCGTGCTCGGCTGGGACCGCACCGCCCCCGACACGGCGGACTCCGTCGTGCTGACGGTCTCCGAACTGGTCACCAACGCCCATGTGCACGCCCACAGCGACGCGCAGCTGATCCTCACCTGGGACGAGGAGTGCCTGCACGTCACCGTGCACGACGCCTCGCCGGTGGTTCCCCGGAGGCGCAGCCCGGACGACGAAGCGCCGGGCGGCCGGGGGCTGCTTCTGGTCGACGCGCTCGGGGACGACGTGCGGACCCGCGCCTGTCCGCGGGGCAAGGCCGTCACGGCCTGCTTCCGTCCGGCCGCCCCCGGCCGCGCCGACTGAGCGGGACCGGGGGCGGGGCCCCGCCCGGGGCGTCGCGGCGCACCGCGTCAGCGCCTCAGGGACGCGAGCAGCGGCCCCCAGTCGATGTGGCGCTCCTCCGTGCCGTGCGGCACCAGGACGAAGGTGTCGCGTACGAAGCGGGCGAGCGCCTCCTGTTCGCACCGGACGAGGGCGCTCTGTCCGGCCGGCCCGAGCCGGAGGAGAAGTCCTCCGTCCGGGGCGGGCCGGAGTCGGATCTCGCCGTCGCCGACGGGCTGGAGCGAACCGGTGAGGACCATCTCCCGGTCGACGCGCCACACCACGGGCTCCTCGCCGAGGAGGTGGAAGGCGACGCTGAGGGCGTGGGGGTCGCGGGAGTCGTATCCGAGGGTGGTGTCGACCCGGACCGCCGCTTCGGCGGTGAGCAGTTCCATGGCCATGGGCCGGGTGAGGACGCGCGGTGCGGGGAGCGGCGCGACGGGGTGCTGGTGCATGGGGACCTCCGGCTGAGGGGCTGTCAGCGAGCGGGTGCGGTGTCCGCTTGACCCGTCCCGCCGCTGTTACACCTCGTGCCGCCGAGACGGACGCATCGAAGATGTCGTGATTTCGTGAAGGCCATGACGGCCCGTCAGCAGACGCCGGAAGAGGATCCGGGAGGCCACGCCGGGCCGGCCGGGCCGGGGCGTTTCGACGTGCTGCGCGCGGCCGGCCGGATCGCCGGACGCGGTGCCGACCGGGTTTCACGGACGGGCGAGCGGTCAGGCGAACGGGACACCGTCCCGACTCCCCTTCCAGGAGGCTCACATGGAACGCTGGCGTGCGGCCGCCGCCTGCCAGGACGTCGACCCCGATCTCTTCTTCCCGCTGGGGACCGGAGCGCCGGCCCTCGCCCAGGCGGAGGAGGCCAAGAAGGTCTGCCGGCGCTGCCCGGTACGTGAACCCTGCCTGCGCGCGGCCCTGGCGCAACCGCACCCGCCGTCGGGTGTGTGGGGCGGCCTGACCGAGGGCGAGCGGCGGTCACTGGCACACCGGACCCGCCGCGCGGATGACCGCCGGTGACCGGCACCGGAACCGCGGCTCCCGGTGCGCACCGGGGGCCGCGGTGTCCGGCCCGGCGGGGCGGTGCCGGGCGTCAGCGCGTCCGACGGTGCCGCCGGTCCGCCGGGCCGGCGTGCCCCGGCCGGAGGGAGAGGCGGGCGCGGACCCGTTTCCCCTCCGGAGCGGGCTCCACGGTCACGCTCTCGCAGACGGCGACGACGATCTCGACGCCGTGCTGGCCGATCCGGCGGGGATCGTGCCCGCGGGGCACCGGAGCGGCGGGCTCCTGGTCGAAGACCGAGATCTCCAGGGCATCGCGGCACAGTTCGAGGAGCAGCCGGCAGGGGCCGGTCGTGTGCCGGATCGCGTTGGTGACCAGTTCGCTGACCACCAGCTGCGCGAGCTCGACGCGCTCCGCGCCGACCGGTCCGGGCAGCACGGCCGGTGCGCCCGCGAGGAAGTCGGCGGTGAAGGCGCGGGCGGAGGCGATCGCCCCGCCGCGGGAGCCGTCGGCGTAGACGGCACCGGCGGACAGGAGCGGTTCCGGGACCGCTCGCTCCGCGGTGATCGCGTCCGTCATGGCGCTCGTACTCCCCTCGTCCTGGGCCGGCAGCTGGGCTCCTCGTACCCGCCTTTCCCCTCTTCATGGTTCCCACACCGCACACGGTGGCGGTCGTCGCCCGTCCGGGCGTCAGGGACGTGCGGGCCGGACCGGCGCGGACCGTCCGCGCCGCCCCTCGTCCGGGGGGCCGGCCTCGTGGCCGCGCCAGTCGAGACAGAGTACGAGGACGGCGTCCGGCGCGCCACGGGGCGCCCCGCGCAACGCCCGTACGACGGCCCTGGGAACGTCCGCGCCGGTCAGCCGGGCGTCACCGCCGAGGACGCGGGCGACCGGGCCGTCGTGCGCCTCGCGCGGGTCGCCGGCCGCGGGCTCCGAGCCGCCGTGGGCGACGAAGACCAGCCGGTCGCCGCGGAGCAGGCGGAGGCGCTGGGTGGCGTAGACCGTGTCCTCGAACATGCCCAGGGGCAGCTGGCGGTCCAGTTCGATGCGCTCCGTCACCGTGGAGCGGACGCGCCACAGCGTGGGCGAGCCGGCGTCCACCACCTCGGCCTCGCCGGTGGTCAGGTCGAGCCGCAGCAGCAGGGCGGAGAGCGACTGCCCGCCGCGGTACTGCCCGTAGAGCGCCTGGTCGGTGAGGCTGGCCTGGGTCACCAGGTCGAGACCGGCCCGCCGGGCGTTGCGGATCGCCGTCAGGGCGAGGGTGCTCGCCAGGGCGGCGGGGGTGCCGGGGCCGGCTCCGTCGGCGACGACGACCAGCAGGTCCCGCTCGGTCGCGCTCCACTCCAGGAGGTGCCCCCCGGAGGTGTAGGCGGGCTCCCAGAAGGCGTGCAGGTCGAAGGCCGGTGCGGCGCAGGCGCGGCCCGGCAGGGTGTCCCACTGCATCTCCCCCGCGACGCTGAGGGCGTGCGTCCTGCGGGTGCGGCGATAGAGGTCGGTGTGCCGGTCGGCGACGCACAGGGCGTGTCCGAGGGTCTCGGCGACCCGGGCGAGGCTCGCGGTGGTCCGGGGACCGGACCGGTCCGCGGGCAGGACGACGACCAGGACACCGAGCCGGTCGCCGCGCACCGTGACGGGCAGGTAAACGGTCGCCGTGGGCCCGACATCACGGAAAAGATATGGTTGCTGGGTGCGGAAGACGCGGCCGGCGGGGCCCGCGTCCACGGGCGCGTGCGGCATCCCGGCAGGTGCCTGGACGGGCTCCACGGGGCGCAGGGCCGTGAATCCGTAGTCGACGAGCAGCAGGTCGGCACAGGTCGCGGCGTACAGGTGCGCGAGACTGGTGCGGAGGGAGTCCAGGAGGAGGTGCGGTGCCGCCCCGCGCAGTGCGCCTTCCACTGTCACGTATCGGTCCACCGGATCCGTACCGCCTTCTGGAGAGATGTGGAGATGACCGGTCCGTCGCAAGGCCGCTGTTCCCGGCCCCGGACGTCCGAGGAGTGTCGGCAGGCATGAACAGCAACCCCGCCCCGTCGCCGCAGGAGCCGCAGCGGACGGCCGAGGCCGCCCGGGAGCTCATCGAGTTGCTGGAGGTGCTGTGGGAGCGCGGCCGGGACATGGTGTCCTCGACACCCGTCTCGGCGAGTCAGCTGCGCGTGCTGTACAGCCTGGACCGCGAGGAGGGCATCAGCCTGCGCACCCTGGGCGAGCTGCTCGGCTCCGCACCGCCCTCGGTGAGCCGCATGTGCGACCGGCTGGAGGCGCTGGGTTTCGTGCAGCGGCTGCCCAGCCCGGTGAGCCGGCGACAGCTGGAGCTGCACCTGACGGTGCACGGCAAGGCGTACCTGCGGGACCTCAGGGCCCACCGCGAGGAGGCCCTGCTCGCGGTCATCGGCACCATGACGCCGACGAGCCGCAAGGCGCTGCTGCGCGGGCTGACCGGGTTCCACGAGGCCGTGGAAGGGGTCGGAGCGGCCGCCTCGTCACGCACCCGCCCGCCGCTGAAGGACGTCAGCTCGGCCTGATCCCCGCCCGAGACCGGCTCGGGCCGGGCGCACACCACATGTCCTCATTGCCACCTCTGGTCGTCCTTGACGGTGTTCTTCCGGGCACGCCGCCGACTGTTGCCCCAAGGATACAGTTGTCACACGACAACTGTTGACGCGGGGCCGTTCCAGTCGAGGCACACGACAAGCGCGTCGTCCTCCAGCGGGCTGCCGCCGTGGTGGACGGCGAGCTCCCGCAGGACCGCCTGCGGGACCTGGGTGGGCGGCAGCAGGCGCGTGCCCCGCAGGGCGCGGGCCAGCGCCCGGTCCCCGTAGCGCTCGCCGGCGGGCGAGACGGCCGCGTACACGCCGTCGCTGCCGAACAGCAGCCGGTCCCCCGGTCGCACCGCCATCCGCTCGGGCACGTACACGGTGTCCTCGAACATGCCGAGGGGCAGCTGCGCCTCGAAGTCGAGGGACTCCACCGTCTGCCCCCGCTGCCGCCACACACGCGGCGATCCCGCGTCCACCACCTCCACTTCGCCGGTGGCCAGGTCGAAGCAGAGCAGCAGCACCGACACGAAGGCCTCGCCCCGGTACTGGGCGTACACGGCCTGGTCGGCCAGCGCGGCCTGGTCCGCCGGCGGGAGGCCGGCCCGGCGGGCGTTGCGGAGCGCGTTGATCGCGAGGTTCGTCAGCAGGGCGGCCTCGATCCCCTCCCCCATGCCGTTGGTGACCGTCAGGGTCAGCCGGCCGTCCGAGACCGACCAGTCGTAGTTGTCGCCGAAGATGGCGTAGGCGGGCTCCAGATGGGCCGCGAGGGCGAACTCGGGACGGGCGCAGGAACGGCCCGGCAGCAGCTGCCACTGCATCTCCGCCGCGAGCGTCAGCCGCGTCGCGCGCCGGGCCAGGACGTACAGGTCCGTGTCGCGCTCGGCCACCAGGATCTCGTGGCCGAGCGCCTCGCAGAGCTGGGCGAGCAGCGGAAGCAGCGCCCCGAGGGCGGTGCCCGGCGGCAGCTCCGCCGTCAGCACGCCCAGCCGCTCCCCGCGAACGGTGACGGGCAGGTGCACGTGGAGCGCCCCGGGCCCGCGCACGACGTGGGGCTCCTGGGCGCCGAAGGCGCGCCCCTGGGGGCTGTCGTGGATCGGGACGGACGGGTCCGCACCGGCCGACTGCCCGACGAGCTGGAGGGTCCGCAACCCGTAGTCCGCCAGGCGGAGTTCCACCGACATCGCGCCGAAGTGCTCCCTCAGGGCGTCCTCGACGACCCCCACGAGCCGGTGCGGGGCCGCCCGGCGGAGCGCCTGCTCGATCTCGGCGATCTCGTGCACGGTCTCCCTCTTCCTCGTCCTTCTCCGTGGCCCGGTCCCGCGCACGGGACCGGGCCGCCCGTCTGCTATCTCGCGCCGCCGGCCGCGGCCAGCGCGTCCGCCACGCAGTCCTGCGGCGGGATCGTCGTCGTCACCCCGGTGATCTCCAGGATGCGCCGCACCGCAGGGGTCGGCGCGGCAAGGTACAGGTCGCCGCCGGACTCCCGCGCCCTGTTGACCGCCCTGATCAGGACGTTCAGCCCCGAGGAGTCCATGAAGCCGAGGGCGGACAGGTCCAGGACGAGGCTCCGGCGCCCCTGGCGGAACTGCTCCGCCAGGTGCTCGTCCAGCCGGCCGGCCGTCTCCATGTCCAGCTCGCCCCGCACGGTCAGCACCGCCGTGCGGTTGTCGCGGACCTCGACGTCGACGTCCAGATTCGGTTCTCGTTCGGTCATGTTCCCTGCTTTCCGTGGAGGGGTGAAGCCGGTCGGGGGCGAGCGGACCGGGTCAGGACACCTGGACGCCGACCACGCAGGTGTCGTCGTCGGTGTCCGACTTGCTGCGCGCCAGCAGCTGGTCGAGCCGGCGTTCCAGGCTGTCGGCCGGCTGCCGGGCGACGGTGAGCAGCTGGGCGACGGAGTCCTGGACGGCCGTGTCCCGGCGCTCGACGAGTCCGTCGGTGTACATCAGCACCGTGTCCCCGGGTTCGAGCGTCAACTCCGCCTCCTCGTACTCGACCTCCGCGAGGGCCCCCAGCAGCAGCCCGCGCAGGAGGGGAAGGTCGCGCGCCTCCTCGCCGCGGACCAGCACCGGCGGGAGGTGGCCCGCCCTGGCCCAGCGCAGGGTGCGGCTCGTCGGGTCGTAGACGCCGCACACGGCGGTGGCCGTGACCTGGGCGGTGAGGTGGTGGGCGACGCTGTTGAGCCAGGACAGCAGCTGCCCCGGGCCCGCGCCCGTGACGGCAAGGCCGCGCAGCGCGTTGCGCAGCACCACCATCCCGGTGGCCGCCTCCACGCCGTGGCCGGCGACGTCCCCGACGCACAGGAGCACCTTCTTGGACGGCAGCACGACCGCGTCGTACCAGTCGCCGCCCACCAGGGACTCGGACTCGGCGGGGCGGTAGCGCACGGCGACGTCGAGTCCCGGGGCGTCGAGCGGCGGCATGGCCGGCGGCATGATGGCGTGCTGGAGCTGGAGGGTGAGCCGGTTGCGCTCCTCGGCGGCCTCCTCCGTCGCCGCCAACCGGTCACGGGTGGCCGTGAGGGCGACCTCGGTCCAGTGCTGCGCCGAGATGTCCTGGAAGGCGCCCCGGACGACCTGGAGACCGCCGTCGGTGCCCGGGGCGGGTTCCGCGGTCACCCGGATGTGCCGGGTGACGCCGTCGTGGCGGAGCATGCGGAAGGCGGCGGAGCCCACCCGCCGCTGGTCCAGGACCGTCTGGAGGAAGCGGCGGATGGTGCGGAAGTCGTCGGGGTGGGCGTAGGCGGCGAGGTCGCGCAGCGGGACCGGCGGCTCCGTCGTCCTGCGGCCGAAGAGTTCGTAGAGCTGCCCGTGCCAGGTGATGTCGCCGGTGACGAGGTCCTCCTCGAAGGCGCCGACCCGGCCGAGGCGCTGGGCGTGCTGGAGGAGGCTCGCGAGGCGCGCCGACTCGTCCTCGACGCGCCAGATGAGCAGGACGCTCGCGCCGTGCCGGCTGATGCTGATGTCGGCGAGCGAGGCGAGCGGCACCTGGTCCACGAGGGCGGTGAGGCGGACCCGGCGGGCGCGGAACGGCTCTCCGGTGGCGTAGACCCGCTCGATCCGTTCGAAGAGCTCGTCGCCGCCCGCCGTCGCCGGGTACGCCTCCAGGAGCAGGGCCCCGTCGACGGAGCCGCGGGGCCGCCCCGCGGGGTCCTGGAAATGCGCGTTGGCGTGCCGGATGCGGAAGTCGACGAGCTTGCCCGCCTCGTCCAGGTGGGGGGTGAGGACGAGGGCGGGATCGTAGAGCCCGTCCGAGAGTTCGGCCAGCGCGGCCGCCCCGTCCCCGCCGGGTACGGACGGGCCGCCGGGCACGGCGAAGCCGCCGGGGGACGCCTCGGGCAGCCCCTCCAGGGTGTGGGCGCAGAGCTCGGCGAGGGCCTCGATCTGACGCTCCACGGCCTGCGGCAGGTGGTCGAGCGGGTGTGCCCAGCAGATCTCCAGCACGCCGTGTATGCGGCCGCCGGTGCCGGCGGGGACGACGACACGGCCGCCGTCGGGATGGCGGGCGCGGCCGATCGAGGGGATGCCCGCGGCGGCCAGGGAGGCGTACCGGACGGTGCGGCGCCCGATCAGCGCCTGGCGGGCGGCGGTGGTCACCCCCGGCGGCACGTAGTGCCAGCGGGCCGCCTCGTCGAGGCCGAAGCCGGCGTGGCCGCGCAGGCTCAGCGAGGTGTCCGGACCGGTGGTCCAGATCGCCACGGCGACGGCGCCCAGGGGTTCGAGCGCGTGGCGGAGCAGCGACTCGGCGACGGCCTGGGTGTCGCCGGCGCTGAGTGCCGCGCTCTCCGCCGTGCGCAGCCGCACGGCGACCGAGGCGGCGGCGCCGGTGGCGGCGGGCGCGTCGACGGCCGTCCTGAGGAACTCGTCGGCCGCCTCGGCCATCCGGTCCCGGGCCGCCTGGTTGATGAGGTCCGCGGCCAGTTCCAGGCGGGACAGCCCGGCCCGGTCGGCGAGCTCCGCGAGCTGGCGGGCCGCCTGGGCGGGGCCGCAGCCCAGGCGCTCGACGATGACCCCCTTGGCGAGTTCGATCAGGGCGCGGCCCTCGGCCGCCGCGTGCGCGGCGCGCACCTCGCCGCGCAGCCGTTCCACGGTGGCGGCGAGCCGGCCGTCGGGGGACGCGTCGTCCGCGACGGCCGGTGCAGCGTCGGCGGGGCGGGAGCCGTCGGCGAAGTCGGTCCCGTCGGCGAGGTGGACGCGCTCGACGGCGCCGGAGCCGTCGGCGGAGTACCGACCGTCACCGGCGTGCGGGCCCGTGGCGGGACGGGGCACATCGGCGGGGCGAGAGCCGACGGCGGAGAGCGGACCGCCGTCGGCGGAGTGCCGACCGTCACCGGCGTGCGGGCCCGTGGCGGGACGGGGGACGTCGGCGGGGCGAGAGCCGACGGCGGAGTCGGTCCCGTCGGCGAGGTGGACGCGCTCGACGGCGCCGGAGCCGTCGGCGGAGTGCCGACCGTCACCGGCGTGCGGGCCGGTGACGGGGCGGGGGACGTCGGCGCCGGGGGGCGCCGACGCGGCGGGATCTGCCTCGGGAAGGGGCGCGGACGGGTTCGCGCCCGGGAAGCGGGGGCCACTCACGTCGGCGACTCCTCGGTCGGGGCGACGCCGGGGGCGCCGTACGGACGGGGCAGGGGTTCGCCGTTCCGGCGGGCGGGGGCCCGGCGGGCGGCGGGGAAGGGTCGCGCGGAGGCGGTCACGAGGCCTCCTCTCCGCCGAGCCAGCGGCGCACGCAGGCGATGAGTTCGTCGGCGTCGACGGGCTTGGTGACGTAGTCGCTCGCCCCGGAGGCGAGGCTCTTCTCCCGGTCTCCCGGCATGGCCTTCGCGGTGACGGCGATCACGGGCAGGTCCGCGTACTGCGGCCTCTCCCGGATCCGCTCGGTCGCCGTGTAGCCGTCCATCTCCGGCATCATCACGTCCATCAGGACGAGGGCGACGGACGGGTTCGCCAGGAGCGTCTCGATTCCCTTCCGCCCGTTCTCGGCGTGCAGCACGGTGATGCCGTGCAGCTCCAGGATGCCGCTGAGGGCGTAGAGGTTGCGGGCGTCGTCGTCGACGGCGAGGACGGTCCTGCCGCGCAGGGTGGTGTCGATGGCCCGGGGCGCGGGGGCCCGGTGGTCGCCGCGCACCAGGGGCACGACGTCGCCGGGCTGCTCCGCGGACAGGTGGAGGGCGATCCGCTCGCGCAGCTCGTCGAGGCTGGAGAGGAGCTCCAGCGGGCGGCGGCGGGCGAGGTCCTGGAGGGCGCCCTCCTCGTCGGCGGGGAGCCGGCGGTTGTTGTGGGCGAGGACGGGGACGGTGCGCAGCGCCTCGTCGCCGTCCATGGCCTCCAGGAAACGCAGGGCGTCGCCGTCCGCCATGTCGACGTCGAGCACGACGCAGTGGCACGGCCGGGTGGCGAGCGCGGAGGCGGCCTCCTGGGGGCCGACGACCGCGATCAGTTCGATGTCCGACCGTTCCGTGTGGCCGCCGTCGGCCGCGAGTTGGGAGACCGCGTTCTCGGCCACGACGGTGAGGAGCCCGCGGGGGCGCTCCTCGATCACGAGGAGGCGCCGGGTCGGCCGGGCGGCCGAGGCGCCGGCCGGGGCGAGCGCGCCGCCCGGGGCCGGTGCCGGGACGGCGAGCGCGGCGGAGGGGTCCGCGGGCGGGGCCGCCGGGGCGGGCCGCTCGGTGAAGTCGGGACGGGTGACGGGGAGGTAGAGGGTGAAGGTGCTGCCCTCGCCGGGCACGCTCGTGACGGTGAGGGCGCCGCCGAGCAGATGGGCGATCTCTCGGCTGATGGAGAGGCCCAGGCCGGTGCCGCCGTACTTGCGGTTCGTCGTCCCGTCGGCCTGCTGGAAGGCACCGAAGATGGCCTCCAGGTTCTCGGGGGCGATGCCGATGCCGCTGTCGGTGACGCGGAAGGCGACGACGGGGCCGCCGCGGTGGACGGACAGGGGCAGTTCGGCGTCCGAGGCCGGTTCGATGCGCAGCTCGACGCTGCCCTGCTCGGTGAACTTGACGGCGTTCGACAGGAGGTTGCGCAGCACCTGCCGGAGCCGCGTGTCGTCGGTGACGAGGTCGACGGGGACGCCGGCGGCCGTGGAGACCGTGAAGGCGAGGCTCTTCTGCGAGGTGAGGGGGCGGAACGTGGCCTCGACGTAGTCGAGCAGCCTGCGCAGGGGCACGCGCTCCGGGTTGAGGTCCATCTTCCCGGCCTCCACCTTGGACAGGTCGAGGATGTCGTTGATCAGCTGGAGCAGGTCGGATCCGGCCGAGTGGATGATGCCGGCGTACTCGACCTGCTTGGCCGTGAGGTTGCGGGTCGGGTTCTGGGCCAGCAGCTGGGCCAGGATCAGCAGGCTGTTGAGCGGGGTGCGCAGCTCGTGGCTCATGTTGGCCAGGAACTCCGACTTGTACGTGGAGGCCAGCGCGAGCTGCTGGGCGCGGTCCTCCAGCTCCTGCCGGGCCTGTTCGATCTGGAGGTTCTTGGCCTCGATGTCGCGGTTCTGCGCGGCGAGCAGGGCCGCCTTCTCCTCCAGCTCGGCGTTGGAGCGCTGGAGTTCCTCCTGCCGCACCTGGAGCTCCTCGGTGCGCGAGCGGAGTTCGCCGGCCAGGCGCTGGGACTCGTCGAGGAGTTCGTCGGTGCGGGCGTTGGCGACGATGGTGCTCAGGTTGACGCCGACGGTCTCCATGAGCTGTTCCAGGAAGTCCCGGTGCACGGAGGTGAAGGGGCTGAAGGACATCAGCTCGATGACGCCGAGGACCTGCTCCTCGACGACGACCGGCAGCACCACCAGGCTGCCCCGGGTGGTGCTGCCGAGACCCGAGGAGATCGTCGCGTAGTCGGCGGGGACGTTCTCGGCGGCGATGGTGCGGCGGCTGCGGGCCGCCTGTCCGACGAGCGACTCGCCCAGCCGGAAGCGGACCCGGTCCCGGTCGCCGGCGGGGCGTCCGTAGGAGCCGACGAGGCCGAGCTCGACGCCGTCGGGGCCCTCCTCGGCGAGGTAGAACGCGCCGTACTGGGCGGACACGAGCGGGGTCAGCTCGTCCATGACGAGTTCGGCGACGACGGCCAGGTCGCGGTGGCCCTGCATCAGCGCGGACATCCGGGCCAGGCTGGACTTGAGCCAGTCCTGCTCCTGGTTGGCCCGCGTCGTCTCGCGCAGCGAGCCGACCATGGCGTTGATGTTGTCCTTGAGCTCGGCCACCTCGCCGGAGGCCTCGACGGTGATGGAGCGGGTGAGGTCGCCCTCGGCGACGGCGCTCGCGACCTCGGCGATGGCGCGGACCTGGCGGGTGAGGTTGCCCGCCAGTTCGTTGACGTTCTCGGTCAGCCGCTTCCAGGTGCCGGAGACCCCCTCCACCTCGGCCTGTCCGCCGAGCCGGCCCTCGGTGCCGACCTCACGGGCCACCCGGGTCACCTCGTCGGCGAAGGCGGACAGCTGGTCGACCATCGTGTTGATGGTGGTCTTGAGCTCCAGGATCTCGCCGCGCGCGTCGACGTCGATCTTCTTCGAGAGGTCGCCGTTGGCGACGGCGGTGGTGACCTGAGCGATGTTCCGGACCTGTCCGGTCAGGTTGTTCGCCATGGAGTTGACGTTGTCGGTGAGGTCCTTCCAGGTGCCGGCCACGTTCGGCACCCTGGCCTGGCCGCCGAGCCGGCCCTCGGTGCCGACCTCGCGGGCCACCCGGGTCACCTCGTCGGCGAAGGCGGACAGGGTGTCCACCATCGTGTTGATGGTCTCGGCGAGGGCGGCGACCTCGCCCTTGGCCTCCACGGTGATCCGGCGGGAGAGGTCGCCGCGGGCCACGGCGGTGGCGACCTGGGCGATCGAGCGCACCTGACCGGTGAGGTTGGAGGCCATCACGTTGACGTTGTCGGTCAGGTCCTTCCAGGTGCCGGACGCGCCCCGGACGGTGGCCTGGCCGCCGAGGTTGCCCTCGGTGCCGACCTCGCGGGCCACCCGGGTCACCTCGTCGGCGAAGGCGGAGAGCTGGTCGACCATCGTGTTGATGGTCGTCTTCAGCTCCAGGATCTCGCCCCGGGCGTCCACGTCGACCTTCTTCGACAGGTCGCCGCCGGCGACGGCTGTGGCGACGTGGGCGATCGCCCGCACCTGGGCGGTGAGGTTCCCGGCCATCGAGTTGACGGAGTCGGTCAGGTCGCGCCAGGTGCCGGAGACGCCCTTCACGTCGGCCTGTCCGCCGAGGATGCCCTCCGTGCCCACGTCACGGGCCATGCGCGTGACCTCGTCGGCGAAGGCCGAGAGCTGGTCGACCATCGTGTTGATGGTGTTCTTCAGCTCCAGGATCTCGCCGCGGGCGTCCACGTCGATCTTCTGGGAGAGGTCGCCCTTGGCCACGGCCGTCGCGACGTGGGCGATGTCACGGACCTGGGTGGTGAGGTTCCCGGCCATCGCGTTGACCGAGTCCGTCAGGTCGGCCCAGGTGCCGGAGACCCCGGGCACCCGGGCCTGGCCGCCGAGCGTCCCCTCGGTGCCGACCTCGCGCGCCACCCGCGTCACCTCGGAGGTGAACAGGGAGAGCTGATCGACCATGCCGTTGAACACCCGGGAGATCTCGCCCATCAGCCCGTCGGCGTCGTCCGGCAGGCGGGTCCCGAAGTCCCCGTCCCGCACGGCCGTGAGCCCGTCCAGCAGCTGCCGGAGTCCGGGTTCGACCAACGGGGCCGGTCCGGGGTGCTCCGGGCCGGAGGAGCCCTTGGTCGTCGTGTCAGACATGCCCATCCTCGTTCCCAGCAAGCTTGCGCACACGGACCGTGCGGCCCACGCCGCGCGCCGGACGTCCGCTCCCCCGGGACGGCTCCGGCTGCCGCGATCGTTGCCGTACGGCAATCATGACGACACTACCCCTCCGTGATCGACAAGAGGAGGCCGGTGCCGGGTGATCCGGCCGGAACCCGTCCTTCCCGGCCCGCGACCGGAGGGCGTACGACGCGGCGACCGGGGTACACGGGCGTCGAACCGGGCGGTCCCCCGCCCCGAAGACGAGGGGAGCAGTACGTGTTGATGGCCCACCCCGCGGTCCTGCGCAATCTCATCGAGCAGTACGAGACGCTCCGGGTGCTCCAGGCCGAGAACGGCACCGAAGAGGTACGGCGGCGCATGGAGGACCTCGCCTACACGCTGTGCGTCTCCACCGGTACGCGTGACGTGGACGCGGCGCTGATCGCGGCGCGCCACCGGCTGCCGGGTGCCCGGCCCGAGGACGACTCGGTGCTGACCGCCTGAGGACCGCCCTGAGGACCGTCTGAGGACGGCTTCAGGGCGGTTCGAGGACGGCTCCGGGCTGACCGCCTGAGCGCACACGGCCGAACCCGGCACCTCCTGACGGGGAGGTGCCGGGTTCGGTCGCGCCGCTGGCGGGCGCGCGCCGGGGGCCGCCTACCAGCGGTACCGGCGGCCCGACGGGCGCGCGCCGGGGGCCGCCTACCAGCGGTACCAGCGGCCCGTGCCGCCCTTCGGGCGGGCGACGAAGCCCAGCAGCCACACGACGAGCAGGATGACGGCGATCCACCAGAGCGCCTTGACGGCGAAGCCGGCGCCGAACAGGAGCAGGATGAGCAGCAGGACGAGAAGCAGGGGGACCATGCGGATCGACCTCCAAGAGAACGGTGGTGAGGGAAGACGGCGGGACGGCCGGAGGGCGTGTGCCCACGCACCGGCATCCTGTGGACGGTCGCGCCGCCCGCTCAGCCGCGGCGCGCGAAGAACAGGGCCAGCGGGCCGAGGTCGCGACGCGCGGCCCGGCGCCCGGCCCGGCGCCCCCACCCGTAGGCGAGGGCGAGCGCGGCAGCCGTCCCGGCCGCGGCACCGGCCGTCGCGGTCCGGTGCCCGCGGGCGGCGGACCACAGCCCGCTCCCGGCGCCGCGGGCCGCGTCCGCGGCCGCGCGGGCCTTGTCGGCGAACGGCACGGGCCGGACGTGCGGCCGCCCGAGCGGGGTCGGCCCGTCGCCCGGGTCCGCGTCGGGGTCGTCCACCGGCCTGGCGCCGAGGTGGTCCGGGACGGCGCTGGGGCCGGTCCGGGGGATGCGGTTCCTTGCGCTGTTCTCCGAAGCACTCATGGACCCCGTCTCGCCGGACTCCCCCGCGCTAAACCTCGCTCGGCCCGGGCGGGCCGGAACCGGCCCGTCCGTCCCCGCCGGGGCGTGACCGCGCCGGAAGGGGACAGACGGCCGTCCATGGTGACGTCACTGCTCGTGGTCTGCCCCGTCCTCGCCGCGCTCGCCACCGGCCTCGCGGCCGCCCTGGTCTCCCCGTGGTGGTGGTGCGCGGCGGGCCCCGCCCTGCTGCTCGCCGCGGTCGCGCTTCACGACGTGCTCCAGCGGCGCCACTCGATCCTGCGCAACTATCCGCTCCTCGGGCACCTGCGGTTCGCGATGGAGGCGATCCGCCCCGAGGTGCAGCAGTACTTCGTCGAGGGGAACGTCGACGGCGCGCCCTTCGACCGGGACACCCGTTCCATCGTGTACGAGCGGGCCAAGGGGACCGACGCCGAGGACCCCTTCGGGACCGAGCTGGAGCTGGACCGGACGGGCGCCGAATACCTGCTCCCCTCCATGGCCCCGCGCCCGGTGCCGGACGAACCGCCCCGGGTCCGGATCGGCGGCCCCGACTGCGCACGGCCCTACGACATGGCCCTGCTCAACGTGTCGGCGATGAGCTTCGGCTCGCTGTCGGGCCGGGCGGTCCGCGCCCTGAACGAGGGGGCCCGGCGCGGGGGCTTCGCCCACGACACCGGCGAGGGCGGGATCTCGGAGCACCACCTCGCCCCTGGCGGCGACCTCGTCTGGGAGATCGGGACGGGGTACTTCGGCTGCCGGGCCGAGGACGGCGGCTTCGACCCGCGCCTGTTCGCCGAGAAGGCCGCGCTCGACCAGGTCGCCTGCGTGCTGCTGAAGATCAGCCAGGGCGCGAAGCCCGGCATCGGGGGCGTGCTGCCCGGCTCCAAGGTCGGCCCGGAGATCGCGGCCGTCCGCGGCGTCCCCGAGGGCCGCACGGTGATCTCCCCGCCGTACCACCGGGTCTACCGCACCCCCCGGGAGCTGGTCCGCTTCCTCGGCCGGATGCGGGAGCTCTCCGGCGGAAAGCCGGTCGGCTTCAAGCTGTGCGTGGGCACGCGCCGCGACTTCCTCGCCGTCTGCAAGGCGATGGTGGAGGAGGACCTCACGCCCGACTTCATCGTCGTCGACGGGGCGGAGGGCGGCACGGGCGCCGCCCCGCTGGAGTTCGCGGACACCGTCGGCCTGCCCCTCACCGAGGGCCTGACCACGGTGCACCGGGCCCTGGTCGGAACGGGGCTGCGCGACCGGATCCGGATCGGCGCCTCCGGCAAGATCGCCACCGGGGGCGACGTCGTCAAACGCCTGATCCAGGGCGCCGACTACACCAACTCCGCCCGGGCCATGATGTTCGCCCTCGGCTGCATCCAGGCCCAGCGCTGCCACACCAACACCTGTCCCGTGGGGGTCGCCACCCAGGACCGCCGGCGGGCCCGCGCCCTCGACGTCGAGGACAAGGCGGAGCGGGTCCGGCGCTTCCAGGAGGCGACCGTGCGCAGCGCCCTCGCCCTCATGGCCGCCGTGGGCGCCGACGGTCCCGGGGACCTGGGGCCCGGGATGCTGCTGCGCCGCACCGGACCGGACGCCGTGCGGTCCCACGCCGAGCTGTACGAACCGCTCGGGCCGGGTCAGCTCCTGTCGGCCGCATCGGTCCCGGACACCTGGGCAGGCGACTGGAAGGCGGCTCATCCGGACCGGTTCACCCTCCGGTGAGACGGTCGGCCCCACGAGCACCCGACGAGGGCCCGCGAGGACCCCTCGGGAACCCCCGCGGGAGCCCGACGAGAAGTCCCACACGCCCCCCAGAGGACTGCCGCCAGGACGCCCACCAGGACACTTACGAGGAAGGAAGACCCCATGACCCGTACCGTCGCGCAGGTGATCGTCGACGGGCTCGCGGAGCTCGGCGTCGGCCAGGTGTTCGGCGTCGTCGGCGACGCGCTCAACCCGCTCACCGACGCCGTCCGGACCACCGAGGGCATCGACTGGACCGGTTTCCGCCACGAGGAGGCGGCGGCCTTCGCCGCCGGGGCGCGCGCCCAGCTCTCGGGAGAACTGGCCGTGTGCATGGGCACGGTGGGGCCCGGCTCGGTGCACCTGCTGAACGGACTGTACGACGCGGCCAAGAGCGGCGCGCCGGTCCTGGCGATCTGCGGCCAGGTGCCGCTGTCGGAGGTGGGCGGCGACTACTTCCAGGAGGTCGACAACGACCTGCTCTTCCGGGACGTGGCCGTGTACCGGGCCACCGTGACCTCGCCCGCCCAGATGCCCCGGCTGCTGGAGACCGCGGTGCGGGCGGCCGTGACCGGGCGGGGCGTGGCGGTGCTGACCGTTCCCGGCGACATCGGGGACCGGGAGGTCGAGGAGGACCGGCCGGCGCGGTTCGCGCTGCCGCGCCCGGCCGTCACCCGCCCCGACGACCCCGCGCTCGCCGAGGCGGCCGCGGCGATCGGCCGGGGCTCGCGGGTCACCCTCCTGGTCGGGCGCGGCGCCCGGGAGGCCCGGGAGGAGGTGCTGCGCACGGCCGAGCTGCTCGCGGCGCCGATGGTGCTGACCCTGAAGGGCAAGGAGGGCTTCGAGGTCGACAACCCGTACGAGGTCGGCCAGACCGGCCTCATCGGCAATCCGGCGGCGGCCCGCGCCATGGAGGGCTGCGACACGCTGCTCATGCTCGGGACGGACTTCCCCTACCGGGACTGGTATCCGCAGGACTGCCGGGTCGTGCAGATCGACACCCGCGAGGAGCGCCTCGGGCGCCGCGTCCCGGTGGACGTCGGGCTCGCCGGGGACGTGGGCGCGACGCTGCGGGCCCTGCTGCCGCTGCTCGCGCCCGTCCCGTCGCGCTCCCACCTCGACGAGGCCCGCGAGCGATACGCGGAGTGGCGGAAGGGCCAGGCCGGCCTCGCCGACCCCGCCCACGACGAGCGGCTGCCGGGACGGGTGCGGGCCGCGTTGGACAACCGGGAGGCGGACATCCGCCCCGAGGCCCTGGCGGCCGCCGTCGACCGTCACGCCGCCGACGACGCGATCTTCACCTCGGACACCGGCATGGCCACCGTGTGGCTCTCGCGGTTCGTGCGCATGCGCGGCACCCGCCGGCTGATCGGCTCGTACGACCTCGGCTCCATGGCCAACGCCATGCCCCAGGCCATCGGGGCGCAGCTGTGGGCCCCGGACCGGCAGGTCGTGGCCTTCTGCGGCGACGGCGGCCTCGGCATGCTGCTCGGCGACCTGATGACCATCCGCTCCGAACGGCTGCCGGTGAAGCTCGTCGTCTTCGACAACCGCCGCCTCGGCATGGTGAAGCTGGAGCAGGAGCAGGCGGGACTTCGGGAGTTCGGGACGGTACTCGACAACCCCGACTTCGCCGCCGTCGCCGAGGCGCTCGGGCTGACCGGCGTCCGCGTCACCGCGCCGGGCGGCCTGGACGAGGCCGTGCGCGAGGCGCTGGCCCGGCCGGGCCCGGTCCTCCTCGACGTGCTGACGAACCCGGCGGAGGTGGCCGTGCCGGGCAGGCCGACGGTGTCGCAGGGGTGGGGCTTCGCCCTCGCCAAGATCAGGGAGATCCTCCCCTCCGGTGCCCGTTGAGCGACGATGCGCCGGATATTCAGGGGTTTGCTCTCCCGGATTCCGGTGAGGCGTCCTGTCGTCAGACGTATCGCACGGAGAAGGAGTGATTCCTGGTGTCCGGTGAGCAGAAGATGAAGTCCATGGGCGAGCGGGCGAAGGGCAAGGCCAAGGAGGCGGCCGGGCGGGCGACCGGCAACGAGCGCCTGCAGGCCGAAGGCCGGGCCGAGCAGGCCAAGGGCGACGCCCGCAGCGCCAAGGAGAAGGTGAAGGACACCTTCAAGCACTGACCCGCCGGAGGACGGATGTCGTCCGGCATGGAGAGGGGCGGGCCCCCCCCCCCCGGCCCCCCCCCCCCCGGCGCCCCCCCCCCCCCCCCGCCCCCACCCCCCCCCCCGCCGCCCGCCCCCCCCCCCCCCGGCCCCCCCCCCCCGCCGGGCCCCCGGGGCGGGCCCCCCCCCCCCCCGCGAAGGGGTGAAAACCCCGGGGTGCCCCGGACCCACCCC
>NZ_JBITXM010000015.1:0-52480 GCF_044544705.1 Streptomyces sp. NPDC053541
GTCGCCACCCCGCGCGCGGGTACATGGGCCGCGACGCGGCCCATGCCTTGATGCCGCTTCGCGGCATCTGCTATGGCCCCGCTTCGCGGGGCCAATGATCCGCTTCGCGGATCATGCCTTTGGCTGCGGGTTCAGTGTGATCACTAGGTGGAACCCGCCGAACGGTGCACCCCTGTGGATAGACGCATTTTCGCAGGTCGGAGGCTCTTTTCTTGCAGGGCCGGCCTCGGTTGGGGATCGGTCCCGTTCTCAGAAACCGCTGTTGCATGCACTGTTTTTCCACATGCCGAAAATCGAACAGACGGAGGGGGTGCACGGGGTGGCGGGTTCGGGTCTGACCAGCGAGAACGGCCGTCCGATGCCCCCTCTTATTGGGAATGGTTCCCAACAAGCTGTTCGAGTAAGAGTCACCTTCTTTGTTTCACCCCTTACCGATCACGGTGCACTCGTGGCGGATTCAGGGCCCGTAGACCCCGTTTCCGCTGGTCAACGCTGAAACCGCAACCCTGTGCACTCTTTTTCCACAGTCCGCTGGCCCGTCGAGAGCGGCTGTGCGCCCGCATGAGCCTCCCGACCCCCGACGCGCACTCCCAAGGTAGACGGCGCGCGGCTAGGCCCGGAGGGCGGCGCCTAGGCCCCTTCCTGGGCCCGTTCCGGTCACCCCTCCCCCGGCGGTCGGCCGGTCGGTCCGACAGGATGCGGCAGTCTCAACGCAACTCACAGTTCAACTTGTAGTTCAGATGCAAGTTGGCTAGTGTGGGGACCGCACCAACCGCCGCGGACAAGCCGCGGCGGACCGGAACGGAAGAGGCTCGAATGACTGCAACTCCCGCACTCCCGATGCCCGTTGCCGCAGCGCTCGCCGAGGGCGCCCCGCGGAACCTGGGTGCGCTCGCCGGCGCGGCTACCGGCCGCGGGTGGGGTGCCATGGTGGAGCGGGACGGCGACGTGTGGACGCTGGTCATTGCCACGCCGCAGGACTCCCGTACGGAGCGCTACGTGTGGCGCGCGGGCAAGTGGTCGACGTCGAACCCGCGCGGCTACCGCGCTGCGCTCGCCTTCTACCGGACGGAGGCGGACGGGGCACCCCGTGCGACGGTTGCGGACACTGCGCCGGTCGCGCCGGTCGACACCCCGGAGTGCGGGGAATGCGCCGACGGTTCGTGCGTGGACTGCGTGGCGGAGGCCGCGGACCGTAAGGGCGTCGAAGAGTTCCGGGTCAAGGCGACTAAGGCGCATGACCGAGTGTCAGAGGGACTGAAGCGGGTTAAGGCCGCTTACGAACGTGGCAACGCTGCCCAGGAGCGGGCGGAGGCGGCGGCGGAGCGTGCGCGCGTTGCTGCGGCGGCGGAAGATGAGCGGCTGTCCGCGCGGGTGGCCTACGCGGACGCACTTGTGTGGTCCCTCCCCTACGGTTCCGTGGAGCGTCGCGCGGCATTTGGTGAGTGGCTGTCCGCCCGTTGGGACGTGTCGGAGGGTCCCGCGGCGGAGGCGTACGCGGAGGCAGACGAGTACCTGTCTCGCGTACAGGCGAGCGCGTCGGAGGGGTGGGCCGACGATGACCGCGCCGGTTGGGAGGACGCTCTCGAACGAGCCGAGCACGCGCACAAAGAAACCATGATCGAATACGGGGCCTTTGAGCGTGAGGACAAGTGGCGCGGCGTGATCGTGCCTCCCTCCCTGTTCGACGCCGAAAGCGCGTGGGAGATCATCCATGGCCACTCTCGGGACATGGCTGCCTTTGTGCGTCATGCGGAGGCGGCGGCGGACGCTGCGGAGGCGGACGCGCAGCAGGCGCAGGAGTGGGCGGACGCTGCGGAGGCGGCGGAGGGGGACGACGCTGCGGACGCACTGACCCTGTTCACCCTGGGGACCCCGGACGTGCGGCAGGAAGACATGGCGCGTGCGCACTACGGGGTGTCGGACCGTGTGGCGGAGGAGTGGGCGGCGGACGCTACTCCGGTCGCTCCGGTCGCTCCGGTCGCTCCGGAGAGTGCGGCGGAGACTCCGGCCGAGTCGTCCCCCCGGAAGCGTGCCCGTAAGGCGCCGTCCGTGGCGGAAGTTGAGCGCGCGCGTAGGGCGGCGGAGGAGTGGCCGGAAGCGATGGAAGCGCGGTCGCTCAACGACCGATACGAGGGGGAGTTCCGTCGCTCCGACCTGCTGTCGGAACTGTCCGTGTGTGGTGAGCGGTTTCCGTTCCGCTTCCATTTCGAGTCGGGCGGCGGACACACCGTGACGCTTCCGACGGGGGACGTGCGCGGTACGTGGGGTGAGGTCACGGGTGCCGCTATCGCGTACGTGATCGCGGAGCGTCCGGCGTCCGTGCTGCAAGCGACGGCCGAAACGGCGCGCGTGTACGGCATCCATGCGGAGCGGGCGGCGGAGCGGGCGGAGGAACACGCGCGGACGGCCGTTTCGGTCGGCATGGCCCGTGCCGCTCTCGACACGGTTCGTGCGTTCGCGCAGCGCATTGACTGGGATGGGCTGACAGATGAGCAGTACGACAGTGCCCGGGGTGCGGTCCGTGAGGCCGAACAGTGGGCGGAGCGTGCAGAGTCCGCGTACGGACGGGGGGACGTTGACGCGGCCCGTTGGGCAGCGCGTAACGCTCTCGCCGTCGCGCGCTGGTTCGGGCTCGCCGCGCCGTCGGCTCAGGAGTGCGCGGAGCGCGCGCCGGAACCGCGCGCGGTTGCCGGGCGGGCGCGGCCGGAAGCGTCGGCGTTCCTGCTGCGCATCACGCGCCCGGGGTCGGAAGGACCGGCCGAGAAGGTCGAGGTTCCGACCGGTGGCGCTCCGATCGAGGGGGGCGCCGTGACGGAGGCCGCTCCGGAGCCGGCGACTTCCGGAGAACTTGACGCAGACACTTCAAAAGGCGACACCGTCCCTGGTGAGAAAGGGGGGGTTTCCCGAGAACTTGACGAGTGCGCGCCAAAAGAGGCGGCGGAGGTGCGGCAGGCCCGCCGCCACGCCGAGGAGGAGCGACGGGCCGCGGTCCGGTGGGCCGAGGAGGAGCTCGCGCAGGCCGAGGAGCGCGCGCAGCGTCAGGGCGGGTACCCGTCCGCGCAGGCTCGCCAGATCGGTGAGGGGAACGCGCGGCGCGCGGTGCAGGATGCCCGTTGCGTTCCGATGGCGGCCGAGGTAGCGACCCTGGCCGCGGGCGGCTCCGTCCGGACGGGCGCCCCGGCGGGCCGGGCGGTAGCGGTGGCGGCGGTCGGAGAGCTCGCGCCGGCGGGGGCGGGGGCGGGGGCGGCTGTCCCCGACAGCCTGTCGCGTCGTGCTCAGGGGCGGGGGTGCGGGGGTGTTTTCGCAGGTCACAGCACGCGACAGGGCGCGACGCGACAGGGGGCGCGACAGGGCACGCTACAGGCCCCAGGCCGCGGAGAGGGGCCCTCTCAGGGTACGGGGGGCGGGGGCCGCCGCCCCCGCCCCGCCCGGTCGGCGGGTCGGACGGGGCCGGCTTTCTAGGACTTGACGAGTGCACGTCAATAGCGACAGAAGGGGCGGGGGTTCGCCCATGGGTTCATCGGAAAGCTTGACAAGAGCACGCCAAGGACGGGGCGGGGGGTCCCCTCCCCCGAGCGAGACATCGCCCGTTCGGGGGCGCGGTGTCGGACCGGTGTGCCACGGTGCCGCCATGACCCACGACGACCCTGCGGCGGATTCCCCTCTCGCGCTCTCGATTCGCGTCCCCCTGATCCTCGGCGAGACGACGCTCTCGCTCCTGGCTCGCACGGCCGCCGCCAACGGTCCCGATCTGCCGGGCCTCCTGCGGGCCATCGACGAGGGCCTCGACCTCCCCGCCGAGGAGCTCGACCCGCAGCGGAATGAACTCCTCCTCTCCGCCGAGGCGCTCGACCGCCTCGCCGTCCTCCTCGACCGCGGCGCCGACCAGTTGTCCCGGATGCTCCCCAGCGCGCACCCGGACCGGCTCGCCGCCATCGAGGCCGCGCGCATCGAGCCGTGGCCCGACGAGCTCGGCGCGGCGCCCCTGCCGGCCTGCCCGCTGTGCATGGAGCCCGGGGCGTGGCTCGCCGCCACCGGGCACCGGTGGCGGCCGTGCCCGTGCGGCCGTCGGTGGCTCGCAGGGGATGATGGCGGGTACCTCGTCGACACCGCCCCCGTCCCCGAGCTCGGGACGGCCCTGCACCGACACCGAGACCTCGTCCACCGCCTGGGCCCCGTCGGTGACGCCCTGCTCGCAGATGCGCATCAGGTCATGCTCTGGTGGTGGGTCTCCATCCCCCGCCGCCGCAGCGGGGGCGACGGGCGAGGACTCGCCGACGTCTGGCGAGCTCGCGAGGACGCCCTCAGGATGACCCGGCACCGCCGCCGCGCTGCCCCCATCGTCGTCTACCCCGAGGCCGTCACCCTCGCCGAACACATGTGGTCATGGGAGGAGCGGCGCCGGAAGCGCGGAGCATCCTCCGCGGCATGGCTCAAGACCGTTGCCGCCGAGCTCGCCCCCGCCGGCGCCCTCACCCGGCAGCAGCGCGAGCCCCTCGCCTACTGGCTAGAGCAGCACCGGACCGAGCCCGCCGGGAAGCCGGTCGGACGCACGGACGCCGACCGTAGATGGGCCCGCCTCCCCGCCCTGCACCGAAGGGCGACGGAGCCCGGACCGTTCCGAGCCCCGTCCTGTCTCATGTGGGTCTACGGCCTCCCCCTGACCTCGACCACGGCCGTCTGCCCCCGGTGCGACGGCCGCGCCCCGAGCTGTCGATGGGTGCCGTATCCCGAGTGCACCGGACGGCCCGGAAAGTAGGGAACCCCGCCCGATCCGCCCCGCCCTGCCGCCGCCGTACGCTACGGTGCCGCCCAGGGCGGGGACGCCGCCCATACCGCTGCCCCTCGCGCCCACGCCGCGACAGGGGCGCCGACGGTAGAAGGTCCCTCGGGAAGCCGTACCGCAGAAACGAGCTGACGATCCGTTCCGTCCGGGCGGGTGGCGTGGGGACCGAGGCCCGGAGTGGGAGGGCATCGCCATGCCGAAGCGCACCGCCGTACAGAAGCGCGCGCGAGAGATCCAGCACGCCGAGGGCATCGGGTATCACGACGCACTCAACCGCGCACGAGCCGAGGCCGCAGCCGCAGAACCCGCCACCGAGGCGCCGGCGCCCGCCCCGGCCGCCGCGGCGTACATCCTCGAACCGACCGCCGCCGAGGCCGAGCTCGGCATCACCGCCGAGGAGCTCGGCGTCCGCGCGCTCCCGGCTGATGCCGGCCCCGCCCGCCGGGCGCGCGCCGAGGCGGTGTGGCGGCCCGTGGCTGACCCCGCCCAGCCGTGCCGGTGCTCGGGCACCGGATGCGAGCACGGAGACGGGTGCACAGAAGGAGACGGCGGGGGTGACGAGTGCGAGGGCCGCCTCGTCCACGTCGACCGGCACAGGGGCGGTGGTGGTGTCGGCTCCGACGGTAGGCGGCGGGGCGCATGTCCCCAGCTCATAGAGCATGAGCACCCGTCATAGCCCCTGGTGGCGAAGGGGGTGCACGAAATGGCGGGTTCAGAAGCGCGGGAAGGGCCGGAATTTCCCAGCGTGCGGGCGCGGGACCAGGGTGGACGCCCCCGCAGGGGTGCACGGTGCGGCGGCATCAGCCCCCGGGGGGTGCACGAGATGGCGGTTTCAGCGCGACCAGCGGTTTCGCATCCCCGGACCAGGCCAGAAGCGCCGCCGCGCCCGGCCGCGGCGGGTTCAGTCGAAGGACTCCCCGCCGTTGCCCGGACCCGGCAGACTCGACCGGTGCCCACTCGATCACCAGGAGGACACCCACCCATGCACCGCACTGAACCCGCTACGGCTGAACCCGCCGCGCCGCCGGTCCCGCTGCCTGCACCCCTGCGCATCCTCGACACCGAGGAGTACGACCGAGCCATCACAGCCGCGCGGAAGGCCGGGCGCAGGGACGGTGTCGGACTGAGCGTGGCCGAAGAGATCGCCGCCGCCGCGCTGATCTCCGCTGGCCTCTTCCCCCCGGCGCACGTCGAGGAGCTCGACGCCGAGTGCTGCACCGCGCAGTGCCTCGCCTGGGATGCCGAAGGGGTCGACCCCCGCTCTCTCGGAGAGTGGCACCAGTGCGGCGACGAGCCCGGCCACGAGGGCACCGACCACGACAACGGCGAGTTTGCGTGGTCCGACGGGCAGCCCGGCACCGTCCCGGCCCGCCAGGAGTGAGACCGCAGGACCCTGCACGGCGCGGCCCCCGGAGTTCCCAGGGCGTGCCGTGCGGCGGTTTCTGCGCGCGTGACGCGACGGCCCGAATCCCCGCCCGCCCTCGGCCGGCGTGACCCTTTCGGCTCTCGCAGGGTTGGGCCCTGCATGAGAAACAAGATCATCACTTCCCTCGTCGTCGCCGCGCTCCTCGCTACGGCCTCCCCCGCCCACGCATCGGGCGACAAGCAGGCCGGGCCCGTCGGTATCGGCGTCATCGGATCGGGACTGCGAGTCAAGGAAGTCCGCGCCCTCCTCGACGGGTGGGAGCCGGGAGCCCGAGCACGGGTCTCCCTGTGGCGAGGCGGCAAGTTCGACAAGTGGGTAACCCGCTGGAAGGCAACGAGCTCGCGCGAGACTTCCGGCTTCCGGTACGAATACGCGAGCTGGAAACTGAACCGCGACTACCCCCACAGGTCGAGGCTGTGCGTCGAGTTCGAGCACCGCGACGAACGGCCCTGCGTGACCATCCAGCGGTGAGGGCATGGACGAGGCCCCGGAGTCCCGGCTCCGGGGCCTCGCGCTCTCCGGGCGGCGTCCACGCCCCGCCGAGCGCGACCTCTCCCGGGTATCCGGAAATCCGGACACCAGTAACCGCAAGGGTTCCGGGGCCTTCCGGAGTCGCAGGCGGGGGATTTTCGGGGTGCGAGTACGTCGAGAGCTCCGATCATGGCTACCGTCTACGCCATGACAGCAATCACCCGCATTCCACCCCTCTCGGATGATCTTGAGTTCCTCTCGATCGTCTCGCAGTGGGACATGGAGGCGCCGTATCACCAGTGGTCCGCGGCGACTCTCGTTCCGGCCACCTTCCGGCCTGCGTCGAACCCTCGCGTGTTCGTCGTCACGAACAACAAAGGCGGCGTCGGCAAGACGACGACCGCCGTCGAGCTCGCCGCCGCTTGGGCCGCAATGGGGCTGCGGGTCCGCCTGATCGACGCCGACCCGCAGAACGCGGCGATCACGTATTGGCTGGGTGTGGAGTACCCCGAGGGCCTGCCGGTCGAACAGCGCTACAACCTGCGTCATGTCTTCCTCGGCACGCCGACCGACCCGCAGGACCCGAACAGCCCCACGCGGGAGGTGTCCCTCGACGAGGCCACCTACCCGACGCGGTTCGAGAACCTTCACGTCGTTCCCTGCACGCCGGACCTGTCCCGCGTCGAGTACGAGCGCACCAGCGGCACAGACAACGCCCTGCGGTACGCCATCGCCGAAGCGCAAGAGCCGTTCGACGTGACGGTGATCGATGCTTCCCGAACCATGAGCCTCGTCACCCTCGCGTGCCTGATCGCTGCGGATGACGCGATCATTCCCGTGAAGCCGGGAGCCCTCGACGCTCAGGGCGTGCTCAGCATCAACACCACCATTGAGAAGATTCAGCGGCGCGAAAACCCGAAACTGCGCGTCGCGGCCATCCTCACCACCATGTGGGAGAAGAGCGACCTTGCCCGGGAGGTGGAGGAGCAGGCCGCCGAGGACTACCCCGACGCGATCGTCTCCCCCATCAGGAAGACCACCAAGGTAGGCGAGGCTCCGGCCACTCATCAGCCGACCCGCCTCCACGCGCCCCGGGCAACCGCAGTCGCCGACTACGGCCAGGTAGCCCGGCTCCTCTTGGATCGGACGAGGGCCGCATGAGCACCGAGACCAACGCCCCCCGCACGCGCCGGCGGAAGCTTGGCATCTCCACCAAGGCGACGAATCCGGGGGAGGCGACGGAGACGGCGGAGACGACAGAAGACGGTAAGACCTCTGCCGAGACCATCACCGAGGCTGCCGAGCCCGCCGGGCAACTCGACCTTCCTGCGGAGACGAGGGAGCGGCACGAGAACCAGGACCAGGAGGACGACCTCCTTTCCAACTTCGGCGGCGGCTTGCCTGCCGTCGTCGACCCGTTCGCCCCGCAGCTCGTCGACCGAACCCGTCTTCCGGATGCTCCCGAGGAACGGCTCGCCGTCTACGAGGCCGCGATCGAGACCTCGCGCGGAACCCTGGCCGACACCGTCAGCCGGGCGCGCTTCCGTGCCGAGATCGAGATCGGTTTCGTCCTCGACATCATCCGTAGCGAGCCCGAGCTCTACGTCCCCCAGTACGGGACCATCGAGAACTACGGGCGCACCCGGTGGGGCTACAAGCGGTCCACCATGTACGAACTGATGGATACCGCGCCGATCCGTCTTGCCGCGGCATCCGGAAAGGCCCTGTCCGGAAATCCGGACACCAAGGGCCGCAAGGCATTGGGGCCCCCCGCACCCAGGGCGGCCCTTGAAGCGGCGCCCGCTGATCCCGCCGCGCAGGAAGATGACGCGCCGGCCGAGACCGCGCCGGCCGAGACCGCAGCGGCCCGCGTCGCACCGCGGCCGATCCCGGTCGAGCTCTCCAAGTCGGTGGCGCTTGAATTCGTGCCCGTCTGGCGAGCTCAGGGTGAAGAGGTGGGCCTCGCCATAGTCGCCGAGGCGGACCAGAAGGCCCGGGAGAGCGGACGGAAGCTCACGGCGGCGCTGGCTCGGGAAGTGGTGAAGGACTGGGGTGCGCTCGGCACTTCCGAGGGGGAGGAGGTAGGCGGCGAGGATGCGCTCCTGCCCTCCGAGCGGGCGCGGCGCGAGGCCACGAACAAGGCCCTCGCATCCGCCGCCGCCGCTGTCGAGAAACTCGTCGCCACCCTGGGCAAGCTCGACATGGAGAGCGCCCCGCCGCTCGACCATGCCGAGGCCGAGCGCCACGCCAAGGCCATCCGTGCGGGTGGCCGGTGGCTGAACGGGAACGTCAAGATCCCCGCGGAAGTGGTCGACGCCGAGATCGTGCAGGACTGACCGACACAAAGGCCGGGCCCCAATCGGGCCCGGCCGTCTCCGTGAGAGCTAGCTCCCGTACAAGCTGCGGCACAGAGCTACAAGGCTCGGATCGGTGACTCCTTGAGCGCTCCGGCACACGTCCTGCATGGAGTAGCTCGGGGTTGCCGGAGCGTGGGAGGGTGACCGCCGCTCGGTCCGCTGAGGCGGCAGCGGGACCGGCGGCCGGTGCGTGCGATGCGGCGCCGGCGGCGGTCCCGAGGGGCGTACCGCAGGGGCGGGCACTGGCGGCCGAGGAGTCCGCACCATCTGCGGAACCGGCCGACGGCGCGGACCGGCCGACGGCGACGGGACGGGATCCGTCCGGGCGAGCTCCTCGCGCGCCGGGGCCTGGGTGACCCTCGCCGGAGCGGGGACGGCTGACGCGTCGGGATGGACACGCGGCGCAGGACGGCCGTCCGCCGGGGCGACGGCCACACAGCCGGTAGTCAGCACGGCGAGACCGGCGGCGAGAGCGATCACGGGACGGCGCACCCGCCCACCGTGCCCGACACCGAGCCCCGTTGCGCTCTGCCGCGCGGCGAGCCACCGGTTCGGGGGACACACCCCGGTGCGCTTGTTGCCGCGGCCCTGTCGTGCTGTCTGCCGGGCCGGGGAATCGGGGGAGTCCTCGCAGGTCGCGCCCGTCGTCACGAGGACTGTCGTCCGGCGGCGCGACAGGGGACGCGACAGGGGACGCGCTCCGACGGCGGGGCCGAGCTCGACCGGCCGCACCGGCGCGGCGGGGGAGTCGAGGAGCTCCTCGTCCTCCTGGGCCCGGTCCTCGACGGCGGCCTCGACGGCGGCGCGCGTCGGGTCGTAGATGGAGGCGAGGCGAGCGAGCTGTTCGCCGATCCCCCGCGTGCCCGCGAGCGGCGCGGCGAGCTCCTCCCAGACCTCGCCGGCGAGCTCGACGTACGCCCGGCCGCCGAGCACCGTCACTGCCGCCCCAGAGATTCCGAGCTCGTGCGCCTGCCGGCGCAGCGTCTCGCCGTCGACCGTGCCCGGCGCACCGGCCCGAAGGTCATAGTTCAACAGGTGCTTGTCGAGCTCGACGAGTCCGTACTTGGCCGACAGGATCAGCACCCGCCCGGACCGGCCGCCCCGCGTGAGGACGTCGGCCGCCCGGCGCATCGCCCGGTGGTAGCTCCCCACGTACAGATCACCGGCCCGTGCGCCGATCACCGGCTGACCCTTGCGGATTCCGTCGGTGAACGTGGCCTTACGGCCCCCGCACGCCACGATGACGACGCGCTCGCGCTCCTCGGCGGCGGCGCGGCGGCGGCCCGCAGGGGTGATCCGGACCTCGCCCGCGCGGGGCTTCCACACGGCCTCGGCGACGGGCTCGGTGTTGGTGCTCGTTCGCGTCCAGTCGACGAGTCCGGCCGCCCCCAGGACCCGCAGCGTCCGCAGGTTCACGGCCTCGGGGAGGAGGCCCTCCGGGTGCGCGGCGGCGGTGTGCAGCCAACGGCGCTGCACGGCGGTGAGCTCGACGGCGGGGAGCTCGACGGCGGGGAGCTCCTCCTCCTCCTGCCCCTCGGCAATGTCCTCGGTCGGCGCCTCGGTGGCCGGGAGCTCCTCGCCGTCGAGGACGGCGGACAGGCGCTCGGCGCGGCGCAGCTCGGCGGCGAGGAGCTCGGCGGCCTCGCGGTCGTGCGCGGCGGCGTACGGGTCCGAGACGCGGTCCGCGGCGGCGAGGAGCTCGGCGACCTCGGCCTCGTCGTGCATCCGGTACAGAGACACCGGGCCCGCGGCCCTGACGACGTCCCACGCGACCCGGGCGGCCTGGTCCCACATCGGCGCGTCCGGACGGACGTACGGGGGCAGGCAGGAGATCCCGAGGCAGTCGGCGACGGCCGCGAACGCCGCGGCGCGGAACCGCCGGGCGTACGCGCGGCGCCCGGCGGCATCGACGTATTCGAGGACCTCCTCCGCGGCGGCGCTGCGGGCCCACCGGCCGTAGACCCGGGCGGCCTGGGTGGCGAGGGCCTCGACGCGGGCGAGGTAACGCGGGACGGCGGACAGGAAGCGGGCGACACGCTCGGGGGCGCCGGACACGTCGAGGCGCAGCTCGTCGGGAGCGGGCAGGGGCGCGTCAGAGGAAGCGGGGTTGTAGTGCAGGGTGCGGTACGGGTGGCGGGTCTCGACCCGGTAGACCGACGCGAGGCGGCGAGCGGCAGCGGCGCGGGCCTTGCCCTTGCCGGCGGCCGGGGCGAATTCGAGGGCGGCCTCGGCGCGGTCGCGGCCGATGGTGATCCGGGACGGGGTGGCGTACTCGGCGCTCATGCGGTGTGGCTCCTGCGGGCGGGGGTGGGTGTCCGATCACCCTCCCACAGTTACACATGAACTACAAGTTCAACTGTGAGCTGTGCTGCGATTCTGTTGTGCCGTGCGGCGCTGAACACGACAACGGCCCCCGACGGGGGCCGTTGTCGTGTGCCGGGGCCTACTCGTCGGCCTGGGCCAGATGCTCCGCTCGGTGGTCGCCGACCTCCCGCGCGTACCCCATCGCCTGATCCGCGAGCGCCACCGCACCTTCAAGGCACCGCCAGCTCATCGCCTCGACCGCCGCCGGGTCCGTCGCGTCGTCGCACAGGATCACGTACGGCGGGAAGGAGACGTGCGGCACCGGGCTCCCCAGGGGCAGCGGACCGGACGCCCGCCCCTTCGCGAGGTCCTCGTCCCACGCCCGCAGCCCGCTCGACGTCACCCCGACATCCGTCATCCCGGCGATGACCAGGAAGGCGGTCGCCGTCAGCCGCACCATCGGTTCGCCCTGGTTCCGCGTCCGCGTCTCCCGCACCAGGCTGATCCGGTAGTGCTCGTGCATAAACTCGATCGGCTGACCCGGAGTCCGCCGGATCGGCGGCCGGGCGCCCGGCTCCACGCGAGGGGCGCCGATCGCGCTCGGCGACGTCTGCCGCCACGACATCAGGCGACGAGGGGGGGGTGTAGCTCGACATCACAGACTCCTCAACAGGCCACAGGGGCCGCCCCCCAGTCGGGGGCGGCGAAGAAGGGGGGCCATTCCCGCGAGAGGCGGGCAGGGGTGCGCAGTCGCGACAGTGGATCACCCCCGCTTGCGCGGGGAGTAGAGAGACCTCGCTCGTAACGAGGGCCATCCCCGCCGAAGCGGGGAGCAGTCGGCAGGCGAACGTACGAGAGCCGTCGGCGCCGAGGCGTCCCCCGCAGGCGCGGGGAGCACGACGCCGAAGGTAGCGCACTGTCGTGACGGCACGCAGGCGATCCGGGAAGCCCTCGCCTCGCCGGCGGGACGTCAGGAAGTCGGGTCGGCCGGGGTCTCGCCCTCGGTCACGACGTGGCGGAACCTTTGGCGGAAAAGGGGGCGGGGCCTCGGTCTCCCGAGGCCCCGCCCCTGCGGTGCGGCGCGCGTCCGTCCTACTCCTCGCGGCCGGCGTCCCGGCCCGGCTTCATGAACCGTCCGGGGTTCGCTCCCCCGGCGGCCGTCTCCCGGTACCACTGCATCGGCCTGACGCCCTCTTCCTTGCAGAAGCCCGGATTCGGGCCGAGGCGGAACCCGCCCGGCAGCGGCGTCCCGTCCGGCTTGCGTGGCACGACCGCACGGGCCGTCGGGTACGCCGAGGGGTAGACCACGCAGTCGGACAGGATGGCGAGCGGAACGAGCCCGAGGGCGTTCCAGGTCTTCACCATCTTCCGGTGGGCACCTACCCGCGCCGCACTGATCACGGCGGCCCTGATGTCCGGGCGCCATGTCGGCCGCTTGAGTGCCGGCCACGGGGCGTGGCGGCTCTCCCGCTTGCCCTGCGGCCTCTCGCGCAGCTTGCCAATCCCGCCCTTCGCCGTCGCCTTAATCGCGGACAGGAGCGCGACGGCCTCGGGGTCACGGCTCTTGATCGTCGCCATGCCCGAGAGGAACTCCTCCTCGTCCATGCCGTCCTTGATGCCCAGGTCGGCGAGGGTGTCCATGTAGGCGTCGCGCAACCGGTTGTGCCACAGGTCGAGGTACCCGCCCGCCTCGGGCCGCAGCCACGCCGCGAGCGGCCGAACCTCGATCCCCAACTCGACCGCGTACGCCAGAGTTGGCGTCGCGTACCAGGCCGGGCCCGTCGGGGCCTTCCCCGACGGAGTGAACGGCGAGGGGAAGTTCTCCGGGAGCTCCTTCCACTCCTTCGTTGCGAGATCCTTCGTGCGCAGCTTGGCGCCGGACAGGTCGACGAGCCACGTCCCCGGGATCTTCTTGTCGAACACAGGGCCGTCGGTGTAGACGGCCTCGCCGAGCCCGACCGTCAGCCGGTTGGATGCCGCGAGGAACGCAACGTTGATGTCCAGCCCGACCGTGAACGGCGCCTCGGCCTCGGCCTCGGTCGGCTCCCGGAACCAGTCGTAAGCCTCCTCATCGAGGACGTGCTCCGGGCTCCGACTCTCCTCCCGGGTGCGGTCCTTCGCGATGGGGTGCTCGTCCGGAGCCTCGGGCGGAGCCGGGTCGACCGGGACGGAGAGCGAGCCCTCGACCGGAATCCGCTGCGGCCGGCCGGTACCCCGGTCCCGCACGACCCGGGTCGGCGGCCGAACGGCAGTCATCAGGGCGAGGCTGCACGCAGCCGTGGAGCCGCTCGGCGTGATCACGCGCTCGGCGTACTGACCGAGGACGTACGCAAGGGCGCCCGGGTCGGTCACCTCGCCGACCCCGCCCCACCGCAGGTGATCGGAGAAAGCGCCCCACGGGACCGACGCGACGTGCACCTCGACGCGACCCCGGTAGAGGAAGGACCAGGGCGACAGGCCCGCACGGGAGAGCGTCCACCCGCCCTCGGCCACCGCCTTGACCGCGGGGTGATCGTCGGGCACTCGCAGCCGCTTCCGGTCGTCGAGCCGAGCGGGCAGGCCGAGGGCCTCGACGGCGCCCTCGGTGAGCACGAGGAGCGGACCGGAGCTCTCGCCGTACTGCGACAGGGGACCGGCGCCCAGGCCGTAGGCGACGGCCCACTCGGCGGCCGTCGCGAGGTCGACGACGTTCGCCGGCACCTCGACCCGCTGCACGTCGGGGCGGTAGGCGACGAGGGCGCCGTCCATGGCGTCAAGGACCAGGAGGGGGGCGGTGTAGGTCTTCTCGCTCATGGTCATCACCGCAAGTCCAGTTCCACGTAGTCGATATCGCCGAACTCGACGTCGAGCGCGGCGGCGTCAGGGCCCGAGGTGCGGAAATACTCCTCCGCGAGGCCCTGCCCCAGAAGTTCGTTCAACTTGTCCTCGTTGCCTTCCCGCATGGCCTCGAAGATCTCCGGAATCAGATGGTCGGGCACGTCCTCGGTGAGACGGCGCATCCGAGGGTCGTCCGTCGTGGCCGGGCCCGACTTGAAGCCGAACGAAGCCCGGGTCTCGATCGTCATCCCGCGCCGCTGGGCTTCCTTGACCGCCCGCGCGGTTACCCGCGGTTGGTGGTCCTTGGAAACCTCCTGCTTCAACCGGTCGAGGATCTCGGCCTTCGTCTTCGAGATGTTCCGCTCGCCCGAGACGTACCGCTGCACGGTCCGGCGGGAGACGCCGAGGCGCTCCGCCACCCGCGCGGTGTTGCCGTCCTCCTTGCGCATCAGCGCGTTGAACTGGCCTTTCGCGGTCTTTGGCAGGTCCCGCGTCAGGAACCGCGACCGCATGGCGTCGAGTAGCTTCCCCATGGCCATAGCTCCTCTCAGGCGAGTTGGTAGATGGTGGCGGACGGGGGAATTACGGCCTCGTCCGGCCGCAGGCAGATAGCACCGCCGCACAGCACGTGGCCGGGCATGGTCGTCTTGAACGGGGTGTCGCAGACGGCGCAGTCGAGGAGGCGCGGCTCGGTTCGCTGGGTGACCATCTGCCGGGCCGGGACGACGTACTGAGGGGGCAGCTTGCTCAACAGCGTGGAGAGGTAGCTCCCCGGCCGGAACGCCTGCCGGTTCTCGGTGGCGTCGAGGGCGCGGAGGAGAGCGGTCTCCGGCCATCCGTTGCGCAGGAACCAGGAAACCGACTTGATGGCGTTGCCGCGCTCCTCGCCGGTCGCGTCGACGAACCAGCGGACGCGGTTGATGATGCTCGCGGCGACGGCCGGCACCGCTTCGAGGGCGGCCCCTTCCAGAGGGGGCGCGGTGGTCGCGCTCAGCAGCGTGAAGCGGTCCGGAAGCTTGCCCCGGTTCCGGGAGCCCTCCCGGACGGTGGTCGGGCGGAAGGACACGAGGTCGGCGGCCACGAGGTGGGCCCGGTGCGTCTGCACCGTCCGCAGGCCGATCCCGGCGAGCTTGGCGAGGTCCTTCTGGTGAATCTGCCCCTCCCAGCCGATGCCAGCCAGGGCGATCAGGCACTTCGCGCAGGTGGGGTCCGGCGCGACCACGCTCGCCGCCCACTCCTGGGCGCCGAACAAGATCGGCTGACTCATCCCGTGCAGCGGCGTGCGCCGGTCGGCGTCAATGCGCCCGTGGGCGAAGAGGTGGGCCAAGTGGACCTGAGTCGCTCTCTTCTTCAATCCGACAATCCGACCGATTTCCTCGGTCACGAGCGGGGTCTCGGGGTCGGCCATCTGGCGCTCAACCAGGGCGCCGAAGACGGCGCGGCAGGGCGGGCAGTCATCGGGGTTCATTTCGCGGTGCGGTGCCACTATCGGCCTTTCCGTCCGCCGCGGTGTCTCACCGCGCGATGCGCGGGTAAACTCCGCCACAGACCTAGAGCAGGGTCCACGCATGAGCCTCGGTCGGGTAGGAGTGCCACCTCCAGTAACCCGGGACGGGGCTTTTGCTTTGTGTGGAGCGGTTCGAGGGCGGGGCGTCGGCCTGTGCCGAGTCAGACCGTGATGACCTCCTGCGATCCGCCGACGACGGCGGCGATGCGCAGGGGGCTCAGCTTCTGCACGGCGTGGGTGGGGCCGCACAGCAGATCCGGGACCGGGATCCCGTAGTGGGCGGACAGGCGGTCGATGTCCCCGAGGGACCAAGCGGCCTGCCCGCGCTGCTTGCGCGAAACCTGCCCCTGCGTGATGTGCAGGCCGACGGCGAGCGTCGTTTGCGTCTCCCCGCAGGCACGCATCAGGGCGGCGACCGTGATCCGGAGGGTGCGCTCGCTGGTGCTCAAGGCGGTGGCGAACTTGCCCATATGCTCTGACCTCACTGTTTGTGAGCTGGACTCATAACGGCAGTTGGAGGGGTGCGCCGAATCGGCGCCCAACCGGGGATCACTCAACCACAGTTTCACCTCAGCTACAAGTCTGGCTTGTAGCGGAACTCCTTACGTGTCATCCTCGGGGCATGACCAGCACCCCCAAGAGCGCACTCGCCAAGCTGCGAGCCAAGTCCGAGGCGTCCGAGGAGCAGGCGGCGAAGGATAAGGCCGCCCTACTTGAAGAGGCCGTCAAGGAAGCCACTACGTCGACCGCGTACGGCCACCTCAGCGCCGTTGCCCGCGAGGCCGGCATCACCGCCCAGTACCTCCGGACTCTGATCGAGGAGCGGCACCCCGGCTGGCTCGACAAGGCCGCCGAGGAGCGCGAGGCGGCCAAGGCGCAGCGGGCGGCGGCCAAGCCCCGCGGCCGGACGACCGGCAAGCCCCGCGGGCAGCGGGCGGCATGATCGCGGAATGGACGGAGTGGCTCGTCAATCTCGGCGTGCCGGCTGCCGCCATCGCAGGGGCGGTAGGCGGGTTCCACGCCTGGGCCCGGGGCGAGGTGAGCGCCGCACTGCGCGCGCTCGGCCTCGGCCTCCTCGGCGTGGGAGTCCTCTCCAACCTCGACACCCTGGGGGGCTGGATCATCGGGCCGGCGGGGGAGTCGACCCCGGTCCGTCACGTCGAAGCCCCGTCCGTCTTGCCGTGGCTCTTGCTCGGCGTGCCCGCCGCGCTCGCCGCGGTCTTCGCCGTCCTCGGCCTGGTCCGCCTCGGCAAGCGGCGGCAGGGTAAACGGCGCACTGTCCGCGAGGCCGACGCCGCTGCCCAGGCCCGCCGGCACGCCATCGAGTCCGACCACGACGAGGTGACCGACGCCTACGGCGCCTACCTCTGCGACATCCTCGCCGTACTTGACCGCCCCGCCCTCGACGACGTCACCGTCCCCCAGACGGCCGCCCTCCTGCACGCCCTCGACGCGGCCGACGACGCCCGGCGTGGAGTCGACCTCGACACCTACCGGCAGGCCGTCAGCAACCTGAAAACGGCATGGCGAACGGCCGACGAGCACGCGCGCAAGACCGGAACCGCCCACCTGCCCGCCTCCGACCGTGCGGCGGTCAGCAAGGCCCGCGCCCTCTTTGAGAAAGCCCTCGACGACCGCGGCAGTGAGTACGAGCGGCAGGCCGCCCATGCCAAGGCCCGCGCCCTCCTCGGGGCCGTCCTCACCATCCCCCGGCAGGCCGCCGCCGCCGTCGAGCATCAGACTCGTCCTGCCCTCGCCGTGGACGCCACAGCCTGACTCCGGAAGGACCCGCATGGATCCCGAACTCGTCCCGCACGGCAGCGAGCTCCCGCTCGTTCCGCTGTGGGGCGAGGCTGCTGACCTGTTCACCCCCGAGGCCCGCGCCCTGATCGCCGGCCGGTCGAGGCTGGGCAAGACGCCCGCCCTCGACATGACCCGGGCGCAGCTCAACGCCGCCGGCATCCTGTACGAGGAAGTCAACGAGAGCGCCGGGAACGTCGGTTTCCGCCTTCGCCCGGCAGGACCCATCGCCGGATCGGCACCGCAGTTCCCGGTGAGCGATGACCTGTGCCCCGACTGTGGAAACCCTTTCGTCCCCGAAAGTGATCAGGCCCCGTACGGTGGCGGATACCTGATTCACGACGACAAGTGCCCCGCCTTGGGCGAGTAGAGGACTACGGCCACCCCAGGCCCGCCCGATGAGAGCACGGCCGCACCTCCGCGACTGAACGGGCCCCGTCGTCTACGCGGGGCCCTTCCGTCTTCCTGGGCTCGGTGTCAGTGGCGCATGCCATGATGCAGACGACCCGGGCAACCGGGTGTTGCTCCCCGCACCTGCGGGGGTGGTCTCAACCGGCCGCAGTCGTGCCCGCCGTCGCGGGCGGCTCCTGATCGCAGACACCTCCGGAGAGTTCCGTGTACGTACCCGATCGCCTCTACACCGCCTTCGAGGTCACCGAGTCCCCGGAGAGCGGCGACAACATCCCCGTCGTCATCTCCTGGTGGTACCACCCCGACCCGGCAGACCCGAGCGCCCAGGCAGGCGCAGTCCCCTTCCGGAACTTCATCCGCGCGATGCGCCTGCATGAGCACATGGCGCACCACCTCGTGGAGCGGTCCAGCGGACAGCGCGCGTACCTGTCGCTCACCGGCACGCGGGCGCAGATGCACCACCACCCGCTGACTGAGGCCCTCGCCGAGGCCGACGAATTCCCCTTCCCCGACCCGTTCCCCGCCGACCTCGGCCATGCCTTGGTCCGGGCAGACGTCGGCATGTACGTCCTGATCGCACACCCCCTGGCCGCTCCGCCCACCTTCGCCACCCTGTCCGGCCTCGTGAACGCCGACCCGAGCGGCGTGGGCATGGGCCGCTTCGAGCTGCGCGCCGACGAGGCCGCCCGCCTCCACTACGCCGACGCGCCATGGGGGCCGTCCGAGGAGCTCCTCGACCGCCTCGAACGCGAGCCGGATGCCTCGCTCCGCGAGGGGCTGCGCTTCGCCTTCGGCCTTCCCCGGCCCGGCGAGCGGCACCTCTGAGAGCCCGCCTGCCGTGCCCGGCGGCACCGACACACGGTGAAGGCCCCACGCTCCTGCGTGGGGCCTTCACCGTGTCTGCCGCGAGGGAGGGCGAGGACTACCTCCCCACCCCGGCGAGCGGGGAGCGGCGCCCCTTGCCGACGGCGCGCAGCGCGGGCCAATCCACCTCGGGGTGAGCCGCCGGCAGGCCGTCGACCTCGGCCGCCCGGTAGAGAGGTACATCGACTGCCCCGGCCCGACTGGTTCCGAACTCAACTTCCCGCCACTCCGTCGGAGCGATCCACGAGAGGCGAACCATGTGATCCCAGTCCGTACGGCGCACGCCGAGGCGGGCGGCGGCCTGGTCCGGCCCGAGCGGAGAGTTCGCCGCGACGAGCTCGGGCAGGTCGGTGCGGGCGCAGACCTCGTCCACCTGGGCGGGGTTGAGGAGGGAGCCGCCTGGGTTGCCGGACAACTCGGTGAGCAGCCCGGCCGCGATGAGCCGCCGTGCGACAAAGGCCGTCACGGCCCTGGGTTCGCCGGGGACGTTCGGCGTGCCGAGGGCCTCGGCGATCCGATCCGCAGCCTGCCGGCCGGACAGTGGCTCGCCCGGCATGCCGGCCGCGACGGCGTCCCGGCTCATCGCCTCGACCGCCGCACGGGACCACGTCCACGCCGACGCGTCCGGCCGGGGAACGGCCCCCGTGTGCACGGCCCAGCGGAACGCCGTGATCGGAACGCGGAGCCGCCCGGCGGCCTGCCGCTCGGTGTACTCGGTGAGTCGCGCCATCGGTGATTGACACCTCTCTCTCGGTGCGCCCGGGGTGGGCGGGATGGAAATGTGACAGGCCACCGCAAAAGCGTCAAGTAACCCTGAAACGCCATGAGTTGGACTCATTCCGTCAGACTGCGCCCGCGTGCGCGAGGGGGGAAACCACCCGTTCGGGCGGCGGTGCGGCGCCGGGAAACGCGAGAGCGCCCACCCCCGGAAGGAGGTGGGCGCTCGGTCGTAGGCGGTGGGGCGATCAGGTGATCAGGGGGCGTGCCGGAGGGGCCCGCCGCTGCCGGGGGCGTGCCTGCCGGCCGCGGCGGTCACTGGTCGGTGGGGGACTGGGGGCGGGACGAACGCGGGGTGCGGACCCTGAGAGGCAGGGGCGAGTACACCAGTTGCAGCCGGTCGGCCGCGCCCGTGACCCGGACGAGCTCGATTACCCGGCCGGTGCGGTCTCGGGTGACGCGGTCGACCACCAGGACCGCAACCCGTACTCCTATGGCCAACTGCGCCGCTTGCTGCGGCGTCGGCTCCTCGGCGGTCACGTACTCGTCCGCCTCGGCCGGAACGAGGCCGGCACCGACGAGGGCGCCAAGAACACCGCCCGTGATCTTGTCGGGTCGGTCGAGGCCGGCGGCCTGGGCGACGTCGAGCGGGTACCAGGCATCTTGCAGGGCGATGACGTCCGAGCCGATCATCGCGCGCCGCTGCCGACGTACCGCCTCGGTGCCGGGGTCCAGCCCCAGGAGGCGGGCGATATCGGCAGGCGCTTCGAGCGTCTCGGCGGCCGGGGTCGCCACTTCCATCCGCCCGTCTAGGCCCTGGTCTGCGGTCGCCGTCTCCCAGGGGCCCCGGCTGCCGCCAGGGCTCAGGACGCGCTCATAGCGGTTCAGCGGCACCCGTACGCGGCTGCGATCCCGCACCACGGTGCCGTGACCGCGGCGGGAGGTCACCAACCCCTTGGCCTCAAGCTCCTGATAGGCGCGGCTCACGGTCGCCTTCGATCCCGCGCCGGCCGCGACCTGATCGAGGATCTGCGGCAGAGGTGCCCCCGGCGGGTGCACCCCCTCGTTGATCTCGCGTTCGAGCCTGTCGGCCAACGCCTTCCACTTACCGGCCATGCCTCCCACTCCTCCCGTCGGGTGCATTCAGTACAGCACATTCCTAGGAATGGTTGACAGGGGTTCCGCGGAGTGTCATCGTCATTACCGGCCGCCCCATTCCTAGGAATGGCGAGCGGCAGGAATGACCCGCTGCCCTAACAGGCGCGGCCCTAACGCGTGGTGAGAGACGCGAAAGGGCCGCTAAGCGGGACCGACTCACCCGCCATACAGGGAGTTGATCCGCGTGCGCACCACCATGCCCGAAACCGGCCCGATTCCGCGAATCGCCACGGCCGCCCGCTTCCTCGACGAGGCCGCCCGTCTCGACGTTTCCGCCGTGATCGGCCTCGACGTCGACCTCGTCACCGGCCACGTCTACGAGATCCCCGACGGCCTCGGCGACGCCGAGCACGCCGCCGCCCTCTTCGACGCGTTCAGCGAGGAGGCCGCCCGCGTCGCCGCCCTCGTCGACATGATCGACACGGGGTTCGTGGACGTCCCCCGCTCGTACGGCCGCCTCCTCGTCCTCGCGGACGAGCTGGAGCGGACCGACAACGCCGACGGCTACGAGGCCGACGAGACCGACGAGGCGTTCGGGCGGTGGGCCGCGTGACGATCACCCGCAGCACCGCCACCCGCGCCGTCCGCGGCCTCCTCGGCTCCGCCGACCGGCTGCACCCCGCCGCCCTCCTGGCCCTGGTCCTGGTCCTCGCGGGCCTCGCCCAGCTCGCCGCGCCGCTCGTCCTGGCCTTCGTCACCGCCCTGGTGACCGGAGCCAAGGCCGCCGCCTTCCTCGCCGGGGCCGCCTTCCTCGCCCGCCTCGCCGTCCGCGTGGCCGCGACCGTCCCCGCCCCCCGCACCGCCCCGCCGGCATCCCCGGCCGCGCCGACCGGACCGGCACCCCAGACCGCGCCGACCTCCCCGAAGGTCCCCGGCCCCCGCACCCGCCCGTGAGCGCCCCGTGCGCCCTGGTCGGCTCCGTCTCCGAGGAGACGCTCGCCGCCCACGGCTACACCCGCCGGACCGACGCCCACGCCGACGCCCAGTGCGCCCGCCTCTGGCGTGACGAGAACCGCCGCCGCGCCGCCCGCGCCGCCCTCGACCGCCACCAGGACCAGGAGGCCACCCGATGACCGCCACCGCCCGGCGCTTCCCCGCCGTCTCGGCGGCCGGGATCGCCGCCGCCGCCCACCACATCGCGACCGGGACCGCGGCCCTCACCCTCACCGCCGGATGGTTCGTCGCCTCGCTCGCCGCCGAACACGTCGGGCAGGGCATCGCCGCCGGCACCGTCGGCCTGGTCCTCGGCGCCGAGTCCATCCGCGCCGACCGGCTCGGCCGCACCTTCCCGCACTGCCCCCTCTGCACCCCGGCCCGCCCCCGCCCCCGCCGGGCCGCCCGTAAGGAGACCGCCAAGTGAGCAGCACGTTCTACGAGGAGCGCCGCAAGGACAAGGCGGCCGAGCGCGCCGAGGACCGCGCCGACCGCCTCGCCGAGGCCGAGGCCGCCCGCAAGGCGCAGGAGACCCGCGCCGAGGAGGAGCGCAAGGAGCGTGCGGCCCGCGCCGAGGAGGAGCGCAAGGAACGCGCGGCCCGCGCCGAGGAGGAGCGCAAGCTCCGCGCCGAGCGCAAGCGCGAGCACGCGCGCCGCAAGGCCGAGCGGAAGAAGGCCCGCGCCGACTTCCTCGCCCGGCTCGCCACCGAGGGTGACACCGTCGGCGCCCTGATCGTCATGGCCTGCGGTATCGTCCCGGCCCTCTACTTCCAGCTCCGGGCGCTCAACGGGCAAAACCTGCCCGGCATCATCAGCCTGTGCCTCGCCGTGATGCTGGAGGCCGGCGCCTGGGTCGCCACCGTGAGCGGCGAGCGCGCGAAGAAGGCGGGCCGCCCCGTCGGCCGCTTCCGCATCGTCATGTGGGCCTGCGCGACCTTCGCCGCGGCCGTCAACTACGCCCACGCCCCCGGCGAGCCCGGAAACTGGCTCGCCTGGGTCCTGGCCGCCGCCTCGTACGCCGGCGTCTTCTTCTGGGAGGTGCGCGGCTGGGGCCGGGAGCGCGGCACCAAGGCCACCCGCACCAAGGCGCAGCGCCGCGAGGACCGCCTCACCCGCAAGCACGACCGCAAGCGCCGCCGCCGGTTCCCCGCCGTCTACGCCCGCTTCGTCGACATCCAGACCGCGAACCCGTACGGCAGCATCGACACCGAGCAGGCGTGGCGGGACGCGTGGCGCGACATCCACGGCGCCGAGCTCGGCGTCACGGCCGGTGTCGTCGCCCACCGCGGCAAGGCGGACAAGGCCCTCGCCGCAGCCCACGGCGTGGCGGTCGAGACGGTGATGGTCGAGGAGCTCCTCCGCGACGTCTTCGGCGGCGACGGGGGCGACGACGGACCCGCCGCGCGCCCCTCCTCCGGCGGCCCGAACGGCGGCCCGAACAAGGGTGGCCGAGGCTCGAAAACCCTAGGGCGCAAAGGGAAGCAGGCCCTTGGGCGCCTGACCGGACGGACCTCCGCGAAGGCCCCCGTCGGGCCCCTCGACGAGGCCGACCTCGCCCGCGTCCGTGCCCTCGCCGACCTCCTCGGCGGCGCCGGAAAGCTCTCCATCAAGAACGTCGGCGAAGCCGTCGGCGGCGGTAACTACCGCTACCTGATGGCCCTGCGCGACACGGTCCGGACCGAGCGGAAGAGGACCCGATGAGCACCTACACCCCGCCCCGGCTCCTGATCCTCGCCTCGCCCGCCGGCATCTACCTGACGATCACCCTCTCGCCCGACACCGGATGGACGGGGTCGGCCGCCATCGGCGCCGCCGTCTTCGTCCTCATCCTCTTCGGCCCGGCCATGCTCCGGGCCTCCGCCAAGGCCGCGGCCGTCCGCGCCGCCACCAAGAAGGCCGAGGCCGCCGCCAAGAAGGAGAAGGAGGGGAAGAAGAAGTGACCTCCGAGAGCGTCTACCGGAAGATCGCCCGCGAGCTCGCCGCCGAGGCGGACCAGCACGCCGCCGACCGACACCCCCAGCTTGGGCGCTGCGCCGCCGAGCTCGGCCTCCTCTACCTGGAGTTCGAGCTCCACCCCCCGGCCTCCGAGCACGGCGTGAAGGCGTGGGAGGCGGCCGAGGCCGCCCGCGAGTCCCTCACCTGGGGAACGGCCGTCGGCTGCGGCTCCGACACTGCCCGCGCCCGTCTCCACCTCGCCCTTGATGCCCTCGCCCGCGAGCGCGCGGCGCACTGACTGGCCCCGGGCCCGGCCGCCCTCCCCCTCTTCGCGGCCGGGCCGACGGCCCCGTATCTCAGGAAGGACCCCCGATGAGCACCACCGAGACCGAGCGCGGCCCCGAGACCGAGGCGCAGCTCGTCGACCTCGCCGCCTACCGCGACCCCGAGACCCTCGACCGCATCGAGCAGGCCGCCCGCGAGGCGGTCCGCCACACCCCCGCTGGCATCGCTGACCTGACCACCGGCACCGTGCACCTGGGCAAGGCCGACGAGGCGCCCGCCGCCGCCCCGGCCGACGCCGAGGCCGCCGTCATCGAGTACACCGACGAGGACGCCGGCACCCTCGAAATCCTCGACGAGCGCGACGGATGGCACCTGCGGACCCTGATCCCGGAGACCTTCACCGACCCGGGTTTCTGGCGGCAGCGTCGCGCCGAGTGGACCAACGCCGCCGCCTTCCACACCCTTCGCTCGCCCGTCTACCTGTGGCGCGCAACCCGCGTCGCCGGCATCGGCGCCCGCGTCGCCGCCCGCGACTCCTGGTCCTACCTCTGGGCCACGGAGTACGGCGAGATCGCCGACAAGGTCCGCCGCACCAAGGCCGGGCCCGAGCACATCGCCGACCTGCGGGCCGACCGCCGCAAGGAAGCCAAGCAGCGCCGCCGCGAGCCGGTCACCGTCTACAGCCTGACCGGCTGCACCTCCTACGTGGCCGCGGTCCTCGCCCTCGGTCAGACCTGGGGATGGGTCATGGCCGCGCCGGTCCTCCTGCCGCTGTTCGGCGTGCTGTACGCCCTCGGCCGCCGCGAGCTCATCCGCCGCGAGCCCGACGGCACGTTCAGGATTGCGGACGCCGTCGACTTCACCGGGGCCGGCGTGCTGACCGAGGACGGCCTCAACGACGCGCTTCGGGCCCGCAACGTCGGTATCCTCCGCGACGGCGAGTCGGTCACCGTGAAGGGCTTCATCGCCCGCGAGGCCGACGACAAGGCGTCCGTGGTCCGCTTCGAACTCCCCCGCTCCGCCGGTAAGACCGCCAAGGAGGTCATGGCGAAGCGCGACCCGCTCGCCGCGGCCCTGGCCGTGGACGCGATCCAGCTCTCGATCCGGCAGGACGGGCACGAGGGCGAGGTGTACATGCGCGTAGCCGACGCCCACCCCTTCGGCGGCGAGCCGGTCGCCTCCCCGCTCCTGACCGCCGAGGAGTGGTCCATCTGGCAGGGCGCCCCGACCTTCGTGGACGAGACCGGCCGCATCATCCCCATTGAGCTCCTGTTCTTCGGGCTGTTGGTCGGCGCGATGCCCCGGCAGGGCAAGACCTTCACCGCCCGCGCGGCGGCCGTCGCGGCGGTCCTCGATCCCACGTGCCGGATCGTCGTTGCCGACGGCAAGGGCGGCAAGGACTGGGCGGCGACGGCCCTCGTCGCCGAGGCGTACATCCGCGGCGTGACCACGGCCGCAGTACGGCGCCTGACCCACGTTCTTGAGGACCTCGTCAAGGAGATGACGGAGACCTACGACAAGCTGTTCGAGCTCCCCGACGAGGTGTGCCCGGACGGGAAGCTGACGCCGGAGATCGTCCGCGACTACGGCATTCACCCGCTCGTGCTGATCGCCGACGAGGTGCAGCGCTACTTGGAGAGCGCCGACAAGGAATCCGAGGACGACAAGCTCACGTACGGGCAGCGCATCGAAAAGGCCCTCACCGACCTCGCCAAGGTCGGCCCCGCCGCCGGCATGGTCCTGATCCTCGCCTCGCAGAAGCCGACCGGCGACGCCGTCCCGTCCGCCATCCGTGACGCCATCCCGCAGCGCATCGCCCACCTGTGCGCCACCTACCAGATGAGCGACTCGATTCTCGGTACCGGCTCCTCCGCCTCCGGCTGGAATGCCAAGGATCTTGCCCCTGCGTTCAAGGGCATGGGCATTCACGCCGACGAGACCGGCTACCGGTTCATGCGCTCGCTCCTCATCAACCTCCCCCAGTTCCGGGCCATTTGCGAGCGCGGCCGGGCCCTGCGCATCGCCGCCGGCACCCTCGCCGGGGAGGCTGCGGGCGACGGTGGACGCCGGGCGCGCGTCGGCGGCATCGTCCCCGACCTCCTCGCCGTGTTCGAGGAGGCGCAGCTCCCCGAGCGGATGTCCACGGCCGAGATCCTCGACGGCCTCGCCGTCCTCGACCCGGGGACGTGGGCGCCCGCCGCCCTGGGTGTCGGCGAGGAGGACCGCACCGCCTACGTCCGGGCGGGCGGGACGGCCCTGCGGAAGGCCATCGACGAGGCCCTCGCCGGGACCGAGTGGAACCTCGCCGTCCGGAGCTGGACGAGCGGCGGCCGGGCGAACGGCTACTACCTCGCCGACATCCGCGCCGCCGCCGGAATTGCGTAGATATGCACCCCGGTACGGGGTCCGTACGGATCGGAACGCCGCAGGTCAGCGCCCGGTACGCCGTCCGTACGGACCCCGGCCCGCCGGTACACCGAACCGGCCCCGTGGCCCTCGTACCGGCCCCGTACGGGCCTCTGACCAGGCGTAACCCGATCCGACCCGGCCCGTACCGACGTCACAAACCCCCGCGAAACGACCATGCCAAGGAGCGTCGCCGATCATGGAAAACACCGCCCACACCCGCGCCGAGGCCGCCGTCGTCTACCGCCCCGAGCCGATGCACGGTCACCCCCTCGAAACCCGCCCGCTCCTGAGCCCGGCCCCTCTCCCGGGCGCCGTCGAGGCCCGGACCGCGGACGGCCGCACCGTCTGGGTGTACGCCGACCTCGCGGCCCCCGCCGGCGCCCCGGCCGCCGACCGGGACACGACCACGGTCCCGAGCTGGGCCAAGACGACGGCCCTCCTCCTCGTCTCCTCCTCCGCCTCGCTCCTCCTCGCCGCCTACGCCGTGAAGGTCTTCGCCGAGGCCGCCGCCGCCCTCGCCGCCGCCCTGGTCCTCCTCGCGAAGATCGCCGTCGTCCTGGCCGTCCTCGTCGCCCTGGTCGCCGCCGTCGCTAAGCGCCGCCAGGGCCGGGGGACGCAGACCGCCACCGCCACCGCGACGGCCACCGCCGGACTTTTCGGCCGCGCCACCGCCACCGCCACGATCACCAACCGATAGGAGCCCGCCCCAATGTCCGCGATCAAGGTCCGGAAGCTCACCATCGGCGGCAGCGCCGTCCGCTGCCCCAATCGCCCCGGAACCTCCACCCCGCGCGAGCTGACGCTCATCGCGACCAACGAGGGCATCAACGCGACATGCGGCGAGATGCACCTCGGCGAGAGCGGCAAGCGCCGCAGCCGCGCTCAGTGCTTCTTTCCCGTCGAGAACCTGAGTCCCGCCCAGCTCCGCACCATCGCCCAGGCCGAAGCGGGCAAGCCCTTCCGTCTGGTCCTCAAGAACGGCGGCGCCATCGAGGGGACGCTCGTCGCCGTGGGCGGCCCCGCGCAGTCGACCGCCGCCCGCGCCGCCGCCGCCGCGGCCAAGACGAACGGCAGCGCCCCGGCCGTCGGGCCCGCCAAGCCCGCCGGCCGCGCGACCGGCGGATCCATGGCCGCCGCCTTCGGTGCCATCGCGGCCGTAGCGGGCGCCGCCGGGCAGACGGCCGCCGCCGCCGGGCAGATCGCCGCCGCCGGGGCCTCGGCCGTTGAGTCCGCCGCGAGTGTCGGCCGCGAGGGCATCGGCGCCGCCCGCGACGGCATCCGCGAGGCCGGGGCCTACGGCGAGCGCCGGCATGAGCGGCTGATGCGCGCTGCCGAGACGAGCGGGGGCGGCGAGCCCGAGGCGAGCGGGAGCGACGAGTCCGAGGGCTGACCGCAGGAATCGGGCGCCCCCGGGGCCGGGTGAATCGGCCTCGGGGGCGCCGCCGTGTCTGGGGCCTGCGCAGAGGTGTACCCGGAGCCCTCGAACACCGAGCGAAGGTTTCAGGTCAACTCGCAGTCAAACTCATAGATGAACTTGTAGTCGTGTTCATAGTCGTGCCATGGTTGACCCGCCACACCACACCGAAGGAGAAACCCCCTTGAAGCTCAGCCCCGCCCAGACCAAGGCCCTCCGCCTCGTCCTCGACAACCCCCGCCGAGTCGTCGCCTGGCTCCGCGGCGAGGCCGGATTCCTCGCGCTCCACGGCAACACGGAGCGCTCGCTCCACCGCGCGGGCCTCATCAAGGCCGTGAAGATCGGGACCGGCACCCGCACCGCCGGCACCGAGAGCGTCGAGTACGACGTCACGGTCTGGGAGCTCACCCCGGCCGGGTACGAGGCCCTCGGCGAGCAGGCCCCCGCCACGGCGGCCCCCCAGGCGACCCCGGCCGCCGAGGAGGAGACCCTCCTCCCGTTGTTCCGCCGCTTCCATGCCGTCGGCGAGGTCCTCGGCGAGCAGCCCCCCACCGAGACGGCCGCCGAGGATGAGATCCCCCTCCGGCTGCCCCGCCGCTTCCGCGCCGCGTACGAGGCCGAGCTCGCCGACACGCACATCGAGGCCGACAGTGCCCCCTACCGGCAGGCTTTCGCCCACATCACGAGCGATCGGCCGACCGCCCCGCGCTGGCTCCTCGGCCACCTCGCCGACGTCGCCGCCCTGACCGAATTCCTCGTCGAGGAGTCCGAGGAACCCGCCGCCACCCGCCACGCCCGCCGCCGCGGAACCGCCGACTTCCTCGACCTCCTCGCCCGCCACGGCGTCCGCCCCTGGCCCGCCGTCGGCCACGGCGTCCGCCCCTGGGGTGACGAGGCCCCCCACTGCGAGGACTGCGCCCAGTACGCCGGACACCGCGCCCCGGCCGCCGTCGTCGCCGCCGAGGCCGCCATCGACCAGGAGCGCGCCGACCGGCAGTCCGCCTATAGGAACCGCCTCGCCACCGACCTGCGCAGGGTCGAGGACGAGATCGCCGCCGAGCACGGCGAGCACACGCGGCCCGGCTCGGCCATCGAGTGGACCGACCCCACCACCGGAGAAACCGCGTACGGGGTCGTCCAGTCCGCCTACCGCCGCCCCAACGGCACGGCCGCCGTCGAGGTCGAACTCCTCGGCCGCGCGCGCAGGGCCCTCGACGCCGACCAACTCGCCCCCATCACCGGCCGGTGCCCCTCCGCCCTGCCCACCGACCCGACCCCCTGCGACGGCGCCCCGGCCGTGACCGTCCTCGACTCCTCCAACGCGGGGGCCCACGGATGCGAGCGCCACGGCGCCCGCCTCCTCGCCGTCCTCGACGGCGGCCGGGTCTACGCCCTGCCGGACGCCCCCGAGGGCGCCGCGCTGCGGGTCTACCAGGCCGCCGGCACCGGCCGCGCCACCGTCCGGGTGCCCAGCATCCGGGACCTCGTCGCCGCCCCCTGACCGCACCACCGCCGGGGCCCGAGCGGGCCCCGGCCCGCCCACCCGTCCAGCGAACCGAAGGGCTGCCACACATGAAGCCGAACCCCCACATCGAGATCACAGGCCGAGTCGACAGCTTCAACCTTGAGGCCGACGCCGAGGGAGCCGTCCTCGTCGCCTACACCACCGACGAGAACGGCACCGTCGCCCGCTCCTGGATCCGCTTCGGCCCGGCCGCCGCACGCGCACTCAAGATGCGCGCCGCCAACCTGCCCGACTTCCCCGCGGAGACGGCCACCCCCGCCGCCCGTCCGTTCCCCCGCTTCACGCTCGAACCCGGCTGGGTGGACGTCGACGTACCCGGCTGGGAGCTCAAGGGCGACAAGACGACCGGCGAACGCCTGGGGGAGTGCCACGAGCCGTTCCACCCGCACGACGACAACGCCGACATCGAGGCGGCCCTCTCCTGGGCCGACGGCCTCATCGGCACCCCGCAGACGTGGTTCCACGTGCGCGAGCGCGGTTTCGACCGCTGGGAAGCCGGCACCCGCTGACCTCCCCTCACATGCAGTGCGGGCCCCGCTGGGTGAATCACCGGGGCCCGGCCCGACCCCAGAGAGGAACTGCCCCAATGCAGACCGAGACCCACACCCACGAGACCCCGACCGCGACCGCCCGCCTCCGCCTCATGGCCCTCGGCCTCCTCCGCGCCGCCGTCCCGCCGCTCGCCGCCGTCGGCGCCGCCCTGGCCGTCGAGCCGTACCTCGACGCCGACGGCCGCGCCCGCATCGCGTACCTCGTGCTCGTCGGTCTCCTCGCCATGTGGGCCGCCGACAACGTCCTCGGCCGCGCGACCGAGGACACCTACCGGCAGGCGTACGGCCGCGTCCACGGACCTCGCTCCTGGTCCTGCCAGGGCTGCGGACGCCGCATCGACGCCCAGGAGTGGACCCCGTACGACGCCGCCGCGTTCGAGATCCACCTCGCCGACCCGCGCGCCCACGGCTGCATCCACAGCTGACCGCCGGCACTTCCCCGGGGCCTCGACCGAGGCCCCGGGGCTCAAACCCAATCGAGAGGAACACGCCCGTCATGACCGCCAATCGCGCCGCCGCCTTCCCCGCCGTCTACGCCCTCCTGCGCGTCGCCGCCGACGTCGCCGACCACTGGGCGCAGACCGACCACCAGGCGACCCACAAGGCCAAGGAGGGAGCCGAGGGACACAAGGCCCTCGCCGGTCACGTCACCTCGTACGTCGCCACGCAGGGCGCCGCCCTCCTCCTGGGGAACCGGGCCCTCGGCCTCGGCCTGCGCCCCCGCAACGTGGCCGCGGCCCTCGCCCTGTCCGGCGCCTCGCATTACCTGATCGACCGCCGTTGGCCGGTGCGCAAGGTGGCCGAGGTCACCGGGAAGGGCGGTTTCTACGAGCTCGGCGGCCCGCTCGGAGGGGCCTACCGGCTGGACCAGGCGGCGCACCACCTCGCCGAAGGGTTCGCCGCGTACCTCGCCATTCGTGACTGACCCGTCTTGCCCTCGCCGGACGGTGGCGACGCCGTCCGGCGCTCCCGAACACGAACCGAACTTGCAATTCAACTAATAGTTGCACTTGTAGTTGAGTTGCAAGTCGTGTCATGGTTGTCCCCCGGGGCCCACCAGGGCCCCGGCTCACCCCGCGAAAACAAGGGAGAACACCCGACATGACCACTCGCCAGATCGCCGCCGAGAACACCGGCCCCGTCACCATCGACGCGACCCTCCTCGGCCACGCCGGCACCATCACCGTCCGCGCGGACGCCACCTGCGAGCGGGCCACCCTCACGGTTCACACGGCCGACGAGGAGGGCGAGGCCGCCGACACCGTCCGCCGTGCCACGCTTCGCCAGTCCGGCACCGGGCTGTACGTCAGCGTCGAGGGCAAGGGCGGCGGAACGACGATCGTTACCGGCGGCGGTGGCCGCAACGTCGTTCAGTCCGTCATCAGCAACAACACCGGTTCCGTCATTCAGGTCGGCGGAAACTTCTTCGGCGGGAACGTCGTCGGCGTCAGCGGCGGAAACGTCGTCAGCGACGTCGTCATCAACGGCGTCCGCTTCGCCGGAGTCGGCGGTACCACCGTCATCAAGGGCACCTCGCCCATCGAGATCACCGCCGTCGTGCCGGAGGGCAGCTCGGTCATCGGCCGGACGCAGTCCGCTGACGTCATCGCGGAGGGCGCGCTCCTCAACGTGAGCGGCACCACGCAGTCCGGAGACGTGCGTACCGGGCACGTCGCCAAGGTCACCGCCTCCACGCAGTCCGGTGACGTCGTGGTTGCCCAGGCCGCGCACATCGACGCCAAGACCCAGTCCGGCGACGTCCGCCTCGGCCGCACGGACGTCGTCGAGGGCAGCACCATGAGCGGAGACATCCGCATCGACGACTTCGGCGGAACCGCCCGACTCAACACGATGAGCGGAGCCATCCGCGTCCACGCGACGGCGGGCGGGGACCTCAGCGCCCGCACGATGAGCGGGGACATCCACGTGACCGCCACCGAGGCCGCCCTCGACGACGACCTCGACGTGCGCGCCAACTCGATGTCCGGCAACGTCACCACCCCGCGGCGACGCTCCGGCGGTAGCGAACCGCGCCGCCGCCGCTGACCTCCGACCACTCCGCCGGGCCCCGCTGGGTGAATCACCGGGGCCCCGCCCCACACAAGAGACAGTGCTAGGAGGCACCCGTGTTCAACGCCGGTGACATCGTCGAAATCATCTCGTGCGAGGACGACCCCCGGGCCGTCGGCAAGACCGGCCGAGTCCTGGACGAGGTCCCCCCGGGCCCGCTCACCGACTACCGGTGGACCGTCGACCGGATCAGCATCTGGATCGCCCCCGTCCTGGTCCACTCCCACGAGATCCGCAAGGCCACCTGACGCACGACAGAAGCCCCGCCGGCCTCTCGGTCCGCGGGGCTTCTGCACCCCAGCAAGCCGCAACCACACGCCACGGAGGAACCCGCCATGACCGACACCGCAGGCCCCGGCCCGCTCGACCTGTACGGCCAACTCGCCGAAGTGCAGCGCGAGTCCGACCGGATCCGCGCCGCCACCGCCGCACGGCAGGCGTTCGAGGACCTCGTCGACCAACACGGCCAGATCGGATGGACCGAGGGTGTCGACCCGGAGGAGGCCACCGCGATCCGCGAGGAGGCCGCCGAGTACCTCACCGGCCGCAGGCCCGTCCCGCTGCCGGTCTCGTCGTCCATGCTGATCGCCCACGCCTACCGCCGGATCGAGGTGCTCGGCCGCCTCGCCGAGGCCGGAGTCGAGGGGGCCGCCGAGGGCGTCACCGAGGCCGAGGCCGAGCTCGCCGAGGAGCTCCGCAAGGCCGCGAAGGACGGGTGCGCGTTCTGCGCCATCGCCGCCGGTACCGCACCGGCCACCGTCGTCCGCGACTGGGGCGACGTCCTCGCCATCCGGCCGCGGCGCGGCGGCGTCGCCGAGGAACACCTCCTCGTCATCCCCCGGGTGCACGTCGAGGACGCCGGCACGGACCCGAAGGCGTCGGGCCGCGTCATGGAGTGTGCCGCGGAGCTCATGGCCGAGCACCCGGCCGCGAACATCATCACGTCCAAGGGCGCCGCGGCCACCCAGAGCGTCAGCCACCTGCACCTGCACGTGGTGCCGCGCACGGCCGGCGACGGCCTCCCGCTCCCCTGGACCCCGCAGCAGACGGCCGCCGCCCGACAGGCCGAGGGGGAGCAGTGAGCATCACCCTCGTGTGGGCCCGCGAGCCCATCCCGACCGGCCCGAGCGTCTTCCTCGCCGGACCGACGCCCCGCCTCGGCGGCGACGTCGAGTCCTGGCGCCCGGCCGCCGTCGAGGCCCTCGCCGAACAGTGGACCGGCCCCGGCCCGCTCACCGTCCTGACGCCGGAATCCCGCGGCGGCAAGCGCGCCGCCCACTATGACGATCAAGTCGGATGGGAGACCGCCGCCCGCAAGGCCGCGACCGCCGTCCTGTTCTGGATCCCCCGCGACCTGCGAACTCTTCCCGGATTCACGACGAACGTCGAGTTCGGCCTCGACGCGGGCAGTGGCCGCGCCGTCCTCGGATGCCCGCCTGACTGCCCCAACCCGGAGCGGAACCGCTACCTCATCTACGTGGCGCGAGAGCACGGCGTGCCCGTGCGCGAGACGCTGCACGAGACGGCGACGGCCGCCCTCGCGCTCGTCGCCGCGGCCACCCGCCACGGCGAGCTGTAGTTCCCCGATCCAAGGGCGCGGCGAGGGCCTCCTCGCCGCGCCCTTGCACGTCCCCAGGAGGTGGCACGCTTGTACCGACGAAACGAGGGGGACCGGGTGGCGAACGGATCAGAGCAGGACCGGCGGACGGCAGCAGGCTTCTTCGGCGGGGCCGGAGTGTGCGTCATGCTCGCCGCCGGCACCCACCGGGCCGCGTTCGTGTGGCTCGCCGCCGGGATGCTCGTCGCGGCGCTCCTGTTCCTCCGGCGCACCCTCACGCCCCGCCCGTTCTACTACTGGCCCGCCTGGGCGACGGGTGCCGCCGTCGCCCTCCTCTCCGCCTGGGCGGTCTCCGGGCCGCCGCGCCTGGTCCTGATGTTCCTGGCCGCAGCCGAGGGCCTCGTCGCCCTGGTCCTCGCGCTCCTCTGGTACCGGCGCCGAAACGGCCGGGGTGACTGGCTCGTCTGGCTTCCCGAGGAGCGGATCCTCCTGCGCCGAGAGTGGACGCGACGGGAGGCGATCCGGTGGGCCGAGGAGGTCTATCGCGAGCCGTGCGCGATCAGCCCCGCCGACGAGTTCGCCGACATCGCGGCCAAGGCGCCTCTCTACCCCGATCACGAGCTCCCCCTCTACCAGCCTCGACCGCTCGACGAGCAGCCGTAGGCATACGGAAGCGCCCGGCCCCACAGGGGCCGGGCGCTTCCGCGTACAGGCTGAGGGGGCAGGGCCTACGCGAGGCCCCCGCTCGCGCGTCGGGCCCGCTGATCAGCCAGGGCCGCGCGGATGCCGCGAGCGGAGTCGACCCCGACCCGCATCCGCTCGGCGCGCTCCCACAGCACGCGCCGTCGCTCCTCGGGTATAGGCAACTCGCCTATCGAAAAGCTGAGTTGAGCCATCACGTCCATGCGCCCGCCTTCACCACGGCGTAGGACCAGGAGGCCACCCGGAAGCGGTCGTGTCCGGTGTCGCGGGTGTGCTCCGCCATCCAGCGGGCCAGCGCTGTTCCGTCCGGCCGATCTCCGGAGTCCGCCCCGCAGTCCTCCTCATCGCCCGACACGCACACCGCTTGAACAGCCGTCTCGGCGAGCTCGTCCGGCGTGACGTCGTAATTCCGGAACCGATACGTCCCTCTCATCGCAGCCGCTCGCCATGGTGGACAGGGGCGACGTCCTCGCCGGTCTGCGGATCCCGCGAGCTCACCGTCATCGTGATTTGGTACTCCCAGGAGCCGACCACCGGGCCCGGGACGCGTGCCAGAGTCAGGCCGTGAGGTTCGAGGTCGGGCGACCTCCGGGCAACCTCGGCGGCGGCTTCTAGCGCGTCCGCCGGCGTCGAGCCCGTGCACACGAGGGCGGTGAGCGCGCTCACCGTGACATCGCTCGACGGGCCGAGCGGGTCGAGCGACGTCACGGCCTGACTCGCCGCGTCGAGGGACCGCACGAGGTCGAGCGCGAAGGGCGGGGTTTGGCCCGCGCGCAGGAGCTCGACGCCGGCCTCGGCGGGGCGGCGGGCGGCCGGCAGATGTGCGGCAGGGTCGCGGCCCTCCTGGGCCGAGGTGTTCATCAGATGCGCCATGACGGGACCGTACGGGCCGGGGAGTCCGCCCCGGGCACGCACAGTGCGTGCGTTCCGCAGCCCATATGCCCCCAGCTCACGAAATATGAGTGACGCTCACCGCAGAGCATCGGCCGCCGCCTACAGCAGGACGGCCCCTCGGTGGGTGAATCACCGAGGAGCCGTGGCGTCGAGGGTACCGCCCCGCGCGCGACAGGACCCCCGGAGCAAGGCGCGGAGCTCCGGGGGTCCTGTGGGCCGTGCGCAGCTCCCACGGGGGAGGAGCCGCACACGGGGTCAGTGGGCGCGGGCGTGCTCCCGACGCCGAGCCTCGGCGGCGAGGACGGCCCCGCACAGTCGAGCGGAGTCAACATACCGGCCGTGAAAGCGAGTTGGTCGGCTCAGCCACGCGGCCACGTAGACGCCCGTCGGCCCGTTCGGGACGACGAGCCACGATCCGGCAGTGAGCGCCCGTACCCCCTGCGGGCCGCCGTCGACCGCGCGGGCCGCCGTTCCCTCGGGCACCAGGACGAGAAGCTCGCTCCGGCCGTAGTCGGCGATCACCGGGTGTTCGCCGTCGAGGTCGAGTCCGAGCTCGTCGAGCGCCGCGAGCCCCCGCTCAAGGGGAGCGATGGCGAGCGCCTCCCACCCCTCACGGACGGTGTCCCACGCCGTCCCGACGGCGACGAGCGACGTAGCGTCACTGCCGCCACGGCGCAGCCGGTCGAGGGTCCTCTCGTCAGGGTTGAGGAACTGGGCCCACATGCGGGGGGTGTTCTCGGGAGTGGCCATATCCGGACCGTAAGGGGCGTACAACAGGATGTAGGCACGCACAGTGCGTGCCCCGTCCCCCCCGGCCCGGAGCTGCGCCATGGACCTACAGGCATTCGGACGCCGCGTCGCCTACTGGCGCGACCGCCGCCGCATCACTCAAGAAGACTTCGGCGCCCTGATGGGGCAATCCCGCCGCTGGGTGCAAGACCTCGAAGGGGGGAAGCGGCAGACGGACCCTCGCCTCTCCGTTATCGAGCGCGCGGCAACCGTCCTCGGTGTCCCGCTGGAGTCGCTCCTCGCCGACGGCCCCGGCCGGCAGTGCATCGACGGCGTAGAGCTCGATGCGATTCGGACCGTGCTTCACCGACATGACGTCCTCACCGGCACGGCCGACGACGACCCCGCCGACCCCCTGCCGCTCGCCGTCCTTCACGAGCGCCTCGTCCATGCCCGCCACGCCTTCCAGTCGGCGCACTTCGCTTCCCTCGGCCGCCTGGTCCCCGCGCTTCTCGCCGACACCAACAGGGCCGCCGCCCGGCACGAGGGCGACACCCGCCTCGGTGCCTTCCGCCTCCTCGCACTGGTTCTGGAGCTCACCGAGGCGGCCGGCATCAAGTACGGCGATCACGACCTCGCCCTCGTCTCCGGGCACCGGGCCGTGGCTGCCGCCGAGCGCTCACAGGATCCGGTCATCATGGCGTCGGCCGCCCGGCACCTCACGGACGCCATGACCGCCAACGGGCAGGCACAGGCCGCCGCCGAGTTCGCGGTCGCCGCCGCCGCCCGCCTCGGGGCCGATCTGCGCACCCGCGGCGCCGACGGCCTGTCCGTCCTCGGCATGCTCTACCTCAAGGCGGCCATGGCCGAGGCCGTCATCGGAGCGACGGACGACCACCGCGCCGCCGCGGCGCGAGCCGCCGTGCCCGGCCTCCTGGACCAGGCCGACGAGCACGCCGGAGAGCTCGGCGCCGACGACAACCGCCTGTGGACCGCGTTCGGCCCGACCAACGCCGCGTTGTACCGCGTGGCCGCACACGTCCAGCTCTCCGAGGGAGCGGACGCCGTCGCCGCCGCCGCAGACATCCCGAGCACGGCCCGCGCCGCCCTGCCCAAGGAGCGCCGCGCCCACCTCCTCACCGACCTTGCCCGCGGACAGACGCAGGCCGGACAACGCGCCGCGGCCGTCGATACCCTCCTCGACGCCGAGCGTGAGGCACCGGAAGAGGTCCAGTGCCGGCCGCGCACCCGCCGACTCGTCGAAGACCTGCGACTCCTGGGGGCGGGTTCCGCAGAGGCGCGCTTGCAGGCGCTCGCCGTACGTTGTGGACTGCCCGGGTGACCCGAACCCTGTACCTGATCGCATGTGCCGCGCCGCCCGCCCGACACCTGACCGTCCCGATTCGCGGCGCCCAGGCCCGCGGGTGGGACGTGTGCCTCACCCTCACCCCCAGCGCCTACCGGTGGGCCGCCGAGGAGGGCGACCTCGACGAGCTGCGCGAGCTCACCGGCCGAGTGGTCCGCCACGAGTACAAGTTGCCCTCGCAGCCCGACATGTTCCCCGACCCGGACGCCTTCCTCGTCGCGCCCCTGACGAGTAACTCGCTCAACAAGTGGGCCGCCGGCATCTCCGACACCCTCGCCCTCGGCCTGATCACGGAGGGGATCGGACTCGGCCTGCCCATCACTGCCCTGCCGCACTGGAACGACGCCCAAGGCAGGCATCCGGCCGTCGGCCGCAGCGTCGCCGAGCTGCGCGCGGCCGGGGTGACGCTCCTCCTGGGCGACGGTGACGCCCCCGGATTCGTCCCGCACAAGCCCCGGCACGGAGACGTGCACGCCTACCCGTGGGAGCTCGCCCTCGACGCCCTGCCGACCCCCTGACCAACCCGCCCTCCCCGCGCCCGGCTCCCCAGGAGCCGGGCGCGCGTTGTGCCCTGCGAAACCCCGCAGCCTCCCGCCGTGGACGTGAGCGAGGATCACTAGGGCACGCCCCGCCGGGCGTGCGGGACAGAGAGGGGGAGACGTGTACGCCCTACCGAATCCGGGGGACCTCGTCGGCAGCCTGCCCGGCGGGGCATTCAGCCTCGGCGGCGGCGGCCTGCTTGCCGCGCTACTCGTTGTGGCGGTGATCGCCAATCAGGGCGGCCCGGCGGACCGCGAGCGCTTCAACAGATCCGTCGAGCAGTTCCTCGGCAACCTCGCCGCCGGCATCGGTCGGTACGTCACCGGCCGCGAGCTCGTCGGTGCGCCCCGCAGCGAGGCCACGTGGTGGAAGGCCGGGGTTCCCCTGCCGGACGACCGCGCCACCGAGACGCCCGTCGAACAGCTCGGCACCCGCCCCGCCGCCTCGTCCTCCTACTCGTACGGCAAACCGTCACCGGCCCGCCGTGCGGCCCGGATCATCGTCGCCCCGGTGCGTGCGCTCGCAGGCATGGTGCGGGTCCTGGGCGCCTGGTCCCGGTGGCCGCGCTTCGCCCGCTCGGCGGTCCGCCTCGCCCCGATCCCCCTCGCCTGGGGATGGTGGAGATTCCCCGCCGAGACGGAAATCGCGCTTATCGTGCTCGCGGCCCTCGCCTATGTCGCGGCCCTCACGAGTTCGGCCGGACTCGGACTGTGGCGCGTCCGGCCGGTGTGGACCGACGGGCAAATCTACGGGCCCGGCGTATGGGTGGCGGTACGTCAGATCCTCCGAATGGAGGACACCGAGCCGCGGCACCGATGGCTCTCCGTCCCGGACGACGTCCGCGCCGACCGCGCGCGAATCGTGCTGCGCATCCCCTCGAACTGGATTGGCGGTCCCGAAGCGGTAGCCGCAATCGAGAGAATCGTCGAGGAACGAGTTCCCGGCGAATGGGTGCCCCGATGGGAACGCACCGGGAAAGAGCACTACGTGCAATGGACGCTTGCCCCCAAGCCTGCCCCGAAGCCCCAACTTCCCAGCTACGTTCCGTGGAAGTCGACCGGGGATGCGCGCCGCGTGTTCGTCGGCCTTGCGATCGAAGGGGATTCGATCGAGGACGTCATCATTCATACGCAGTCAGAAACGCCACACTGGGGCGTGGCCGGTGCCACCGGTTCGGGTAAGTCGACCGTTCTTTATATCCCTGTTGTGCATGGTCGGCAGAACGGTGAGCTAATCGACATCCTCGACACCAAAAGGAACAGCCTCGCCGAGGCCGAAGGGTTCTCGGGAATCCGCATCCATAAGACCGTGCGGGAATGTATCGCGGCGTTCGCCGAGTTCCTTACGTCAATGATGGCGGCCGAAGCGGCAGCGGAAAAGGGTGCGGATCCTGCCCTTCGAATGCAACTCGTTCCCCGGACGCTTGTAGTCGACGAACTTCCGACCTTGATCAAGCTCGCCTATACGTGGTGGCGATACGGCCTCAAGGGAAAGGGAACCCCGCCCTTCCTTGACTGGCTCTCCATCATTCTCCTGCAAGGTCGATCCTCGAACCATCGCGTCGTCGTCGGGACGCAGCAATTCGCCAATACATTTTTCGGCGGAACGATGGAGCGCGCCCAGATTGGAACGAAGATCACCGTAGGACAACAGGACCGGGTTTCCTGGGGAGTCGCGTTCGGGCAGAGTACGCCCGTCATCGGATACGACACGAATATCAAGGGACGCGGCGCCTTCTCGGACCAGCGGAAAGACCCCGAAGCCGACCACGTATGGGTTCGGGAGTTTCAGGCGAGCTATATCACTCCGGACGTGTACGACCTCCTCAGCAATTGTCCGCAGGCACCCGCCTGGTTCGATGCTGGCGGCATGGCCCCGTGGATTACCCCCGAGGTCCTCGACGAGGTCAACAAGACCGCGGCGACGGCCGCGTTCCTCCCCGGAGGGAAGTACGGGCCCCCATCACCCCTCCCTGTCGCCACCCCGCCCGCGGTGGGGATCCCGGGGGGTACGCCCAGCTCACACGGTGTCGCGACAGGAGGCACCGGGGGAGGCGCGACAGGAGGCGCGACAACCCCCGCCGCCGCTATCGCAGCCGCGGTCACGGTGCCGGCCGCAGTGCCGGCCGCGGTGCCGGATGACCCCGACGTCGAGACCTACAGTCTCAGCGAGGCCCACGCAAAGGGGATTCTCCCGTGGAAGCCGGCCACCACGAGAACGTATTTCAAGCGCGGCGAGGCGAGGGGCATCAAGGCGCCTGAGGGGATTACCAATGGGGCCACTTCCTTCTACTCCGAGGAGGAGCTCACATCCTGGCTCGACGCCTGGAAGAAATGGCAGGCGGCTAACGGGACCGCAAGCCCGAAGAACGTCCCCGGACAGGGTGGGGGAGGCGCAGGAGGGGGAACTCCGTAACCGGATCGGAGGGGGGAATAACTTCAAGTCGGCCCAGTCCGATAAGGGACAGGGCCGAAAGGTGAGGAACCCCTAGATCGAGGCCCTGTCTGCCTGATTTCGTGGCGCAGTAGATGTGATGCGGTGCTGAAATTCAGGCGGGCAGCCAAGGCGGAAGTGATCCCGAGAGGGAAGCGAGTCGGGGAGTCGAAGTGCCGGGATCTATTCGAGGTTCCGAACGGAAAGCCCTCGGCCTCTGATTCGCGGACTCTCCGAAGGATGCTCAATGAGAACAGCGGAGGGCGCGGACCAATCGGCCGCGCCCTCTGGCATCTCGTCTCCGGATAAGCGGCATAAGGACCGGATGACGGAAGGGGGCACCCGGAACACAAAAGACAGGATGGGAACCCATCGGTCAGGAATGCCCTGGCGCCCGGTCTCCACGTCCGAATACGTCGAGACGCCAACGTTTAGAGACTTCGCCACATCCCGCTGTAGAAGTCCGGCGGAGCGTCGGAGGAAGCGTAGCGGGGAACCGCAGTCACCCGAGATGAGAAAAACGGAGTCGACCTCGAAAAGGTTCGCCAGGATTTGCAGGCGGACAGGCGACGGGGTGATTCCTTGCGTTTCCCAAGAGATCACAGCCGTGCGAGAGCACCCAACCTGCGATGCCACGTATGCCTGCGTCCAGCCCCGCGACTCGCGCAGAGACCGCAGTCGATCGCCGCGTATGCGCATCCGTGCGCCCCTCCTCGTCGTTGTCCATCGAGGCGGGCACTCTAGCGGTGACGATCATGCCGCAGCGCCCACCGCACCGGAACTGCCGCCGTAGTGACAGACCCTTACGAACTCTTTTGACGTCTTGATCAAGAGCGGCATAGGGTCTTCGCTCTAGCGGTCTGCACGACAACAGGCCGTGACACGGGGGAGGTTGGAATTGCCGTCACTCGCCACCATCGCGCGCAAGGTCATGGGCCTGCCGGAGCCCACCACGGCGGCCAAGCCCGCTGCGGGAAGCGCTCCGATTCCACCCCAGGACCCCGACTCGCCGAACCCCTGGGAAGTCGCCGGAGCCGAGCTCTCCCGGCGGCAGAACGCCACCCTCCCCCCGCGCTCCACGCCCGCCCCGGCCGCCGACGCCGTGCCGTGGGCGGCAGTCGGTGAGAGGTCCGGAGCGAGGTTCGCGAAGAAGCTCGGGCGCGGAGTGCTGTGGGCCGTGGTCATCCTCGCGGCCATCACAGGCGTCCGGTCATGGATCGTGCCCACCAAGGCCCCCGCCCCGGCCGCGCCCCCGCCCGCCCGCACCGGCCCGGCCTACCCCGATGCCGAGGCCCAGGCCGTGGCCGCCCGCTTCGCGCGGGCCTACCTCGCGTGGGACGAGCGACGGGCGGCCGAGCGCGCCGCCCTCCTCGCCGCCGTCCTGCCCGCAGGCGCGGACGCGGCCATGGGATGGGACGGACGAGGCCGGCAGGACGTCGTGGCCGTAGAGCCCGGAGCCGTCACCGCCGGAGCACACCGACAGGCCCGCGTACGCGTCGACGTGCTGATCCAGACCCCGGCCGCAGGCGCGTCCCCAGCCACCCCCGCGCGCTGGGTGGGGCTCGACGTGCCGGTCGTTGAGACCGCCGGCCGCGTCATCGTCTCCGGACGGCCCGGCCTCGTCGGCGTCCCGGCCCGCGGCCCCAAGCCGCCGGAGATCCCCGCCCCCCAGGCCGACGCCGCACTGACCGTGCAGACGACCGACGCCGTAACCACCTTCTTCAAGGCCCTCGGTGACGGCACCCCCGACACCGTCACAGCGCCGGGCGCGCAGGTCCCCCCGCTCCCCGCCGGCATCGAGTTCAAGGCCCTCTCGTCGTGGTCCGTCGACACCGGCACCGGTTCGGACCGCACAGGGACAGCCGTCGTGATGTGGACCCTCGGCGGCGCCACGGTCGAGCAGGCATATCGAGTCGAGCTCACGCGAGTTTCCAGCGCCGACGCGCAGCGGTGGCAGGTGGCCAGCGCCCGCGGCGGCTCCCTGTGACCGGCAATGCGTGCCGCGCACAGGACATGAGCGGCCGTCATAGCCGCAGGTCAATCACCCAATCCCGCTAGAGGGGGAGCCTCATGCAGTCCGTAGACCTCGCCGCCACCCTGACCACCGGCGAGAGCCTCAAGACCTGGGTTCTGCTGGTCGTCGGCAACATCTTCATTGCTTTCTTGGCAATTAGGGCCGTCGGTCACTTCATTAAGAAGGAATGGGGAGAGATGGTGTCCCTCCTCGTCGCCGCCGTTTTCGTCGGCGGCATCATCTGGGCGCCCACCGTCGTCAAGGACATGCTCCTCGGCATCTGGAACAAGGTCGCGGGGACGGCCTGATGCGGAGGGGGCACACCTACACCCGGCAATTCCGCATCGACCCCAAGCAACACGAACTCCTCGGGCTGGACCTCGGCGAAGGAGCGCCCCGCCGCGCCCTCGTCCTCGGATTCACCCTCTTCGTGGCCTGGACGGGCCCGCTCCTGCTGATCTTCGGCCTGCCCAACGAACTGACGTTCACTGCCTATTTCCTGCCGCCAATCATCACCGCCGTCTACGGCACGCAGCGGTCAGTCAAGGTCGAGCAGCGGTGGAACATCACGAACTGGGCCCTCAGCGCCCGGTATCTGGTCCTCGGACACCGCCCGATCATCTGCGGCGGCCGGAGGGCCGCCACCCGTAGCGAGTGGCTCCCACGCCGCGCCCGCTGGGCAGGACGGACAGACACCCTCCTCGCCTCGCCGCTCGGCCCGCTCGTCGAGCGGTTCCTCGGCGAGGACGACGAGGACACCGTTCCCGCCGGCGCCGGGGATCCCATCCGCCTAGCAGCCCAGGCCCGGCTCTACGGCCCCGACGCCGTAGTCAAGGCATACGGCCGAAAGGCCATGCAGCACCACCAGGGGGACAAAACATGACGTTGCGTAAGAGGATCACCGACCTCCTCGGCATGGGAGGCGACCGCTCGGCCGGAGCCCCCCAGTACGAAGCGCTCTCCGACGGCCTGGTCATCACCGGGGGCCACGCCGAAGCCTGGTACGTCCTCGCGAGCTCGAACACCGACCTCATGGACGAGGCCGCCCGCGACGCCGAACTCGACGCCGCCGATGCCGCCCTCGCGCGCACCCTCGCCGGACTGGACTGCCAACTCCGAATCCTGTGGTCGCCGCTGCACGCGGCGGACTACGCCGCCGAGGCCGCCCAGATGTTCAGCGCCGGCGCCTGGCAGGAATGGGCAGATCTGCGGGTTCGCCGCCTCGACCAACTCGGCCTCCCCGCCCGACACCTCCTCCTCGGTGTGCGGCTCGCCGAGCGCAGCGGCCAGACCGAGCAGGCAGGCCGCCGCGGCGTGCAAGGCGCCCTTGGCCTGTCCTCCCCGGGAGTCAGCACGCGCGAGCTCGCCCGGCTCGATGCCCAGATGCGCCGCCTCGGCCGCCGCCTCGAATCCAGCCCGTGGCGGGCTCAGCCCGCCTCTGTCGAGCTCCTCGCGTGGATGATCAGCCGCGAGCAGCACCGCGGAACCGTCCTGCCGGCGCCCTCGGCGGGCGGCGTCATCAAGGGGGCCCAGCTCGCCACCCTCACGCGGGGCCGTGTCCTCCCGTACTCCGATCACCTGCGCGTCATCGACGGCACCGGCCGCGTGGCCGCCTGGGTGAGCGTGCTCACGATGACCGGCTTCCCGGAGGAGATGGACGTCCCCGGCGGCGGCGAATGGCTGCGGATCCTCTCAGAGATCAACTACGTGCCCGACATCGACGAGAGCGCCCTCGCCGCCGACCTCGACCCCGCCGACCTCATCGTTCCTGTGAGCCCCGAAGCGTCCGTGCGTTTCCGGGTCCTGCCCAAGCGTGAGGCCCTCAAGGTAGTGGAACAGGCCCGCCGCCTCGCCAAGGAACAGCGCCGCAGCGCTGCCCGGCAGAGCGCCGAGGACCCCGGCCGCGACGTCGAGGAGACCGAGGCCGTGATGGCCGAGCTCACCCGCGAGATGCGCCGCGAAGACCTCACCCTCGTGGAAGACCACCCCCGCCTCGTCGTCACGAGCACGACGAGCCTCGAAGACCTCCGCGCCCGCGTAGACGCCGTGATCACCCACTACGGCGGTATCGGGATCGAAGTATCCGTCGGCGAGGAGGAACAGCGCGAGCTCTGGCTCGAAACGCAGCCCGGCGACCGGCTGCGCGTCCCCGACCTCGGCCACCGCCGCGACGTCACCGCCCTGTCCGGCTCCTGGTGGTGGGGCGGCGCCATGGTCGGCGACGACACCGGCCCGATCGTCGGCTACCTCACCGGCTCCACACCCGGAGTCTTCCGCACCGACGTCACAGGCGGCAGCGACCGCGGCGACGCCACGACCACCGCCCTCATCGGCCGAAGCGGACGCGGCAAGACCACCGGCCTTGAGCTCCTCCTCCTCGACGCCGCATTCCGCGGCGCCTACGCCCTCGCCCTCGACTTCAAGGGCGACTTGGGCGGCCTCGCCCACGCCGCCGCCCGCTACGGCCTCGACGCCCACCTCGTCCAGACCAGCCACAAGTTCGCCGGCGTCGCCGACCTCTTCCACCTCCTGGGCGACGAGGGCGGCCTCGACCAGGCCCGCGGCGAAGTGCCGGCACAGCTCAGCATCGCCATTCCCGACCACCTGCGCGACCGAGGCGCCGAGACCCCCATCACCCACGCCACAAACGCGGTCATCTCCGCGGGCGACCCCGCCACGTGGAAGGTGATCGAGCACCTGCGGGGGATGGATGACGCCCTCGCGCGCGAGACCGGAGAAGCGCTCGCCGACCTCGCACAAACCGCACTCGGCGCCCCCTTCATGGGCCGCCCCACGGGAGAGACCCCTCCCCTGCGCCCGACACCGGGAATCTGGGTCGTGCAGATGCCCGGCCTCTCCCTCCCGTCGGCCGACGCCACCCGCCGCGAGTGGAACCCCACGCAACGGCTCTCCGTGGCCCTCATGCACTCGATGCTTGCCTACGGCGTCACCACCGCCGGCCGCCGCGATCTCCGCGGCCTGCGGAAGGTCGTCGCCGTTCCGGAAGTCCACCTGATGACCGCCACCCGCGAGGGCGCCGCCTTCCTCGGCTATATGGCACGTGTCGGCCGAGCGTTGGCAACCTCGCTCGTCCTCGACACGCAGGACCCCGAGTCACTCGTCAAGCTCACCGGCATCATCGAGCAGCTCACCACCGTATTCGGGTTCCAGCTCACCAGCGCAAGCCAGCAAGACGCCCTCGCCGAGCTCCTCGGCCTGCCGCCGGGCCCCCACACCCGGGCCCTGATCCAGTCCGTGGGCCTCCTGCCCGACGGCGAGATCAGGCACGGCCACTGCATCGTGCGCGACCGGCGGTTCGCCGCCGCGACGGTCCAGTTCGACGTGCCGTCGGCCGAACTCCTCGACCTCCTCGACACCTCCCCCAAGGCGACCCAGCTCCCCGACCACATCGAGCACGAGGCGGCACGCGTATGAACCGGCACACCACGGCCCTGATCGCGGCGGCCGGACTCCTGCTGACCGGATGCACCCAGGCGGACGACCAGGCCGCCGAGCAGAAGCCGACAGACCCCACAGCCGCCGTCCTCAAGGTTGCCCGCGACTACCAGACCGCGGCCCTCGCCCAGGACTGGCGTACGGCTTGCCCGCTCCGCTCCGCCCGGATGCTGCACGGCAGCGTGGAGGACTGCATCAAGGCGAACACCCTCGACGACGATCCGAGCCCCACACCCACCGCCCAGGACGGTGAGCCCGACCCGTCGCCCACCGTCGACATCGCCGAGCCGCCGCGCTACGCCGACGGGTCCACCCCGCGCCCCAAGGCCACCCGCAGCCGGACGCCCGAGGAAGCCGAACACGCCGACACGGGACCCGTCGTCGCCTCCGATGCCGTGACCGTGCCGGCCACCCCGAAGCACCCCGCCGGCTACGGAGTCCTGATCACGTACACCGTCCAGTGGCCCGGCAAGCCCGCGACCACCACCCGCCAAGCCGTGCGGGTCGTCCAAGAGTCGGGGGCCTGGGTCGTCGACCAGCTAGAGGACGTCGAGACCGACACCGACGTCCGCACAGCTCTTTCCGGGGGGTAAGAGTGCTGCACCGCCGCTGGCCGCGCCTGAGAAACCTCGCGGTCCCGCTCCTATTCGCATACGTCACGCTCGTACTCGCCGCCGGACAGGCCCACGCCGAAGACATCCGCCCGGTAGGCGTCGGCGACCTGATGCCCTCACCCGACCTCAAGGTTCCCGACGGCCAAGGCACCCTGTACGAGACGTACGGGGACGAGGGCCTGTGGATCCTCGACGAACAGTTCGGCGTGGGCGACGCGTTCGAAGCGTCGTTCCACATGATCGCCGACATCTTCATGGCGCTCACCGCAGCCATCACAAAGGGCTGCATCGTCATCGTTCAATGGATCTTCCAGCTCACCTCGATTCCAGCCCTAGAAAACGCGGTCACGAAGAGCATCGGGGGTGCAGCCCAAGGGCTCACAGCAACCCTGCTGCCGGCCGCACTCGCCGTCGGCGGCATCGTCGCGTTCGCCCAGCACAAGAAGGGCGGCGGAGGGCTCTCGCAGATCGCATGGGTGCTCATCTCCGGCGTGTTCTCCATCTCCCTCCTCACCAGCCCGCAGACCTGGGTGGACGGAGTCGACAGCGCCCGGCAGGTCGGCGCCAGCGTCACCATGCAGGCCACATCGGCAGGGCTCGGGGACGGCGAAGCGACCTTCCCTTTCGAGACGAAGCACGAGCCCCGGTTCACGGGCAACGGGCGCGATGACATGCTCCGCAAGTCGGCTGACTCCGTATGGCGGTCCTACACGGCTACGCCCTGGTGTGTCGCCGAGTTCGGATCGCTGGAGGTGTGCGAGAAGTACGGCGCCGATCTGCTGGAGCAGGGCACCGACCGGGACGCACGCGAGGAGTGGCTCAAGTCCCACGTGAGCGACGCCACCGTGGGAGAGGAGTCGGTGAGCTTCCGGCAGGGGCACGAGCCGGGTACCCGGGTCGTGATCACGATCCTTGCCTTCATCAACGTCGTACTCTTCGCCATCCTCATCATCACGCTCGCCTTCACCAGCCTGGCGAGCCTCCTCGGCGCCCTGATGCTCCTCCTCACCGGCGTGATCTTCGCGTGCTTGTGGGTGATTCCCGGGAGGCCCAGGCAATGGGGGCTCGCATGGTTCGACCAGATCCTCGCGCGCACCCTCGAAAGCCTCATCGCCACCATGGTCCTGGGCGCGGTACTCAGCATCCAGGCGGCTACAAGTCAGATCTTCGCCGAGTACGGGTGGCTCCCCACCAGCGGACTCAGCATCGCTGCCGCCACCGTCGGCCTGAAATTCCGCGACGTCCTCGCGCAGATCTTCGGCGTCCGCGGCGCGAGCTCGGGCGGCATGATGGCCGGCGTCCTCGTCTCCCGAATGCTCAACCGCAACAGCGGCGGCGGGAACGGTGGCGCTCGGAAGATCCCGCCCCACAACCGCTTCAGGAATCTGCCTCCCCTGCCCCGACCCACGCCAGGGGCAGGCGGCGGGGGAGGCGGGACCAGGCCATGGGATCCCGACATCATCCCGGCCCTACCCCTCGGCACCGGGGCCGGTTCCAGCGCTTCCCCGGCCGTCACCCTCACCCGTGTTCGGCCACGCCCGCCCGCGCCTCGCCCCATCCCGGCCCCCGCAGGCGCAGCCGCAGGGGCAGCGGGAGGGAACGGTGCCCTTCCCGCCGGCACCCCGGCGGCCAAGCCCGCGGCGACGGCGATTCCGACAGCCGCGCCCCGGCCCGCGGCTATCCCCGCGCAGGCGGCTGCCGCGCTACCGGCCGGCACCCCGCCCCCGGCCCCCGTGCAGCCCCCGCGCCCCGCTCTGTCTCCAGCCGGAGGCGGCAACGGCGCCGCGGCCGGCACCAACACCCCGGGGACCGCGACCGGCACGCCACCGCAGACCCCTGCAAGCCCCGTGATGCGACCCGAGGCAGGAGGGACACCGACGTACGCCTTCCGGCAGGCCCCTCCGCCGACGGCAGCGGCGGCGAGCGACTCCCGGATCATTCAGGGGACCGTGATCCGCCGAGTCGACACCCCCGTCGGCCCCAACTCGGGCGGGCGGCCCTCCCAGCGCACGCCCCAGCCTCCACCGCGAGCAGCCGCACCCCCGGACCGCCGTCCGACCGCACCGTCTACCCGATCCACCGACGAGGGGTGAGTGACCCATGGCCAAGAGCAGTGAGGAGAGGGAGCCCACCCCCGACGAGTGGCGGGAGATCCTCGCGAGCTTCCAGTACCCCGACGACGTCAAGGAGCTCCCCCGCCGCAGGCGGGCCGCCGCCAAGCGAGCTCACAGAGCACAGGTCCGACGCGACACCGCCGAATGGGTACGCGAGCAGCGGCGCCGCGAACCCCTGCGCCCCGTCGGCGCCGCCCTGATCCTCGCTCTGATCCTCGCCCTCGGCCTCGGCGCCCGGTGGATCTGGCCCGGCCTCCTCGGAGACAAGCCGGCGGCGAAGGTGACCACCACGGCCCCCACCACCCAAGCCACAGACGACAAGCCCAACTCACCTACACCGCAGCCCAGTTCGGCCAAGCCGTCAGCCTCTCCCACGGCGACCGTCGACCTGGCCGACCCCGAGCGCGTCGCCGAGGAGGCAATCCGCATCTACTACACCCGCAACCCGCCGGCCGACCGCTCCCACAAAGCCGTAGTCGAGCGTGCCGCGCCCTACATGGCCGACTCGCTCGCCTTGAACCTGATCGGCAACAGCGACCCCGCATGGGACCGCCTCGTCAGCCGCGGCGGCATCTCCAACGTCCGCACGGTCAAGGTCAAGCCCGCCGGCACCGACCTGCCCGGAGACACCCCCGTACGCGTCTGGCGGACCACCACCGCCACCATCGACGTCAAGGGGTACGAGACGTACAGCGAGACCGCGACCCTGCACGTCGAGCTCATGCTCACGGGCGAGGACGAGTGGCGGATCACCCGGATTCTGGGGCTGTAGGTGGACGCACGCGACGCCATCCGCACCGCCGCCGGTCTGGGAAGCCTCGCCCTCCGGGTCAAGGTCGGCGGCGTCACCCTCCTTGCCTTCATCGTCCTCGTCGTCTTCGTGGGACTCTTCACCGGAGGGATGAGCGGCGAGGCCGCCGCCGACTCCTGCGGCCCCCGCGGCACCCCCGGAGTCGACCTCGACGGCGGCGCCGGCGGATCGCCCGGCACCGCCCCCAAAACACGGCAAGAGCAGATCGACAATGCGAAGGTGATCGACAAGGTAGCGGCAGACGGCGGCCTCTCCGGCGACGCGACCCTCATCGGCCTGATGACCGCGCTACAGGAGTCCACCCTCTACAACATCCGGCACGGCGACCGGGACTCAGTCGGCCTGTTCCAGCAACGCCCGTCACAGGGCTGGGGAACCGTCGACCAGATCATGCAGCCGACCTACGCGGCAAGCATGTTCTTCTTCGGCGCCGCCGACGGCGACCCGCCCGGCCTCGACGACATCCGGGGGTGGGAGACCATGGACTACGGCCGCGCCGCACAGGCCGTCCAGCGCTCCGCGTTCCCAGACTTGTACGCCGGGCAGGAAGACGCCGCCCGCCGGATCGCCGAAGAGGCAGACATCGACCTCACGCGCCCGGCCCGCGACGGTGCCGCTCCCAGTCGCCCGAACCCCGGTAGCGACGGCAGCAACGGCGACGACACCTGTTACCCGGACGACGGCCAGACCGGCAAGCCAGGAGACCCCTTCCACGACGGAGAGGCCGGGTGGCCCGCAGAGGTGCGGAACCCCCGCTCGACCGAGGAGGCGATCAAGTGGGCCGAGCGGCAGGCAGCAAGCGGCCGGGCCGCCTGGTACCGGATGTGTCTCGCCTTCGTGGCCCAGGCCAACGGATGGAACGCCTCGGGCGTCTACTACGCGATCGACCACTACCGCGAAATGCCCCCGAGCATGAAACACGACGGCGACAGGAAACCGCCACCCGGCGCCCTCATGTACTGGGACACAGGACAAAGAGCCGGACACGTCGCGCTCTACCTCGGCAATGGGAAGATTGCTAGCAATGACATTTGGCGACCCGGATATATTGACGTCGTTCCCGCAACGGAGATTGAGTCAAAATGGGGTGCCAAATATCTAGGCTGGGCACCTCCGTACTTCCCCAAGGGATCCTAAGGCGGATATAGAAATGACCATTACGGACCCCGACCGGATTCCGGCAACTCCCGTATACACCATCACCGTCAGCGCCAATGGGACAGCGGCAGTGAATGGAAAGGAAGTGACGCCCGCCGCCCTGCCCCTTCAACAAGCGCGAGTGGAAGCGCTCGCCGAGGTGCGGATCAGGGCCGCGTACCACGGCCGGCCCGTCCGCGCCCTGGCGAAGGAACCCGACGGCTCGGCCTGGCCCCTGATCGTCGACATCGACGGCTCGGTTACGGTCCTAGACCGTCCGCACCCGGTAGAGACGCCGGCCCCGACAGCAGCCACGCCCGCCCCAACTCGCCGCCGCGCCGAACCCGTTCCGGCCCCTGCCCCGCCCGTTCCGGCCCCTGCCCCGCCCGTTCCGGCCCCTGCCCCGCCCGTTCCGGCCCCTGCCACGCCCGTTCCGGCCCCCGCGGGACCGCTGGGCGACTGGACCGCCGACCTGCCGCCGGCGCTCAGCTCTGCATGGGCGCAGCTCATCACCCAAGAACGCGCGGGGCACCTCGCCGAGGCCATCCTCGCCGCCGAACACCTAGAGCACGCCCTCGCCCAGCACTACGGCCCCGATCACGTCGCGCCCGTCCACGTCCTCACCTTCCGCGCGTGGCTGACCCTCCGACTCGGTGACTCCTGGGCGGAGACGACCGCCCTCCTCGTCGAGGCCGTCCAGCGACGCCAAGGCGCACCCGTCCCCCAAGACGAGACCGACCGCCTCGCCCGTAACGCACATGCCGCATGGCGGCGGCTGACGGAACAGGATCCCGACTACGCACGAGAGATCGCCTCCGACGTAATGGACCTCCTCGACCCCGACGACAAGCGGTCACACGACATCGTCCGATGGCTGGGCGCACCCACCTAACCCACGGCGCCTACGAGAGGCCCCCTCCCAACTGGGAGGGGGCCTCTTCGTGTCTGGGGGCGCAGCAGGGCGGGGCGCAGCAAGCTGCGCCCCGCAGTCGTCGGCCGAGCTGAGAGGGCGCAGCAGAGCCCCTCAAGGCCCTTACGGGCCCTTTGCTTCCGGGGCGCACCCAGGCTGCCACACGGCACCCCGCCCGCCGCCCGGAGGGGCCTAGCGGCCCCTCCGGGCGATTCGCCGGGCGCCCTTCGGGCGCGTTCACCGGCGAATCGGTCCGCTTCGCGGACCGCCTTTTGCCGGGCGCCTTCGGCGCGTTCACCGGCAAAAGGTTTTCGGCCCTGCGCCTTCGGCGCGCACCGGGCCGAAAAGCGGGCGGCGTGCCGCGCGGCCTCCTGGTCACGCCCCGGAAGCACGACACGAAAGGCACTGGTTCCGTGACCCCTATTTTCTGCCCGCATTGCGGCGGCCTCTCGGCCTACCGAGTTCGCCCCGACGGCCTTTTCGACTGCCCCGAGTGCGGCAACATCCTTGACAGTCGCGATATCGACCTCGACGGATACGAGGTCTGGGCAGTGGATGAGACCGGCACCCTCGGCTACGTCCAGGACCCCGCCGAAGCCCGCGAAAGGCTTCACGAGTACCTCGCGTGCTACCTCGCCGAGCCTCTCGACTCCGCATTCGAAACAGCCGCTCTCAATGCCTTTGAGTGGGCCGCCGCTGACCTTCTCGACGCCCTGAATGCAGGTCTCACTATCCCCGAATTGGAGTGATAGATAAGCCCAATTGAAACTGGGTAAAAGGGGAAAGGGTGGCAGGTGAATTGCCACCCTTTTTCATGCCCTGAAATCCGCGGCCAATCGACAGCCCTTCGGGCTGGGCTGCCCCCTAAGTGGCCTTCGGCCACGGGCAGCCTGGGCCCGCTCCGCGGGCCTAAAGGAAACCGCCCCCTCAAGTGGCCTTCGGCCACGGGGCGGAAAACCCCCGGCCCTAGCGGCCCGCCGCTATCGCGGTGGGCCCCCTTTAAGGCGCTTCGCGCCGGGGCCCGCCCCTGCGGGGCAAAGGAAAACGGCCTTTGGCCGTTTGGAGAACGATAGTCGAGGTATTCTTATGAAGCCGGAAGACTAAATAAGAAAGGCTTTCAATGGAGAGGCGACCACCTCATTGTTTGGTCAATTACATTGACCAAGATTTGGTAATTCAAGGAAAAGAGGGATGGAATGTTTTTGAAAAAGGAAGGGGGAATTCATGAGAAACGGAACAGACCGCCCAAGCCCCTTCCCTCCTAGCCAGCCCAGCCGCGAAGCGGCAAAACACCAGGTCAGAGGCCGCGAAGCGGCCCCAGGCCCCCCACCTGTCGCCGCGAAGCGGCGGCGCCCCCCGTGACGCGGTGGGCACGACGGCGTGAAACGCCGTCGCAGGAGCCTGCGAAGCAGGCTCCTGGCGGTAAGCGGCGAAGCCGCTTACGGACCCGCGCGCGGGG
>NZ_JBITXM010000016.1:0-41882 GCF_044544705.1 Streptomyces sp. NPDC053541
TTTTTGGCACGCTGTTGAGTTCTCAAGGTGCGGACGCTTCCTTCGTACTCACCCTCGCGGGCTTTCCTCCGGGCGCTTCCTTCGTTCTTGCGTTTTCGACTCTATCAGATCTTTCCGACCCGATTTCCTCGGTGCTTTCCGGTCCCGATTGCTTTCGCTTTCGAGGCCTTCCGGCGCTTTCCGACTTTATCAGAATCATTTCCGCCGACCTAATCGGTGGCTTCGGTGATTCGGATAAGGAATCGGGGGCTCCGTCGTCTTCGTCATCCTCGAACGGGATGCGAATCCTCGACCGGAGCGAGAAAGATTCTAACTGTCCTGCCCCGAGCTTGTCCAACTCCAGGCAACCGTTTGAATCTACCTCCCCCCTCCACCTGTGTCAACAGGTTTCGTGGGCGAAGAGGAGACTAGCAGGTCAGCGGGGTGCTCCGCACATCAGGCGGCGGTCGGGAGCTCGGCCGTGCGGTCGGGTTCCGCGACGTCGCCCGTGTCGCCTGCGCGGGCCGCGCGACCGCCGAGCACGTACACGTACAGGAGGAACGCCAGCTCGGCGGCGACGCCGAGGGAGATGCGGGCCCAGGTCGGCAGGCCGGACGGGGTCACGAAGCCTTCGATCAGGCCCGAGACGAAGAGGACCAGGGCCAGGCCGATGGCCATGCCGATCGCGGAGCGGCCCTGCCGGGCGAGGGCTGCGCGGCGGGTGGTGGGGCCGGGGTCGATGACGGTCCAGCCGAGGCGGAGGCCGGTGCCGGCGGCGACGAAGACGGCGGTCAGTTCGAGGAGACCATGTGGAAGGACCAGGCCGAGGAAGACGTCGAGGCGGCCGGCGGAGGCCATCAGACCGATGCCGATGCCGAGGTTCAGCATGTTGGCGAAGAGGATGAACAGCACCGGGATGCCGAGGAAGGCACCGAGGACCAGGCAGACGGCGGCGGCCTGGGCGTTGTTCGTCCAGACCTGGGCGGAGAACGAGGCCGCCGGGTGGCTGGAGTAGTAGGTCTCGTACTGGCCGCCGGGGCGGGTCATCTCGCGCAGCGACGCGGGGGCGCCGAGCGCGGACTGGACCTCGGGGTGGCTGCCGATCCACCAGCCGATGAGTGCCGCGACGAGGGTGGAGAGGACCGCGGTCGGTATCCACCAGTGGCGGGAGCGGTAGACGGCGGCCGGGAATCCCGAGGTGAGGAATTCGGCCGCGTCGCGCCAGGAGGCGCGGCGGGTGCCGGTGACCGTGGCGCGGGCGCGGGCGATCAGCTGGGTGAGCCGGGCCGTGAGCAGGGGGTCGGGGGCACTGGACTGGATGAGCGAGAGGTGGGTCGCGGTGCGCTGGTAGAGGGCGACGAGTTCGTCGGCCTCGGCACCGGTGAGGTGGCGGCCGCGGCGCAGCAGGTGGTCGAGGCGGTCCCACTCGGCGCGGTGGGCGGTGACGAAGACGTCGAGGTCCATGGTCGGCTGCTGCTCCAGGCACTGGGGTGCGTACGGGTCCGTGCTGCTCGTACTTCTTGCTCGTACTTCTTGCTCGTCCTGCTACTGCGGCGCGCTGCGGGTCAGCTTGGCAGACTGGCGTTCGGACCGGGTTCGGTAGGGCGAGGAAGGGTGGGGGCCGTGAGCGGGGTGGTGACGGGGGATGCCGTCTATCTGGGGCTCGAGCCGGCGCGGCTGCCGACGCGGGCGCTGGCGATCCTGATCGATCTGGTCGTGGTGTGGACGGCGTTCCTGCTGGTCAGCATGGGGCTGGTGGTTGCCACGGCGTCTCTGGACGAGGCGGCGGTGGCGGCGCTGTCGATCGCTTCCTTCGTACTCGTGCTGGTCGGCGCCCCGATCGCGGTGGAGACGCTGTCGCACGGGCGGTCGCTCGGGAAGCTGGCGCTCGGGCTGCGCGTGGTGCGGGAGGACGGCGGCCCGATCCGCTTCCGGCACGCGCTGATGCGCGGGGCGATGGGGGCCGTGGAGATCCTGACGACCTTCGGCGTCGTGGCCTGCGTCGCCTCGCTCGTGTCCGAGCGGGGGCGGCGGCTCGGGGACGTGTTCGCCGGGACGCTGGTGGTGCGGGAGCGGGTGGCCGCGGGGCCGGGGGCCGGGATGCTGGTGCCGCCTCCGCCGCCGTGGCTGGTGGGGCGGTTCGCCGGACTGGATCTGTCGGCGGTGCCGGACTCGCTGTGGCTGGAGGTCCGGCAGTACCTGACGCGGATGCGGCAGCTGGATCCGGCGATCGGGCTGCGGCTGGCGGAGCGGCTGGCCGGGGAGCTGGTGGCGCGTACGGGGGCTCCCGCGCCGCCCGGGGTGCCGGCGGCGGCGTATCTGGCGGGCGTGGTGGCCGAGCGGCAGGCGCGCGAGGCGCGCCGGGCGTTCGCCCCGGGGGCCGCGGCAGCGCCCTCGACCTCTTCCGTCCCCCCGGCCCCTTCCGCTCCTTCCACCCCTTCGGTCGCTCCGGCCCCTGTGGCCCCGTCGGTTCCGTCGGTTCCGCCTACTCCTCCATCAGCTCCGTCGGCTCCGACAGTCCCCTCAGCGCCTTCGGCGCCTACCGCTCTCCCGCCTGCGACCGGGTTCGCGCCGCCCGCGTAGGGCCCGGGGCGGTCAGAAGACGTTGGGCGGGGTGTCGAGCTCTTCGAGTTCGATGCCGGGGGCCGAGAGGACCACGTCGCCGGCGAGGTGGACGGCGTGCCGTTCGCCCGTGTCGAGCGTGCTGACCTGGTACTCGTCCACGATCAGGGGGCCGTTGTCAGTGGTGTGCGCTTCACTCTTCACCAGGGCCCAGGACTGGTCGACCGTCAGGGGGGCGAGCACGGGATCCGTGAAGGCGACGAGCCGGACGCGGGTCTCCGGGGATTCGGGGGTGAGGCGCAGGAGTCGGGAGATCGCGACGAGGAATGCCGGGGACGTGCCGGTGAAGGCGTGGGCGCGCACATTGCCTTCGGTGGCGTGGGTTCCGGTGGGGTCGGTACGGACCCAGGTGACGCCGTCGAGCGCGGCGCCGCGGACCTGCCAGTCGGCGGCGTGGAGTTCGAGGCGGATCGGGCGGCCCAGGGCGTCGACGGCCAGGTCGACGGAGCCCGTGGTGTCGCCGGAGGGGGACGTGGTCCGGGCGACATAGCGCCAGCCGGAGGGGCCGGGCGCGCAGTGGAAGTGCTCTTCACCGAGGGGGGTGTGATCGTGCGGATCATGGAGCGAATATCGGCCGCGGGGCATGGGTCCTCGGGGTGCGTCCTGGAGCGGTAGCGGCGGGGAACGGGGACAGGCCCCCGGCACGGGGGTGCGGGGGCCTGTCTGTGCCGCTGCGGGTTCCTGCGACGGGCGGGTGGCGGCGCGTGCGGTGCGTGCGCGCCGGTCACCCGCCGGTCGTGGGGATCAGTAGCGGTAGTGGTCCGGCTTGTACGGGCCCTCGACCTTGACGCCGATGTACTCGGCCTGCTCCGGGCGGAGGGTCGTCAGCTTGACGCCGAGCGCGTCGAGGTGGAGGCGGGCGACCTTCTCGTCCAGGTGCTTCGGGAGCACGTAGACGTCGGTCGGGTACTCCTCCGGCTTCGTGAAGAGCTCGATCTGGGCCAGGGTCTGGTCCGCGAACGAGTTCGACATCACGAAGGACGGGTGACCGGTCGCGTTGCCCAGGTTCAGCAGACGCCCCTCCGACAGCACGATCAGCACCTTGCCGTCCGGGAACGTCCACGTGTGGACCTGCGGCTTGACCTCGTCCTTCACGATGCCCGGAATCTTCGCCAGACCGGCCATGTCGATCTCGTTGTCGAAGTGCCCGATGTTCCCGACGATGGCCTGGTGCTTCATCCGGGCCATGTCCGAGGCCATGATGATGTCCTTGTTGCCCGTCGTCGTGATGAAGATGTCGGCGGTCTCCACGACCTCGTCCAGGGTCGTCACCTGGTAACCGTCCATCGCCGCCTGCAGCGCGCAGATCGGATCGATCTCCGTCACGATCACCCGGGCACCCTGGCCCCGCAGCGACTCGGCACAGCCCTTGCCGACGTCACCGTAACCACACACGACGGCCGTCTTGCCGCCGATCAGGACGTCGGTGGCCCGGTTGATGCCGTCGATCAGCGAGTGACGGCAGCCGTACTTGTTGTCGAACTTCGACTTCGTCACGGCGTCGTTCACATTGATCGCCGGGAAGAGGAGGGTTCCGGCCTGCATCATCTCGTAGAGACGGTGGACACCGGTGGTGGTCTCCTCGGTCACGCCGCGGATCTCGGACGCGAGCTGCGTCCACTTCTGCGGGGACTCGGCGAGGGTGCGGTTGAGGAGGCGCAGGATGTGGCCGTACTCCTCGCTGTCCGCGGTGGACGGGTCCGGGGCGGAGCCGGCCTTCTCGAACTCGACGCCCTTGTGGACGAGGAGGGTGGCGTCACCACCGTCGTCCAGGATCATGTTCGGGCCGCCGGTGGGGGTGTTCGGCCAGGTCAGCGCCTGCTCGGTGCACCACCAGTACTCCTCCAGGGTCTCGCCCTTCCAGGCGAAGACCGGGACGCCCTGCGGGTTCTCCGGGGTGCCGTTCGGGCCGACGGCGATGGCCGCGGCGGCGTGGTCCTGGGTGGAGAAGATGTTGCAGGAGGCCCAGCGGACCTCGGCGCCCAGGGCGACGAGGGTCTCGATGAGGACGGCGGTCTGCACGGTCATGTGCAGGGAGCCGGTGATGCGGGCGCCGGCCAGCGGCTGCTGCTCGGCGTACTCGCGGCGGATGGACATCAGGCCGGGCATCTCGTGCTCGGCGAGGGTGATCTCCTTGCGGCCGAAGGCGGCCAGGGAGAGGTCGGCGACCTTGAAGTCCTGCTTGGCGACAGTCGTCATGACTGGAGTTGCTCCTCGTCAATCGGGTTCGAGGGGTCGAGTGGGCACCTGGCACCGCGGCTGTGGAGGACGCGGGCATACGGATGCCCGGTGCTCCCGCGTCTTGCGCGGTGCAGTCGTCGGAGGCCCTCTCTCCCTCGGCCGGTCCGCGTGGGGACCGCCCGACCGCCATCAGCAGCGACGTCTGGCTGGTCACGAATCTACACCGATCAGCGCAGCGGCCCACAGTCCGCCCGGTGCCGGATTCGGCCGGATCGGGGCCGGATCCGGCCTCGACAGGCGGCGGCCCCGCTGTCCCTTCCCGCCGGTAGGGTGCGGGCCGGACTGCTTTGGGAGGGTGGAGGCCGATGGGACCGGGGCGGACGGGGCCGGGACGGACGAGGTCGGGGCGCGGGTTGCGGATCGCGGGCTGGGCGGTGCTGCTGCCGCTGGGGGTGCTGCTGGTCGCCGCCGGGCTCGCGCTGCGCAGCGCGTATCCGGCGCACCGGGTGCCGAGCGACGCGATGCGGCCGACGTACGCGCCCGGGGCGATGCTCTACGCCGAGCGGGTGGAGCCGTCCGAGGTGCGGCGCGGGGACGTGGTCCTCGTCTCCGTGCCCGAGTGGGGCATCACCGAGAGCCTGGCCGTGAAGCGGGTGATCGGGGTCGGCGGCGACCGGGTGAGGACGGATGGCCGGCGGCTGTACGTGAACGGCGAGCCGCTCGACGAGCCGTACGTCCGGGAGGGCGACCCGATCGGGGGCGCGCCGGACTTCGACGTGAGGGTGCCGGAGGGGCGCCTGTTCCTGCTGGGCGACAACCGGGGCAATTCGATCGACTCGCGCAATCACCAGGACCTCGGCGCCGGGGGCACGGTGCCGCTGGCGGCGGTACGGGAGCGGGCCACGGACCGGCCGGGGCCGGCGCTCGCCGGTGCGGGCGCGTTCTTCGGCGGCGTGGTGGTCCTGCTGACCGGGTTCGGCCTGGGCCTCGCGGGTTCGCTCGCCGGCCGCTCGGCCCGGCGGCGCGCGGTGCCGCCGCCCGCGCCGTACCCCGTCCCGTAACGCGGGTGCCGGAGCGCGGGCCGCGTCACCGCACGAGGCACGGAAACGCACGAGGCGCGGAAACGCACGAGAGGCACGGGGAAGGCCCCGGAACGGTGATCTCCGTTCCGGGGCCTTTTCCGTGGCATGGGGCGGGTCAGGCCTCGGTGTCCGCGGGGGTCGCGGTGCCGGCGGCGCGCTTCTCGCTGTAGATGTCGGGCTCCAGGTAGATCACCCGGGCGATCGGGACGGCGGCGCGGATGCGCTCCTCGGCCGCGTCGATCGCGCGGGCGACCTCGGTGGCGGTGTCGTCGTGGGCGACGGCGATCTTGGCGGCCACGAGGAGCTCCTCCGGGCCGAGGTGCAGCGTGCGCATGTGGATGAGGCGGGTGACGGTGTCGCCGTCGACGATCGCCTCCTCGATCTTCTTCACGTCCTCGATGCCGGCGGCCTCGCCGAGCAGCAGCGACTTGGTCTCGGCGGCGAGCACGATCGCGATGAGGACGAGCAGGACACCGATGCAGACGGTGCCGATGCCGTCCCAGACGCCGTTGCCGGTGCCGAGCGCCAGGCCGACGCCGCCGAGGGCGAGGACGAGACCGACCAGGGCGCCGAAGTCCTCCAGGAGGACGACCGGGAGCTCGGGCGCCTTCGCGCGGCGCACGAACTCCTTCCAGGAGAGGTTGCCGCGGAGCTCGTTCGACTCCTTGATCGCCGTGCGGAAGGAGAAGGACTCCGCGATGATCGCGAAGACGAGCACGCCGACCGGCCAGTACCAGGCCTCGATCGGGTGCGGGTGCTTGATCTTCTCGTAGCCCTCGTAGATGGCGAACATGCCGCCGACCGAGAACAGCACGATGGAGACGAGGAAGGCGTAGATGTAGCGCTCGCGGCCGTAGCCGAAGGGGTGCTGCGGGGTGGCCTCGCGCTGGGCGCGCTTGCCGCCGAGCAGCAGCAGGCCCTGGTTGCCGGAGTCGGCGAGGGAGTGGACGGCCTCGGCCAGCATCGAGGACGAACCGCTGAAGAGGAACGCCACGAACTTGGCTGCGGCGATCGCGAGATTGGCGGCGAGGGCCGCCACGATCGCCTTGGTTCCGCCTGACGCGCTCATGGGTCTGTCTGTTCCCTTCGTCGGTGCTCCGGCCCGGTCGCCTGGCGCCCTGGCGCCTTGTCGACGGCAGCTTATTGCCGTTCCTTTGCCGTCGTTCGGCCGGTCATTCTCGCATCAGGCGACGACCGTGGCGCGGAAGACCGTTCCCGCCCCGGACAGTTCGGTCTTTTCGCCCGCCGGGACGAACGCGGATTCGCCGGGTGCGAGGGGCAGTCCGCCGATCGCGGGGCGGCCGGCCACGGCGAGCAGGATCTGCGGGGTGGGGGCGGTGAGTTCGGTGGGCGCGGCGTCCTCGGCACGGACGAAGCGGGAGAGCCGGAACTCGTCGATCGGGGTGTCGTAGAGCTCCTCGCCGGACGGGGAGGCCTCGGGGCGCAGGACGCCGGGGTCGTTGGGCTCGAAGCGCACGATCCGGAGGAGTTCGGGGACGTCGACGTGCTTGGGGGTGAGGCCGCAGCGCAGCACGTTGTCGGAGTTGGCCATGATCTCGACGCCGAGGCCGTCGAGGTAGGCGTGCGGGACGCCGGCGCCGAGGTAGAGCGCCTCGCCGGGCTGCAGGACGACCTCGTTGAGCAGCATCGCGGCCAGGACGCCGGGGTCGTTCGGGTAGTGGTGGGCGATCCGGGCGTACGTGTCGTGGGCGCCGCCGAGGCGGGCGGCGGCGTGCGCGGCCTCGGTGACGGTGTGCGCGATCTCGGCGCGGTCGGCGGTGAGCAGCGCGGTCAGGACCTCGCGGAGCGCGGCCTTCTCGGGGTGGGCGTGGAGGAGGTCGACGTACGGCTTGAGGGAGTCGACGCCGAGGGCGGCCATGGTGTCGGCGGCCTCGGCGGGGTCGCGGAAGCCGCACAGGCCGTGGAAGGGGGTGAGCGCGCAGATGAGTTCGGGCTTGTGGTTGGCGTCCTTGTAGTTGCGGTGCGGGGCGTCGACCGGGATGCCGGCGGCCTCCTCGGCGGCGAATCCGGCGCGCGCCTGGTCGAGGTCGGGGTGGACCTGGAGGGAGAGCGGGGCGCCGGCGGCGAGCACCTTGAGGAGGAAGGGCAGGCGGGGGCCGAACTTCTCGACGGTGGCCGGGCCGAGTTCGCGGACCGGGTCGGCGTCGATGAGCTCGTTGAGGGGGCCTCGGTCGGTGCGGGACGGGGCGCCGGGGTGGGCGCCCATCCACATCTCGGCCTGGGGCTCGCCGGTGGGGGCGACGCCGAGCAGTGCCGGGATGGCCGTCGTGGATCCCCAGGCGTAGGGGCGGACGGTGTTGACGAGGCGGTCCATGGGGCTTCCAGCTCTTCTCAGTGCGGTGGTGCGGTGATGGACGTGGGGAACTGCCTGCCCCGGCCGGCCGGTACGGGTGCGGTGCGGCTACTCCGGGGCGCGGCCCGCCGAGGCGAGGGCGAGGTAGACGGCGGCGAAGTCGGTGACGGCGAGGAGTTCGGCGAGGTTCTCCAGCGGGCTGCCCTCCTCCGGTTCCAGCTCGCTGATCGCGGTGTCGTGGCCGAGGGCCAGCTCGCGGGCGGCGGGGGCGGCGCTCAGCACGTTGCCCTCGGCGGGGCGGTCGCGCAGCAGCACCACCCGGGCGCGCAGCGCCTGCGGCTCGTCGACGCGGTCGCGGAAGAAGTCGTCCGGGTCGGCGCCGGCCGCGTAGTCGCCCGTGAGGAGCATGCCGTGGGCGGGCAGCGCCTCGGGGAGTTCGGCGGCGAGCGCGGGCAGCCCGGCGAGCTCGGCGAGGACCGCGGCGAAACGGCGGCCGGCCGGTCCCGCGGCCTCGCCCTCCGTCCACACGAGCGGGAGGGAGTCGGCGAGCTCGGCGGCGAGGGTCTTGGCCGGGTTGCCGTACGTGGCGATGGCCGGGCCGCAGCGCTCGGCCGTACGGTCCAGGCGGTCGGCGACCTGTTCGAGGGCCTCCGGCGGCGCCTCCACCAGGCCCACCCGGTCGAGCAGCGCGAGCAGCGGCGTGAACAGCGCCCACAGCGCGCCGGGGCTGGCGGCGAGGGTCTCCTCGTACTCCTCGGGCGTCTCGTTCGGGGCCGTCGCCATCGGTACGAGCAGGCCGCGCGAGCCGCCCACCGCGTCGGCGAGCGGGGACTCGCGCGGGGCGACGGCGACCACGGTGATGCCGCGGCGGTACGCCTGCTCGGCGAGGAGCGCGAGGCCCGGTTCGGCGCCGTCCGTGGTCGGCAGGAGCAGCAGGTCGACGGAGCCGGCCCAGCCGGGCAGGGCCCAGCGCAGGGCGCCGGCGGCGGGGGCGACGCCGGTGGGCTGGAGGCGGATCACCGGGGCCGCGGCGCCCGCGAGCGCGCCGACCAGGTCGGCGACGCCGGCGGCGGCGGTGCCGGGGCCGGCGACGAGGACGGCGCGGGGGCGGCCCTCGGGGCGGAGGTTCGCGATGCCTGCCTCGGCGGCGTGCCGGGCGGCGGTCCGTACCCGCGCACCCGCTCCGGCGGCGCCGCGGAGCAGTCCGCGGTGGTCGGCGAGGGCGAGGGCGTCCGGTGCGTCGAGGAGGGTCTCGTCGAACATGGGGCGGGCCTCCGGTCGGTCGGCGGAGCGGGCGGGGCCGGCGAGGGTGGGGGTGCGGCGTGGGCCGGCCGGCGTGGAGGGTCCCCCGGGCGAGGTCGGCTCGGGGTCGGCCCGAGGAGTGCGCGTCGGCGCGTCAGCGCGCCCGCGCCGGGTCCGCCGCCCGGCGTCCCGCCCCGGCTTCCCGGGGTGCGGGGCGGGCGGCGGCGCGGGTCACTCGGGGCGGCGGGCCTCGTCGACGAGGAGGACCGGGATGCCGTCGCGCACGGGGTACGCGAGTCCGCAGTCGGCGGAGGTGCAGACGAGCTCCGGGGTCTCCTCCGCCGAGCGGTCGTTCAGCGGGGCGTGGCAGGCCGGGCAGGCCAGGATCTCCAGGAGGCCGGCTTCGAGCGGCATGGTGGTCCCTTCGGGGCGGTACGGCGACGCGGGCGTGGGCCTGGGCGTACGGACGGTTTACGGGCCCGCTCAGCCTACCGCCGGGGCGCGGGCGGCGCCCTTGGTGCGGGGCGGGTGCCGGGGGTTACGTTGCGGGGTTTGGCCGACCGGGGGGCGGCGCGTGGGGGAAGGGGTGGGGAACGGGGGGCGACGGTTGCCTGCGGCGCGGCGGCCTGGGGATGCGGTGCTTGTGGGCGCGGCGCCGTGGCGGTGCGGGGCGCGCCCTCGCGGTGCGGGTCCAGGTGCGGACGAACGCCGCGCCCTCGCGGTGCGGGGCGCCCTCGGGGTACGGGTCCGGGTGCGGACGAACGCCGCGCCCTCGCGGTGCGGGGCGCCCTCGGGGTACGGGTCCGGGTGCGGACGAACGCCGCGCCCTCGCGGTGCGGGGCGCGCCCTCGCGGTGCGGGTCCAGGTGCGGACGAACGCCGCGCCCTCGCGGTGCGGGGCGCCCTCGGGGTACGGGTCCGGGTGCGGACGAACGCCGCGCCCTCGCGGTGCGGGGCGCCCTCGGGGTACGGGTCCGGGTGCGGACGAACGCCGCGCCCTCGCGGTGCGGGGCGCGCCCTCGCGGTGCGGGTCCAGGCGCGGGCGAGCGCCGCACCCTCGGGGGGGGCGGGTCCAGGCGCGGGTGTGGAAGGCGCCCGCAAGGGCGCCGTCCCCGTGGGCCCGCCCGTCCCCCTAGGGCTTCGCCCTGGGGACCCCCATGCGGGACGAATGCCCGCAACGGGACCGACGAGCGCACCCACAGGAAGGCGCGACCCCCAACGGGGGAACGGCGCGGCCGCGACGGATGACGGGCGACGCCTGCGTCGCGGCGGCACCCGGAACGGCGAAGGCCCGTCCCTTCCGGGGCGGGCCTTCGACGGGGCTGATCGTGCCTAGGCGCGGATCAGGGTCAGGACCTCGTCGCGGAGGGTGGACATGGTGGGTTCGTCGCGGGCCTCGACGTTGAGGCGGAGGAGGGGTTCCGTGTTGGAGGCGCGGAGGTTGAACCACCAGTCGGCGGCGGTGACGGTGAGGCCGTCGAGCTCGTCGAGGGTGACGCCGTCGCGGTCGGCGTAGGCGGCCTTGACGGCGGCCAGGCGGGCGGACTGGTCGGCGACCGTGGAGTTGATCTCGCCGGAGGAGACGTAGCGGTCGTAGGAGGAGACCAGGGCGGAGAGCGGGCCGTCCTGGCCGCCGAGGGCGGCGAGGACGTGGAGCGCGGCGAGCATGCCGGTGTCCGCGTTCCAGAAGTCCTTGAAGTAGTAGTGGGCGGAGTGCTCGCCGCCGAAGATGGCGCCGGTCCTCGCCATCTCCTCCTTGATGAAGGAGTGGCCGACCCGCGTCCGCACCGGCGTGCCGCCGTTCTCGCGGACGACCTCCGGGACGGACCAGGAGGTGATCAGGTTGTGGATGATCGTGCCGCTGCCGCCGTGCCTGGCCAGCTCGCGGGCCGCGACGAGCGCGGTGATCGCGGACGGGGAGACCGGGTCGCCGTTCTCGTCGACGACGAAGCAGCGGTCGGCGTCGCCGTCGAAGGCGAGGCCGAGGTCGGCGCCCTCGGCGCGGACGCGGGCCTGGAGGTCGACGATGTTCTTCGGGTCGAGGGGGTTGGCCTCGTGGTTCGGGAAGGTGCCGTCGAGCTCGAAGTACATCGGGACGACGTCGAGCGGGAGGCCGTCGAAGACGGTGGGGACGGTGTGGCCGCCCATGCCGTTGCCGGCGTCGACGACGACCTTCAGCGGCCGGATGGCGCCGAGGTCGACGAGGCCGAGGAGGTGGGCGGCGTAGTCCTTGAGGGTCTCGCGCTCGGTGACGGTGCCCTGGGTCGCGGCCGGTTCCGGGGCGCCCTCCTCCGTCCACCGCTCCACGAGGGCGCGGATCTCGGAGAGGCCGGTGTCCTGGCCGACGGGGGCGGCGCCGGCGCGGCACATCTTGATGCCGTTGTACTGGGCCGGGTTGTGGGAGGCGGTGAACATCGCGCCCGGCAGGCCGAGCGCGCCGGACGCGAAGTACAGCTGGTCGGTCGAGCAGAGGCCGATCAGGGTCACGTCGGCGCCGAGGCGGGTGGCGCCGCGCGCGAAGGCGGCGGCGAGGCCGGGCGAGGAGGGGCGCATGTCGTGGCCGATGACGATCGCTTCGGCGTCGGCGACCCGCACGAAGGCCGCGCCGAACAGCTCGGCGAGCGACTCGTCCCACTGATCCGGAACCACTCCGCGGACGTCGTACGCCTTCACGATCTGCGACAGATCAGCAGTCACGGATCCACCCTCCTGAGGTCTCGGCTGGCGTGGGCGCGGATGCGGCGCGCGCACGGAACGCCCAAACTACCCGGGACCGGACCCCGGTCAGTTGTCGGGTGAGCGCAGGACCCTGAGGTGCCCGCGCCGGCCGACCTCCATGGGGTCGCCGCCGCGGCCGCCCGGGCCGGGCTTGCCGCCGCCGGCCTCGGCCGCGCGTTCCTGGGGGCGGGCCGCCTCCCGTACCGCGTTGGCGAGGGCTTCGAGGTCGTCGCCGCTGGGCCGGGTGGGGGTGGTGCCGTCGGAGAGCCGCACGACCTCCCAGCCGCGCGGGGCGGTGAGGCGCTCGCTGTGCTCGGCGCACAGGTCGTAGCAGTGGGGCTCGGCGTAGGTGGCGAGCGGGCCGAGGACCGCGGTCGAATCGGCATAGACGTACGTCAGTGTCGCGACGGCAGGGCGGCCGCACGCGGTGCGCGAACAGCGACGTACAGGGCTCACGACGTTGGACGGTACCGCACTCTTGAGCGGGCCGCGACGACTCTCCCCCAGGTCACTCCACCGTGTCGCGGTGTGACGTCCGCCACGGACCGGGTGCGATCGCCCGTTCTGACCTGCGGGAGCGGTGTGCGGGGCGGGTTCCGGGGCGGTTCGATCCGGACAACGAGGGGGAGAAATCCGGTCAACCACGGCCAGATGGCCGATCGATCCGGTCTCGGAAATCGGGCCGTCGCATGGCCGGATCGGTCGGGTTCCGACAGGCCGGCGGCCGGCCGGCGGCCGTCGCCGCCGGTCGGCCCGGACGCCACGGGCCCGTCCGCGGCCGGACACGTCCCCCGTACGGGGTCGGCGACTCCGTCCGTTCGGGGCCACGGCCGCTCTCCGCCCCGCTCCGACCGGCCCCGGGAACAGCCGGGAGAGTTACGCTGCGTCAGTGACGGACAGCACCCACAGCATGGACAGTGCGGCGCCGCGCGTGCGACGCCGCGACCGGCACGGCCGCGGCATGCGGGGGCCGGTGGCCCCGCCGCAGGTGCCGCTGTCCGCGAGCCGGGCGGACACCTTCCGCGATCTGGTCCTGGACTCGGTGGAGCGGCTGGAGCGGCGTTTCCCGCAGCTCACCGACGTCGAGTTCCTGGTCATGGAGGTGCCTCCGACGGTGCCGGGCGAGTCGGTGGTGCCGCTGGGCGGTTCGACGCCCGCGGAGAAGAACGAGCCGGCCCGGGTGGTGGTCTACCGGCGGCCGGTCGAGATCCGCGCGAAGAGCCGGGACGAGCGGGCGCTGCTGGTCCACGAGGTGGTCGTGGAGCAGGTCGCCGACCTGCTGGGCCTCTCCCCCGAGTCGGTCGACCCGCGCTACGGACAGGACTGACCCGGGCCGCCCGCCCCCCCGGGGGGGTGTCGAAGGCGCGCGGCCCGGTGCCGGTCGGTCCCGTCCGCCGCCCGCCGGTCCCCGTCGGCCCCGGTCGGTCCCGTCCGCCCCCGGCCGGTCTCGGTCGGCCCCGGCCGGTCTCGGTCGGCCCCGGCCGGTCTCGGTCGGGTCCCCGACCCGGGTGTCGAAGGCGCTCGGCCCGCCCCCGGTCGGTCCCCGTCGGTCCCGCCCGGCCTCAGTCGTCCAGGACCGTCAGGTCCTGGCGGGCGTCCGGCACCTCCACCGTGCCGTGGTCGTCCGCGAAGGTCTGGACCGTGAACATCGGGATGCCGTCCTCCGGCAGCTCCAGCAGGCGCGAGGCGTGCACCGGGCCACCGGAGAGGCGCTCGACGGTGAGGGCGTAGGAGCCCTTGAGGCCGTCGGGGACCGGGGCGGCGAGCGAGGTGGTGGTGCCGCCCTTGAGGGTGACGGTCTTGGTGACCGGGGTGCCGCCCCCGGAGCCGGCGGAGGCGGTGATCCGCACCTCGGCGCCGGCGGCGGGCGCGGTCAGGGCGAGGGTGGCGCCCTTGGCGCGGTTGTCGGCGACGGTGGCGCGGGCCTCGATCGGGGCGGCGGCCGGGATGAACGCGATCTCCTGCTGCGCGCCCTTGCCGCGGGCCACCCGGAGCGCGGCGACGACCGGGACGGGCTTCTTGGGGTCGGAGGGGGTCAGCAGCAGCGAGCCGGGCTCGCCGCGGGTGAGGTCGGGCAGGTCGACGGCGGCGGTCATGCCGGACTTGACGTGCAGGGAGTCGGCGCTCGCCGGGACGATCGTGCCGGTCGGGGTGACCAGCTGGACCTTGAGGTCGGCGTCGGCGTCGCCGGGCGCGAAGGCGACCAGGCGGACCGAGGTCGCGTCGGCCGGGATGCCGGGCAGGACGGCGGTGCCGCTCGGGTCGGCGGAGGCCGGCAGCCAGTCGGCGCCGGCCGTGTCGTCGGCGGCGCCGACGACGGCGCCGACCCGGCCGCTGCGGGTGGTCACGTGGATCGTGAGGTCCTGCTGGGCGGCGTCGCTGGTGAGGGTGGAGATCAGCACCGGCACGGTGGAGTGCGCGGGGACCGGGATGCCCTCGGCGGACAGCGACTTGAGCGGTCCGGCCGGCCCGTACAGCTCGATGTCGGCGGTGGCGGTGCCGTCGTCGGGGTTGGTGAGGTGGACGTAGTCCTGGCGCTGCTTGGCGGTGGACGCGGCGGGGAACCAGAAGTCGGTGTCCGGGGCGGTGCAGGTGACGCCGAGCAGGCCGCGGGCGCCGCCGGCCGGGACGACGGTGGTCTGCTGGACGGTCCAGCCGGGGGCGAGGCCGCCGCTGGCGGAGCCGTCGAGGGCGGGGGCGTCGGCGCCCTTCGCCTCGGCGTTGACGGGGGTGCCCGGCCGGGTGACGGTCGCCGGGGCCTTGAGCGCCGTGGGGTTCTTGGCGGGCTGCTCGCCGGGCGGCGGGGCGAGCGGGGCCGGCTTGAGCTCGGCCTTGGCGGCGGTCCGCTGCTCCTTGGCGCCCGGCACGCTCTTGGCGGCCGGGGTGTACGAGGTGTACGTGGTCTCGGAGACCTCGGAGCTGCTGGGCGCGGGGCAGAGCAGGGCGGTGCGCTCGACGGGGAGCCGGGCGGTCCCGACGAGGTTCTGCGGGACGGTGCCGTCGGGGGCGGTGAGGGCGGCGGCGCCGGTCACCGCGGCCAGGGTGGCGGCGACGGCGATCAGGGAGAGGGTGGTGCGCTTCACTGGTTGCTGCTCCCGTCCGGACGCTGCTCGTGCTGTTGCTGCCCGTAGCCGTACGGGTCGTAGACCTGCTCGTACCCGTGCTGCGGCTGCTGCTCCGGCTGGTACTGCTGCTGGGGCTGCGCGTACGGGTCGTAGTGCTGCCCGCCGTCGTAGTACGGCTGCTGGGGCTGGGCGTAGGGGTCGTACGCGTACTGCTCCTGGTACGGGTCCTGCGGGTAGCCCTGGGCGGCGTATCCGGCGTCCCATTCCTGCTGCGGCTCGTAGGCCGGCTGCTCGGGCACGGGTACGGGGGCGGGCGCGGGCTCCGGGGCGGGTGCGGGCTCCGGGGCCCCGGCGGCGGCTGCTTCGGCGGCCGTTGCCGCTTCGGCCGCGGCCTCGGCCTCGGCGGCGGCGCGCAGACGGCGGGCCCGGCGGCCGTCGCCGTCGGCGGCGGTGGCCTGGGCCGGGAGGGCGAGCTCCTCGTCGGGCAGGTCGTCGTCGATGTCGCGGCGGCGGCCGGGCAGGGCGAGGACGAGCAGGACGACGGCGAGGAAGGCCTGGGTCCAGATCCACGCGGTGTGGGTGGCCGGCTCGTCGAAGGCGAGGTCGAGGCGGCCGCCGCCGGTGGGGAGCTCGAAGCCCTGGGCCCAGCCGTCGAGGGTGACGGGCTTGAGCTCCCGGCCGTCGAGGGTGGCGGTCCAGCCGGTGTCGGCGCGGTCGGCGACGCGCAGGACGCGCCCGGCCGGTCCGGCGGGGATCGTCGTGTGGGCCTCGACGGGGCCGGCGGCGACGGCGAGCGGGCGCGCGGTCTCGGCCGGGGCGGCGTCGGGGGTCTCGGTGGCCGTGCCGCCGGGCGCTCCGCCGGCCTTGGGGAGGATCATGACGCGGGCCACCGCGTGGTCGCGGCTGACCTCCCACAGGGCGCTGCCGTCGAGCTGGCTGAGCCGGGACAGGCCCGGGGTGGCGTCGAGGACGCGGCTCATGGAGCGCGGGGCGCCGTCCCGTACCAGCACGAAGCGGATGGCGAAGCCGCTCAGCTCCGCGGTCTGGTCGGCGCCGGAGCCGGCGACGAGGTGGGAGACGACCTGGTCGAGGCGCGGGTCGGGGTCGGCGCTCGCGGTGAGTTCGGCGTCGCCGAGGCGGGCGCCGGAGCCGCGGACCAGGGTGTACGAGACCTGGCCGGACGCGCCGGCGCCGAGGACGAGGGTGCGGGCCTGGTCGCGGGTGCCGCTCTCCTCGGCGACGAACGCGGGCACCTGGACCGGGTCGCGGCGGGTGAGCGGGCCGTCGGCGCCGCCGATCATCCAGCCGGCCGCGGACAGCAGCGGTCCGGCGGCGCAGGCGAGGGCGACGAGCGCGGCGACGGGCTGGCGCCAGCCGAAGCCGTGGGAGGCGACGCGGGTGCGGCCGCCCTCGGCGCCGATGGTGCCGGCGGCGAGCAGGGCCGCGCCGTAGACCAGGGTGGCGGGGCCGGACCAGCCGGTCTCGCCGTCGCCGGCGCCGTTGGTGAGGACGGCGAAGAGGAGGCCGGCGAGGGCGGCGGCCCAGGCGGCGCGGACGGCGCGGGTGCGGACCTCGCGGAGCAGTCCGGCGAGGCCGGCGCCGACGAGGCCGAGGAGCAGGAGTCCGCCGAGGGTGCCGGGGCCGCCGGGGCTGGCGCCGAGCAGGTCGAGCGCGGAGGCGCTGCCGGTGCGGATGTCCAGGCCGGCCTCGCGCAGGAAGGCGGAGGGGCTGGTCAGCAGGGTGAGCGACCAGGGGGCGAGGAGCAGGATCGGGGTGCCGACGGCGGCGAGGAAGCGCAGTCCGTAGGCGGTGATGTCGTCGCGGCGCAGGGCGAGCACGCCGAGGCCGAGGAGGACGGCGAGCGGCCAGACGACCGGGGTGAAGGCGGTCGCGAAGGTGAGCAGGAAGGTGTACGCCCAGGTGGCGCGCCAGCTGCCGCGTTCGCCGTGGGGGCTGCTCAGGCCGTGGGCGGCGACGGCGGCGCGGGCGATCAGCGGGAGCAGGATCGCGAGGACGGCGGTGCCGAGGCGGCCGGTGGCCAGCGCGCCGGTGGCGGCGGGCAGGAAGGCGTAGGCGACGGCGGCCCAGGCGCGCAGCAGTCGGGACTCGACGATGCCGCGGGAGGCGAAGTAGGCGGTGAAGCCGGCCAGCGGGACCGAGCAGACGAGCAGCAGGGTGAGCGCGAAGGAGGTGGAGCCGAGGAACAGCGCGGAGAGCGCGGCGAGGACGGCGAGGTAGGGCGGGGCGGTCTGGGTGCCGCCGGTGCCGATGGCGTGCCAGCCGTCGGCGTAGCGCGACCAGAGGTCGGAGACGGTGTCGGGGGCGGGCAGCAGGGCGCCGCCGGCCAGCGATCCGCCGCCGAGGAGGTTGCGGCAGGCGACCACGGAGACGACGAGGAGCAGGGCGAAGAGGACCGGTCCCGGCTTGCGGGCGATCTTCTTGAGGCGGGCGAACTGCTCGATCTCCAGGTAGTCGGCGTCGTCGCCGCCGGGGCCGGACTCGACGGCGCCGTGCCGGGAGCCGCCGGAGTCGGCGTCGGAGCCGCCGAAGTGGGAGGCGAGCTGTTCGGCGGCGGCGCGGACGGTGGCGCCGGGCGGCGGGAACAGCGCGCGGAGTTCGCCCGCGGGGACGGCGGGGTTCTTGCGCCGCTTGCGGGCGGCGAGGATCTTCTCGGGCCGCAGCAGGGTGGCGAGCAGGCCCATGACCTCGTCGACGGCCTGGCCGGGCGCCTTGCCGACGAGGTAGCCGAGGGTGCGCAGCAGGGTGCCGAGGACGAGGCGGAGGAAGACGTAGGGCAGGGCGGCGCCGCGGGTGTTGGCGAGCAGCGTGTAGACGGCGCCGGCCTTGTCGACGCGGTGCGGGTTGGCGGCGCTGCGCCCGGCGCAGTCGACGGTGCGGCGCTCGCGGGCGGAGGCCTCGGCGTGCCGGAGCACGGCGTCGGGGGCGACGAGGACGCGGTGGCCGGCGGCGTGGGCGCGCCAGCACAGGTCGACGTCGTCGCGCATGAGGGGCAGCCGGCGGTCGAAGCCGCCGAGCTCCTCGAAGACATCGCGGCGGATGAGCATGCCGGCGCTGGAGACGGAGAGCACGGAGCGGATCTGGTCGTGCTGCCCCTGGTCCTGTTCGCGGCGGTCGAGGCCGGTCCAGCGGCGGCCGCTGCGGGCGATGGAGACGCCGGCCTCGAGGAGCTGCTTCCGGTCGTACCAGCCGCGCAGCTTGGGGCCGATGACGGCGGCGTACTCGTCGGAGTCGGCGACCCGCAGGAGTTCTGTGAGCGCGCCGGGTTCGGGCGCGCAGTCGTCGTGGAGCAGCCAGAGCCACTGCACGGGCTCGCCGTGCGGGAGTTCGGGCAGGTCGTAGTTCTCGTCGCGCCAGGTGCGGGTGACCGGGTCCCAGCCGCTGGGGCGCTTCAGATAGGGCAGTTCCTCGGGGCCGAGGACGGGCGCGGTGCGCGCGGCCTCGTCGACGGCGGCGCCGAAGCCGGTGCGGCGGGCGAGGTGGAGCACGCGGTCGGGGCCGAGGGAGTCGGCGAGCAGCCGTGCGGAGTCGTCGGCGCTGCCGGTGTCTGCGGCGACCACGTTCTGGACGGGGCGCTCCTGGGCGAGCAGCCCGGCGAGGGCGTCCGGCAGCCAGCGGGCGCCGTCGTGGGCGACGAGCACGGCGGTGACGACGTGTCGTGGGAACTCAGGAGTTGAGGACATCGAGCTACGGCCCCTCCGGCCGGGGGTCGCCCGGTGAAGGGCGTGGATGCGTCTCGGACGGAGGCCCACACTAGTAGCTGGCACGACGACGGTCCGCCGCCTGTGGACAACCACGGGCTGCGGACCGTTCGTTGTGTACGTCGTGTACGTCTTTGCGTTACGGCTGACACCGGGCGACCGGTGGGCGACCGGCCGGTGAGCGGTGGGTGGCCGCCGGACCGGCCGATGGGGTGGCCGGTGGAGTGGCCGGAATGCGTGGGCCGTGCGTCAGACGGCGGCCTTCTTGAGGCGGCGGCGTTCGCGCTCGGACAGACCGCCCCAGATGCCGAAGCGCTCGTCGTTCTGCAGCGCGTATTCGAGGCATTCGGAGCGCACCTCGCAGGCGAGGCAGACCTTTTTCGCCTCCCGGGTCGAGCCGCCCTTCTCGGGGAAGAAGGACTCGGGATCGGTCTGGGCGCACAGTGCGCGCTCCTGCCAGCCGAGTTCCTCGTCCGCGTCCTCGACCAGCAGTTCCTCGAACAACTCGGTCATGTGCGCCCCTCGTCCGTCCATTGCGTCCCCGTGATTGGCCGTCTTCGATCCCGGACCGAGCCGGCCGAACGACACGAGTGAAATTACAAGTTCGTGCTCTGTGCGAGTCAAGCCGAGATCTGCTATTGGGCCCGGTATTCACTCTGCGGAACCAAGCCTATGCGGAAAGTGTTCAAATCACCAAAAACCTGACACATGCCACGGGCCTGCCCGCATCGCCACGCCCCGCAGAGAAGGACGTCCGGGAGTCGAATCCTGTTGCGATTCGGCCACGGAAGCGATCCGGATCACAGTCTGATCACGAACCCCCGCCGTACCCACGGCGCGACTGCGGCACCATGTGTCCTGGTCACACGGTGCACAAACCTTTCTCCGGGCACAGTAACCGGATGAGGTGAAACATTGCCGCCAAATCGGGCATTGAGTTGACAGTCGGGTGTCCCTCCCGCCACTTTGGTGGCATGCCAGCGACCGCAGCGCCCTCCGCGACCCACGCCCGTGGGTTCCGCCGCGCTGTCCAGGACCGCTGTTGCTGTTGCTGTCCCTGCTGTTGACGCGCACGTTCGTTCCGTAGCGCTCCAGCCCCTGCCCCCGCCGCGGCCGTCCCGCCGCCGCCCGCGCAGGACTCCTCGCACCACCCCGCTCCACCCTCCCCCCGCTCTGCGACACCCCGCACTTCCGTCGAGGAACCACCGCACCCATGAACATGGACAGCGACCTTCAGATCGCCGGCGACATCCTTGAGGTCCCGCACCTCCTCCAGCCCGCCCGCGAGCACCCCGTCACCGTGGCCGAGTTCGTCGGCCTCGCCCGCGAGATCGCCGCCGACCCCGCCCGGTGGGCCCCCCACGTCGAGTACGACGCCACCACCCGCTGGTACCACCGGCTGCGCACCGGCCCCGGATACGAGGTCTGGCTGCTCTCCTGGCTGCCCGGCCAGGGCAGCGGCCGGCACGACCACGGCCCGTCCTCCGGCGTGCTCACCGTCCTCCAGGGGGAGCTGACCGAGCGCACCGCCCGCGGCACCCGGACCCTCGGCGCCGGCGCCCAGAAGGTCTTCGCCCCCGGCTACGTCCACGAGGTGGTCAACGACTCCCTCGAACCCGCCGTCAGCCTCCACGTGTACTACCCGGGCCTCACCGAGATGCCGATGCACGAGTCTCCGACCTCGCGGTGCGCGGCGGTGCCGGGGGCCGTGACCGCCTGACGGTCCGTCGGTCCGGGGCGCCCGGTGCCGGGCCGCCCCTCCGAGGATCGCTCCCCGGCTGACAGACTGTCCGCATGCGCATTGTGGTTCTGGCCGGTGGCATCGGTGGTGCCCGCTTCCTTCGCGGCCTCAAGCAGGCCGCGCCCGACGCGGAGATCACGGTCGTCGGCAACACCGGTGACGACATCCATCTCTTCGGCCTCAAGGTCTGTCCCGACCTCGACACCGTGATGTACACCCTCGGCGGTGGCATCAACGAGGAACAGGGCTGGGGCCGCGAGGACGAGTCCTTCACGGTCAAGGAGGAGCTCGCGGCGTACGGGGTCGGGCCCGAGTGGTTCGGCCTCGGCGACCGGGACTTCGCCACCCACATCGTCCGCACCCAGATGCTGGGCGCCGGCTACCCGCTGAGCGCGGTCACCGAGGCGCTGTGCGCCCGCTGGCGGCCCGGCGTCCGGCTGATCCCGATGTCCGACGACCGGGTCGAGACGCACGTGGCCATCGAGGTGGACGGCGAGCAGCGGGCCGTGCACTTCCAGGAGTACTGGGTGAAGCTGCGCGCCTCCGTCGACGCGCGGGCCGTCGTGCCGGTCGGCGCCGAGCAGGCGAAGCCCGCGCCGGGCGTCCTGGAGGCGATCGCCGAGGCCGACGTCATCCTCTTCCCGCCGTCCAACCCGGTGGTGTCCGTCGGCACGATCCTGGCCGTGCCCGGCATCCGCGAGGCGGTCGCCACCGCCGGCGCCCCGGTCGTCGGCCTCTCCCCCATCGTCGGCGACGCGCCGGTGCGCGGGATGGCCGACAAGGTGCTCGCGGCGGTCGGCGTGGAGTCCACGGCGGCGGCCGTCGCCCTGCACTACGGAGCGGGGCTCCTGGACGGCTGGCTGGTCGACACCGTCGACGCGGGCACGGTCGCCGAGGTCGAGGCGGCGGGCATCCGCTGCCGCGCGGTGCCGCTGATGATGACCGACCTGGACGCGACGGCGGCGATGGCCCGCGAGGCGCTGGCCCTGGCGGCGGAGGCGGGCGAGGCCGGCGGAGCCGGCGCGTGACGGCCGAGGTGACGCCCCGGGGCCCGGGCGCCGGTGGCGTGACGGTCGCCGGAGCTACGGCGGACCGCGCCCGCGCCGATGTCGCCGGGGGCCCCGCCGGGGAGCGGCCGGCGCGGTTCGAGGTGTGGGCCGTGGACGGGATCCCCGAGGTGGCGGGCGGGGACGACCTCGCGAAGCTGATCGCGGCGGCGGCGCCCGGTCTGCTGGACGGGGACGTGCTCCTCGTCACCTCGAAGATCGTCAGCAAGGCGGAGGGCCGGGTGATCGCCGCCGCCGACCGGGAGGCGGCGATCGACGCCGAGACGGTACGGGTGGTGGCCCGGCGCGGTGCCCTGCGGATCGTCGAGAACCGGCAGGGCCTCGTCATGGCCGCCGCCGGCGTCGACGCCTCCAACACCCCCGCCGGGACCGTGCTGCTGCTGCCCGAGGACCCGGACGCCTCCGCCGCGCGGATCCGCGAGGGCCTGCGCGCGGCGCTCGGCGTCGAGGTCGGCGTGATCGTCACCGACACCTTCGGGCGGCCCTGGCGCAGCGGGCTCACCGACGTGGCCATCGGCGCGGCCGGTGTGCGGGTCCTCGACGACCTGCGCGGCGGCACCGACTCCCACGGCAACGAGCTCAACGTCACCGTCACCGCCACCGCCGACGAACTGGCCGCCGCCGGCGACCTGGTGAAGGGCAAGGCCGCCGGGCGCCCGGTGGCCGTCGTACGGGGCCTCGCGCACGTGGTGGGCGACGCGACCGAGCCCGGCGCGCGGGCGCTGGTGCGCGGCGCCGCCGACGACATGTTCCGGCTCGGCACCTCGGAGGCCGTACGGGAGGCGGTGACCCTGCGGCGCACCGTACGGGAGTTCACCGACGACCCGGTCGACCCCGGGGCCGTACGCCGGGCGGTGGCCGCCGCCGTCACCGCGCCCGCCCCGCACCACACCACCCCCTGGCGCTTCGTGCTCCTGGAGTCCGAGGAGTCGCGGACCCGGCTGCTCGACGCGATGCGCGAGGCGTGGATCGCGGACCTGCGGCGCGACGGGCGGTCCGAGGAGTCCGTCGCCAAGCGGGTCCGCCGCGGCGACGTGCTGCGCAGGGCGCCGTACCTGATCGTGCCCTGCCTGGTCACGGACGGCGCCCACCACTACGGCGACCCGCGCCGGGACGCCGCCGAGCGCGAGATGTTCGTGGTCGCGACGGGCGCGGGCGTGCAGAACCTGCTGGTGGCGCTCGCGGGCGAGCGGCTGGGCTCGGCCTGGGTGTCCTCGACGATGTTCTGCCGGGACGTCGTACGGGAGGTGCTCGGCCTGCCGGCCGGCTGGGACCCGATGGGCGCGGTCGCGGTGGGCCGCCCGGCGGCGCCGCCGAAGGAGCGCGCGGCGCGGGACCCGGAGGCCTTCATCGAGGTGCGGTGACGCTCGCGCCGCCGGTCGCCCCGCGGGTCACCACCGGGTGATGTCGTTGGGCGCGAACCGGGGCGCCCGGCGCGGCGGCACCCGGCCGCTCAGGAGGATCAGCCGGGCGGCCCGGTGCCGCTGGCCCGCGTAGGGCGCGAGCAGCTCCAGCATGGTGGCGTCGTCGGCGGTGCGGTCCCCGGCCAGGGCCCAGCCGACGATGCCCGGCAGGTGCAGGTCGCCGGTGGTGACCTCGTCCGGGGCGCCGTTGCTGCGCTGGACGGTCTCCGCGGAGGTCCACGGGCCGATGCCCGGGACGAGTTCGAGGCGCTTGCGGGCCTCCGCGGGCGGCATGCGGGCCGCCTCCTCCAGGCGCGGGGCGACCCGGGCGGCGCGGACGATGGCGGCGGAGCGCTTGCCGTCCACGTTCGCGCGGTGCCACTCCCAGGACGGGATCATCGCCCAGGTGCGGGGCTCGGGCATCACGTACATGCCCTCGGGCGCGGGCCCGGGCGCCGGCTCGCCGTATCCGCGCACCAGCAGCCGCCACGAACGGTAGGCCTCGTCCGTGGTGACCTTCTGCTCCAGGACGGACGGGATCAGCGACTCCAGGACCAGTCCGGTGCGGGTGAGCCGCAGGCCGCGGCGGGCCCGGTGGGTGAGCGCGAGCAGCTTGTGCCGGGGCACGAAGGCGACCGGGTCGTCCTCGGCGCCGAGCAGCGCGGGCAGCCGGTCCATGAGCCAGCCGCCGCCCGGCCCCCACGCCTCGGCCGCGACCGCCCCGCCCCTGATCCGCACCCGCAGCGTCCCCGCCCCGTCCGGCGTCCGGCTGGCCCGCCAGACCGAGCCGTCGGCCGTGGTCCGGAAGGTGGGGTCGCCGGGGCCCCGGCGCAGCGGACCGAGGGTCAGACCCAGGTCGAGGTCGAGCGGGCCCTTCTCGGACCCGGGCTCGGCCCCGGGCTCGCCGCCGGGCTCGCCGGCGGGCGCGGGCACGCGCACATGGCCGCCGCGCGTGGTGGTGCGGGTGGTGGCGGGGGTGCGGGGGTCGAAGCGGCCGGCCATGGCTACGAGCGTAGCCGCGGGCGGTGACAGGGGGCTGCGCCGAGCGGGCGGGCCGGGCGGGCGGACCGAGCTGGGCGGGCGACCAGGCGGGCCGGTCCGGGCCTGGCGGGTCGTGTCCCGGCCGACTCGGGCCCGGGTCGGTGCGGGCCGGGCCGATCGGACGGGCGCGGCCCCGCCCGGGCGCGGGCCGGGTGCTACTGGTCGCTGGAGAAGCGGACGGCGCCCGCCGGGAGGGTGGCGTCGCACCAGACGCGGACGCCGTCGCGGAGCTCGTTGTCCGGGCCGATGTCGGCGCCGTCGCCGATGACCGCGCCGGTGAGGACGGTGCGGGCGCCGATGCGGGCGCCGGTGCCGACGAGGGAGTCGGTGACGACGGCGCCGGGTTCGACCACCGCGTTGGCGAGGATCGTGGAGCCGTTGACGCGCGCGCCGGAGCCGACGACCGCGCCGGGGCCGACGACCGTGCCGCCGGTGAGCTTGGCGTCCGGGGCGACGGTGGCGGTGTCGAGGACCAGGCGGTCGCCGCAGCGGCCGGGCACCGCCGGGGACGGGGCGCGGCCGAGGACCAGGTCGGCGGAGCCGCGGACGAAGGCCTGCGGGGTCCCGAGGTCCAGCCAGTAGGTGGAGTCGACCATGCCCTGGAGGTGGGCGCCGGAGGCCAGCAGGTCGGGGAAGGTCTCGCGCTCGACGGAGACCGGCCGGCCGGCCGGGATGGTGTCGATGACCGAGCGGCGGAAGACGTACGCCCCCGCGTTGATCTGGTCGGTGACGATCTCCTCCGGCGTCTGCGGCTTCTCCAGGAAGGCCGTGACGCGGCCGGTCGCGTCGGTCGGCACGAGGCCGAAGGCGCGCGGGTCCTCGACCCGGGTGAGGTGCAGCGAGACGTCCGCGCCGGAGGACTCGTGGGTGTCGACGAGCGCGCCGATGTCGAGGCCGGTGAGGATGTCGCCGTTGAAGATCAGGACGGGCTCGTCGGGCCCCGAGTGGAGCCGGGAGGCGACGTTGCGGATCGCGCCGCCGGTGCCGAGGGGCTCCGCCTCGGTGACGTACTCGATGCTCAGTCCGAGCGCCGAGCCGTCACCGAAGTACGGTTCGAAGACCTCCGCCAGGTAGGAGGTGGCCAGCACGATGTGGTCCACGCCGGCCGCGCGGGCGCGGGCCAGCTGGTGGGTCAGGAAGGGCACGCCGGCCGCCGGGACCATCGGCTTGGGCGTGTTGACGGTCAGGGGACGCAGCCGGGTGCCCTTGCCACCGACCAGAAGAATCGCTTCGGTCACCTGTCGTCTCTGCTTCCTGTCGGGTCCGGTCTCATCGCCGGGGGGCCCATTTCGGCCGCCCGTACGATATGACCGGTCAGTTTATGCAGAGGGTTGAGTCCACCACCGCACCGGCGACCCCGTCAGCGCCTGCCCTGGTATTTCGCAGAGCTGGACCGCGCGGTGCCGAGCTTGTTGTAGAGCCGTCCGCCCGGGCATTCCGTGGCGAATCCGTCACGGTGACCGGCGATGGCGTTGAACTTCACCTTTCTGCCCTTTTTGTAGAGGTTCCCGCCTCCTGAGGTGAGCGTCACCTTTCCCTTCGGATTCACCCCGTACAGACCCAGCTTCCACGCCGTCAGCTTCGCGACGGCCGTCACGACGGCGGCCGGCGGGGTGGTGCTGCCGAAGGTGCCGAGCACGACGACGCCCATGCTGTTGGTGTTGAAGCCGAGGGTGTGGGCGCCGAGCACCGGCTTGGCGACGCCGCCGGCCCGCCCCTCGTAGATGTTTCCGCACTTGTCGACGGCGAAGTTGTAGCCGAAGTCACGCCAGCCCAGGCTCTTCACGTGGTAGCGGTAGATGCTGCGCAGCACCGAGGGGGCCTGCTTGCAGCTGTAGTTGTTGCCGGTGGCGCTGTGGTGCACGAAGGCCGCCTTGACGCTCTTCGTGTAGCCGAAGGCCTTCTCCCGCAGCCGCTCGTCGGCGCCCCAGCCCTTGCGGGTGATGATCTTGGGACGGGGGCCGATGTACGGCTTCGCCGCGCGGGCGGCGCGGTTCGCGGCGGGCAGTTCGGCGAGCGTCTCGGCCCGGGTGAGAGCGGGCAGGACGGTGGCCTCGGACGGGGCGAGCCCGGCGCTCCCGCCCACGGCGGCGGCCCTCGTACGGGAGGCACCGGCCGCCGGGTCGGCCGCCGGGTCGGCGGCCGGGTCGGCCGGGTGGCCGGAGACCGCGTCGGCCGGGTGGCCGGAGATCGGGTCGGCCGTGCGCTCGGACGCCGGGTCCGGGCCCGGGTCGACGAGTTCGAGGCGGAGGCCCGCCGGCAGGGCGGCGGCCGCGGCGGCGTGCTCCGGGCCGGCCTCGGGGCGTACCCGGACCTCCACGCCGTCCGAGTCGCCGACCCACAGCGGGGCCGTCGCACCGCGCAGCGCGCGCGAACGTCCCTCGGGCGTGCCCGGGTCCGCGCCGTGCTCCTCGTTGTGGGTCTCCACGTCCTGCCAGCCGGTCCAGGCGCCGTCCGCGGTGGCGCGGGTGCGGACCTGGACGGTGCCGTGCAGCGGGGTCCGGGCGTCGTTCCACACGACGCCCACCAGGGAGAAGGGTCTGACGTCCCGTCGGGCCAGGCCCCGCTCGCCCGCCGGGGCGGCGGGCGGGGTCAGGGCGCGGCCGCGGGGGGCGTCGAGCGGGGCGGGCCGCGCGAGGGGTTCGAGGGGGAACGACTGGGTCGATCCGGCGGGCTCGGCGGGCGCGGCCGGGTGGACCCGCGGGGCGGCTGGGGCTGCGGCCGCGCCGGCCGGGGTCGTGAGGGCGAGCGGCACGGCGAGTGCCGCCGCGCACGTGACGGCGATCGAGGAGGCGAGGTAGGCACGCATGGAGCGATCGTCCGCACCGTGCGGCGGTTCCGCGCGGCGGGAGGCGGCACGGAAACTGACGGCCCGTCGGGCCGACCGGTGGACGGGGTCACCGGTACGGCGGACCCCGTCCGGCGGCGCGCGTACCCTTGCCCGCGTGAACGCCAGCGACCGCACCCCTGCCGACCTGCTGCGATCCGCGCTCGCCGCGGACCCGGCCCGCCCCTTGGTCACTTTCTACGACGACGCCACCGGTGAACGCGTGGAATTGTCGGTGGCCACCTTCGCCAATTGGGTGGCCAAGACCGCCAATCTGCTCCAGGGCGAGCTGTCCGCCTCGCCCGGCGACCGCCTCGCTCTCCTGCTGCCCGCGCACTGGCAGACCGCCGTGTGGCTGCTCGCCTGCGCCTCGGTGGGCGTGACGGCGGAGATCGGCGGCGACCCGGCCGACGCGGACTACGTGGTGGCCGGGCCCGAGGGCCTGGCGGCGGGCCTGGCCTGCCGGGGCGACCGGATCGCGCTGTCCCTCGCGCCGCTGGGGCGCCGCTTCCCGACGCCGCCCGAGGGCTACGCGGACTACGCGGTGGAGGTGCCGAGCCAGGGCGACCGCTTCGCCCCCTTCGTCCCGGTGGACCCGGAGGAGGCCGCCCTCGTCGTCGACGGTACGGAACTGACGGGCGCCCAGCTCGTCGAGCGCGCCCGGGCGGACGCGGCGGAGTGGGGCCTCGGCCCGGGGAGCCGGGTGCTGTCCGGCCGCCCGTACGACTCCTGGGCGGGCGTCTCGGCCGGGCTGTACGCGGCGCTGGCGGCGGGCGGCTCCGTGGTGCTGTGCCGGAACCTCGCGGAGCTCGGCGCCGAGGGCCTGGAGCGCCGGGTGGAGAGCGAGCGGGTGACGCTGGTCCTCGCGGACTGACGGTCGCGGCGGGCGCGGCGCGGACGGCGGGGCGGAGGCGGGCCCGCCCCTCGGCCCCGCCCCGCGGGCCCCCGCCCCACACCGACGGACCCCCGCCACGGCCCGCGGGCCCCCGCCACGCGGCCCCCGCAACGCACCGAGCCCCGCCCCGCCCCGACGGGCCCCGCCGCGGGCCCCTCCCGCGCCGCCTCCGGCCCCCTCTCCAGGCCACCTCTCCCCCGTACGGCCCATCGACGCGCCGCGTACCCCGCTCCCTCCGCCCTTCGCGGTACATGATCGGCCGGGGGGTGTCGGATCGCCTTCCGCACCACCAAGCGCCGGGGACGGGCGTCCACTTCGACGACGGAGCGAGGGGACGGCCGCCAGTGAGGACGGACGGTTCAGACGTGACGGACAGCTCGGACGCACCCACCGGGGACGGGGGCGGGGACGGCCGCAGGCGGCGGCACTGGCTGCGGTGGGCGGCGCTCGGGGCGGCGGTCGTGGTGCTCGCGGCGGCCGGGACCGGCTGGTGGCTGTACCGGAAACTGGACGGGAACATCACCACGGACACCACCGCCGAGGCCGAGCTGCGCCGGTACGAGAACGAGCGCCCCTCGCCCGCGGTGAACGCCGCCCGGAACATCCTGCTCATCGGCTCGGACACCCGGACCGGCCCGGGGAACCGCAAGTACGGGAAGGACCGGGGCACCCAGCGCTCGGACACCACGATCCTGCTGCACCTCTCGGCCGGCGGCCGGGGCGCGACGGCGGTGTCGATCCCGCGCGACCTGATGGTGCGGATCCCGAGCTGCGCCAGGGCGGACAAGACCCGCACCCGGGAGCAGTTCGCCCAGTTCAACTGGGCCTTCGAGTTCGGCGGCACGGCCTGCACGATCCGCACCCTGGAGAAGCTGACGAAGATCCGGATCGACCACCACATGGTGATCGACTTCCGGGGCTTCAAGAAGATGGTCGACGCCGTGGACGGGGTGGAGATCTGCCTCAAGGAGCCGATCGACGACCGCGACGCGCACCTGAAGCTGCCGGCCGGGCGCCAGACCCTGCACGGCGAGCAGGCGCTCGGTTTCGTACGGGCCCGCAAGTCGATCGGCAACGGCAGCGACACGGACCGGATGGACCGGCAGCAGCAGTTCCTCGGGGCGCTCGTCAACAAGGTGCAGAGCAACGGGGTGCTGCTCAATCCGACGAAGCTCTATCCGGTGCTCGACGCGGCCACCCGCTCGATCACCACGGACCCGGGTCTCGACTCGCTGCGCGACCTGTACGACCTGGCGCGGTCGATGCGGGCGATCCCGACGGAGAAGGTGCAGTTCCTGACGGTGCCGCGGCGCCCGTACACGTACGACGCGAACCGTGACGAACTGGTGCAGCCCGCCGCGAACCAGCTCTTCGCGCGGCTGCGCGCCGATCTGCCGGTGGCCGTGCACCCGGGCGAGAACTCCTCGTCGAGGCCGTCGCCGGACTCCGCGACGGACCCCGCCTCACCCACCGCGACGCCCTCCTTCGCGGGCCGCAACGCGGCGGAGGGATCGTGCTGAAGCAGGGTGGGGATCGTGCCCGAGGGGCGCGATGTGCAAAGCGAGGGCCAAGGGATGGGAGGTGCCCGATGAGGTTTGGGCAAATTGCCCGGTTGTAAGGGGCGTGGAATTTGTCACGGACGTCGCCCCACGCTGAACTGGGCGGATAGTGTGACGCGATCCTGTGCATCACGAGACCGCGTGGTCGCGCACTCGATGGATCGAAGACCGAGCGCCCGAGGGGGAGGCGCCTCGCGTGGCACCGACGGAGGACTCAAGTAACCGTGGACGCGCACAGCCGTGGACGGGCGGACGAGATCGACCCCGCCGACCAGTGGGTGCTCAACCCGCAGACCGGCCACTACGAACTGCGACTGGACCACTCCGCTGGGCAGTCGCCGCAGGCCGCACCGTCCCACCCGCGCCCTCGCCCCACCCGTACCGCCCGGAGTGCCACACCGCCCGGACCGAGAACGCCCGACCGCGGTGAGCGCGCCACCGAGACCGCGCCGCCCGTCCCGGGCCAGCGCCGCCGCCGGGCCGCCGAGCCCGCCGACCAGCGGGGCTCCGCGGGCCGCCGCAAGCGCCGGCCGGAGAAGTCGCGCAAGAAGAAGGTCCTGATGTGGACCGGCGGCACGATGGCCTTCGTGGTCGTGGCGGGCGCCGCCGGCGCGTACGCGCTCTACAACCACTTCGACAACAACATCAACACCATCGAGGTGGCGGGCGGCAGCGACGGCTTCAAGAAGGACGAGGCCTTCAACGTCCTGCTGATCGGCACCGACAAGCGGACCGGTGAGGGCAACTCCGGCTACGGGGACAAGAACAGCCCCGGCCACGCCGACACCACGATCCTCTTCCACGTCTCCAAGGACCGGACGAACGCCACGGCGATGTCCATCCCGCGCGACCTGGTGATCGACATCCCCGAGTGCGAGACGAAGCTGCCCGACGGCAGCGTCAAGAAGATCCCCGGCCAGACCGACGAGCGCTTCAACATCAGCCTCGGGCAGTCCGACCGCGATCCGGGCTGCACCATGCGCACCGTCAAGGAGATCACCGGGCTGACCGTCGACCACTTCATGATGGCGGACTTCAACGCCGTCAAGGAGATGACGACGGCCGTCGGCGGCGTGAAGGTGTGCCTGGCGAAACCGGTGAACGACCCCAAGTCGCACCTGAAGCTGCCCAAGGGCGAGTCGACGATCATGGGCGAGCAGGCCCTCGCCTTCGTGCGCACCCGGCACAGCTTCGGCAACGAGAGCGACCTGGACCGCATGAAGATCCAGCAGCAGTTCCTCAGCTCGATGATCCGTCAGATGAAGTCGGACGACACGCTCACGTCGCCGACGAAGCTGTACGACCTCGCCGACGCGGCGACCAAGGCGCTCACCGTCGACACCGGCATAGGGAGCATCTCCAAGCTCAAGTCGATGGCCCAGGAACTCGCCAAGATCGACACCAAGAACATCACCTTCCTGACCATGCCGGTCATCGACAACCCGAGCGAGCCCAAGCCCGTCACGGTCGTCCCCGACCCGGTCGAGGCGCCGCGGCTGTTCGAGATGATGCAGTCCGACATCTCGCTCACCGAGGTGAAGAAGAAGGAGACGGACGCCAAGAACGCCCAGGCCGCGGCCCAGGCGAAGCTCCTCGAAGGCGCCCGCTCCACCGCGCGGGAGGTCCGGGTCGACGTCTACAACGGCAGCGGCAAGACCGGCGCCGCGCAGAAGACGATCGACTGGCTCCAGAACGAGCACGGCGTGACGCGGTCCACCAACAAGAGCAACGCCCCCGAGAAGGCGGCGAAGACCACGCTCACGTACGCGCCCAACCAGGCCGACCAGGCCCGCAAGCTCGCGGACCTGATGGGCCTGCCCGCCACGGCTCTCAAGCCGGGCACACAGGACGCCGGGGAGCGTGAGCCCATGACGCTCGTGCTCGGCGCCGACTACAAGGGGGCGGGGGTGCCCCTCACCGGTCCGGCGAAGGCGCCGGAGGGTGCGCAGACGGCCGACAAGCAGGTGTGCGCCAGATGAGCCGGACCACCGTCCGGCCCAGTGCCGCACCTGAGTGAACGCCTGAGTCAACAAGGAGACCTGGGGTGGGACGGAGCAGCGTGCGTAGGGAGGGGGCGCGGGAACGCGCCTCGCGCGCCCGCGACTTGGGCTGGGACGAGAGTCTCTACGAGGACGGGGGCGGGGCCGGCGACGGCACCGCCGCCGGCGGTCCGGGCGAGGGCCCGGGCGGCCGGGTCCCGCGCGCCCGGCGGGCCGGCGGCGGCCCCGGCGACGGGGGCGAACCGGGCGACGGCACGGGCCGTACGGGCTCGGGCCACCGGCGCGGCGGGTCGCGGCGGCGCGCCCGCGGCAAGAAGTCCGGCAAGCGCAAGGCGCTGCGCTGGACCGCCGTGACGCTGGCGGTGCTGATACTCGGCACGGCCGGCGCCGGATACCTGTACTACGAGCACCTCAACGACAACATCCGCAGCGGTGGGCGCGCGGGCGGCGAGAGCGGAGTGAAGAAGGCCGCGCCGAACGCGCTCGGCGACACCCCGCTGAACATCCTCCTGATCGGGTCCGACGACCGCAGCGACCCCAGGAACGTGGCGCTGGGCGGCGGCAAGAAGGACCGCAACCGGCCGCCGCTCGCCGACGTGCAGATGCTGCTGCACGTCTCAGCGGACCGGAAGAACGCCTCGATCGTCTCCATCCCGCGCGACACGGTCGTCCGGATCCCCGAGTGCACGGACAAGGACGGCAAGAAGTACCCGGAGACCACCAACCGTCCGATCAACGAGTCGCTGACCCGCGGCGGTGCCGGCTGCACCCTCACCACCTGGGAGAAGCTCACCGGGGTCTACATCGACCACTGGATGATGATCGACTTCGCGGGCGTGGTCTCCATGGCCGACGAGGTCGGCGGCGTCCCGGTCTGCGTGAAGACCGGCGTCTACGACAAGTCGACGCCCGACGCGCCCGGCGGCTCCGGCCTCAAGCTCCCCGAGGGCACCCACGACGTCCAGGGCGAGCAGGCGCTGCAGTGGCTGCGCACCCGGCACGCCTGGGGCAGCGACCAGGGCCGCGCCCAGGCCCAGCACATGTACATGAACGGGCTGATGAAGAAGCTCCAGGAACAGAACGCCTGGACGGACACCCCGCGGCTGATGGGGCTCGCCGAGACCGCCACGAAGGCCTTCCGGGTCTCCGACGAGATCGGCACCGTGAAGAAGCTGTTCGACCTGTCGATGCAGCTGAAGAACGTGAAGCTGGACCGGCTGACCACGGCCACCGTGCCGACCACCGAGTACCCCCCGAACCCGAAGGCCTGGCTCCAGGTCAAGCCGCAGGCGGCCGAGAAGATGTGGTCGATGCTCCGCGAGGACGTCGCCATGGACAAGAACGGCGACCCGGCCGACGGCAAGGACAAGCCGAAGCCGTCCGCGTCCGCCCGGCCGGCGGCCACCGCCCAGGCGCCCGGCTCCCTCGCCGTCACGGTGATCAACGGCACGGCGGGCGACGGCGAGGCGGCCCAGGAGGGCCGGGCCAGTGCCGTGGCCAAGGAGCTGCGCGGCAAGGGCTTCGCCCTGGCCGAGGCCTCCCGGGACGCCCAGCCGCGCAAGGACACCGTGGTCCTCTACGCCAAGGCCGCCGGCGAGCAGGGCAAGGCCGACGCCACGTCCGTGGCCACCGCCCTCGGCCTGCCGGTCACGGCGGTCCGCGCGGACGCCAAGGTCACCGGGCTGACCCTGGTGGTCGGCTCCGACTGGCGCGAGGGCAGCACCTACAAGAAGCCGGCCGTGACGGCCGGCGACCTGCCCGAGGGCGCGGACGACAAGACCGACTGCATGAACGTCTACTCGGTCTACAAGTGGGACGGGAAGTCCTGACCCCACCCGCCGTACGGACGACGGAGGCCGGGCCCCTCGGAAGGGGCCCGGCCTCCGTCGCGTACGAGCGCCTCGTGCGGCGGTGTCAGACCGTCTCGCCGGCCCTCACCGCCGGGCGACGGCTCGCGATGACCTTCTTCGCGAGCGCGCGCGGGCTGGTCAGGAAGCCGAAGCCCCACGACATGTGCATGGTCGCAAGCGCCACCGGGATCTGCAGGCGGGCCTTCAGGGACAGGCCCTTGCCGGCCGGGACGGAACCGGCGGTGATCGCCGCCAGGTAGCCGGCCGGGATCACGAAGCCCAGCGGGGTGAGGGTCGCGCCGACCACGAGGCCCGCGGCGATCGCGCACACGGCGGTCGGCGGGGCGAGGTAGCGCAGGTTGATCGAGCCCTCGTGGTAGCGGGCGACGACGTGCCGCCAGCGGCCGTAGTCCTTGTACTGCTTCGCGAGGGCGCGCACGCTCGGCCGCGGGCGGTACTGCACCCGCAGCTCCGGCGAGAACCAGATCAGCCCGCCGGCCTCGCGGATGCGGAAGTTCAGCTCCCAGTCCTGGGCGCGGATGAACTCCTCGTTGTAGCCGCCCTGCTGCTCCAGCGCCTCGCGGCGGAAGACGCCCAGGTAGACCGTCTCCGCCGGGCCGGCCGCGCCGCCCGTGTGGAAGGCCGCGTTGCCCACGCCGATCTTCGAGGTCATCGCGGCGGCGACCGCGTCCTCCCAGGCGTTCTCGCCCTCGGCGTGCATGATGCCGCCGACGTTCATCGCGCCCGTCTCCTCCAGGAGGCGGACGGCGGTCGCGATGTAGTTGGGCGACAGCATGCCGTGGCCGTCCACCCGGACCACGATCGGGTGGCGCGAGGCCTTGATCGCCGCGTTCAGGGCGGCGGGGGTGCGGCCGGTGGGGTTCGGCACGGTGTGGACCCTCGGGTCCTCGCGTACGAGCTCGGCGGCGATCTCGTCGGTGCGGTCCGTGGACGGCCCGAGCGCGATCACCACCTCCATCTCGCCGTCGTACTCCTGCTCCAGGATGTGACGGACCGAGTTGCGCAGATGCCGCTCCTCGTTGAGGACCGGCATGATCACAGACACAGGGGGATTGGCGTTCATCGGGGGTCACGTTACCGCGAACGGGGGACACGGGCGCGTGCCGCCGGGTCGCAGCGCGGTGGCGCTGATCGTATGGGCCTACGGTGCTCACGGTCCCCCTGTCGTACCAGCGGAGGTGTCCCCAGGTGCCCACACCGCCCCGCACGCCGCCCCGTCCGCCCCGGCCCGCCGCCCGTCCCGCCCCCGCCCGGCGGCGCGGGCCCCGGCCGAGCCGGCCGCGGTGGGGCATGCGGATGGCGACCACGCTGTCCGTGGTGGTGCTGGCCGCCGGCGGCATCGGGCACGCGGTGGTGACCAGCCTGGACACCGGGCTCCACCGGATCGACCCCTTCAAGGACATGAAGAACCGGCCGCAGGCCGGGCACGGCATGAACGTGCTGGTCGTCGGCACCGACGGCCGCGACCGGATCAGCGAGGAGGAGCGCCGGAAGTACCGGCTCGGCGGCGCCCCCTGCCACTGCACGGACACCGTGATGCTGGTGCACATCTCGGAGGACCGGGAGCGGGCCAGCGTGGTGTCGCTCCCCCGCGACTCGTACGCCGAGATGCCCGAGCACACCGACCTCACCACCGGCAAGCACCACCACGCGCACCCCGTGAAGCTGAACGCGGCCTACGCCGAGGGCGGCCCCGGGCTGACCGTGCGGACCGTGGAGTCGATGACCGGCGTGAAGATCGACCACTACCTGGAGGTCGACTTCACCAGCTTCATGCGCACCGTGGACGCGGTCGGCGGGGTGCAGATCTGCACCACCAAGCCGCTGAAGGACTCCCACTCCGGCCTCGACCTGGCCGCCGGGACGCACGAGCTGGACGGCGGACAGGCCCTGCAGTACGTGCGCGCCCGGCACGTCGACGGCGCCGCCGACATCGGGCGGATGCAGCGCCAGCAGAAGTTCCTGGCGGCCCTGATCGACCGGGTGACCAGCGGCGGGGTGCTCCTCAACCCGGTGCGCTTCCGCGAGGTCGCCGGCACCATGCTGAGCTCCGTCCGCGCCGACCAGGGCTTCGGCACCCCGCAGCTGCTGGCCCTCGCGAAGGCCATGAACGGCTTCACGCCCGCCTCGTCCGAGTTCGTGTCGGTGCCGATCGGCGAGATGAGCTTCCCCGTGAAGGGGATCGGCTCCACCGTGAAGTGGGACGCGGCGAAGGCGCAGAAGCTGTTCCAGTCGCTGCGCGAGGACCGGCCGCTCTCCCCGGGCCGCCCGGCCGCCCCCAAGGGGCCCCGGCCCGTCGACGTGGACGTGGCGCCCCGGACGATCCGGGTCCAGGTCTACAACGGGACCGGCACCGACGGCCTCGGCGGCCGGGTCGACGCGGCCCTGCGCGCCACCGGCTTCGACACGACCCGCGCCCCGCGCACCGCCCCCGGCGGCCGGGAGCACGCCCGCACCCTCGTCGAGTACGACCCCGGCTGGGACCGCTCGGCGAAGTCCCTGGCCGCGGCCCTCCCCGGCGCCGAACTGCGCCCGGTCAAGGGCCAGGGCGCGACCCTGCGGGTGACGGTGGGCGCGGACTACAAGGCGGTGACGCCGGTCCGGGAGCGGGAACAGCAGTCGGGCCAGTTCGAGGCGGTCCGCGGCGACCAGGTGGTGTGCCCGTGACTTTTCGCGGCCCGGTTCGCCTCCGGGGCGCTGTCGGCCGGGCTCACGGCCCCGTACGTGCTCGCCCCCTCGCGCCTCGGGGCCCCGCGCGCGCTCGGGGCTGTTCCCCCGGCGCGCCCCTTCGGCTCACTCGCCAGGGGGTCCGAGCCGACCGCCGGGCTCAGTCCTCGTAGCCCTCGGCCTTGCGCTGCTCGCGGAGTTCCATGATCGCGCGGCGGCGGGCCAGGCGGTGGGTGCGGCGGATCTGGGCCTCCTGGTAGCGGCGCTTGTCGCGCTCCGTCTCCGGGATGACCGGGGGGACCGGGCGGGGCTTGCCGTCGGCGTCGACGGCGGCGAAGACGAGGTAGGCGGAGCCGACCTGGGTGGCCGGGGTGGACTCGTTCCAGCGCTCGGCCATGACCCGGACGCCGACCTCCATGGAGGACCGGCCGGTCCAGTTGACCTGGGCCTTCACGTGCAGCAGGTCGCCCACGCGGACCGGCTCAAGGAAGGCCATCTCGTCCATGGAGGCCGTGACGGCGGGGCCGCCCGAGTGCCGGCCCGCGACCGCGCCCGCGGCGTCGTCCACCAGCTTCATGATCACGCCGCCGTGCACCGTACCGAGCAGGTTGGTGTCGTGGCTGGTCATGATGTGGCTGAGGGTGGTGCGGGAGGCGGAGGTGGGCTTGCCCGGGATAGCGCCCTGATCTGTCATGCCCTCTACCTTATGCCCGCCCTTGCGGCAGGTCGCGACGCCGTCCGGTTTGCATCAGCTTGGCAACAGCGCCGGTCCGATTCCCCACCCGCCCTGTCGGCCCGCGGGCGCGGACCGGCAGACTGTTCCGCATGAATGACTGGCCCGACGCCCAGCCCGAGGGACCCCGCCGGATGCGCCACGTGCAGCGTCCGCCGGTGCCCCCGCAGCCGCCGCAGCAGCACCGGCAGCCGCAGTACGACCAGGGCTACAACCCCAACTTCACCCAGGCCCAGGCGTCCGGCTACGACTCCGGTTACAGCGACGGCCAGGTGTACGGCGGGCAGCAGGGCGGCGGCCGGGGCACCGTCCCGCCGCAGTACGCCCCGCCGCGGCCGGGCGGCCCGGGTGCGGGCGGTGCGGGCGCCGGCGCCGGTGCGCCGGACTGGCGGCGCCGGATCAAGATCGGCTCGATCGTGCTCGTGGTGGCGCTGGTCGGCTGGGGCGCCGGCACGTACGCGTGGGCGAGCTCGAAGATGCGCAACGAGGTCGATCTGGCCAAGGTCATCGAGCGGCCGGCGGAGGGCGACTGCACCACGTACCTGATCGTCGGCTCGGACAGCCGCGAGGGCATGTCCGCCGAGGAGAAGAAGAAGCTGCACACCGGTTCCGCCGAGGGCAAGCGGACCGACTCGATGATGATCCTCGCAGCCTGCTCCAGCGGGAACACGATGATCTCGCTCCCCCGCGACTCGTGGGTGACGATCCCGTCCTTCGTGGGCTCCGAGTCCGGCAAGAAGTACGCGGCGCGCGGCGGCTCGAAGCTGAACGCGGCCTACGCGATGGACGGCCCGGAGCTGCTGGTCCGCACGGTCGAGTACAACACCGGCCTGCGCATCGACCACTACGCGGAGATCGGCTTCGCCGGCTTCGCGAACATCGTGGACGCGCTCGGCGGCGTCGAGATGAACATCGAGAAGGGCTTCAAGGACAAGAAGTCGGGCGCCGACTTCCAGGCCGGCACCCAGACCCTCAACGGCGAGCAGGCCCTGGCCTTCGTCCGCACCCGCTACGCCTTCGCCGAGTCGGACCTCCAGCGCACCAAGAACCAGCAGAAGTTCCTGTCGGCCCTGGCCAACCAGGCGGCGACCCCGGGCACGATCCTCAACCCGTTCAAGCTCTACCCGACGCTGGGCGCGGGCCTGGACACGCTGATCGTGGACAAGGACATGTCGCTGTACGACCTCGGCAAGATGTTCTTCGCGATGAAGGGCATCAGCGGCGGCGACGGCAAGTCGATGAACATCCCGATCAACGGCACGGCCCCGCAGAACTCCCTGAAGTGGGACATGCCGAAGGTGAAGCAGCTGGTCAAGGAGATCCAGAACGACGAGCCGGTCACGGTCACCTCGAACCGCTGACCCCGGCCCCGACCACCTCGTAGAGCCCCCGGCCGTCCGGGCCCCTCCGTACCTCGCGCGGGGTGCCGGGGGCGAAGTAGGCCGCCGGGCCGGCGCAACGGGTGGGCGAGCAGGGCGGGGAAGTGGAAGCCGAAGCCGTACCGGTGGCGAAGGCGCTCGGGTACGAGGCGTTCGCCGAGAGGGAGGCCAGGCCGAGGAAGCCGCTCCCCATGAAGGGGCGTATGCCCCCACAGGAGCAGCAGGCACGGCACGGCGAGCAGGGGCGCGGCCGGGTGGGCGCTGAGGGTGCAGACGAACCGCCGTACACCGGCGGCGAGGAGGACCAGGCCGACGACGACGGCGCACCGCAGCACGCCGAAGGTGTCGAGTCCGGTGGCCTTGGCGAACAGGGCGAGGCAGACGGTCCACGGCGAGTAGTAGGGGTTGTCCGTGGCGAGTCGACCATCGGATTGCCCGGGTGGAGCAGGTCGTGCCGCAGCCTTCGATGGTGGCGGCGTGCACGCCCATATCGCCCATCCACGGCAGCCACACGATCACGAGGACCGCCCTGCGGCGAGCAGCAGGCTCGCTCCGCGCAGCGCGGCGAGGAGCCAGCTGGAGTCGAGGAGCGGCGGACGCGGACGCGGCCCCTGCGGGGGGCTCGTGCGCGGGCGCGGCAGGGGGCGGAGACTCGCTGACGGTTCCCGGGCGGCCGGGAGGAGCGCGGCAATGTGACAGTTCCCAGCGGGACTTGCCATGGCGCACCTTTGCGATCGTATGATCGCAACTTGCCGACTCGGGGTAGACGGGGGATCAACGATGACAACGGATTCCGGGCAGGGAGCGGCGGATTTCGCGTCGACGCCGGCGCAGAAGAAGGCGGCCGCGGGCACCATCGAGAACGAGCTCGAGCCGAACACCAGGAAGGCCGCCGAGCGGGCCGACACGGCCACCGAGAGCGCGCGTAAGGGCTTCGACGGCTGGGAGACGGCCGCTGGCCTGAAGGTGGTAGCGGACACGTGGGACCGGCAGGTCCGGAGCCTGATGGGGCGTCTGGCCGCTGAGAAGAATGCACTGCGCGGAGCCTCAGGCCTTTTCGCGCGCAATGACACCGGCGTGGGCAATCAGCTGCTGGCACAGTCCAAGCTGAACCACCTGTAGGGGCTGCGATGTCCACCACCTACTACGAGATCATGACCACCAACCTCGGCCTGCTGACGACGGCCGCCACCGAGTGGGAGGCGATGGCGGGCGAGCTGGGCAAGGTCGAGACCCGCTACCGTGACACCGTCCAGAAGATCTCCATGGGCCCTTCGTGGGCCGGTGTGAGCGCCGGCGTCGCCCAGACGAACTTCGCCGCGACCCGGTACGAGTACTCTGCCGCCCAGATCGAGGCCAAGGCGATCGCGAGCCTGCTGCGGGACGCGCACGAGAAGTTCACCGACCTCAAGAAGAAGCTCGAGAGCGCCCGCGATGACGCGATCGCCGCCGGCATGACCGTGTCCGAGCAGGGGCACGTCGCCTTCAACTGGGCCAAGCTCACGCCGTCCGAGCGCAGTGCGTACCACCATGATCCCGATGGCGAGACGATGATCCGTGAGTCCGTTGCCTCGTGGCAGCGGCACATCGACGACCGGGTCAAGGCCGTCTCCGAAGCGGACCAGAGCGTCCGCACCGCCCTCGCGGCCGCCGTTGTCGACAGCAACAAGGACAGCTTCGGCAAGGGCAACGACGCCACCTTCAACGGGTTCAACGCGCACGCGGAGGGAGACCTCGCAAAGGCCGTCGCGGCGGCGAAGGCGAAGGACGACGCCACAACGGAGACGGACGGCTGGAAGTCCGAGGGCAAGGCCGATCTGACCGGCCCCGGCGCCGAGTTCAAGGTCACCGGCCCCAAGTACGGCAAGGAGGGCTCGGTCAAGGCCGCCGCCGACCTGTTCCACGCCACCGCCGAAGGATCGCTGACCAACGGGAACTGGAAACTCTCCGGGGTCGCCGACGGCTACGGAGGCGCCAGGGCCACCGCCAATTTCGGCTTCACCGATGCGGGCCTCGTCGCCAAGGCCGAGGCGTCCGCAGGACTCCGCGGGCTCGCCGAGGGGCGTGCCGAGTACGGCCCGTACGCCGGTGTCTACGGCCGTGCCGAGGGCTTCGCCGGAGCCGAGGCGAGCGCCGGTCTCAAGGCGGGCAAGGAAGGTGTCAGCGTCAACGCGAAGGCCTTCGCCGGGGCGAAGGGCTCCGCGGCCGGAGGCGTCGAGATCGCCGGAATCGGAATCGGCGGTACGGCCGAGGGCTGGGCCGGACCCGGCGCCGAGGCCAAGTGGGGCTTCGAGAAGAACGACGAAGGCGTGTACGAGTTCGGCGGCAAGGTGGGACTCTCCCCGGCCCTGGGCGGTGCCGTGGGCCTCGAGTTCACCGTCGATCCGGACAAGGTCGGCAAGAGCATCGGCGACGCGGCCGACGCAGTGGGCGACCTCGTCGGCGACGGGGCTGACGCGCTCGGTGACGCCGCCGGCTCCGTCAAGGACACCGTCGGAGGCTGGTTCTCCTGATGTACTTCACTCGGGAAGGAGGGCCCACGATGCCCACGACACTGCCGGTGCCGATCGAATTCCGCCTACCGGAGGGCTGGCTCCCGGCCGCGCCCCCGGACGGCGTCGACGTGCCCGGCGTAGCCTTCGCCGCGGTGCATCCGCACCCGGACGCCGGCTTCACCGCCAACATCACCATCGGCGGTGAGGTTCCGCCGCCGTCGGTGGCCCTGCACGAACTCGCGGACGAATCGGCGCAGCGCCTGCAAGAGGCCACCGGGCCGGTTGTCGTGGTCCACCGTCGCGAGATCGGCTCTGCGGAGGCGCCCGCCCTTACCCAGCGGCTGACGTTCTCAGGTGTCGTCGGCGATACGCGGCACGACCTCGTGCAGTCTCAGGTGTTCCTGACCTTCGCTGACGTACGGGACCCGCACAGGCGGGCGGTGATCCGGCTGACCTTGACCGCCACGGCCGCCCAGCACGACGAGGTGCTGGGAGACTTCCAGGACTTCGTGCGCACGGTTCGCCCGGACATCGATGCGGGAGCGGACACGGGCTCCGGAGCAGGGGCGGGGGCCTGACCATGGGCATCCTGGACAGCTACCTCGGCACCCGGCAACCCGACGCGGGCGTGCCACGCCGCACGGCCCAGGAGGTCCGCTCGGCGCTGCTCGAGCTCAATGGTCCGGGCGCCCTCTTCGTCGTACGCAACGGCACCGGGAAGGAGGGCGACCTGGTCGCCGAGTGCCAGCTCCCGCAGCTGCGGGTACGGCTTCGAACCCGGATGCGCCTGGACGCGGCGAAGCACGAGGTGCGGGCGCTCGACGAGCAGTGGGAGATCTCACTGAGCGACCACACCCGCGGCCAGCACTCCCGCGGTCCCGCGAACGCGGTGTATCGGGTGTGGGAGAAGCAGAGGGGGCCGGACGGCCGCGAGCGCCGAGTCGAGACCTTCCGCTTCGAGACCCGCGAGATGAAGGACCCCCTGCGCCAAGTCGTCCTCGACGCGGGCTGGACCTGGCGCGGAGTGCTGTTCCGGCTCTGACCGGCACGTGTTCGTGACCGCGCTGCTCACGCGACGGGCGGGCGCGGGGCGGCGCGCGTCGTCGACAAGGCCCCCGAACAACGGAAGCAGCCCCCGGCACGTGGCGCCGGGGGCTGTTCCGTTCCCGTGGGGGGTCTGCGCCCGGGTTACGGGAGGTTGCGGGCCATGACGATGCGCTGGACCTGGTTGGTGCCCTCGTAGATCTGGGTGATCTTGGCGTCGCGCATCATGCGCTCGACGG
>NZ_JBITXM010000017.1:0-26368 GCF_044544705.1 Streptomyces sp. NPDC053541
CGGCGCAGCGTCGCCGGGACCGTCAGGCGGAGCGGGACGAGGCGCAGCGGGAGTTCGACGAGTTCAACCCGTTCTAGGGGTTGGGGGCGTCGGGGGTCCTGTGTGGTGTCCGGCGGACGGAGTCCGGCGTAGTCGTCCGATGCCTGTGAGGCCCTCTGGGGGCCGAGCGGTGCGAGGGCGGCCGTGGGTGGTCCTGCCCACCGCATGGAGGCCCCGCGCCCGGCGGCGCAGCGTCGCCGGGACCGTCAGGCGGAGCGGGACGAGGCGCAGCGGGAGTTCGACGAGTTCAACCCGTTCCAGGGGGTTCGGGTCCCCATCCGGCCGGGCCCCGGTCCGGGCCTTCGGGCCCGGACCGGGGCCCGTTGCGTGCCCGGCCGGCGCAGCGCCGGCCGAAGCCCGGCGGGCGGGCGTTAGGGGCCCCTCGGCCCCGGATTCGGGGGCGGGCCGGGGGCACAGGTGGCTCCCGTAGGATTCGGATGTGAGTCTCAGCCCCTCCGCTTCCGCGCCCGCCAACGACGGCCGGCTCAGCGTCGTCGTCATCGCCTACAACGACGAGGAACTGGTGGGCGAGGCGATCAGATCCGCGCTCGATCAGGGCGCGGTCGTCGCCGAGGTCGTGGCCGTGAACGACGCGTCCAGCGACGCGACGGGCAAGGTGCTCGACGAGCTCGCCGCGCTCCACCCGCGCGTGCGGGTGGTGCATCGGGAGGACAACAGCGGCGGCTGCGGCACCCCGCGCAACGACGGCATCGCCGCGGCCACCGCCCCCTACGTGATGTTCCTGGACAGCGACGACGTCCTGCCCCCGGGCGCGGCCGACGCCCTCGTCGCGGCGGCCGAGCGGCACAGGACGCCGGTGGCGGCCGGGCTCTGCGTGCGCCGGGAGCTGCCCGAGGGCCGCGACGTGCCCTGGCAGCCGGAGCTGTACGCGGACGCGGCAGTCCTCGACGGGGCCGCCGCCCTCGCCCCGTACACGCACGACACCCTCTGCGTGAACAAGGTCTACCGCCGCTCCTTCCTCTCCGAGCACGGCATCCGCTTCCCCGACGGGCGCTTCGTCTACGAGGACTTCGTCTTCAGCGCCCGCGTGCTCGCCGCCGCGCCGCGGGTCGCCGTGATCCCGGACACGGTCTACGTGTGGCACGTGCGCCGCGCCGCCGCGCAGCTGTCCATCTCCCTGGACCGCAAGGGCGTCGAGAACTGGACCGCCCGCATCGAGGCCCACCGCCAGGCCGTCGCCGCCTTCGCGGACGCCGGCCGCGACGGGCTCGCCGCCGCGTGCCGCACCAAGTTCCTGGAGCACGACGTCCGGCTCTACGCCCGCGAGCTGCCGCAGCGCGGCGCCGCGTACCAGAGCGACTGGTGGGCCCTCACCCACGCGTACCTCTCCTCCTTCGAGGAGGGCGAGATCGCCGCCGCGGCCGTCCCGGCCCGCTGGCTCGCCCGGCTGCTGCTCGCCGCGGCCGAGCCGCGCGACCTGACCCGGGCCGCCCGCCTCGCCGCGAACCCCGGGCTCCTGCTGCCTCCGTACGCGCGCGTGGACGGGTCCGCCGACGGCACGCCGGTGTGGGCGGAGGACCTGCCGGGCGCGGTCCTCGACGGCGTCGACACCGCCCCGCTCGACGCCCTCCCGCTCGTCGTCGACGCCACCTTGCGCACCGGCCCCACGGGAAGCGGCGAACTGCGCCTGACCGTACGGGACCTGTACGGCAGGGTCCGCGCCGCCGGCCCGCGCACCGCCGAGGTCGGCTTCGTGCCGCGCGGCGCCGCCGAGCCTGCCCGTACCGAGCGGGTCACCCTCGCCGAGGGTCCGGACGGCTGGACCGCCCGGCTCCCCGCCGGCTTCACCGGCCTCGCCCGGGCCGGCCGCCGCCGGGGCACCCGCGGCACCCAGGTGTGGGACCTGCGGATCACCGTGGAGTGCGCGGACGGCACCTCCTTCGGCACCGTCCCGCGTCTCGCGGGAGTCTCGCGCCGGTCGGTGCTGCCGAGCAGCCGGTACGGTGTAGTGCTGGTGCAGCAGTACACGACGGCGAACGGTTCGCTGGCGGTACGGATCGCGCCGGGGGCACGCGACGGTCTCAAGGTGGCGTGGGCCAAGCTCGGCCGGCTCGCCGGCAGCACACTGCAGGGAAAGGGTTAGGGAACACGATGACTTTTCTGATCACGGGCGGCGCGGGCTACATCGGCTCGCACGTCGTGCGCGCCATGACGCAGGCGGGCGAGAGCGTCGTCGTCCTCGACGACCTGTCCACGGGCTACGCCGAGCGCCTCCCCGAGGGCGTGCCGCTGGTGGTCGGTTCCACCCTGGACCGCGAGCTGCTCGACAAGACCATCGCCGAGTACGGCGTGACGGGCGTGGTCCACCTGGCGGCGAAGAAGCAGGTCGGCGAGTCCGTCGAGCTGCCGCTGCACTACTACCGCGAGAACGTGGTCGGCCTGACCGTCCTCCTGGAGGCCGTGGCCGCCGGCGGTGTGCGCAACTTCCTCTTCTCCTCCTCCGCCGCCGTCTACGGCATGCCGGACGTGGACCTCGTCACCGAGGACACCCCGTGCCTGCCGATGAGCCCGTACGGCGAGACCAAGCTGGCCGGCGAGTGGCTGGTCCGCGCGGCCGGCAAGGCCCACGGCATCTCCACCGCCTGCCTGCGCTACTTCAACGTGGCCGGCGCCGCGACCCCGGAGCTCGCCGACACCGGCGTCTTCAACCTGGTCCCGATGGTGTTCGAGCGGCTCGACGCCGGCGAGTCCCCGCGGATCTTCGGCGACGACTACGACACTCCCGACGGCACCTGCATCCGCGACTACATCCACGTCGAGGACCTGGCCGACGCGCACCTGGTCGCCGCCCGCAAGCTGGCCGAGTGGGCCGCCGCCGGCGAGCCGCGCGACCTCACCGTCAACATCGGCCGCGGCGAGGGCGTCTCCGTCCGCGAGATGGTGGACCTGATCAACGAGATCACCGGCCACAGCGTCGAGCCGGCCGTCACCCCGCGCCGCCCCGGCGACCCGGCGCGCGTGGTCGCCTCCGCCGGCCGCATCGAGTCGGAGCTCGGCTGGCGGGCCCGTCACGACGTCCGCGACATGATCAGCTCGGCCTGGGCCGGCTGGACGGCGCGCCGTTCCGTGTCCGCCTGAGGCCCGAAGCCCGAGGCCTGACACACGGCGCACGGCACACGGCACACGTCACGCACGACACGCAGAAGGCGGCCGGAGGGTTCGAAACCCTCCGGCCGCCTTCTCGCGTACGGGGCCCTTATCGCTCCAGGAAGCGGAAGAGCTCCTCCCACCGGTCGGTGATCGACTCGGGGGAGTAGCGGCGCACGTTGGCGTGGGCGGCGTCGCCCATGCGGTCGCGCAGCTCGTCGTCGGCGATCAGGGTGCTGATGTGCCGGGCGAGGTCCGTGGTGTTGCCGAGCGCGGCCAGCAGGCCGTCCTCGCCGTCCCGGATGATCTCGCGGACGCCCGGCGCGCAGTCGAACGCGGCACAGGGCACGCCCGCGGCCATCGCCTCCAGGAGCGTGATGGGGAAGCCCTCCGCGCGCGAGGCCTGGGCGAAGACCGAGGCCTCCTGCAGCGCGCCGAGCACGTCGGAGGTGCGGCCCATCCAGGCGACCGAGTCGTCCAGGCCCATCTCCGTGCACTGGCGGCGCAGCCGCTCCTCCTCGTCACCGGCGCCGTAGATCCGCAGCGTCCAGTCGGGGTGGCGCGGGGCGACCTCGGCCCAGCTGTCGAGCAGCATGTCCATCCCCTTCTCGTGCGAGAGGCGGCCGATGGAGGCGACCACCTTCGCCGAGCGCGGGGACGGGGCCTCGGGCATGAAGGGCAGCGGGTTCGGCATGTGGCCGACGTTGTCCATGCCCGCGCGGATCCAGCGGTCCGCGTCGCCGGGGGTGAGGACGAGCAGCCGGTCGACGTCCTTGTAGTAGCGCTTGACCCGGGCGAGCCGCGAGGAGGCGGCGCTCGCCTCGTACGACTCGTGGCTCATGCCGATGACGACGAGGCCCTTGGTGTCGGCGAGCGCCACCCACTCCATCGCCCACACCTGGGTGACGATGACGACCGCGCCGGGGCGGGCCGCGGCGAAGAGCGCGGTCAGCTTCTCGGCCTGCTCGCGCATATGGGCCGCGCGGGCGCGGTGCCGCATCCGCTCGGCCGCGTTGAGCCGGCCCTTGATGCCGCGCAGCGAGCCCACCTGCGGGGGGTGCGCGTCGTACAGCGTGGTGGTGGCGTACGGCAGGTCGGCGGGGAACTCCTGCCGGCGGCCCTCGGGCGCCGGCACGATGCCGATCGCGTGCACGCGGTGGCCCCGGTCGGCGAACTCCCGGGCCATCTGGTGCGACCAGGTGGTCACACCGCCCATCTCGTCGACGCTGTTGGAGACGAAGAAGATGTCACGGCCGCCGGACACGGCGGTCTGCTCGGTCACTTACCGCTCCTGGTGAAGAACTTGGCGACGATCTGCGAGGCCGCGTCGCCCCGGTCGAAGGCGCTGAAGTCGGTGTTGAACCGTTCCCGCGCCGCCGCGTACTTGGCGTCGGCCTCGTCCTTGAGCCGGGCGACCGCCGAGAAGAGCTCGCTCTCGGTGGACACCACGGGGCCGGGGGCCCGCTCCTTCAGGTCGAAGTAGGTGCCGCGGCTGCCGTTGGCGTACTCGTCGTAGTCGTACGTGAAGAAGATCATCGGCCGGTCGAGCAGCCCGTAGTCGAACATCACGGACGAGTAGTCGGTGATCAGCGCGTCCGCGAGCTCCAGGAGCGGCGTGGTGTCGTGGTAGGCCGACACGTCGATGACCCGGCCCCGCACGGACGGCGGCAGCGTGACCTCGTTGAGGTAGTGCGACCGCACGAGCAGGGTGTGGGTCTCGCCGAAGCGCTCCGCGAACTCCTCCACGTCGAAGGGGAATTCGAAGTGGCGCACCTTGCCGTTGGACTCGGCGCGGAAGGTCGGGGCGTAGAGCACGACCTGCTTGTCCGGGTCGATGCCGAGCTCCTGCGCGAGCGGGCCGCGCGCGCGGGCGCCCGTCTCGGCCTCGGCGCGACGGGCGGCGACCAGGGCGTCGTTGCGCGGGTAGCCGACCGGCAGCAGGACCTCCTCGCGCAGCCGGAAGCCCTTGGCCAGGGTCCTGACGTCGTGCTCGGAGCGCACCAGGAAGTGGTCGAAGCGGCTCAGCGACTTCTCCAGGGCCTCCTGACCGGCCTGGGAGCGCGCCTTGGTGCTGGGCTCGTGGAAGCCCATGCGCTTGAGCGCGGAGCCGTGCCAGGTCTGGATGTACGTGGTCTCCGGACGCTTCGTCAGGCGGTGCGGGAAGCCCTGGTTGTCGATCCAGAACTCCGCCTGGGCCAGGGCCCGCAGATACTGCCGGCTCCAGCGCTTGACCAGGGTGGCGTCCGTGGGGAAGCCGGTGGGCTTGGCGCCCGAGTAGGACCAGACGGCCTCGAACTTCACGCCCTGGCGGCGCATCTCCTCGTAGATCGCCTTCGGGCTGTCGCTGTACTGCTTGCCGAGGTGGCTCTCGAAGACCACGAGCCCCTTGCGGATCGGCAGCCGGCTGTAGACCTCGTGGTAGAGGCGGACCTTCGTCTCGCCGGACTGCAGCTGCTTGCGGGCCTTGAGCAGGCCGCGCAGGCTCTTCTTGGCCAGGTTGGCCGCGCTGCCGTGCATCGCGCCCTCGATCATCGCCGTGGTGCGGACCGCGGCGGCGCTCTCGGCGGTGAGGACGTAGGACAGGTTGCCCTTCTTGGTGACCTCGGGCCGGAAGCGGTCCGAGACCAGCCGCGTCAGGCGCGGGCGCACCCGCAGCGAGCGGGTGCCGTCGAGGTCGACGTCGCCGACGGAGACCCGGGTGTTGAGCGTCTTGCCGTCGACGGTCAGCAGCAGGCGCACGTCCCAGACGGGGTCGACGATGCCGTACGGGCGGATGCGGGAGAGGTCCGCGGTGGCCTCCCACTCGATCGCCGAGCTGGTGTGGCGCAGCGCGGTGGCCGGGACGCGGTACCGGCGCTGGCCGAGGTTGCGGCGGGCGCGGAACTCCAGGACGCCCTTGAGCTGCGCGGTCGCCGGGATCCGGCCCAGCGGGTTCACCACGGCGCCGCCCATGCGGACGGTGCCGCCGGCGTCCTCGTACGAGGTCAGGCGGTTGGCCAGGGCGATCGAGGACAGCGGGCTCAGGTGGTAGCCGGCGTCGGTGACGTTGAGGACCTTGCGGCCCATCGGGTCGTCGAGGTGTCCGTCGCACCAGTAGATCTGGCCGTCGCGCTCGACCAGCGAAGTGGTCAGGCGGCCCTGGTTGGTGAGCGCCTCGGTGGCCGGGATCAGGTTGTCCCAGTCCTCGCGGGTCAGCAGGTAGGCGCAGATCGCCTGGAGCGGCTGGACCTCGTCGTAGGCCTCGGGGGCGAGGCCGGCGAGGTAGCCGTTGGCCAGCTCGGCGAAGTCGCGGCGGTACTGCTCGTCCATCAGCGCGAGTTCGCGCAGGTGCAGCACGAGGTCGTGCTTGAGGAACTTGATGTCCTTGCGGAACTTCAGCTCCTCGTAGCCCTTCTCGGCGAGCAGGGCGTCGACCCGGCGGTGGATCTCCACGCGGTGGGCGAAGTTGGCGATCTCGTGGCGCCGATTGCTGATCGACTTGGCGGCCGCCTTCTCCTCCACGTTCCAGTAGTAGACCTGGTTCGGGATGAGGGTGATGCGGCGCGCGGCGACGTAGGCCTGCGCGGAGAAGAGCAGGTCCTCGTAGTGGATGCCGACGGGGAATTCCAGCCCCTGCTCCAGGAGGAACGAGCGGCGGTAGCACTTGTTCGTCGAGAGGGTGTCGAAGACGAGCAGGTCGGACATCTCGTTGATGGACTCGAGCGTCCGGGTCTCCGCGTAGATCCACGGGTACCACTGGGTGGTCTTGTTGTGCCGGCTGTCCAGGTGGACGCGGACGCACAGACCGGAGACGAGGTCGGAGCCGGTCCGCTCGGCGGCCGCCAGCATGTTGCGGCAGGCGTTGCGCTCCAGCACGTCGTCGCTGTCGAGGAACATGACGTAGGTGCCGGCCGCCCGCTGGATGCCGTAGTTGCGGGGCGCTCCGCAGCCGCCGCTGTTCTCGGGCAGCTGGAAGGCGCGGACCTTGTCGGGGTGCGCGGCGGCGAGACCCTGGGCGACCTTGAACGTGTTGTCCTTGCTGCAGTCGTCGACGATGACGACCTCGACGCTCTGCAAGGTCTGGTCCAGTACCGATTGGACGGCCGTCGGGAGACGCTCTGCGTCGTTGTAGGCGATGACGACCACGGAGACGTCAGGCACTTGCACCTCGATCCACTTGTCTTCCTCTCGACACATCCAAGCTACCCGCTGTTCGGGACCGCGTTTGACACCGCGGACGGCCGGTGCGGCGGTGTGCCCTTCCGAAGCCCTCGTAGGCCGGGTGGGTAACCCCCTACGGGAGTAATTCTCCTCAAGGAATGCGCACGTAGGGTGCAGAGGATCGCAGAATCTGCCCGATTCGACCACAAAGAGTGATTCGGCTCACGGCCCCGTTCCGGGCGGCGCCGTGAGCCGTGGGGACGGGGATCAGGCGCCCGCCGACCGCGCCGGGGCCATGGTCCGCAGCGCCTCGGACAGCTGCTCGCGCCAGTGCGGCTGCGCGGCGACGCCCGCGTCGGCCCAGCGCTCGTGCGCGAGGACGCTGTACGAAGGGCGCCGGGCGGGCCGGACGAACCTCTCCGAGGTGGTCGGCCGCACCCGCTCCGGGTCCAGACCGGTCAGCTCGAAGGCCGCCCGCGCCAGGTCGTACCAGGTCGCCGTGCCGCTCGCCGTGCCGTGGTAGACCCCGGCCGGGGCCGCGCCCTTCACGGCCGCCGCGCCCAGGTCGCGCAGCTGGCGGGCGAGCGCCCGGGTCCAGGTCGGCTGGCCGCGCTGGTCGTCGACCACGTCGACGGTCTCGCGCCGGGCCGCCAGGTCGAGCATCGTCGCCACGAAGTTCCGGCCGTGCGCCCCGTACAGCCACGCGGTGCGCACCACGTAGCCGCGCTCGGGCAGCAGCTCCAGGACCGCCCGCTCGCCCGCGAGCTTGCCGCGGCCGTAGGCGTTGACCGGGGAGGTGGGGGAGTCGTGCCGGTACGGCGCGGTCGCGTCGCCCGGGAAGACGTAGTCGGTCGACACCTGGAGCAGCACGGCGCCGGTCGCGGCGCAGGCCGCGGCGAGCGCGCGGGGGCCGTCGCCGTTGATCCGGGTGGCCGCGGCCTCCTCGGTCTCCGCGCCGTCGACGTCGGTCCAGGCGGCGGCGTTGACGACGACGTCGTGCCCGGCGACGGCGGTCTCGACGGCCCCGGCGTCGGTGACGTCCAGCTCGGCCCGGGTCAGCGCGGTGAACTCCGCGCCGGCCCCGGCCAGGACCTCGGCGAGGTCGCGGCCGAGCATGCCGGCCGCTCCGGTGACCAGCCAGCGGGTGGGGGTGGCGTCGTCCATCAGGCCAGCGCCGCCTTCGCCTTGAGCGGCTCCCACCAGGCGCGGTTCTCGCGGTACCACCGGACGGTGTCGGCGAGGCCCTGCTCGAAGGCGACCTGCGGGCGGTAGCCGAGCTCCTCCTGGATCTTGGCGATGGAGAGCGAGTAGCGCAGGTCGTGGCCCTTGCGGTCCTCGACGTGCTCAACCCTGTCCCAGCCGGCGCCGCAGGCGTCGAGCAGCAGAGCGGTGAGCTCCTTGTTGCTGATCTCGGTGCCGCCGCCGATGTGGTACACCTCACCAGCGCGTCCGCCACGCAGCACCAGCTCGATCCCGCGGCAGTGGTCGGACACGTGCAGCCAGTCCCGCACGTTCAGGCCCTCGCCGTACAGCGGGACCTTCCTGCCGTCCAGCAGGTTCGTGGTGAACAGCGGGATCATCTTCTCGGGGAAGTGGTAGGGCCCGTAGTTGTTGGAGCAGCGGGTCACCACCACGTCCATGCCGTGCGTGCGGTGGTACGAGAGCGCCAGCAGGTCCGAGCCGGCCTTGGAGGCCGAGTACGGGGAGTTCGGCGCCAGCGGCCAGTCCTCGGTCCAGGAACCCTCGGCGATCGAGCCGTACACCTCGTCCGTGGAGACGTGCACGAACCGGCCGACGCCGTGCCGCTTCGCCGCGTCGAGCAGCACCTGGGTGCCGAGCACGTTGGTGGTGACGAAGGGGGACGAGTCCAGGATCGAGCGGTCCACGTGCGACTCGGCGGCGAAGTGCACCACCGCGTCCTGGCCGCGCATCACGTCGTCGACGACTCCGGGGTCGCGGATGTCGCCCCGCACGAAGGCGTAGCCGGGCCGGTCGGCCACGGGGGCCAGATTGGCCTCGTTGCCGGAGTAGGTGAGGTTGTCCAGGACGGTGACCCGCGCGCCCTCGCCGGAGGGCAACTCTCCCAGGAGCAGTGCCCGCACGAACTGTGAACCGATGAAACCGGCGCCGCCGGTGACCAGAATCCTCATGAAGGCCACGATTCTATGGAACCGGCTGCCGGCACCAGTGCGCCCGCCTAGGCTCCCTGACATGCGTGGGATCTTGCTCGCCGGCGGGACCGGCTCGCGGCTGTGGCCGATAACCCGAGCCGTTTCCAAGCAGCTGATGCCGGTCTTCGACAAGCCGATGATCTACTACCCCCTGTCCACCCTCGTGATGGCGGGGATCGACGAGATCCTGGTCATCACGGGCCCCGACGAGCGCCCCCAGTTCGAGCGGCTGCTCGGCGACGGCTCCGACTGGGGCCTCGACATCCGCTTCGCGACCCAGGAGAAACCGAACGGCATCGCCGAAGCCTTCCTCATCGGCGAGGAGTTCATCGGCGGCGAGCCCGTCGCGCTGATCCTCGGCGACAACATCTTCCACGGCGTCGGCCTCGGCCGTCAGCTGGCCAAGTACCGCGCCCCCGAGGGCGGCGTCGTCTTCGCGCACGCCGTCGCCGACCCCTCCGCCTACGGCGTCGTCGACTTCGACGCGAACGGCGTCGCCCGCTCCATCGAGGAGAAGCCGAGCAGCCCGAAGTCCCGCTACGCCGTCCCCGGCCTCTACTTCTACGACAGCCGGGTCGTCGGGATCGCCCGCGACCTGACGCCCAGCGCCCGCGGCGAGCTGGAGATCACCGACGTCAACAAGTACTACCTCGACCGCGGCGAACTCCAGGTCTCCGTCCTCGACCGCGGCACCGTCTGGCTCGACACCGGCACCTTCCAGTCCCTCGTCCAGGCCTCCGAGTTCGTCCGGGTGATCGAGGAGCGCCAGGGCATGAAGATCGGCTGCCTGGAGGAGGCCGCCTGGCGGGCCGGCTTCATCGACCACGCGCAGCTGCGCGCCCTCGCCGAGCCGCTGACCAAGAGCGGCTACGGCGACTACCTGCTCGACCTGCTCGCCCGCGAGGCCGAGCAGCGGACCGGCCAGGTCTGAGACCCGAGAGAGGAACGGCTCTTCCCATGAAGGTCAACCCCCTTGGCATCGAGGGCGCCTGGGAGTTCGTCCCGCGGCAGCACGGCGACGCCCGCGGTCTCTTCCTGGAGTGGTACAAGGCCGAGCGCCTGGCCGAGGCCGTCGGCCACCCGCTGGACCTGCGGCAGGGCAACATGTCGGTGTCCGCCGCCGGCGTCGTCCGCGGCGTCCACTTCGCCGACGTGCCGCCCGGCCAGGCCAAGTACGTGACCTGCGTGCGCGGCGCGGTCCTCGACATCGTCGTGGACGTCCGGGTCGGCTCCCCGACCTTCGGCGGCTGGGAGGCCGTGCGCCTCGACGACCGGGAACGCCGGGCCGTCTATCTGTCCGAGGGCCTCGGCCACGGCTTCTGCGCCCTCACCGACGACGCCACCGTGACCTACCTCTGCTCCGAGGGCTACGCCCCCGAGCGCGAGCACGGCGTCCACCCGCTCGACCCGGAGATCGGCATTGCGTGGCCGGTCGACGGCCGGCCCGAGCTCTCGGCCAAGGACGCCCAGAGCCCGACCCTCGCCCAGGCCCGCGAGACCGGGCTCCTTCCGGTGTACGAGGAGTGCCTGGCCTTCCGCCGCTCGCTCGCCGGGCGCGGCTGACGGCGACGGCCCGGGCGGGCCCCGCAGGCGGCGACGGGCGGCCGCTCACGCACCGGGCCCCGTCGTCCAGCCTGCGGAATAGGCGGGCGGCGCCCCGAGCGGCTCGCGTAGATTGCCAGGCGAGCGCGATCACGGGCGCCCGGCGCCCCGGGGCCCGGGCGCGAGCGAGCGAGCACGAGCAGGACGGCGAGGACGACGCAGGTGACAGTGGCCAGGCAGTACGTGACGGAAGCCCGCAGGATCGTCGTGAAGGTCGGCTCGTCCTCGCTGACCACCGCGTCCGGAGGCCTCGACGCCGACCGGGTCGACGCCCTCGTCGACGTCCTCGCCAAGGTCCGCAGCGGCGGCGAGAAGGAGATCGTCCTGGTCTCCTCCGGCGCCATCGCCGCCGGCCTCGCCCCGCTCGGGCTCACCCGCCGCCCCAAGGACCTGGCCCGCCAGCAGGCCGCCGCCAGCGTCGGCCAGGGCCTCCTCGTCGCCCGCTACACCGCCTCCTTCGCCCGCTACGGCGTCCGCGTCGGCCAGGTCCTGCTCACCACCGACGACACCAGCCGCCGCGCCCACTACCGCAACGCCTACCGCACCCTCGACCAGCTGCTCGCCATGGGCGCCCTGCCGGTCGTCAACGAGAACGACACCGTGGCCACGGACGAGATCCGGTTCGGCGACAACGACCGGCTCGCCGCGCTCGTCGCCCACCTGGTCCGCGCCGACCTGCTCGTGCTGCTCTCCGACGTCGACGGGCTCTACGACGGCGACCCGTCCAAGCCCGGCACCTCGCGCATCGCGGAGGTCGCCGGCCCCGAGGACATCGCCCACGTCGAGATCGGCTCGGCCGGCAAGGCCGGCGTCGGCACCGGCGGCATGGTCACCAAGGTCGAGGCGGCCCGGATCGCCGCCGCCGCGGGCATCCCCGTGGTCCTCACCTCCGCCGTGCGCGCCGCCGACGCCCTCGCCGGCCGCGACACCGGCACCTACTTCCACCGCACCGGCCGGCGCTCCGCCGACCGCCTGCTCTGGCTCGCCCACGCCTCCACCCCGCGCGGCCACCTCACTCTCGACGCCGGCGCCGTACGGGCCGTGACCGAGGGCAAGAAGTCGCTGCTCGCGGCCGGAATCGCCGCCGTCGAGGGCGAGTTCAGCGCGGGCGACCCGGTCGAGCTGCGGGACGTCGAGGGCCGCGCCGTCGCCCGCGGACTCGTCAACTTCGACGCCAAGGAGATCCCCCAGCTCCTCGGCCGCTCCACCCACGAACTCGCCCGCGAGCTCGGCCCCGAGTACGAGCGGGAGGTCGTCCACCGCGACGACCTCGTCGTCATGTGACCGCACCCCGGAACGGACAGGGGTGAACCGCGACACCGGACCGTGACCCGAAACGGCTGAAAGTCCGGTCATCCGGTAGGGACCTTTACCAAAACCGCCCCACGCGCCGCCGCGGGCTGGTCAACTTTGTCTCGGGGGCAACGAGAGGGCGGGGAACGACCAGCACGCGCAGCAGCACACAGCACAGGCATCACACAGGAGGCCGCCGGTGAGACGAGCGCGCCCAGGGGCCACGGCCCGAGGGACGACCGAACGCGCCCTGACGAGCGTCGAGGCCGGAGCCGACTTCGACGACACGTCCGTCGACGACGAACCCCAGCAGACCAGGACGCCGGAGCGGGAGGTGTCCAAGCTCTGGCACATCACCCTCAGCGTCTCCGGCACGCCCGCCCCGCTGAAGGAGGTGCGCCGCGCCCTGGAACAGCTGGCCCACGACCACCCCTTCCTGCTGACCAGCCGCTACGCCGACGACCACGCCGAGATCCGCTACTGGGAGGAGGCCCGCGACCTCCACGACGCCGCCGCCGTCGCCCTGCGCCTGTGGGGCGAGCACCGGCAGAGCGCCCAGCTGCCGCCGTGGGAGATCGTCGGCCTGGAGGTCATCGACCGGGAGACCTACCACCAGCGGATCGCCGAGGGCTACGGCCCGCCGCCGGCCGCCCCGGTCGGCGTCCACCCCTACTGACGGCGCGGCCGGACGTCCGCGGAGGGGCCCCCGGCGACCGTCGACTTCCGGACACTCCGCCGCGCCCCGGGGTGTCTCGAACTACGGGACGGCCGAGGGATACGTGAGGGATGTCCGCAGGGGTGCCAGTACCCTGCGGGCATGACCTCGCTCATGCCCTTCGACAACATGTCCCCGGTCGCCCAGACCGCCTACCGGGCCCGCGCCGCGGCCGCCGACATCGCGCCACTGCCGCGCGCCGCGAAGGACGACGCCCTGCTGGCCATGGCGGACGCCCTGGAGGTCCGCACGGCCGAGATCGTCGAGGCCAACGCCGAGGACATCGCCCGCGCCCGCGAGGCCGGCACCAGCGAGGCCATCATCGACCGCCTCACCCTCACCCCCGAGCGGGTGCGGGCGATCGCCGCCGACGTCCGGCACGTGGCCGCCCTGCCCGACCCGGTCGGCGAGGTCGTCCGCGGCTCGACCCTCCCCAACGGCATCGACCTGCGCCAGGTCCGCGTCCCGCTCGGCGTCGTCGGCATCATCTACGAGGCCCGCCCCAACGTCACCGTCGACGCCGCCGCCCTCTGCCTCAAGTCAGGCAACGCCGTCCTGCTCCGCGGCTCCTCCTCCGCCTACTCCTCCAACACCGCCCTGGTGAAGGTGCTGCGCGACGCCGTCGGCGGCGCCGGCCTGCCCGCCGACGCCATCCAGCTGGTCCCCGGCGAGTCCCGCGACTCGGTGCGCGAGCTGATGCGCGCCCGCGGCCTCGTCGACGTCCTCATCCCGCGCGGCGGCGCCTCCCTCATCAAGACGGTCGTCGAGGAGTCCACCGTCCCCGTCATCGAGACCGGCACCGGCAACTGCCACGTCTACGTCGACGCCCAGGCCGACCTCGACATGGCCGTCGAGATCCTGGTCAACTCCAAGGCCCACCGGGTCAGCGTCTGCAACGCCGCCGAGACCCTCCTGGTCCACCAGGACATCGCCGACGCCTTCCTGCCCCGCGCCCTGGACGCCCTCGCCGAGGCCGGCGTCACCGTCCACGCCGACGAGCGGGTGCTCGCCCGCGCCGAGGGCAGCAAGGCCACCGTCGTCCCGGCCACCCCCGAGGACTGGGAGACCGAGTACCTCTCGTACGACATCGCCGCCGCCGTCGTCGACTCCCTCGACAAGGCCGTCGAGCACATCCGGCTCTGGTCCTCCGGTCACACCGAGGCCATCGTCACCACCTCCCAGGCCGCGGCCCGCCGCTTCACCCAGCTGGTCGACTCCACCACCGTCGCCGTCAACGCCTCCACCCGCTTCACGGACGGCGGACAGTTCGGCTTCGGCGCCGAGATCGGCATCTCCACCCAGAAGCTGCACGCCCGGGGCCCCATGGGCCTTCCGGAACTCACCTCCACCAAGTACATCGTGACCGGCGACGGTCACGTACGGTAACCGGCAGCCGCCCTCCGCGGTGCCGTCACGGGCAGGGACAGTTCGCGCTCTCCCTGCCCAAAACCCCCGCACCGGTCTACTCTGAACCCGTGCCGGACGACGTGGGGGGCACGCCGTTCCAGGACGGCCAGGACCCCGAGGACTCTGTCGACCGCGGCGGCGCCGACGAGGAATTCGCCACCGTGGCCTTCGACGAGGACTTCGTCCGGGCGGCACGCTTCCACGAGCCCACCGCCGTCGAACGGCTCCTCGCCGCCGCCCAGGCCCGCGCCGAGGCCGAGGCCGCCCGGGCCCGTGCCGTCGCCGGCCTGGCCGACGAGGACCCGTACGACGACCCCTACGACCTCGGCCGTCACCCCGACGGCTACGACCCGGACACCGCCGAGGACGACTTCGGCCCCTACGGCCCGCACGGCGGCGCCCTGCGCCCCTACCGGAGCAGCGCCCGCTGGCACCGCCCGGTCGCCTGGGTGCTCGCCCTGGTGATGGGCGTCGGGATGGTCGCCCTCGCCTTCAGCGCCGTCTACCGGGGCGCCTCCGCCAACCGCCAGGACCGCATGCCGCCCCCGGCCACCACCGGCGTCGACAAGCCCCGCACCGCCCCCTCCGCGGCCACCATGTCCTCCGCCCCGCCCGTCCCGGCGGCCCCCGGAGCCCCCTGATCCCTCCCCTCCGGCCCCGCCCGCCGGGCCCTTCGCCCGTTCGCCGCAGCCGCGTCGGAAATCTTCCGAAGTTGTCGTGTACCTGGGCGTTTACCGGGGCCCGCGCCGACCTACCCTGAAGGTATGGCAGGGCGTGGCGACCCGCCTGAGGGGAACCCCGAGGGGCTCCCCGGCGGTGAGGACGAGTACCGATCCGTCGTCTTCGACGAGTCGTTCGTCCGCGCTGCCCGCCTCCAGGAGTTCTCCGCCGAGGAGCGGATGGGCGAGCACGCCCAGGCCGTCCGCTCCCGGCCCCGCCGGGAGGGCCGCGGCGGCTCCCGGCAGGCCCTCATGCTCGTCCTGCTGATCCTCCTGGCCTTCGGCACCGCGGTCTACCTCGGCGTCCGCAACCCCTACCAGCCCCCGCTCGACCAGCGCGCCGAACCCCTGCGCACCACGCTCGTCCCGCTCGCCCCGCGCGACGCCGTCCCGGGCGGCACCCCCGACAGCCTCTTCGCGCACAGCCCCGCCGCCGAGTACCGCACCGGCGCCGCCGGCATCAACCTGCCCCTCGCCGCCCGCACCACGAGCTTCTCCGAGAGCCAGGTCGTCACCGCCCTCGGCATCGCCAAGGACTACCTGGTCGCCTCCTCCCTCGAACCGGACGTCCTGGCCGGCCGGACCGTCCGCCCGCCACGCCTCCTCGTCGACCCCGACCAGCTCGAACAGTTCGACCGGAGCGTCGAGTCGCCCTCCGACGACGGCCGGCACGCCGTCTCCGGCTGGCTGGTCCGCTTCGACCCGCGCACCGTCGTCCTCGCCGACCCGACCGTCCGCGTCCAGGGCACCCTGCGCTTCGCCGAGGTCAACGCCGACCTGCTGGACGTCACCGCCGACCACACCTTCACCTACGCGGTCCGGCCCGCGACCTCCGGCCCCGGCCCGGCCCCCCGCGCCTCGCTGTTCACCGTCCACCGCGAGCTGCACTTCCGCTTCGACCGCGAGGACCTGCGGATGCACCGCGCCGAACTGCTCACCAGCACCGTCCAGGCCGGCCCGCAGTCCTGCGACGCCGACCCGACCGGGGCGCTGCGGCCGCTGCTGGCCGGCATGCGGGCCGCCGATCCGGGCCGCCAGGCGGTCACCGACCCGTACGCCACGGGCCGGTCCACCGTCTCCTCGCTCTGCGGGGTCCTGGCCCCGGGCGCTCAGCCCTCGGTCTGACCGCCGGCCTCGCCCTTGGCGCCCTTGCCGCCGCCGGAGCGCCCGAACAGCTTCTCGCCCAGGCCGCCCGCCAGGTCCCCGGCGCCCCCGGCTATGTCGTTGACCAGCTTCATCAGCGGATCCTTGCTGGTGCGCACGCTGTCCGCGTAGTGCCGCCCGGACTCGCGGAAGGAGTCGGTCACCGAGGTGTCCTTGTCCTCCGAGCGCTTCGGGTAGTGGCCGTCCATGATCCGCTGGTAGTCGCGGGTCTCCGACCACTTCTTCAGCTCCGCCGCCCGCACCGTGGTGAAGGGGTGGGAGCGCGGCAGCACGTTGAGGATCTTCAGGACGGAGTCCCGCAGGTCGCCGCCCTTCTCGTACTCGTCGGCCTGGGCGAGGAACGCGTCCACGTTCATCTCGTGCAGGTGGTTGCCGCCGGCGATCTTCATCAGGCCGCGCATCGAGGCCTGCACGTCCTGCCCGACGAGCAGCCCGGCCCGGTCGGCCGACAGCTCCGACTTGCGGAACCACTCGCGCAGCGCCGTGACGATCGCCATGATCGCCACGTTCCCCAGCGGGATCCAGGCGATCTTGAGCGCCAGGCTGGTGAGGAACAGCAGCACCGTCCGGTACACCGAGTGACCCGACAGCGCGTGACCCACCTCGTGTCCGACGACGGCCCGCATCTCCTCCTCGTCGAGGAGCTCCACCAGACCGGTGGTGACGACGATGATCGGCTCGTCGAGACCGATGCACATCGCGTTGGGCTTCGGGTCCTGCGTCACGTACATCGGCGGGACCTTCTCCAGGTCCAGGATGTAACAGGCGTCCCGCAGCATGTCGTTGAGGTGGGCGAACTGCGCGTCGCTCACCCGCACCGAGTCGGAGAGGAACAGCAGCCGCAGGCTCCGCTCCGGCAGCAGCCCGCTCAGGGCCTTGAAGACGGTGTCGAAGCCGCTCAGCTTGCGCAGCGCGACCAGCGCCGAGCGGTCCGCCGGGTGTTCGTAGGCCCGGGAGGAGATGCCGGGGAAGCGCTTGCGCTGCCGGCCCGGCAGGTGTCCCTGGTGGTGATCGGTCATGGATGCCCCCTGTTCGTACGAGTCGGTGCTCGTCCCCCTGACGCGACCCAGACTAGGCGAGGGGGCTACCGTGTGGCGGAGCCTGTGGATAACTCGGGCACCGCGGACAACCGAGGAGCACGACCGTCATGCCGGACATCGCGACCACCGCCGTCACGCCGCTGCTCGCCGCGGCGTCCCAGCAGGGCCCGGGCGCCACGCTGCGCATCGTGCTGCTCGTCTCGATCGTCGGCGGCGCCCTCCTCGCCTGGTTCCTGCTCCGCGGCTACCGCAGCACCGACGACGGCGCGACGGACGCCGGCCCGGCCGGGACCACCCCGGCACGCGGCGAAAACGGCCCCGGTGACGCCAACGCCTGAGTCGGCGTGAGCGCTCGGCGACGCGCCGCATACGATGTGCGCGAAGTCTCCGCTCCCATCCCCGATCGAAGGTCACGTCGAAGATGAGCCTCCACGCCACCGCCGCCAACCTGGTCACGCTCGCGAGCGAGGGTGCCGAGCACGGCGGCAACCACGAAAGCCTCAGCCCGTACGTCACGGGTGGTGGCGCCCTCCTCGCGCTCCTGCTGCTGCTCTGGGTGACCACCCGCTTCAACCGCGACCGCTGAGCCGCGGGCCGGCCGAGCCGCGAGGCCGCTGATCCGGTGTTCGACGCCGTGCCAGTAGGCTCTGCACGCATGGGAGAGCAGGAAGTGCCTACTGGCGGTCGCGGCAAGCGCAGACTCGGCGTGATGGGCGGAACGTTTGACCCGATCCACCACGGACACCTGGTGGCCGCCAGCGAGGTGGCCGCCCTGTTCCACCTCGACGAGGTGGTGTTCGTGCCGACCGGGCAGCCGTGGCAGAAGAGCCACAAGGCGGTCTCGCCCGCCGAGGACCGCTATCTGATGACGGTCATCGCCACCGCGTCCAACCCGCAGTTCTCCGTCAGCCGCATCGACATCGACCGCGGCGGCCCGACGTACACCATCGACACCCTGCGGGACCTGCGCTCCCTCAACAGCGACTCGGACCTGTTCTTCATCACCGGTGCCGACGCGCTGTCCCAGATCCTCACCTGGCGCGACGCCGAGGAGCTGTTCGCCCTCGCCCATTTCATCGGGGTCACCCGCCCGGGCCACGACCTCACCGACGACGGTCTGCCCAAGGGCGGGGTCTCGCTCGTGGAGGTCCCCGCGCTCGCCATCTCGTCCACCGACTGCCGGGCGAGGGTCGCGCAGGGCGACCCGGTCTGGTATTTGGTCCCGGACGGTGTGGTGCGCTACATCGACAAGCGCCAGTTGTACCGCGGCGAGTGAGCCTCGGGGAGGGGCACCGGTGAACGATCAGCAGAACCCGAACCCGTACGACCCGTACTATCCGCAGCCGCAGATCATCGGCTACGACGCGTACGGGCAGCCGGTGTACCAGCAGCAGGTCCCGCAGCAGCACTACGACCCGTACGGCGCGCCCGTCCAGCAGCAGCCGCAGCAGCCGTACGGCCACGACCCGTACGCCCAGCAGCAGGCCCCGCAGCCCCCGCAGCCGCAGTACGACCCCTACGCCCAGCAGCCCGCCGCGTACGACTACCAGCAGTACGACACCGGGCAGCTCGGCGGGGTCGACCAGACCGGTCAGCAGTGGGCCGTCCGCACCGAATCCGCCCCCGCGCCGCAGGCCCCGCCCCCGCCCCGCGCGCCGCAGGACGCCCCCGGCGCGCCCGCCGCCGTGCCCGGCCAGCGCCCCGCGCCCGAGAACGACGGGCGGGACTACCGCACCGAGCAGTTCTCCTTCATCGAGGAGCCCGACGAGGACTCCGAGGACGTCATCGACTGGCTCAAGTTCACCGAGAGCCGCTCCGAGCGCCGCGAGGAGGCCCGCCGGCGCGGCCGCAACCGCCTCGTCACCCTCGTCGTGGTCCTGGTGCTCGTCGCCGTCGGCGGCGTCGGCTACCTCTGGTCGGCCGGCAAGCTCCCCGGTCTCTCCTCCGGCGAGGGCACGGCCCAGAACACCGCCACCGGACCCCAGCAGCGCGACACGATCGTCGTCCACCTGCACAACACCAAGGGCGGCGGCACCTCCACCGCCCTCCTCGTGGACAACAGCACCACCAAGCAGGGCACGACGGTCCTGCTCCCGAACTCGCTCGCCGTGACCGACGAGGACGGCGCCACCACCACCCTCGCCAAGTCCGTCGAGGACGACGGATCCAGCGGCACCCGCGAGGCCCTCGGCAACCTCCTCGGCGCGAAGATCACCGGCACCTGGCGGCTCGACACCCCGTACCTGGAGAACCTCGTCGAGCTCGTCGGCAACATCGACATCACCACCGACACCGAGGTGCCCGGCGAGAAGGCCGGCGCCGAGCCGCTGGTCAAGAAGGGCGAGGACCAGACCCTCAACGGGCGCGCCGCCGTCGCCTACGCCACCTACCGGGCGTCCGGCGAGGCCGAGGCCAAGCAGCTCCAGCGCTTCGGGCAGGTCATGTACGGCGTGCTGCGGAAGATCTCCGACGATCCCAAGGCCGCCACCGTCACCATCGAGACCCTGGCCCAGATCCTCGACCCCTCGCTGCCCGAGAAGGACCTCGGCGCCTCCCTGGCCAAGCTCGCCGAGCACGCCAAGATCGGCGACTACAAGACCGCGGTGCTGCCCGTCGAGGCCGACGGCTCGCTCAGCGAGGCCACCGGCGACAGCGTGGTCAAGGACATCCTCGGCGGCAAGGTCACCGCTCCCGAGCAGGGCGCCGCCACCCGGGTCTCGATCCGCGACGGCAGCGGCCGGGAGGCCACCGAGGCCGCCCGCGTGGTGCTGATCAACGGCGGCTACGCCGTGGTGGGCGGCACCAAGGCCGGAAACCAGGAGAAGTCCCAGGTCCTCTACGCGGACGACGCCCAGAAGCCGGCCGCCGTCGAGGTCGCCAAGACCCTCGGGCTGCCCGCCGGATCCGTGGCCAAGGGCAAGGCCGCCGCGAACGCCGAGGTCACCGTCGTGCTGGGAGCGGATTACGAGGTTCCCGGGGCCAAGCGATGACCCTCCGGCAGTCCTTCCGGTAAGCCTTCCGGTAATCCTTTTCGGGCCCGTCGGCGGTACATGAGACCCTTGAGGTGTCTCAGACCGCCGACGAAAGCCTGCTTGTGACCGCCACGGACCGCTCCATCGAGCTCGTCAACGCCGCCGCCCAGGCGGCGGCCGACCGGCTCGCGCACGACATCATCGCGTACGACGTCAGCGACGTGCTGTCGATCACCGACGCCTTCCTGCTCGCCTCCGCGCCCAACGACCGCCAGGTCAAGTCGATCGTCGACGAGATCGAGGAGCGGCTGCTCAAGGAGCTCGGCGCCAAGCCGGTGCGCCGGGAGGGCGACCGCGACGCCCGCTGGATCCTCCTCGACTACGTCGACATCGTGATCCACGTCCAGCACAGCGAGGAGCGGGTCTTCTACGCCCTGGAGCGCCTGTGGAAGGACTGCCCCGAGCTGCCGCTCCCCGAGGACGCGCTGAAGACCCGCGGCAAGGCCGAGGAGCACGCCCGGCTGACGGGCGCCGACGGAGCGGACGGTGAGCTGAGCTGACCAGCGGCAAGGGCGGCAGCGGCCGCCGCATCGTGCTGTGGCGCCACGGCCAGACCTCGTGGAACCTGGAGCGCCGTTTCCAGGGCAGCACGGACATCGAGCTGACCGAGACCGGCGTCGCCCAGGCGCGCCGGGCCGCCCGGCTGCTCGCCGCGCTGAAGCCGGACGCGATCGTCGCCTCCGACCTCAAGCGGGCCGCGGCCACGGCCGCCGAGCTGTCCGCGCTCACCGGCCTCGCCGTCGCCCACGACTCCGCGCTGCGCGAGACGTACGCGGGGGAGTGGCAGGGTCTGACCCACGACGAGATCACCGCCCGGTACGGCGACGAGTACGCCGCCTGGAAGCGCGGCGAGCCCGTGCGCCGGGGCGGCGGCGAGCTGGAGACCGAGGTGGCCGACCGGGCCGCCCCCGTGGTCCTGGAGCACGCCGAGAAGCTCCCGGTGGACGGCACGCTCGTCGTCGTCAGCCACGGCGGCACCATCCGCACCACGATCGGCCGGCTGCTCGACCTGGAGGCCCGGCACTGGGAGTCGCTGGGCGGCCTGTCGAACTGCTGCTGGTCGGTGCTCGGCGAGGGGGCCCGCGGCTGGCGGCTCCTGGAGCACAACGCCGGCACGCTGCCCGAGCCGGTCCTCGGCGACGACGACTGAGACGGCGCCCGGGACGGCATCCCGAGCCCCTTCGGTGACCTGCCGGAGCCGATTTCACTTTCCGGCAGGTCACAGGCTAAAGTTCATCTTGTTCGCAGCGCGGAGCGCGAAGAACGTGCGGGGCTATAGCTCAGTTGGTAGAGCGCTTGCATGGCATGCAAGAGGTCAGGAGTTCAATTCTCCTTAGCTCCACAGTCACCGGATCCCGTCCCCAGCAGGGGGCGGGATCCGTCGTTTTCCGCCCCTTCTCGCGCCCGTCCCCCTCCCTCCCTCCCGACTGCCGTCCCGTCACCGCTCGTTCAGGAGCAGGTCGACCGAGCGCCGGCTCTCCTCGTCGTTCGGCGTGTAGGTGACGATCCGGCACTCCGGCATCCCGTTGATCGACAGCGAGACCGAGGTCATCCGCATCTCGCCGACCCGCTGGTGCCGGAAGGTCTTCACGCGCGTGCCCGGCGGCACGACGTCACCGCTGCGCCACAGCTCCGCGAAGTACGGACTCGCCTCGCTCAGCAGCCGGACGAACGACTCCCAGGCCGGCTCGCCCACATGGCGCCCGTACGCGCCGAGCAGCTGGGCCACCATGATCGGCAGCTCCAGCTCCCGCTCGACCACCGGGCACACCTCGCCCGGCATCGTGAACAGCGTCCACAGCACGTTGCGCACCCCGAGCGGGCCCGTCCACGGCTTGGCGTCCGCCCGGAGGAACAGCAGCTCGTACATGGCGTTGGTCGCCAGCACGTCGTACCGCGCGTTGTAGACCACCGCGGGCAGCGGCACCAGGGCGTCGAGGATGCCCTGGATCTCCGGGCTCACCCGCATCGCCTGCTCCGAGGCCGGCTCCGGCTCGTACGGCACCTCCGCCAGGTGGTAGAGGTGCTCGCGCTCCGGGCGGTCGAGCCGCAGCGTGCGGGCCACCGCGTCGAGCACCTGGGCCGAGGCGTTGATCGGCCGGCCCTGCTCCAGCCACGTGTACCAGGTCACGCCGACCCCGGAGAGCTGCGCCACCTCCTCGCGGCGCAGCCCCGGGGTGCGCCGTCTCAGACCCGGCGGCATGCCCACGTCCTGGGGCGTCACCCGCGCCCGCCGGCTGCGCAGGAACGCCGCCAGCTCCGGCCTCCGCCGCGTCTCGCCCACCGCTGCCACAGTCGTCACGTCCCCCATGGTCGAGTTCCCCCGCCGTCGTTGCCAGGTGCTGTCAGTACCAGCATCGACGGGCTCTCGTTACCCGTATCCGGCCGGCGTCACGCTCCTCCCATGACGACGACCACCACACGTCCCGCACTCAGTAAAGACCCCACCACCGACAACCGCCCCCGCGCCCTGCTCGCCGTCGTGCTCGCCGCCCAGTTCATGGCGCTGCTCGACGTCTTCATCGTCAACGTCGCCGCCCCCACCATCCGCACCGAACTCGCCGCCACCGGGGCCGGGATCCAGCTCGTCGTCGCCGGATACACCATCGCCTACGCGGTGTTGCTCATCACCGGCGCGCGCCTCGGCGACCGGCTCGGCCACCGGCGGGTCTACCTCGCCGGGCTCGCCGTCTTCACCCTCGCCTCGCTGGCCTGCGGACTGGCCGCCGGAACCGGCCAGTTGATCGCCTTCCGGGTCGCCCAGGGCGCCGGGTCGGCCCTGATGATCCCGCAGGTGCTCAGCCTGATCCAGCGCAACTTCACCGGCGAGGGCCGGGTCCGCGCGCTCGGCGCCTACTCCGCCGTGCTCGCCACCGGCGCGGCCGCCGGCCAGGTCGTCGGCGGCGTCCTCGTCAGCGCCGACCTGTTCGGCACCGGCTGGCGCCCGGTCTTCCTGGTGAACGTGCCCATCGGCCTGGCCCTGCTGGCCCTCGGCGCCCGGGTGCTGCCGCGCGACACCGGCACCGAGGCCGAGCGCGGCCGCTCCCTCGACCTGCCCGGACTCCTGCTGCTCGCGGGCTCCGTCACGCTCTTCACCGTCCCGCTCGTCCTCGGCCAGGAGAAGGGCTGGCCGCTGTGGACCTGGCTGTCCTTCGCCGGCGCGCTGCTGCTCCTGGCCTGCTTCGGCGGGTACGAGGCGCGGCTCGCCCGGCGCGGCGGCGCCCCGCTCATCGCGCCGCGGGTGCTCCGCAGCCCCGGCATCGGCACGGCCGTCCTGCGGATCGTCGCCGTGATGGGCGTCAACGCGGGCTTCCTGTTCACCCTCACCCTGCACCTCCAGGGCGCGCTCGGGCACAGTGCGCTGCGCACCGGGCTCACCTTCGCGCCGACCGCCGCCGTCTTCGGCCTCGTCGGCCTCACCTGGCGGCGCTGGCCCGCCCGGCTGCAGCCCTTCCTGGTGCCCGCCGGATTCCTGCTCACGGCAGCCTCCTCGGTGGGCGTGGGCGCCGTCCTGAGGGACGGGGGCGCGGGCGGCTGGGCGCTCTACCCGGTGCTCTGCGCCATGGGTGCCGGTCTGGCGCTGGCCTTCAGCCCGGCGCTGACCGGGGCGCTCGCGACCGTACGCCCCGAGGACGCCGCCGACGCCAGCGGACTGCTCGCCACCGTGACCCAGCTCGGCCAGCTGATCGGCGTCGCCGCCTTCGGCGCGCTCTTCCTCGGCCGGATCACCGGACAGGGGGCGCACGTCTCCGCGCACGCGCTCTGGGTGTGCACCCTCGCGCTGGCCGCGACGGCCGTCCTGGGGGCCTCGGCGAGCCTGCTCCGCCGACGACGCTGACCCCCTTGCGGGCCCATGGCAGAATCGGACCGCCGGAGGGGAAGAGGGTCCGGGCGGGAGGGAGCGCGCATGGCCGTGGACGGTGCCGACGAGGTCGCAGCCGATGCCGTCGCGGACTCCGCTCCCGGGCCGTGGAGCCCGCCCCCCGGCCGTGCGGCGCGTGCCGCCTCCGTGACGGGAGCCGAGTGATGGGGGCGCACCGGCGGAAGTGCGACTGGTGCGGCAGCGGGACGCCCATCGTGCGCGACATGGACCCCGTGAACCCCTCGTTCCAGTACTGGTGCGAGGAGTGTGCGCGGGCGCTGATCATAAAAGGCGACCCCATCGAGACCTACCGCGAGCTCGAAGGGGAGCCGATCTACGGGCGGCTCCTCGACGAGCACTGCACCCTGAAGCGGTTCTACTCGTTCGCGACGGCCTGAGTGACGGCCTGGGGCTCCCGCGTCTCCTCCCGGGGCTCCGGGATCCTGTCCAGCGGGTCCCGGCCGCGCGTGCGGCGCAGCGACAGGGCGTAGCCGGCCAGCAGTGCGAGCGCCGTCAGCGGATACACCGCGGAGAGCAGCATCTGCCCGGCGTTCTGGTCGAGTTCCGGACGGCCCGGGTCGTGCGGCACCCACCACAGCGCGAAGGACGCGAAGGCCAGCGCCACGGCTCCGGTCACCGGCCACGCGCGCGTGGAGCGGTCGTACAGCAGGATCAGCAGCGGCACGCACCACACCCAGTGGTGGGACCAGGAGATCGGGCTGACCATCAGCGCGGTGACCGCCGTGATCACCACGGCCACCGCCCGGTCGCCGCGCAGCGCCGCCCGCACCGCGAGGACCATCGCCGCGCCGCCCAGCAGGACGGCGGCGGCCAGCCACCACAGGCCGGGCGCGTCCGTGTGCATCAGCCGGGCCAGGACGCCGCTGAGGGACTGGTTGGCGGTCTCCTCGGCGTGACCGACCCGGCCGGTCTCGAACAGCGTCCCGGTCCAGAACCGCTTCGAGTCGGCGGGCAGCGCCAGCGCCGTCGTCAGCGTCGTCACCAGGAAGACACCGGTCGCCGTGAGGCCGGTCCGCAGCCACTGGTTCAGGGCCCGGTCGCGGCGCCACAGCAGCAGTCCGGCGGCGAGGAGCAGGACCACGAAGAGCCCCGGGGTGAGCTTGACGGCGGTGGCCAGGCCGATGCCCAGGCCGGCCCAGCGGCTGCCCTCGCGCCGGGTCAGGTCCCACAGCACGGCCACCGCCACGAGCAGGTTGATCTGCCCGTACCGCAGCGTCGTCCACACGGGCTCGCACCACACCACGACCGCCGCCACCCACAGTGTGGTTCGCCACAGCTGGGTGCGGGCCTCCGGGCGCGCCAGGGCCGGGCGGACCAGCTGGAGCGACAGCCGCACCAGCGCCACCACCAGGAGCAGGTTCCCCGCCGTGGTCAGCGTCCGCATCAGCGGCACGCCCACCAGGGTCAGCGGCAGGAACAGCACGGCGGCGAACGGCGGATAGGTCATCGCCAGGTTCGCCGAGGTGGCGCGCATCGCGTAGAGGTCCTCGCCGGCCCGCAGCGTCTCGGCCTCGGCCCGGTAGACCATCACGTCCAGCATGTTCACGTGGGCGAGCCGCTGCGCCACCCAGAACGCCGTGAACGACAGCAGCCACACCACCGCGGCGACGGCCAGGGACCGGGACGGGACGCGGGACGGCGCGGAGGACGGGGACACCGGGGGCAAGGAGGAGGCGGACACAGACGGCGACCCTACCCGCCCGGCCGGTGCGGCCGGAGAAACGGATTTGGCGAACGGCCCGGCGGACGGTTACTGTTCTGTTCGTCGCCGCACGGGAGACCGGCGGGACACAACTAAACAAGGGGCTATAGCTCAGTTGGTAGAGCGCTTGCATGGCATGCAAGAGGTCAGGAGTTCAATTCTCCTTAGCTCCACAGATCCCGTACACGGGGCTATAGCTCAGTTGGTAGAGCGCTTGCATGGCATGCAAGAGGTCAGGAGTTCAATTCTCCTTAGCTCCACAGAAGAGAAGCGGGGGGGGCGCCCCCGCCGCCCCCCCCCCCGCCCCCCCCCGCGCGGGGGGGCGCCCGCGCGCGCCGGGGCCCCCGGTGCGC
>NZ_JBITXM010000018.1:0-10922 GCF_044544705.1 Streptomyces sp. NPDC053541
ACCGCCGCGGCGAACGGCGCGATCTTCGCCTCCGCCAGCGCACGGACCGTCTCCCGGAGCATCTCGTGCTCCTCCGACGGACGATACAGATCGAAGTCCTTGGCCATGGTCTGGGGCTCCCCTAGCAACGCTTGTGGCAATGATGGCACTGGTATGGCACTGAGTACCCTCAGCAAAACACACTCAGTGCCACGATGCTAGTGGCTCAGGGTGCGACATGCCCGACACACAGGCACGACGGCCCCGGCCGGGGGAGCACACCCCGGCCGGGGCCGTCTCGTCTTCTTCCCTCTCTGTAGGGGAACTCAGCCCTTCGGGCGGGTCGTCACCACCACCGCGCCGGCCAGGAGGACCACGTTCTTCACCACGAACTCGCCGATCAGGGTCAGCAGGAGCGGGTTGGCGTGCTCGAAGGCGGCGTGGGGGGTCAGGAGGAGGACCAGGAAGGTCCCCAGGAGGTGGGCCGTCAGGGCGGGGAGGAGGAAGTGGGCGGCGCGGGCGGTGAGCAGCCAGAGGCCGAGGGCGATCTCCGCCCAGCCGAGGGCCGGGACGAACCAGGTGCCGGTGTCGAAGGGGATGACGTCGACGACCAGCTGGGCGGCCGGGCTCTGCCCGATCGCCTTCAGGACGCCGAACCAGACGAAGACGCCGCCGAGCCCCACCCGCAGCAGCACCAGGCCGTAGCGGTGCAGGCGCGGCGCGAGGCGGTCGAAGAGGGCGGTCGGGGACGGGGCGGCGGACGGCGCCGGGGCCGGGGTCTGCGGTCTGACCTGTGAGGAAACGGACATGCGCGGCCACTCCAAACGGATCGTGCGGGATCGGTGAGGTCTTGCCGGACGGACAGCGGGGGTGGTGCGGTCACCGGTCCGGCGGCCGGCGGCCCGCGGCGCTCGCCCCAGAGCGGGGCGGCCGGGGTGGCCGGGATGACCGGGCGGACCCGAGTCCTCGGGTCGGCGGTGCGCGTGCAGGGGGCCTGCGGTGCCAGGACCGTCGGGGCCCCGCCCGCTCGGCGGGCGACGGGGCGGGCCACGGGCGGTGTGCGCGGCGGGGCGGCGGTCGGCCGTCGCCCCGAGGACCGGGACCGAGTGCCGCACCCTGGCGGCACGGCGTACCCGGGCACAAGGGCCGGAGGTGCCTGGCGTCCCCTCACGCTATCGACCCGGCGCCGCCCCCGGCCCCGCCCATCGCTTCCTTGCATGCCTCCGATGGAAGAAGCCGATAGGCCGTTGCCCCACGCGATCAAATCTCGCCAGCCTGAGGACTGTTCGAGCTTGTGTTTGATCCGCGATCCCCTCGATCCGACCGGCCCCGGAACCCCCGGCGACCCGGGCCGACCAGTCCGGCCCCGGCCGCCGCAGGTCCCCGGCCGATCCGGGACCGCACCGTCCGTTTCCGGCCCGCACCGCACGCGAAGGAAAAGACCAGGGATGTCTCAGCGACCCGTCTCCACCGATCCCGCCACCCCCGCGCCGTTCACCCGGCGCCGGGTGCTCACCGCCTCCGCCGCCGCGGCCGGCGCCTTCGCGCTCGCCTCCGGCGGAAGCGCCTGGGCGGCCGCGGCCCCGACGCAGCGGTTCGAGGCGGAGACCCGCACCGGCCGCCGGGCCCCCGGCGCGGTCGCCGAGCCCACCGTCGTGGTCCGCTGGAACCAGGCCACCATGGACGCGATCCTCGGCCGCTACCAGGCCGTCGGCAACCGCTTCGGCCCGGCCACCGTCAACGCCCGCATCCTCGCGATCGTGCACAACTGCATCTACGACGCCTGGGCCTGCTACGACCGGATCGCCTCCGGCACCCGCTTCGGCGGCGCCCTGCGCCGCCCCCGCGCCGAGCGCACCCTCGACAACAAGAACGAGGCCGTCAGCTACGCCGCCCACCTCGCGCTCCTGGAGTTCTTCCCGGAGTACAAGGTCGCCATCGACTCGATGCTGAGCAGCCTCGGCTACGACCCCGCACTGACCTCCCCGCGCCGCTACAGCCCCGCCTGGATCGGCCGCCGCACCGCGCAGGCCGTGCTCGACCACCGGCACGGCGACGGCGCCAACCAGCTCGGCACCCCGCCGTACGCCGACACCACCGGCTACCAGCCGAAGAACCCGCCGCAGACCGCCGGCGCCTTCGACCCCTCGATCGTCGTCGCGCCCGAGCACTGGACCCCGCTGATCGTCGGCGGCAAGCTGCAGAAGTACCTCACCCCGCAGTTCGCCGTGATGGAGCCCTTCGCGCTCAGCCGCCCCGACCAGTTCACGGTCGCCGCGCCGCCCGCGTACCCCTCGGTGCGCATGACCGCCGCGATCGAGGAGCTCCTCGACATCAGCGCCCACCTGACGGACGAGCAGAAGTGCATCGCCGAGTTCTGGCTCAACGACGACGTCACCCCGCCCGGCGCCCAGCAGATGTGGGGCCGCTTCGTGTCCGCCCGTGACGGCCACGACATCGACCAGGACGCCAAGCTCTTCTTCGGCCTCAACATGGCCGAGTGCGACGCCGCCATCGGCTCCTGGGCGGTCAAGCTGGACCACGACTTCGCCCGCCCGTCCACCCTCATCCCCTACGACCAGCGCGGTCGTCAGATCACCGCCTGGGGCGGCCCCGGCCGCGGCACCGTCACCATGGACGGCGTCGACTGGCAGGCGTACGTGGCGGTGCCGCCGTTCCCGGCCACCGTCTCCGGGCACAGCACCTTCTCGGGGGCCGCCTCCGAGTTCCTGCGCCGCTTCACCGGCACCGACGCCTTCGGCGACTCCTTCCGCTTCAAGGCCGGCACCTCCACCGTCGAGCCCGGACTCACCCCGCGCACCGACGTCGTCCTGACCTGGCCGACCTTCACCGAGGCCGCCCACCAGGCCGGCATATCCCGGGTGTACGGCGGCATGCACTGGAGCTTCGACAACGAGCCCGGCATCGAGATGGGCCACCGGATCGGCGAGGTCGTGTACCGCCGCGCCATGCACTACTTCAACGGCTGTTGAGGAGCGAGCACGTGACCAACCAGACCCCGACCCAGACCCAGGGGCAGCAGCCGGGCCAGGCCCCGGCGCCCGCCGCCCCGGCCGCGGCGAAGGGCGGCAGCGGCGCCCCGCCCTTCCCCGGTGCCAAGCCCGCCGTCCTCGGCACCCTCGCCACCGTCGTCTCGCTCGTCGTCCTCGTGGCGCTCGGCGAGGCCACCGGCCACCTGCTGATGATCGCCCCGCTCGCCGCCACCGCGATGATCGTCTGCTCCACCCCGGCGCTGCCGCCCGCCCAGCCGCGCAACGTGGTCCTCGGCCAGCTCGGCTCCGGCGCCCTCGGCCTCGTCGCCGTCGCGCTCCTCGGGCACTCCCTGTGGGTCGCCGCCGTCGCCGCCGGCCTCAGCGTCGGCCTGATGCTGGTGCTGCGCGCCGTGCACGCCCCGGCCGCCGCGACCGCCGTCCTCGCCGTCCTCCAGGACCCCCAGCCGCTGCGCTTCCTGCTGCTGCTCGGCATCGGCAGCGTGCTGCTCGTGCTGATCGGCCTGGTCGCCGCGAAGGCCGGAGTGATCGCCAAGTACCCGAGCTACTGGTGGTGAACCCGATGAACCGCGAGAACCTGCTCATCGACGTGGAACGCCTCCAGGAACTCCTGAAGGACCCGGCCGGCCCCGCCGGCGCCGGACTCGTCCTCGTCGAGATCACCGACGGCGGCAACGACGGCGGCGGCCGCCCCGGCCGCATCCCCGGCGCGGTCCGCATCGACTGGACCGGCGACCTCCAGGACCCGGTACGGCGCGACCTCGTCGGCCCCGAGGCCTTCGCGGCCCTCCTCGGCCGGCACGGCATCTCCGAGGACGACACCGTCGTCTTCTACAGCGGCAACAACAACTGGTGGGCCGCGGCCGGCTACTGGCAGTTCCGCCTGTACGGGCACCGGGAACTGCGGCTCCTGGACGGCGGGCGGGCCCGCTGGGAGGCCGTCGGCGGCGCCCTCACCACCGAGGCGCCCGAGCGCCCCGCGACCGCGTACCCGGTGCCGGCCGGCCTCGACGAGACGATCCGCGCCCGGCGCGAGGACGTCCTCGACCACATCGGCCGCCGCACCCTGCTCGACGTGCGCTCCCTGGAGGAGTACCTCGGGCACACCAACACCCCGCCCGGGGTCCCCGACGACATCGGCGTGCGCTGCGGCCACGCCCTGTCCGCCACCCACATCCCCTGGCACACCGCCATCCACGCCGACGGCACCTTCCGCGGCGAGGAGGAGCTCAGGGCGGCCTACGGAGCCCTGGACCCCGCGGCCACCACCGTCCTGTACTGCCGGGTGGGCTGGCGCTCCGCGCACAGCTGGTTCGTCCTGCACGAGCTGCTCGGCCTGGGCGACGTGCGCAACTACGACGGCGCGTGGCGGGAGTTCGGCTCCCTCATCGGCGCGCCCGTCGTCAAGGGCCCGAACGCCTGGGGCCCCGACCCGATCCCGTCCGTCGTCCCCCAGCGGGCCCCCTCGGAGGTCACCACCCGTGCCTGACGTCACCGTCTTCCGCGATGTGCTGCGCAACGGCTTCGAACAGACCGACCTGCCCTGGGTGCCGTGGACCGAACCCGGCCGCGAGGGCGTCGAGTACGTCGTCCTGTGGGGCCCGGGGCACGCCGGAGAGGAGGACTCCGCCTCGCTGCTGCTCCGCTTCCCGCCCGGCGCGCACGGCGACTTCCACGAGCACCTGGGGCACGAGCTGATGCTGGTGCTCGACGGCACGCTCGACCACAGCGACGGGCGCCGCTTCCACCGCGGCGACCTCGTGATCGAGGAACCGGGCACCCGGCACCAGATGTCCAGCGCCACCGGCTGCACGGTCCTCGCGGTCCGCGCCCGGCCCGCCTCCCCGCGCACCCCGGAGGCGGGCGAGATCACCACTGGCGTCGGCGCCGGCGCCTGACCCGCAGGGTCGCGGACCGGTCCCCGTCCGGTCCGCGACCGGCCCCGGCAAGGGGCCCCGGCCCGCCCGCCCCGCGCGGGCGGCGCCCCCCGGCACCCCCGCACCACCCGCACACCTCGCGCCCCCCGGCACGACCCCGCACACCTCGGCACTCCCGCCGTACGGGCTTCCCCGTGGCCCGTACGCCCGCCCCGGCACCCCGCGCGCCCCGCCCCGGCCGCCGGCCGTCGCCCGCCGCCGGGCCGTGGCCCCCCAGGCCGTGCGCGCCGTCCCCCCGGCGCCGCCCCGTGCACCGCTCCACCCGCGGACCGCCCCGCCCCGCGCCGTACCGAACCGCCCGGGCTCACCCCCGTACGCCCGTACGCCCCCGCGCATCCGCATCCGCACCGTCACTGGAGACACGCCATGCAAAGTCCGCACAGTCCCGAGCCGTCCCGCCGGGTCCTCCTCACCACCGGCTCCTCCGACGCGCACACCTGGAACCTGGTGCACCTCCAGCTCTTCCTGGAGGAGCACGGGCACTCCGTCCTCAACCTCGGGCCCTGCGTCCCCGAGCGGCTGCTCGTGGACACCGCGCGGATGACCAGCCCCGACCTCGTCGTCCTCTCCTCGGTGAACGGCCACGGGCACCAGGACGGACTGCGCGCCGCCCGCGCGCTGCGCGAGGACGAGGAGACCCGGGACATCCCGATGGTGATCGGCGGCCTGCTCGGCATCTCGCCCGAGGGCGCCGAGGAGCGCACCGCCGAACTGCTCGCCGCCGGCTACGACGCGGTCTACCCCGACGGCACCGCGCCCACCGCGCTGCTCGCCCGGCTCGGCCGCCTCGAGGAACGGGCCGCGACCAGAGGCGCGTGTACCGGGCGGGCCGCGGCGTGACCCATCCCGACCGCTCCGCGCAGCACCCGCATCCGCCCTCACCGCCCGGCCCGTCCGCGCCCGCCCCGGTCGCCCCCGGCGACCTCGGCGCCTTCGTCCAGGAGGCCGCCGCGGCCGGCGAGCTCGTCGTCCAGCCCCGCATGGGCATGGTCTCCCCGGAGGAGATGGCCGCCGGCGTCGCCGCCGTCGCGGCCCTGCCCGAACGGACCGTCGCCACCCTCACCATCGACAGCTACACCCGGGTCGGCGACCACGCCGCCGCCACCGCCGCGCTGCGCACCGGACGGCCCCTCAACGGCTTCCCGATCGTCAGCCACGGCCCCAGGACCGCCGCCCGGACCGCCGCGGCCGCCGGCCGCCGCACCCCGGTGCAGGTCCGGCACGGCTCCGCCGACCCGATGGCCATCTTCCGCACCATGGCCGCCGCCGGGCTCTCCGCCAGCGAGGGCGGCCCCGTCTCGTACTGCCTGCCCTACGGGCGCACCCCGCTCGCCGAGTCCGTCGCCGCCTGGCGGGACTCCGTGCAGTACCTCGCCGAGGAGAGCCGCGCCCACGGCCGGCGCGCCCACCTGGAGTCCTTCGGCGGCTGCCTGCTCGGCCAGCTCTGCCCGCCGTCCATGCTGGTCGCCGTCTCCGTCCTGGAGTGCCTGTTCTTCGCGCAGAACGGCGCCACCAGCGTGTCCCTCTCGTACGCCCAGCAGACCCACCCCGTGCAGGACGCCGGGGCGCTCGCCGCGCTGCGGCAGCTCGCCGACGAGCTGCTGCCGCCGGCCGTGGACCGGCACGTCGTGCTCTACACGTACATGGGCGTCTACCCGCGCACCGTGCCCGGCGCCCGGCTGCTGCTGCGCCGCAGCGCCGAACTCGCCGTGCACGGCGGGGCGCAGCGGCTCATCGTCAAGACCGAGACCGAGGCGCACCGCATCCCGACGGTCGCGGAGAACCTCACCGCCCTGTCGGTGGCCGCCGACGCGGCCCGCGCAGCCCGGGCGCGCGCCGGGAACGCGGCCGGCGCGGGCACCGGCGCCGACGCCGAGGAGATCCTCGCCGAGGCCCGCGCCCTGGTCGGCGCGGTCCGGGCGCTCTCCGACGACCTGGGCCTCGCGCTCCTGAAGGCCTTCGACCGGGGGCTGCTCGACGTGCCGTTCTGCCTGCACCCGGACAACCGGGGTGAGGCCCGCTCGGCGGTCGCCCCGGACGGCCGGCTGCAGTGGACCGACCTCGGCTCGCTGCCGCTGCTCACCACCAGCCGGAGGACCACCCCGATGACCTCGCGTCAGCTCGCCGGGATGCTCGACCGGGTCTCCCGGGAGCACGACCTGGCGGCCGAGACCGCGCCGCCGCCGGAACCGGCCCCGCTGGACACCCCGCGGTGCCTGGCCGACCCGGCCGCCGAGCCGCTGCGGATCGCCTTCGTGGGCATGGGCCCGCGCGGCCTGTCCGTCCTGGAACGGCTGGCGGCCCGCTGCGCGGAGCGCCCGCCGGCGCGCCGCATCGAGGTGTTCGCGATCGATCCGCACGAGGCGGGGGCCGGGCGGATCTGGCGGACGGACCAGTCGCCCTGGTTCCTGATGAACACCGCCGCGCAGGAGGTCACCATGTTCTCCGGCCCGGCGGACGACGGCCCGCACCGGCCGGGCGCCGGGCCCTCGCTCGGCGAGTGGTGGGCCGAGCACGACCCGGCCCGCGCCGAGCCGCAGGGCTACGCCCCGCGCGCGGTCTACGGGCGCTACCTGCGCTACGTGATGCGGCGGATCGAGGAGACCCTGCCGCCCTGCCTCACCGTGCACCAGGTGCCCGCCCGGGTGATCTGCGCGGACCGCGGCGCGCCGGGGGAGCCGTACCGGCTGCGCCTGGACCGCGGCGACGTGCTCACCGTCGACCGGGTGCTGCTCGCCACCGGCCACCCGGTGAACGAGCCGGACGGGCAGCAGCGCGAGTGGCGGCGGTTCGCCCGCGAGCACTCCACCCCGGCCCGGCCGCTGCGCTACATCGCGGGCGGCTCGGCCAACGAGATGCCGCTCGCCGACATCCCGGCCGGCGCGAGCGTCGGCGTCATCGGCATGGGCCTCACCTTCTACGACGTGCTGGCCGAGCTCACCCTCGGGCGCGGCGGCACCTTCACCGACGGCGGCGACGGGCTGCTCTACCTGCCGAGCGGCAAGGAGCCGCGGATCCTCACCGGCTCGCGGGCCGGCGTGCCGCTGCTGACCCGCGGCGTCAACCAGAAGGGGCCCGAACACCGCTACCGGCCGGTCCTCTTCACCCCGGCCCGGATGGCGCGGCTGCGCGCCGAGCACGCCCCGCTGGACTTCGAGCAGCTGGTGCTGCCCTGGCTGCTGGCCGAGGTGAACCTGGTGCTGCTCGCCACCCGGATCCGCCGGGTGCACGGACCGGACGGGGCCCGGGAGTTCACCGAGCGGGCGGCCGACGCCCTCGCCCTGGTCCCGGACCAGGACGTGCTGCGCGACCTGGCCGCCGGCTACCGGATCGACCCGACGCCGCTGGCCGGACTCGACGCGCTGGCCCGGCCGTTCGCCGGCTGCCGCTTCGGCTCGCCCGCCGAGTTCCACAAGGTGCTCACCGAGTGGCTGCGGGCCGACCTGGGCGACGCCCGGCTGGGCAACGCGGACGGGCCGATGAAGGCCGCGGCGGACGTGCTGCGGGACGTCCGGCAGACCATCCGCGAGGTGGTCGACTTCGGCGGGCTCACCCCCGCCTCGCACGCCTGGTTCCTGGCCGAGTTCGGGCCGGTGGCGGCGATGGTGTCGACCGGCCCGCCGCTGCTGCGCTCCGAGCAGTTCCTGGCGCTGCTCGCCGCCGGGGTGCTCGAACCCGTCGGCCCGGGTGTGCGGTTCGGCACCGACCCGGTCGGCGGGCGGTTCACGGTGGAGTCGGCGCAGGTGGAGAACTCCTGGGCGCAGCTCGACGTGCTCGTCGACGCGCGCCTGCCCGGCACGGACATCGCCGCGGACCGCGACCCGCTGATCCGCGGGCTGCTCGCCGACGGACTGGTGCGGCCGTTCGTGAACGCGGGCGGAACCCGGGCCGGGGCCCGGGAGTTCAGGACCGGCGGCATGGACTGCACCGACGCGCCGTTCCACCCGGTCGGCGCGGACGGCACTCCGCAGGAGGGCATCCACGTGCTGGGCATCCCCAGTGAGCACACCCGCTGGTTCACCCAGGTCGGCAGCGGCCGGCCGGGCGGCTGGGGCTCCTTCACGCGCGACGCGGACGCCATCGCGGGCGCGCTCGCGGGGGCGGCCGGATGACCGCGCCCGTCCGGCGGCCGGCCGCCCGCGCCGCCCACCGCAGGACCGCCGCGCACGAGGAGTACCGGGCCGCCCGGGACCTGCTGCTGCGGCTGCGCGGCGACCGGGAGGCGGCCTCGGCCGCGTTCCGCTGGCCGCGGGCCCGGCACTTCAACTGGGCCCTGGAGTGGTTCGACGTGGTCGCCGAGGGCAACCGGCGCACCGCCCTGGAGATCCTCGGCCGGCCCGCCGCGGACGGCACGGTGCCGGTCGTGGACCGGGTCACCTTCGCCGAACTGTCCGCCCGCTCCGACGCGTTGGCGGTCGCCCTCGCCGAGGCCGGGGTCGAGCGAGGCGACCGGGTCCTCGTCCTGCTCGGCACCCGGGCCGAGTTGTGGGAGACCCTGCTCGGCTGCATCAAGCTGGGCGCGGTCGTCGTCCCTGGCTACCAGGACCTCACCCGGGACGAGGCCGTCGACCGGATCGCCCGCGGCGGCATCCGGCACGTGGTGTGCGCGCCCGAACTCGTCCACATGATGGGCGAGTCGGGTGTGCCGGGGGTGCGGATGGCGCCCGGCGCCGGGGGAGTGCCGGGCTGGGTCCCGTACCCCGACACCCGGGACGCCGAGCGCCGCCCGGCCTTCCTGCCGCCCGGCCCGACCCCGGCCGCCGACCCGTCCTTCTGCTACTTCACCTCGGGCACCACCTCGCTGCCGAAGCTGGTCGAGCACTCCCACGCCGGTTACGCGGTGGGGCACCTGTCCAGCCTCTACTGGAGCGGGCTGCGCCCGGGCGACCGGCACCTCAACCTGTCCGCGCCGGGCTGGGCGAAGCACTCCTGGTCCAGCTTCTTCGTGCCGTGGACGGCGGGCGCCACGGTCGTCGCCCCGCCCGACGGCGGCCTCCCGCCCGAGCTGCTGCCCGGGGTGCTGGCCGCCCAGCGGATCAGCAGCCTGTGCGCGCCGCCCAGCGCGTGGCGGGCGATGCTGCCGTACGTGACGGCGGGCCGGGGCGCGCCCCGGCTGCGGGAGGCGACGGCGGCCGGCGAGCCGCTGACCGCCGAGGTCACGGACCGGATCGAGGAGGCCTGGGGGGTGCGGGTCCGGGACGGCTACGGGCAGACGGAGGCGACGGCCCTGATCGGCCGGGCCCCCGACACCCCGGTGCCGCTGTCCCCGCTGGGCCATCCGCTGCCCGGCTACCGGATCGTGCTGCGCGACCCGGAGACCGGGGAGCTCGGCGACGCGGGGGAGGTGTGCGTCGACCTGGCGGAGCGTCCGCCGGGTCTGATGCGCGGCTACGTCGACCTTCCCGCCCGTCCGGACCGCACCGCGGCGGCCTTCGCGGACGGGCTGTACCGCACCGGGGACCGGGGCGAGCGGCTGGCCGACGGGTCGATCCGGCTGCTCGGCCGGAACGACGAGGTGTTCAAGTCGTACGGGCACCGGGTCTCCCCGATGGAGATCGAGGCGGTGCTGCGCAGCCACCCCTCGGTCGCCGACGCGGCGGTGGTCCCGGGCCCGGACGAGCGCGGCGGTCTCGCCCCGTACGCCGTGGTGGAGCCGCGCGGGGCGGTCGAACCGGAGGCGCTGCGCGCCGAGTTGCTCACTCTGGCGCGCCGGCGCCTGGCCCCGGTCTTCGTCCCGAAGGCGGTGGCCCTGACCCCCGCCCTGCCCCGCACCCGCTCGGGCAAGGTCCGCCGCACGGCCCTCACCCCGGAGGGCCGCGAGGTCTGAGGGGTGCGGGAGGGGTGTGACGACGCCCGGGGCGCCCTCGTGAGGGGGGCGCCCCGGGCGTTTCCGTACGGACCTAGGGGGTGTCTCGCCGATCATGCCGGGCTCTCGTCGCCCGGCACCGCGCCTCGCCGCGTTGTCGTCGGTCGCCGATGGCCCCCTGGGCTTCGC
>NZ_JBITXM010000019.1:0-1881 GCF_044544705.1 Streptomyces sp. NPDC053541
CTTCAGAACTAACACAGTGGACGCGAGCAACTGAGGACAAGCCCTCGGCCTATTAGTACCGGTCAGCTCCACCCATTACTGGGCTTCCACATCCGGCCTATCAACCCAGTCGTCTACTGGGAGCCTTACCCTCTCAAGGAGGTGGGAATACTCATCTCGAAGCAGGCTTCCCGCTTAGATGCTTTCAGCGGTTATCCCTCCCGAACGTAGCCAACCAGCCATGCCCTTGGCAGGACAACTGGCACACCAGAGGTTCGTCCGTCCCGGTCCTCTCGTACTAGGGACAGCCCTTCTCAATATTCCTACGCGCACAGAGGATAGGGACCGAACTGTCTCACGACGTTCTAAACCCAGCTCGCGTACCGCTTTAATGGGCGAACAGCCCAACCCTTGGGACCGACTCCAGCCCCAGGATGCGACGAGCCGACATCGAGGTGCCAAACCATCCCGTCGATATGGACTCTTGGGGAAGATCAGCCTGTTATCCCCGGGGTACCTTTTATCCGTTGAGCGACGGCGCTTCCACAAGCCACCGCCGGATCACTAGTCCCGACTTTCGTCCCTGCTCGACCCGTCGGTCTCACAGTCAAGCTCCCTTGTGCACTTACACTCAACACCTGATTGCCAACCAGGCTGAGGGAACCTTTGGGCGCCTCCGTTACCCTTTGGGAGGCAACCGCCCCAGTTAAACTACCCATCAGACACTGTCCCTGATCCGGATCACGGACCGAGGTTAGACATCCAGCACGACCAGAGTGGTATTTCAACGACGACTCCACAACCACTGGCGTGGCCGCTTCACAGTCTCCCACCTATCCTACACAAGCCGAACCGAACACCAATATCAAACTGTAGTAAAGGTCCCGGGGTCTTTCCGTCCTTCTGCGCGAAACGAGCATCTTTACTCGTAGTGCAATTTCACCGGGCCTATGGTTGAGACAGTCGAGAAGTCGTTACGCCATTCGTGCAGGTCGGAACTTACCCGACAAGGAATTTCGCTACCTTAGGATGGTTATAGTTACCACCGCCGTTTACTGGCGCTTAAGTTCTCAGCTTCGCCCACCCGAAAGTGAGCTAACCGGTCCCCTTAACGTTCCAGCACCGGGCAGGCGTCAGTCCGTATACATCGCCTTACGGCTTCGCACGGACCTGTGTTTTTAGTAAACAGTCGCTTCTCGCTGGTCTCTGCGGCCACCCCCAGCTCACGGAGTAAATCCGATCACCAGGCGTGGCCCCCCTTCTCCCGAAGTTACGGGGGCATTTTGCCGAGTTCCTTAACCATAGTTCACCCGAACGCCTCGGTATTCTCTACCTGACCACCTGAGTCGGTTTAGGGTACGGGCCGCCATGAAACTCGCTAGAGGCTTTTCTCGACAGCATAGGATCATCCACTTCACCACAATCGGCTCGGCATCAGGTCTCAGCCTTAACGTGTGACGGATTTGCCTACCACACGGCCTACACCCTTACCCCGGGACAACCACCGCCCGGGCTGGACTACCTTCCTGCGTCACCCCATCGCTTACCTACTACCACCTTGGGTCAGCGGCTCCACCACTCCCCTTTGCCCGAAGGCTCCGGGGCGGCTTCACGGCCTTAGCATTAATGGGCTCGATATTGGGCGTTTCAAAGCGGGTACCGGAATATCAACCGGTTGTCCATCGACTACGCCTGTCGGCCTCGCCTTAGGTCCCGACTTACCCTGGGCAGATCAGCTTGACCCAGGAACCCTTAGTCAATCGGCGCACACGTTTCTCACGTGTGTATCGCTACTCATGCCTGCATTCTCACTCGTGAACCGTCCACAACTCGCTTCCACGGCTGCTTCACCCGGCACACGACGCTCCCCTACCCATCACAGCACCCGTTGGGGCTTCACTA
>NZ_JBITXM010000019.1:1973-3351 GCF_044544705.1 Streptomyces sp. NPDC053541
CGCACACTGCAATGACACGACTTCGGCGGTACGCTTGAGCCCCGCTACATTGTCGGCGCGGAATCACTTGACCAGTGAGCTATTACGCACTCTTTCAAGGGTGGCTGCTTCTAAGCCAACCTCCTGGTTGTCTCTGCGACTCCACATCCTTTCCCACTTAGCGTACGCTTAGGGGCCTTAGTCGATGCTCTGGGCTGTTTCCCTCTCGACCATGGAGCTTATCCCCCACAGTCTCACTGCCGCGCTCTCACTTACCGGCATTCGGAGTTTGGCTAAGGTCAGTAACCCGGTAGGGCCCATCGCCTATCCAGTGCTCTACCTCCGGCAAGAAACACACGACGCTGCACCTAAATGCATTTCGGGGAGAACCAGCTATCACGGAGTTTGATTGGCCTTTCACCCCTAACCACAGGTCATCCCCCAGGTTTTCAACCCTGGTGGGTTCGGTCCTCCACGAAGTCTTACCTCCGCTTCAACCTGCCCATGGCTAGATCACTCCGCTTCGGGTCTTGAGCGTGCTACTCAACCGCCCTATTCGGACTCGCTTTCGCTACGGCTTCCCCACACGGGTTAACCTCGCAACACACCGCAAACTCGCAGGCTCATTCTTCAAAAGGCACGCAGTCACGAGACATAGCAAGCTATGTCCGACGCTCCCACGGCTTGTAGGCACACGGTTTCAGGTACTATTTCACTCCGCTCCCGCGGTACTTTTCACCATTCCCTCACGGTACTATCCGCTATCGGTCACCAGGGAATATTTAGGCTTAGCGGGTGGTCCCGCCAGATTCACACGGGATTTCTCGGGCCCCGTGCTACTTGGGTGTCTCTTAAACGAGCCGCTGATGTTTCGTCTACGGGGGTCTTACCCTCTACGCCGGACCTTTCGCATGTCCTTCGACTACACCAACGGTTTCTGACTCGTCCTGTCGCCGGCAGACGACAGAAAAGAGATCCCACAACCCCGCATGCGCAACCCCTGCCGGGTCTCACACGCATACGGTTTGGCCTCATCCGGTTTCGCTCGCCACTACTCCCGGAATCACGGTTGTTTTCTCTTCCTGAGGGTACTGAGATGTTTCACTTCCCCTCGTTCCCTCCACATGCCCTATGTGTTCAGGCATGGGTGACAGCCCATGACGACTGCCGGGTTTCCCCATTCGGAAACCCCCGGATCAAAGCCTGGTTGACGGCTCCCCGGGGACTATCGTGGCCTCCCACGTCCTTCATCGGTTCCTGGTGCCAAGGCATCCACCGTGCGCCCTTAAAAACTTGGCCACAGATGCTCGCGTCCACTGTGTAGTTCTCAAGCAACGACCAGCCACCCACCACCCCGATCCCTACGGACCGAGTTCACTGGGGCCGGCATCGCGAAGGT